>SHXQ01000003.1 GCA_009693255.1 Methylotenera sp. | reverse complement strand
CGTGTGGTAAAAAAGAAAACCCCGCATCTCGTAACCTATTGATTTGGCTATGAAATACGGGGCTTCTTGATTTTGGCGGAGCGGACGGGACTCGAACCCGCGACCCCCTGCGTGACAGGCAGGTATTCTAACCAACTGAACTACCACTCCATAAAACTTACGTATTTTAATTTTCATAAAACGCGTATAAATATTGCGCTCTAAATTTTCAGCAAAATAAAAGAGTGCTTAAAATACCGGCACTCTCAATTTTACAATTAGGAACGACTTAGTCACTTTTTTTGCTGGTGATTTGGTGGGTGCTAACGGGGTCGAACCGCTGACATTCGCCTTGTAAGGGCGACGCTCTACCAACTGAGCTAAGCACCCTGCTTAACCAACAAAAACGCTAGTTTACAGCATCTTTAAGTGATTTACCAGCCCTAAATTTAGGAGAATTCGCTGCTTTAATCTTAATTGTTTCACCAGTACGCGGATTACGGCCATTACGTGCCGCACGTTTACCGATATAAAACGTGCCGAAGCCAATTAAAGTTACCAAATTACCTTTTTTCAACGCAGTTGTAATTGAAGCGGTTGTTGCATCTAATGCACGACCTGCTGCTGCTTTTGAAATGCCAGCTGCGCTTGCAATACTGTCAATCAATTCTGATTTATTCACGAGTAATCTCCTCACATAAAAGTTTATTAAATAAAGATTAAAATTATACTTGGGCAGCAACTCTACCCGTATGTCTTTATATCAACTCAACAAAGGCTATGTCAAGCCTTTGTCAGCAATATTCAAATTTATTTTATTAGTGCTTAATCTCTTCTGTAGCCGAAGTTTTACTTTCTTCCGATTTATCAGCGAGTTGTACTTCATTTACAATAATTTCATTATGTTCAGGTAGCGGTACGGGCTGTGAAGCCAATGCTAGTACCAACACTTCGTCAATCCATTGCACTGGATGAATATCAAGTTGATTTTTAATATTTTCCGGAATGTCGGCCAAATCTTTAAGGTTCTGATGGGGTATTAATACAGTTTTAATGCCTCCACGGTGCGCCGCTAACAGCTTCTCTTTTAGTCCACCTATTGGCAACACCTCGCCCCTCAGTGTAATCTCACCCGTCATCGCCACATCTGCACGTACTGGGATTCCAGTTAAAATTGAAACTAGCGCCGTAGTAATTGCGATACCAGCACTTGGCCCATCCTTAGGGGTAGAGCCCTCAGGAAAGTGAATGTGAATGTCATTCTTTTCATAAAAATCATCAGTGATACCAAGACGTTTAGCGCGACTACGGACTACACTCATGGCGGCTTGCGTTGATTCTTTCATAACATCGCCTAGCTTACCGGTCGTGGTCGTCTTACCCTTACCCGATAGTAATACAGCCTCAATCGTCAACAATTCTCCACCCACAGAGGTCCAAGCTAGACCTGTGACTTGGCCAACTTGATTTTCTTTTGCAGCCACACCATAATCATAGCGCTGAACACCAAGATACTTATCTAACGTCTCAGGGGTCACCTCTATTTTTTGATTAGCCTTAGCCCCATCTTCCGCTTTAGCGGTCAACAATGCTTTGACCACTTTTCGGCAAACTTTAGAAATCTCTTGCTCAAGCTTACGCACACCAGCTTCACGGGTGTAGTACCGTACAATGTCGCGAACAGCAGCTTCAGAAATGGTAACCTCATGCTCTTTTAAACCATGCGATTTCAGCTGTTTAGGCAACAAATAACGCATGGCAATATTAACCTTCTCATCTTCGGTATAGCCAGAAAGGTGAATAATTTCCATACGATCTAATAGCGCGGCAGGGATATTCATCGAATTCGCTGTAGCGACAAACATCACGTCTGATAAGTCGTATTCAACTTCCACATAATGATCGGCAAACGTATGATTTTGTTCAGGGTCCAACACTTCCAACAGCGCTGAAGATGGATCACCACGCATGTCTTGCCCCATCTTATCAACTTCATCGAGTAAGAATAATGGGTTTTTAACGCCCGCTTTACTCATACTTTGTAAAATCTTACCTGGCATTGAGCCTATATAAGTACGTCTATGTCCGCGTATTTCAGATTCATCACGCACACCACCAAGTGCCATACGCACAAATTTACGATTCACCGCTTTGGCAATACTTTGACCAAGTGAAGTTTTACCTACCCCTGGCGGCCCAACCAAGCATAGAATTGGCGCTTTAATTTTATTCACCCGCTGCTGTACCGCAAGATACTCAACAATGCGTTCTTTGACTTTTTCTAGGCCATAGTGGTCATCATCTAAAACCTTCTCTGCCGCTGACAAATTTTTACTTATTTTTGTTTTTTTCTTCCAAGGCAGATTGATGAGAATATCAATGTAGTTACGCACCACAGAGGCTTCAGCCGACATGGGTGACATGAGTTTTAGTTTTTTGAGCTCACTCGCCACTTTGGCTAGCGCTTCTTTAGGCATGCGCGCATCTTCTATTCGCCGCTCCAATTCATCCATCTCGGCATTTTCATCTTGCTCACCTAGCTCTTTTTGAATCGCTTTGACCTGCTCATTTAAGTAGTATTCACGCTGCGTTTTTTCCATTTGGCGTTTTACACGGCCACGAATACGCTTTTCCACTTGTAGAATGTCAATTTCGCCTTCCATTAAGCGAAGCAAATGTTCTAAACGCTCAGCCACACTAAACATTTCTAGAATTTTTTGTTTTTCATCTAACTTTAAAGTCAGATGCGCGGCAATGGTATCTGCCAAACGCCCCGCTTCATCAATACCAGCTAATGAAGTTAATATTTCAGGTGGAATTTTTTTATTGAGTTTTACATATTGATCAAACTGAGCAAATACAGTGCGCATTAAGGCCTGTATCTCAACATCACTGACAGATTCAGGAATTAACTCAGCGTGCGCGGCAAAGCACTCTTCAGTCTCGATAAAGCCCGTCACCTTAGCTCGCTGAACACCCTCGACCAACACTTTCACAGTGCCATCTGGCAATTTCAGCATTTGCAGCACGGTGGCGATGGTGCCTACATCATATAAATCATTGGCATCTGGCTCATCTTTATTCGCCGACTTTTGTGCTACCAATAAAATCTTCTTATTCCCTTCAGAGGCCAATTCTAGGGCTCTGACGGATTTAGCTCGGCCAACAAACAAAGGGATGACCAAGTGAGGATAAACAACGACGTCGCGCAAAGGCAATACTGGCAACAGGCCGTCATCAGAGGTATATAAAGGTAATGGTTTTATCATGGTGACTTCCAAATTCAACTAAAAGGTTAAGCCAAAAACGCCTATACAACCATTAATGGGGTTAATGCATTGCGATTCAAGTCTAAAGCCAGTGCAATTGCTTTAAATCTTACGCCGATGATTAAAAACTTAAACATAAATCAACACAGATCAATTAAGCACTAGTCTAATTTAGCCCACTGCCTCTTCAGCAGGCTTATCCGCATAAATCAATATCGCTGGCGTATCGCCACGAACAACCCCTTCATCCACCACCACTTTACTTAAATTCTCCAGTGATGGTAGCTCGTACATGATGTCGAGTAATGAATGCTCAAGAATCGAACGCAAGCCGCGTGCGCCAGTCTTCCGCTCTAGCGCTTTTTTAGCAATCAGAAGTAAGGCAGAATCCCTAAACTCCAATTCCACGCCTTCCATTTTGAATAATTTGATGTATTGCTTAGTCAGTGCATTTTTTGGTTCAGTTAGTATAGTCATCAGCGCAGCTTCATCCAATGATTCTAAGGTAGCCACCACCGGCAAACGGCCGATAAACTCTGGAATTAAGCCGAATTTAATTAAGTCTTCTGGCTCAACGTCGCGCAACACCGCACCCACTTGCAGATTATCATCCTTGCTTTTCACTTCAGCGCCAAAGCCAATACCGCCCTTTTCTGAGCGTAAACGAATGACCTTCTCAAGCCCATCAAATGCACCACCACAGATAAATAAAATGTTGGTGGTGTCAAGTTGCACAAACTCTTGGTTAGGATGCTTACGGCCACCCTGCGGCGGGATGGAAGCTACCGTGCCTTCAATGAGCTTAAGCAAAGCTTGTTGCACGCCCTCACCCGACACATCACGGGTAATAGAAGCATTTTCTGATTTACGTGAAATTTTGTCTACTTCATCAATATAAACTATACCGCGCTTGGCTTTCTCAACGTCGTAATCACATTTTTGCAATAACTTCTGCATGATATTTTCAACGTCTTCACCGACATAACCAGCTTCAGTAAGCGTGGTGGCATCCGCCATGACAAACGGCACATCAAGCAAGCGTGCTAACGTTTGTGCCAGTAAGGTTTTTCCTGAGCCGGTTGGACCGATCAACAAAATATTACTTTTAGAAATTTCAACTTCGTCTTTTTGTCCGCCATCCGCCAAATTATTGTGGCCAAGACGCTTGTAATGGTTATAAACCGCCACCGCTAAATTCTTTTTAGCGTGGGTTTGTCCAATCACATATTGATCTAGTATTTTACAAATTTCTTGCGGCGTGGGTAAGCTTTCATCCGCTGACTTTAAGCCATCGGTGTTTTTAACTTCTTCCCTAATGATGTCATTACACAAGTCAACACACTCATTACAAACAAACACAGAAGGCCCTGCAATGAGTTTTTTTACTTCATGTTGGCTTTTGCCGCAGAATGAACAGTAAAGTAATTTATCGCCGTCAGCTTTAGTAGCCATTGAATATTTCCTATTTTAAAAAGCAGTTTGGCTGGTATTGAGGGTGCATTAAGCTTGCTAACTTTAATAACGGTCTTGAAAAACCGAACTTGAGGCTTAACTAGGCCGCTTCAGTGCGACTGGTAATCACTTTATCAATCATGCCGTAAGCGACAGATTGCTCAGCACTCATAAAATTATCCCGCTCTGTATCTGAGTCAATTTCTGCCGAAGTTTTACCCGTATGGTGCGCTAAAATTGCGTTTAATTTTTCACGCAAATACATAATTTCTTTTGCATGAATAGCAATATCGGTAGATTGGCCCTGAAAACCGCCTGAAGGCTGATGAATCATCACGCGTGAATTAGGCAAGCTAAATCGCTTGCCTTTCGCGCCTGCTGCCAGTAAAAATGCCCCCATACTAGCGGCCTGACCAATACACAAGGTGCTGACATCTGCTTTAATAAACTGCATCGTGTCATAAATTGACATGCCTGCCGTAACCGAACCACCCGGTGAATTGATATACAGCGAAATATCCTTATCTGGGTTTTCAGCTTCTAAAAATAAAAGTTGAGCCACCACCAAGTTAGCCGACATATCATTGACTGGACCCACTAAAAATATCACACGCTCTTTAAGTAAGCGCGAGTAAATATCGTAAGAACGTTCGCCACGGCCACTCTGCTCAACCACCATCGGGATGTAGCCCAAACCTTGCGGGCTTAAGTCTTGCACCTCTAAATCCTGTTGTGCCTGCAACCGTTGCAAATTATTCATTTACGCATTTCCCATTAAATCATCAAATTTAACTTTCTTATCGCTAACTTTGGCTTTCGACAACACCCAAGCCACCGCATTCTCTTCAGTTGCCAAAGCAGAGGGCTCATCCAAACGCTTAGGATCAGCAAAGTACCAAGTCACCACATCAGATGGGCGCTCAAAGCTTTGTGAAAACACATCAACCATGGCGCGGATCTGATCAGCGTTGGCATGTAAACCATTGGTATTGATTAGCTCGCCTAAAATCAAGCGCAACTTAGTACTGCGTTTGGCTTGATCTTCAAACATAGCTGGTTCAAGCTTAATCGCAGCTAAATCAGCACCACGTTGTTTTAGATTTTGCGTGGTCGTTTCCATCATGCGATTGATTTCAGAGCCTAACAACACACGAGGGATTTCAAAGTCAGCACTATCAACCAAGGCTTGGAATACTTGCTCTTTTAGCTTTGCACTGACACGTTTAGACACTTCTTGATTTAAGCTTTCCGTGATTTCAGCTTTCATTTTCGCAACATCACCATCTTCAATGCCTAAGCTTTTTGCGAAAGCAGCATCTAGCTCCGGGAATTTTGGTTCTGATACACTGACATAAGTCACATCGTACGCAACAGTTTTGCCAGCCAATTGTTCTGGGTTGTGATCCGCTGGATAAGAAATTTCGAATTGTTTAGAAGCGCCTGCTTTACCGCCAGCCAGTTGCTCATCAAATGAAGCCACGCGCCCTGCGTCACCGAGCACTAAATCGATACCAGTATCACCGGTAGATTCAACCTCTTTACCGTCAATTGAAGCTTTAAGCGTTACATTAATACGATCGCCTTTTTTAGCAGCCCGTTTAACTGGTGCATAACTCACGCGTTGCTGAACCAAAACATCTAACGTCTTTTTAACATCAGCATCGCCCACTTCAATCACAGGACGCTCAATTTTAATTTTGGACAAATCGCCAAAATTCACTTCAGGGAACACTTCAAATGTTGCGGTATATTCTAAATTGACAGAAGCCGCTTCAAATGGCTTATGCTCAATATTAGGATAACCGGCAACACGTAACTTCGCCTCGTCAACGGCAGCGCCAAAGCTTTTTTCAACAGCACCAGAATACACTTCATCACGCACTTGATCACCATAATGCTGATTAACCAAGCCCATAGGCGCTTTACCAGGTCTAAACCCAGCAAATTTTGCTGTGCGTGACATCTGCGCCAAACGCTGATGAATTTGTGCTTCTAGTGGTTGGAGTGGAACCGTAATGGTAATACGGCGTTCAAGTTTGCTAATTGTTTCAACATTCAATGCCATGCGGTTTATTCCTAAGGTCAAGGTTCTAAGTTTTTAAATGCAAGGTATAGACAGCGGCTTTACTACGACCACCGACCAAACAATACATTAATTAAGTCAATTGGTATGAATAGAGAGCATACAAAAGCTATATTTTACGGCAGTTACAAGGGTATTCACCTAAAACCCAAGTCACTTTTTACTCTCCGCAAAAAACCTTAGTTTTATAGACTCACTGCTTCGCTTAAATTAAGCGGGAAACTATAGCATATTAGGCTTTTGTTCACAAACGAGACTGCCATTATTTTTCATAAGCCATTCTAAATGATGCGCCCATAAAAAAGGGCTTTCCGTCAGGAAAGCCCTTTATGTTTGGTGCGAAAGGAGAGACTCGAACTCTCACGCCTTACGGCGCTGGAACCTAAATCCAGTGCGTCTACCAATTCCGCCACTCTCGCAGGTCGTTGACGGCTCAATATACTGCCGCTTCAAACAAGCGGGCATTATAGCCTAACTACCGCTCGTGACAACCATTAAAAGGATAAATTACTTATATTTTTTACGGGGCAGTTATATCCTGATGAAATTAGCCCACCTTTTTAAATGGCATCTAGCGGAATAAGCTTTAATTGTGCGAGAATGCAGTTAATTACTCCTTTTAGGATGGGCTAAAAAATCATGCAAAACAACATCAATCAAAACGAAATTAATATGCTGCGCACTGAGTTGGAACTTTTAATGCGTGAGCGCCAATCGTTATTAAAAGTCACTGGCGCTGCGGCAGGCTTAATTGCTGAAATTGACAGCCATGACTTACCAATTAGTACCGTGGAAGCAGCTGACTTATTAGCCACGACCATTAACAGCTTAAGCGAAGAAACCTTACAAGATGCATTAAGTGCTGTGCATGCTAAAATTGTAGCTTAACGTTTAAGTACTTAAGCACTCTCGACAAGCACATTAATCAAGACACCCTAACTTTGACCAAGCGCATTAGGCATAGATTAGCGCTTACTTTATGCTCTACTTTCAAGCTAATCTCTATACTCCATTATGATGGTATCGCACTATCAACACTTAATTGATGAGGAAAACTGCATTTGGGGCTTAGAAACCTGCATACGCGGTGCATCTGAGCGGCTACCCTCAATATTAATGACCGCTTTAGTAACGGCACTAGGCTTACTACCTTTAGCCTTAGGTAGCCATCAACCTGGACGTGAAATTGAAGGGCCTATGGCGACGATTATTGTCGGCGACTTAGTCACTTCAACCATACTCAACCTATTGATTTTACCCACCATGATGTTGCACTTTGGACGCTTTGAAAAAGAGAAATTTTCCTGAAGACTTTAGTTGGCCATCAGTAACGACTTTAGCTAGCCATCCGTATTGATGCGCAACCCTTTTTCTTGAAGACTTTTCACGTTAAACCCCTGCTCAAATATGCTGTAATCCGCTTTATTTAACAGCCAAGTTTGATAATTATTACCCGCGATATAATGCACAAAATTCGGGTCAATTAAATCCTCCTCCACTAAACATTGTGCGAGGATAGATTGATCTTTTTGGTCGTTAATCAGTGATTTAGACTTAAGCAATATCAACTGCTCAGCGCCTAGCTTATTGGCTAACCAGGCACTGAGACTATCCGACGTCACCTGCCAATTTTGGGGGATAGTTTGATCGGCTAAGACCATTTTGCTTGGTAACCATACGATGCCCTGATGCTGCCAGCCACGCTCCGCAATCTCCAATTCACTGCTTGCGGTAACAAGGTCGGCATGCATCCCCGCTAGCAATATTCCAAATTGATCCATCGCCAACAAAGCCAGTTGATGTGCAACGGCGTCATTGCTATTGCTCAGTTGTTGCGCTTCACGCACCGCATTAGCAAACAAGCCTCCGCCCGGCACAATAATCACCTGGCCATTGCTCAATTTAACGATCAGATCTAGCCAGTACTGTAACTCTGGCGCGCCGAGTAAACTACCACCAATTTTTATGATCCACATTCAGTTGCTCATCCTAATACTTTGATGATGGATAGATTAACGCTGAAAGTACTGCATGGTCTTCAGTAGACTTGAGGCCTTATCCAGCGTTTCTGCATATTCTTTTTCTAGGTCAGAATCAGCCACGATGCCACCGCCTGAATAAAAACTAATTTCACCTTCACCGTCCGCTGCGACCGAATAGACCGCAGTACGAATAGCAATATTACTATCCATATTGCCATCAAAACCAATATAGCCAATAGCACCACAATACACCCCGCGGCGATGCGGCTCAAGCGCTTCAATAATCTGCATCGCTCTTAACTTAGGTGCGCCAGTGATAGAGCCACCAGGGAAACATCCCCGTAGTAAATCAATGGCGGTTTTACCCACCGCTAGCCTGCCGGTGATGATGCTGACCAAATGGTGCACATTAGCAAAACTTTGTAACTGAAATAACTTGTTCGCTTGCACTGAACCAATCTTGCAGTTTTTGCTAATATCATTACGTAACAAATCAACAATCATTAAATTTTCAGCCTGATCCTTAATGCTAGATTGCAAATCACTTGCCAGTTTACGGTCTTGCATCAAATCGTCAGAGCGTGGTCTAGTGCCTTTAATAGGACGGGTTTCTACATGACTGCCTATGACTTGCAAAAATCGCTCTGGCGAGCCGGAAAGCACCTGTAAAAACCCAAAATCCATATACGCCATAAATGGCGCAGGACTAATTTCCCTGAGTTTCTGATAGGCTAACCAACCATCCCCGCTAGCGCGCGCTGAAAAACGTTGCGCAAGATTGACTTGATAACAATCCCCTTTAGTAATGTAATTTTTAACCGCCTGAAATGCTAGGCTATATTGGGAAAAACTCATATTGCTCGTCACGGCACTGGTCAGTGAAAAGTCCACCCTTAACTTAATTTCCGCATTTGCCAACGCGGTAGGCTTGTCGAATAAATCACATAGACTTTGCCAGTGATCATGGGTGGATTGCTGAAAGCCATGAGAGACCAAGCAAGCGGTTTGTTCTTGATGATCGACTAGCACTGCCCAGTCATAAATACCCACCATCATATGTGGAACGCTGAGGTCTTTTTGTGCCAGCATAGGCAAATGCTCTAGTTGCCGCGCTAAATCATAAGAAAAATAGCCCACAGCGCCACCAGCAAACGGTAAATTATTACTTTGTTCAGCTTGGTAAGACGCCAATAGGCGATTGAGAATAGCAAAAGGGTCCTCATGACTAATAGTCTTCAGACCATTTTGAATAATTTCAGTACGCACTCTAGGCAATACTTCTACGTCACTTTCAATCGTGCTAATGGTCACAAACGGATCGGCGACCAGAATATCAAATCGGCCGTATTCACTTTTTGGCCGACCACTATCCAAAAATATCGCCCAAGGCCGATGCGCGATGCGCTCAAATAAGTGTGCAGTGTTGGGCTGATATTTAAGCTGTTGTTTTAGCATGACTAGGCCACAACGCCCAAACAAGCTACCGCATAGGCCGGAAAGCACAGCGCCGCCATCGTTATGGCTTCATCCGTGTTTTTTGCTGCTTGGGCCACAACAATAAATTGAGCGATAGAGGCATACTTCAAACCCAATTCTTGCGCTAACGTAGCTACCAAAAAATCTCCTGCGCCTGCGCCCACCACACACAAGTCGCTATGGTCTTCTAGCAAGGCGATTTTCCGCAACATAGCTTGCTTAATTTGAGTTAATTGTGCATTTTTAAATGCGTGGGCTAAATTTCGCCAAGCAGGTAATGGGGCGTCTTGCGCATCCCAACCGATCATTCTTGCAATGCGTCGCGCACAAGCTTCTACACTTTTATCAGCACCATCAGACGTTTCTGCGCTATTTTTCGTACACGCTAAATCACCCGTAAGCGTATATACATCAGCCGTGGTAGCAAAGTGTTCAGCTGTCACATTCACGATATGCCCTGCGAACGCTATTTTTTGTGCAATCGCCATCAATGGTGTACGCACCACCCCGCTATAAACTAATTCATCTGTTTGCAAGCGCATTGCATCAGTAAAACCAAGTACACAGGGCTTGCCCTCTAAAATTAATGCAATATCTGTGGTGGTGCTACCAATATCCAAAAATAAAGCCTGCGACTTATTGTGTGCAAGGTATTGCACACTTGCCAGCCAATTCATTGAAGCAATACTGACGGCATGCGCGCCAACCTCACCAGCCGGCACAAAGCCATCATACCCCGCATAAAACATAATGTTTCCTGAGAACTTTTGCGCCACAAAATGCGCAATTTGCACTACCCCAGCATGGCGATTAGGAAAAATATCTGCAAGCTCGCCTGTCATGGTAACAAAGTGGCTAGTAGCATACGACTCTAGCCTAAGTATAGACAACACTTCATCTATTGCACGATCTAACTCAGGTAAGCCACGCCACAAAGGGCAGTACACTTGACTTACAGCCAACACACTACCCCTAGCATCAATCTGCACAGCTTTTAAGTGTGCGCCACCGATATCCCAGCCTATGCTGTTTTTTGCCACTTTCGCCACATATCTATCGGGCAAAGCCGCCAGCGGAATGATCAATGCGTGGTTCACAGTAGAATCTCGACAATATTTTTTTGCACAACCGGCAATTTAAATTGTGGCGCTAATTGACAATCTAAAATAATTTTCGCTGGGTTATGCCCTATCGCCCCTTGCAAACCTGCATAACTACTGGTTAAGCGCGGGTTAATGTCGATCACGAAAATTTCGTCATGCGCCACATCAACAATCACATCCACCCCGATATAGCCAAGCGCATCAGGCAGTATTTTAGCGACTTGTCTCGCTAGCGTTTCAAAGCGTTGCCGATAAGCCTGCATGCCGTTAATACTGATGCCAGTTAACTTAAACTGGCTGCCATCACATAGAATATGCTGCTGGTTGCAACTTAATAACCAGCCTTTACCCTCACGGCAAATCATAGATAAACTCGCCACTAAACCCTGCTGAAAAGGCTGCGCAAAATAATGCCAATATCGCCCATCTTGTGCCAACCAAGATCTTAAATCCTCTAGCGAATTAAATAATCGAATGCCCTCACAGCCCGCACCATCTTCGGGCTTAGCGACCCATTTTTCTACGTTTAGCTGTAATCGCTCAGAAAAATATTCTGCTTGCATTAAATCTTTACCGGAAAATACCGGCAAGGTATTAATGCCCGCGGCTTTCAAGGCTTCAAAACTCAGAGTTTTACTGGTGCCCAATAAAGTGGCATCATAACCACAACCCAAGAAAATGGCGCCCTGCTCTTGCGCTTCAGCCGCCAAACACAGCTCAGTGAGTTCCAGCAAATGACCAGCAGTTTCTGGTGCAATCAACCAAACTAAATCGGCTTGTTTAAGTGCTTTTTTAAATACTTTTTTGAATTCACCTGCCGCGACTAACATGCTTTTATTGACATAAGCGGATGGTGGCAAGCGCGCGTCATGCAAGCTCAAGAGTTGGTATTGCTTAAGCTCGCTCAAGTCGCGTAATAAAGCATCACGCATGGCAGCGCCTTCCTTTGCAAGCGCCTCAGGCAATGGCGCGTCACTAAAACCACCACTAGTGATAAACTCACATACTAATAATTTTTGAAGTTTTTCGATGATGCAAATAATCCCAGTAATTGACTTATTAGATGGCGTGGTTGTGCATGCCAAAAAAGGTAAGAGGCAACATTACCAAGCGATACAATCACAGCTTAGCGCGACTAGCAAACCATTAGATATTGTTTCAGCCTTATTAGCGCTTTACCCATTTACACAATTATATATCGCCGATTTAAATGCCATCCAAAAAACAAGAGCTAGTGTCAGCACAAATTATAATGTGATTGAAGCCATCAGCCTACACTTCCCCCAATTATCAATTTTTCTGGATGCTGGGATCAAGAGCCAAACAGAGCTAAATACTTGGCAAAAACTTAACGTTCGCTTAGTTATAGGCAGCGAAAATTTCACACAGATAGACCGCTATCGTTCACTTAATCATCATCAGCAGCCATTTATATTGTCACTAGACTTTTTTCCGCACGGCTATCAAGGGCCAGCAGAACTGCTGACAAATACCGATTATTGGCCACAAGATGTGATTGTGATGTCATTGGCGCATGTGGGCGCTAACCAAGGGGTGAATCAAGGCTTATTGGCGGAAATTATTAGTCGCGCCAAATACTTTAATATCTATGCCGCTGGCGGTATTAGAGATGCCGCTGATTTAATCATGCTCAAACAATTAGGCGTAACTGGTGCTTTAGTGGCTACCGCTTTACATCAACAGAAAATTTCAAGCCAGGATATAAAAAGGTTAACCCAATAAAAGAAGCCCGTCTAAACGGGCTTCTTCTGCACAGCAGTGTTAAATCAATCTGATTTTGTATTATTCCAAATTAGCATGAATAGCGCGCATACCTTCTTCAGTTAAACCTTTTGCGAAAATATTATCCGCAATAACCGCTTCTAAGAAAACTAAAGCAGACAACTCAAATTGAGCACCCATCGGCATACCTTTTGTCAGTGGAAAGCTATTGTCATTACCAATTTGGATGTTCAAATCAGCGACGTCTGCCATTGCAGATTTTGCTTTCATGGAAACTACTGCCAATTTAGCGCCTACTGAGCTTGCTTTTTTAACAAATGGTAATAAAGTTTCTGTGCCGCCTGAACCTGAAACGAGTAACAACAAATCATCGGCTTTAATCGCTGGAGTAACCACTTCACCAATCATGCTTACATTGTAACCAGCATGCACTAAGCGCATAGCAAAGAATCGTGAAACAAGCAACGAACGACCAGCGCCACCGATAAAAATGCGGCCAGCTTCATCCACCATTTTTAATAATTTTTCTGCGTAACTGTTATCTGTTTCTGACAAGATGGTGGTTAATCTGTCTAAAATTAATTTTTGATGACTCATGATGTTTTCCTTAATTATTCAAGCACACTTTTAATACGTGTACTGTTAAAAAAAATCCTGATTCATTGCTGAATCAGGATTTTTCATTTACTCAATTCAATAATTTCTTATTGGATTTGGTTAATTAAAACCAATGCTTAGCTTAAGCGTGAGCAATAGCTGTGATTTCAGCAGCAGCAGCAGCAGGGTCAGTAGCGCCGTAGATAGCAGCACCGGCAACAATAATTGTTGCACCAGCATCTTTAACTTGTTGCGCTGTAGAAGCTTTAACGCCACCAGCAACTGAGATTTCTACTTTTAAACCTAAAGCAGCAACCATCGCTAAGTCATTGAATGGTGTTTGACCAGCAGCTTGTTGATCTAAACCAGTGTGAACGCCAATGATGTGCGCGCCAGCAGCAACAACTTCTTTAGTTTTAGCAGCTTTATCAGCAACGTTGATCAAGTCAACTTGTGCTTTTTTACCGTATTTGTTAGCAACATCAATGATACCTTTGATCGTACCGATATCAGCACAACCTAAAACTGTACAGATATCTGCACCAGCTTTGTAGAATGGCTCAGCTTCGTAGAAACCAGCATCCATAGTTTTCAAGTCAACTAAGATTTTGTTGTTTGGGAATTTAGCGCGTAAAACTTCAAGTAATTTAACACCGTTGTGCTTAATGCATGGTGTACCAATTTCAAGAATATCTACGTGTGGTGCTACTAATGTTGCTAAAGCAACTGTACCGTCAAAATCTAATGAATCTAATGCCATTTGTGTTAATGCCATGGTGCTTCTCCGTTTAATAATTTTTAAAATGTTACTGATTTATTGCTATTTTAGTAATAAAACCAAATCAAAAACTAAGCGCTAGTTATGAAAGCTTTTACACTACAATTCTTGTCTTACAAAAAAACTGGACACTTATATTAAATGCCCAGTAAGTATATGTCAATTCTAAACTTGCTTGATTACACTTTGATTACACTTTGATTACACTTTGATTACAAAATAGTTATCAAAGACGATTATAGTTTCTCGCTTAAAGCTGCTTCAAGTTTGTTTTGATCAGCCACAAAACCGCGAATACCTTCTGACAATTTTTCAATCGCCATTGCATCTTGGTTTAATTCAAAACGGAACTCTGCTTCAGTCATTTTTGCTGGGGCTGTTTTAGTTGCGCCTGTGTCTTTCATCACTTGCACTAAAGTCCCTTCTGTTGCTGCCAAATCTTGCAATAAGTTTGGTGAAACCGTTAGACGATCGCAACCCGCAAGTGCAATCAACTCGCCAGTGTTACGGAATGAAGCGCCCATCACCACTGTTTTGTAGCCGTGTGCTTTGTAGTATGCGTAAATTGCACGCACTGAAACAACACCAGGATCTGTTTCTTGTGTGTATTCTGTTGTTGGGTTTTTAGCCTTGTACCAGTCTAAAATACGACCAACGAATGGTGAAACCAAGAATACGCCAGCTTCAGCACATGCGCGTGCTTGGCCGAAACCGAATAACAATGTGAGGTTACATTGGATGCCTTCTTTTTCTAAGATTTCGCCAGCTTTAATGCCTTCCCATGTTGAAGCTAATTTAATCAACACGCGGTCTTTGCTGATACCTGATTCTGCGTAAAGCGCAATCAATTTACGGCCTTTAGCCACCATTGCATCTAAATCAAAAGATAAACGCGCATCCACTTCAGTTGAAATGCGGCCTGGTACTTCTTTGGTAATTTCAGCACCAATCAACACCGCTAATTTGTCAGCAGCACTGTCAATTTGTTGCGCTTTAGTACCCCCCTGTGCTTTTGCATAAGCAATAGCAGTTTCAATTAATGGCGCGTATTGTGGTAATTGGCTTGCCTTTAAAACTAATGATGGATTAGTTGTTGCATCTACAGGCTTAACCGCTTTAATCGCCTCAACATCACCCGTATCTGCCACGATTGTGGTCATGGTCTTTAATTGCTCTAATAAACTTGCCATTACTTGCCTCCTGAAAATTAACTTAAAAGCTATCTTAGCTTCTTAGCTATAGCCTTGCTTAAATATTAAGCAAAAATAGTCTTATACAAAATCTAGGGCATCATTATATCTGAAAAATTATGCCCTGTCGTTATCCTAACCACCGCTGCTAAACCGAACTGTCAGTCAGCGCGCTAAGGAGCAGGCTCGCGACCGTCAAATCAGCACTGGTGCCAGGATTAATATCTCTCTGTTTAAGAGAAACGTCCCAAGCCAGCAATTTCTTTTGCATCAACTTTGGGTTATTCGTAGCCCAATACTCCACTTCAATATCCCGCGCCTCATTTCGCACCGCTATCGCTAATGACTCACCATACTTACGCACAATATGGCTATCTAATTGTCGCGTCAAAAAACCAAGATATAAGGCTGTGGTGGCCCACGCCTGGTTTTGCCACTTAGCCATGGCTTCAGCATAGCGCGCTAAACCAAAGTCAAAAATATCTGAGAAATCGTGGGCATATTGCCAAGCGATGCGGTCTTTAGTCTGCGCTGAGCGCATCATTTCTAGTAAGCTAACGCTAGGTGTTTGCTTAACATCATATTCATCTGCACGGCCTAAACCAGCGGGGTTTGCCAACACAATGGCCTGCCCCGCGCGCATCGCATCATCAACGGTCAGTTGCCGCAATGTATTACTTAAACTTTGCTGCAAAGTCTCCATTGCACTGCGGTGCCAAGCCGCATGAATCAATGGTGCGCACAATAAAACTAGCCCCAAATTAGTGTTTAACCCAACAGAATGTTGTGTCGCTGCTATCGCACCCAATATACGCTCACCTACGCTGATGTCTGCCTTAGCGATTACACTTGCCGACACCTCTGCGCTTTTGATGAAATCGTAGATGGTCATGCCGTGCCCGTCAGCAAATGCGTGCACATTGCCCGGTTTTAACGCCTGCAATTCAGCCATGCAAGAATTTTTGTAAGCGGCAGATAATTGTTCTAAGGAGTATGGGTTAGCTTGCATCTTCAATTCAAAGCTTACCTAAAAAGTCATCGACCAATAGCTGCGCCACATTAAATTCCGTCACACTCTGCAAACCTTTCCATGCTGGAATGCTGTTCACCTCCAGCACATAATACGCACCACTTGCGGCTTGAATAATATCCACCCCACAATAATCAATATCCACCGCTGACGCTGCATCTAGCGCCAATTTAACCATCACTTCATTCGCATCTACGGCTTCACATCGCCCACCTGCCGCCAAGTTATTCAACCAAGTACTGCCCATTCGCCGCATCGCGGCCACCACCTTGCCACTCATCACAAAAACGCGGTAATCATGTGGGGCAACTTGGCCGGCAATCATTGGTGCTTCGATCAATTGCTGAAAGTAATAGACGCCATCGACAAACTGCTGCATAGGCACAGGCAAAGCTTCACTGGCTGGCAATTTGCGCACCCCTAAGCCTTGCGACCCAAAGAGTGGCTTGATGACTAATTGCTGATTTTTTTCATGCGCCATTTGACGTATTGTTTCGACCTGCGCCCTTGATTCAGTGATCCAAGTAGCGGGTGTAGATACACCATGCGCACGCAACAAAAAACTGGTCATAGCTTTATCTACAGTGCGCTCAATAGCCTTAACGTCGTTGTAAATTTTAACGCCCTGCATAGACAGCATGTGCAAGACATTCAAGCGTGTAATCACTTGCTGTAAGGTACCGCCAGAAACACCACGCACAAACACCGCTGGTGGCAAATTGGCGTAATATGGAATCCGAATTTTTGGATTATCCTCAGACAAATCAATCATACAGGCTTGCAATGAAACAAATGTGGCCTTGACACCACGCTTAGCGAAGGCTTGCTTTAACTGCTCACCGTGCCATCCAACATCATCAGTAAAGATAGGAATTTTCAGACAATGATATCCAGTTATTGATCAAAAAAAGACTGTTTAAGTAAATCCACATTCAATTGCCCGGCCTCAAACACACGCCCCGTTTCGACATTAAGAATAGTCACTTTAGCTGGAGAAAATAATAAAGGATCAATTTTATAAAAATCCATATTCACTGCTTTAAATACTTCATAAAAAGTTTTCCCGTAGTCTTTTGAAGCGCTACTGGGCAAATTTGATGCCAAGGCAGCTGCGGCAATATCATCACCCTTAACCGTAAGATTGACCGACCCACCAAATAAGATAGCATCATTAGTGCGGCCCATCGCCGTCATAAAATCAGCGGCCACCGGTGGCAAGACGGCTAAGCCACTGCCGCTGATAATATTTTCTAGCGGAAAATGTAAAGTGTGCGCCTTATGCAATGCCACTTCTAGCACACGTCCGACAATTTGCACCACGCCCGCAATGCTGGTGGTGGGCGTTAAAATGACGGTTAAATGCTGTGCGGCAATTTTAGTATCCCGCACAATTTTTTCAATCACTTCCATAGGTGGAATTTTGTCTGTTTCTAACACGATACAAGTGCTGGTCGCGGCGTCTTGATAGGCCAGAGTTTTAAACAAATCTTCTCGTTGCGCTAAGGCGCGCGCTGGTCCTGAGCCTAAAGAAAAAAAATTTTCATGGCTCAGCGCCCAGCCGGCATATTGACTGGCTAAACAAGCAATCACGGGCTGTAGCGATGAAACTGAAATGGCATAGGGCCAGCTTGAGAAGGGCGGCTCAAAGCGCGTATCAGTTTGCAAATGCACTTCACCTAAACCACCCATACAAATTTCAGCAATAATCCGTCCAGCTTCCGCACTGCCAGCATGTTGAATACCCGCGTCAACAATCGTGCAGCCTGATGCATGCTTAACAATGCCAAGCTGTAAAATATCCGCTTGTGCCAGCAATGTGTTGCGTAAAGGCGCACTTAATTGGTTAACACTTAAATGTATTCGCGACCTGTCAGCGTATTGCATATACCCCCTCTTTTGAAGCCCTAGATTTAAATGTCATGCCTAGCAACTGCTTGATGGCCTCCACTCTGCTGTCCAGCAAGCATTTTGCCACGTCCGCATCATCAGCTTGCGCCTGTACACTACAAATAGGCGCATCGGCCAACAGTTTAAATGCTTGCGCTTGCTCATCTAAACAAGGACTATCAAGCACCCAATCTGGCCAGCTAAATGTAGTGGGGATCAGCATATCCTCTAGCGCATAAATCACCGCATGGGCTTTAGATTGCTGCACTACTGACTTAGATTTTTTCATCTGCACCTGTTGCCATGACACACCCCCAAGACTGGCTTGAATATGCACCTCCATTAAATGAAGTTCGACCGCTTGATATTCTTCAGCACGATATAAGTCAAATGTTGCGCTTAATCTTGGGTTAATTTCTAATACATAAGCAATATCATCTTGTATAAGTGCATCTAGGCTATTGCAGCCACGCAAAGAAAATGTCCTGGTTAAAGCCTCCGCCGCATCTATCATCTGCTGCTGTATGATAGACGACACCTCAATACGACTTAGCGCACCACCGTAGCGAAACGGCATGCCTACTGTTGGATTGAGCCACTGCTCGTTAAAACCGACGACCTCAATACCATGACTGTACGCAACAAATAGCAATGAGATTGAACGGCCATTCATTTTCTGCTGGTAATAATGATTATTGCCCAGCGTTGCTGACTGATCAACAACCAGGCTGATATGCGTACCACCACAACCACCCGCAAACTTATCTAAATAGTCCGCTGATGGTTTTAGCGGTCCCTGGAGACAACTTGCTGGATGGGGAATAGCGCATAAATCTAAAGCAGCAAAAAAACTAGCTGCTGTTTTGACGGCTTGTACGGTAGTGGCAGTATTGCCGATTAAAGGAATGATCGTTGCAATTTTTTTCAGCAAGCTAGGCTGGGCTTCAAAACCACTGCCATAGATAAAGCCTAAATATTGACTCGCCTCTAACTGGCTAACAGCCTGCAACAGAGCGTCAGCATTGAATCCATAGGCATCATAATCAACCAGTATAGTATTGTCGGCTAATGCAACAGTTTGCTGATCGGCAAACGCATCAATCGCCGTCACCCCATAGCCAGCCCGCACGGCCGCTACCACAAAAGGCCGGGCACAAAGCGCAATAACTAGGAGTGACTTTTTATTCAAACGAGCGGATATTAAGCAACTTGCAACAAGGCACGCGCAAACTTAAAGGCGGCCATAAATTCCAATAGCTGCGGCTTTTCTGCCGCTAACATTTGTTTTAGCATTTGATGTTGTGTCAGGTACTTCAACTGGCCGATCGCCAAGGCGCCAATACCGTACGCCGAACTGCCTGCAATAGCTAACCCGTCGCTATCAACCGCCACCCCTTCTGCGCCTAAAGGTGACACCACATTAACATCTGCCAGTACTTTTAATTGTTTCGCAAAGGTTAAATGTGCTTGGCTAATAACCTGCACGCCTGCTGCTGCAGCGCAAATGACGATGTCAGAATTCGCCAAAACTGTCTGCTTAGCGGCTTCAGTAGACCCATCCAGCACCTGCATATTGACCTGATACTTTATATTCCAAGCCCGTACCTTTTGAGTAAGCTCTGCGATGGATTGACGCGCAACCAACTGCACTAAAGCGCCTTGTTGCGCCGCAATAATTGCCGCGCAACTTCCCACTGGTCCATTCGCACCAAACACCGTAAGCGCTTTACCCGTTAGATCTGCGTTAAATTGTTTTTTTAGGTGAAATTCGATCTTGGCCAGCATCGCCGCCGCCGTGGTAAATGCCCCAGATGGATCAGCAAAGATAGCGCACACGAATGGTTCAAACATCCCCTGTTGAGCCACTTCTAACATTTGTATCGCAAGGTCTATATCGCGTCCACCGATAAATATCGCCTCCCGCTTTACCCCTGAAGGGCTGCGCGAAAAAATAGCATCTTGTGTAAGTCCAGTCACTTCAGACAAGGTCACCTGCGTATAAGGCATAATCTTGTCGTAACCAGCGTCATACGCCATGTTGACATCAAACGGGCTAGCATTTTTAGCCGCGGTGATTAAATGCAGAATACTTTCTTTTTTCATATCAATTCTCTGATGAATTTCTATCGTTAAGCGCTATGTTGTCATGCATTTTAAGGCGAGATTGCCGCGACCTCAGCGCCTTGATTGCGCCCACTGCAAATCATCCAACTGAGCGCAGTCTCTGTAAAAGTGGCTTTTAATGCTTGCAAATGCTTTTCCGCCTCATCGGCACTTTCAAACACAGCAAAACCAGTAGGCCCCCACGAGCTTTGCCCAAAACAAGCCACGCCCTTAGCCTGCAAATATTGCAACACGGCAGTCACTTCTCGGCTAGCATAACGGCCGCCTTGTGCCGGCAAAAAATAGTCGCCCACGTGCGATTGCAAAACTTGGATGGCGTATCCAAAGGCGCTTAAATCCCGCTCGACTATTGCTGGCATAGCCTGCATCAAGACATGTCGACATAAATGCGCCGCCAGACTTTCCGAGAATGCTGGCAATTGATTAAAAGCGTCTCGCTCAACTTCACCATGTATGCCAGCTTGATGCGCGTCTAGTATCAGTAAAATACGCCAATTTTCAGGGAAGTCATAGCGCGCTAACAACGGTGGCACTTTTTTGTCATGGCCAGTTGTTGTAGCATGACTTGAGCTGCGCCCACCGTCTATCAGCAATCCACCGTGATCAAAAGCGGCAATGCCAATGCCAGACCTATGGCCTCTCCCTGTCAGCCCGGCAATCTGTGTAGTGCTTAAATTTAATTGGTATAGCCGGTTAATGGCAGTGCCGATAGCTAAGGCCAACTGCGTGCCAGAACCTAAACCGGCATGCTCAGGAATATGTTGCTCAATACTTAGTTTCACTGCGCCTTTAAGATTTAACTTTGCCAAGATAGCTTGCGCAATAAGAGATGCCCGCGCACTTGACTCGCCTGACACGTGTAAACTTTCAGACAAGCAAGCAGCAATCACTTGACTCGGGGCTGACAGACCCAAGCCTATACCGCCAAATTTTCGTCCCAATCCACCATGCAAATCAAAAAAGCCCATGTGCAAACGCGCAGTGCTGGTGACTATAACTTTAGTAGGGATTAGCATTAACTTGAATTTCTCATTAACTATTATTCATTGAACTGCTCTTCATCTTTCAATTAGACCTAGGTATTTTAGCTGACGACAATGTTTTTTCATATGCTAAGCGCTGAAGTTAGCTAATATTTAGCGTCGGGCTTGCATTTTCAGGTGACAGCGGCAAGTTAATTAGGCAAAATGATGACATCAGTACAAAAAATGAATTACCCTTTGCTTGAACCACCAAGGAATACCCATGTCTGCTCACATTATTTCATTTGAAAATCTACGAAACATAGATGTACCTTCAGTTGGCGGTAAAAACGCCTCGCTGGGCGAGATGATTTCTCAGTTGTCGGCGAAAGGTGTGCGCGTACCTACCGGCTTTGCAACAACCGCCGATGCCTACCGCGAATTTTTAGCAGTGAATGGTTTAGACGTTAAAATTAACGCTGAGCTAGATAAATTAAACGTAGACGACACGCAAGCGCTGGCTATTTGCGGCAAGAAAGTACGCGAATGGATTATGGCAGCACCCTTTCCTGCCGCGCTAGATCAAGCGATTGCTGAAAATTATGAAATTCTGACCGCTAAATCCGGTAAAGGTGCGACCTTCGCAGTGCGCTCATCAGCCACCGCTGAAGATTTGCCGGACGCCTCATTTGCTGGTCAGCAAGAATCGTTCTTAAACATCCATGGCATAGACAACATATTGCACGCCATTAAAGAAGTATTCGCTTCTTTATACAACGACCGGGCAATTTCATATCGTGTGCATAAAGGCTTTGTGCATGCCGACGTCGCATTATCTGCTGGCATACAACAAATGGTGCGTAGCGACATTGGCTGTGCTGGGGTGATGTTTACCATCGATACGGAATCAGGCTTTAAAGATGTGGTGTTTATCACTTCCTCTTACGGTCTGGGTGAGACCGTCGTACAAGGCGCAGTGAATCCAGATGAGTTCTATGTCCATAAACCAACCCTAGCACTAGGAAAACCATCCATTGTGCGCCGTACCATGGGCTCAAAACTGATTAAAATGGTGTTTTCAGATGCCACCCAAGCAGGTAAAAGCACCAATACGGTCGGCGTGGATGCCGCTGATAGTGATCGTTATTCATTATCAAACGATGATATTTTAGAGTTAGCGCGTTACGCCATGACGATTGAAGCGCATTATGGCTGCCCAATGGATATTGAGTGGGGGAAAAACGGTATCGATAACAAGCTATACATCTTGCAAGCACGTCCTGAAACCGTCAAATCACAAGAATCATTAAACAATGTAACTGAGACTTTCAAACTAAACAAACATAAAGCTACCCCCTTGGTCGTTGGCCGTGCGGTGACGCAAAAAGTCGGTGTAGGTCCAGTACGTATCGTGCTAGACCCAGCAGACATGCATTTGGTACAACCGGGTGATGTACTGGTCGCAGATATGACTGATCCAAACTGGGAGCCAGTCATGAAACGCGCCAGCGCTTTGGTCACCAACCGTGGCGGTCGCACTTGCCATGCCGCGATTATTGCGCGTGAACTTGGTATTCCAGCCATTGTTGGATCAGTCAATGCAACGGACATTCTACGTGAAGGTGAAATTGTCACTGTTTCATGTGCTGAAGGCGAGTCTGGTTTTGTTTACCATGGCGCACTAGAGTACGAAGTCAACACGCAGGCCACCGCAACACTGGCTAAAGCCCCTTGCAAAATCATGATGAACGTAGGCAACCCTGACATGGCATTTGGCTTTGCCAAAACGCCAAATGACGGCGTTGGTTTAGCGCGCTTAGAATTTGTTATCAACAATATGGTGGGCATACATCCTAAAGCTATTTTGAACGTGGACGCGATGCCGACTGCAGTTAAGGCGACGATTAAAAATCGCACCCGCGGATATAGCAGCCCGAAACAGTTTTACATCGATAAAGTTGCTGAAGGGGTAGCCACCATTGCTGCCGCTTTTTATCCAAAACCAGTCATCGTCCGCACCTCTGATTTCAAATCTAATGAGTATAAAAAACTGGTGGGGGGTGAAATTTACGAGCCAGATGAAGAAAACCCAATGATAGGCTTCCGTGGTGCTGCCCGCTATATGGCTGAAGACTTTAAAGAATGTTTTGCCATGGAATGTGTTGCCATGAAAAAAGTGCGCGATGAAATGGGCTTAACCAACGTTGAATTGATGATTCCTTTTGTGCGTACGCTCGCTGAAGCCAAAGCGGTGATTGACGTCATGGCCGCTAACGGCCTCAAACGCGGCGAAAACGGCCTGCGTATCATCATGATGTGCGAAATCCCTTCTAACGCCTTGTTGGCCGAGCAGTTTCTAGACTACTTTGATGGATTCTCCATCGGCTCAAACGACCTCACGCAACTGACATTAGGCATGGATAGAGACTCAGGTCTTTTAGCCGATGGTTTCGATGAGCGTAATGATGCCGTAAAAGCCTTGATTAAAATGGCCATACAAACCTGCAACCGTTTAGGCAAGTATGTTGGCATTTGTGGTCAAGGTCCATCTGACCATCCAGACTTTGCCGAGTGGTTAGTGGCTGAAGGTATACAATCCATGTCACTCAATCCAGATACGGTAGTCACGACTTGGCAACGGTTGGCTAAAAAATAGAGCGGCCAGTAAGCGAGTAACAGAGCTATGATCAACCGTACCGTATTCTTTATTTCCGATGGTACCGGCATTACTGCCGGTGCTTTGGGTAAGCTGCTGGAGCATTTTCCTAGCACAAGCTTTACCCAAGTGCGTATGCCATTTACCGACACGCTGGATAAAATCAAGTTAGTGCAAGCGTCTATCTTGCATGCCGCCGAAGAAAATGGCATTCGACCGGTGGTCATCATGTCTATCGGTAGCATTGCGTTACGCAATATTTTAAAAGAATCTAATGCCTATTTTATAGACTTATTTAGCACCTTTATTGATCCACTTGGTGTTGAGTTAAAGCAGCAACCGCTAACGGGCGCTGGTATTGCCCACAGTGTCATGGGTACAAAATACAATGATCGTATGGATGCCGTTAACTTTACCCTGAACCATGATGACGGCATGACCAACTCTGGTTTAGAGGAAGCGCAAGTCATCTTAGTCGGCGTCTCGCGTTGTGGCAAAACCCCAACTAGCGTTTATCTCGCCATGCAGTTTGGCGTCAAAGCGGCCAATTACCCATTGATTCCAGAAGATTTTGAACGAGGTACGCTGCCCGAAATACTGCACAAGCATCTGGATAAAATTTTTGGCTTAACCATTAAGCCAGAGCGCCTACATGCCGTGCGTAATGAACGTCGATTTGGTAGCTTTTACGCCTCTATCGATAACTGTCGCCAAGAAATAACCACCGCAGAAAACCTGATGCGTAATGCGGGCATTACTTGGGCAGATTCTACCAGCCGTTCAGTTGAAGAATTATCAGCCATCATCATGGAAAAAACCCGCATTCTGGCAGCAAAATAATCACGAATGGCGCTTTATTTCAAAGCAAAAAGGCGCTATTCGCTCCTTTTTGTTTACTTAACACAAGTAACTACTTCAAGTTGGGCATAATTTTAGCTAATATTTCCGCTGAATCCGGTTTAACAAGACTGCTGTAGACAGCCACCTCTTTACCACCAGGCAAGATGACATATTTATAGAAATTCCACCGGGGTGATTGGCCTGTTTTAGCGCGTAACTGTAAGTAAAATGGATTGGCGCCCGACCCCGTCACCACGCTTTTCGTCATCATGGGAAATTTAACCGCATAAGTTAGCTTACAAAAATCACCAATTTGCTTATCGTTACCAGGTTCTTGCCTAAAGTCGTTAGATGGAAAGCCTATCACCAACAAACCCTTATCTTTATATTTGCCATACAGGGCTTCTAGCGCTTCAAACTGTGGGGTGAAACCACATTTACTGGCGGTATTAACCACTAAAATAGGCTTGTCTTGATAATCACACAGATTAATTTTATCGCCTTGCAAAGTGGTCAATTGATGGTTGTAAAGCTCAGTACAAGCTGCATTTGCCATAGATGATGCTCCCAATAATAAAGCGTATAGTAATAATTTTTTCATCATAGCCTCATTAAATCAAGCAATTAAATCTAAAAAAATATGACTCATCACACGTCAAATAGTTCTCTAGGCAACAGTTAAACAAAGCAATGACAAAAACGCTAGACTAGAAATCGTCTGTACAGGTATTATCTGACTTTACTTTTAAGGTTGTGACCATGTCTAGCAATTTAAAGGGCTTGTTTAAGTATGCACTATGGCTATTGATCATGCCAATAGCACTTTTTTCATTGTATACATGGGCCTCACTGAATTGGGTCTATTCCTCTGGCGAGCGCGCGGGTTACGTGCAAAAATTTTCACTCAAAGGCTACGTTTGCAAGACATGGGAAGGCGAGATTGTTTTAGTATCTATGCCAGGCACGCAAGCTGAAAAATTTAGCTTTACCGTTAAAGGGGCTGCTGTTGCCAAAAAAGTCAATGACTCACTAGGTAAAAGAGTCAAGCTGATTTATGAGGAGCACAAAGGCATTCCATCGTCCTGCTTTGGCGAAACTGCCTATTTTGTGCAAGATATTCAGTTTCTAGAAAAATAAGCGCACTCAATAACACCTAATGGCCGACGAAAAAAACTACATTACGCCACAAGGCCATGCCGCCATCGAGGCTGAGTTTCAAGAATTGCTTAAGGTTGAGCGCCCAGCCTTGGTCAAAGTCGTGTCATGGGCGGCTGGCAATGGCGACAGAAGTGAAAATGGCGATTATATTTATGGTAAAAGGCGCTTACGCCAAATTGACAGCCGTTTACGCTTTTTAATGCAACGTATGGATGCCGCAGTCATTGTAGATCCCGTTAGCCAACAAGGTTTGAGGAAAGTATTTTTCGGCGCCTGGGTAACTTTATATTCACTCAAACATGATACTGAACACACCTACCGCATCGTCGGCAAAGATGAGTTGGAGCCTTCAATGGGCTATATTAGCTGGGTTTCACCGCTTGCGCGCGCCTTGCTAGGCAAGCAAGTTGGAGATGTTGTTAATGTCATGGCGCCTGCTGGTGATGAGCAATATGAAATTATCGACGTGCAATATCAAGCCCCTAACCCCTAATCAGCAACAACCCCAACAAACGCATGCGCCAACCACACCGCCAACACTGGGACATTTTTTGTAAAATTGTCGACAATTTTGGCGACATCGGCGTTTGTTGGCGCTTAAGCCAGCAATTAGCGAAAGAGCACTCTCTCGCCGTCAGGTTATTCATTGATGACTTCATAACCGCACAAAAAATCATTCCCGATTTAGACAGCGCCCTACACACACAAACCATTCAAGGAGTTGTAATAACCAGTTGGCCCAGCTTAAACACCACGCCTGCAGATGTCGTTATTGGCGCTTTTTCTTGTGAATTACCTGATAGCTACCTTCAACAAATGGTGCGACAGCTATCCATTTGGATTAATCTAGAATACCTTTCCGCTGAAACTTGGGTCGGTGACTTTCATGCAAAACCATCGCCACAGCCCACCCTAGCCATTACCAAGCAGTACTTTTTTCCTGGTTTTAAAGATGATACGGGTGGATTAATTCGTGAACGCCATTTAATCGCTGAGCGCGATGTGTTTTTAGCTTCAAAAACCCAGCAGACTGCGTTTTGGCAAGCATTGGACATCAGCAAACCGATAGAGGAACTTGAAAATTCGATCAAAATTTCATTATTTTGTTACCCACAAGCCAATAGGCGCGCATTACTGTCCACCCTAGAGGCAAGTAAGCAAGCCATAGACTTATTCACGCCACTTAATAGCACGACCATCGACGACATTTTGATAGATTTTGCGGCTGAAACTGAACGCACACTGCGTAAAGGCAATGTCACCGTGCACCTGCTACCATTCCTATCTCAAAGCCACTATGACCATTTGCTCTGGGCCTGTGATTTGAATTTTGTGCGTGGTGAAGATAGCTGGATACGGGCAATTTGGGCAGGAAAACCCTTTGTTTGGCAACCTTACATTCAAACTGAACAGACCCACATTAAAAAAATGCAGGCATTTTTGGCAATGTACACTAGTGCGACTAATGATGAAATAAAGTCCATTCTAGTCGATGCGCATCTCAGTTGGTCGAATGCGCAGCGCACTGACACCACCGCATTGACACGCTTAATTAAAAACTTATCCAGCCTATTCGCTTACAGCCAACAACAAACCAATGCGCTGGCTTGCCAGCCTGACCTTGCCACGAAATTGGTGTTTTTTAGTGAGAATTTGCCAAAAATTAAGGTATAATTCGCGAGTTTTAGCGTACTCGTTACTTAAGCACGCGGCAAAAAATTTAACTGAAAACTTAACTTTTAACTCAATCTTAGGCAAGGCAATCTATGAAAACAGCACAAGAACTTCGCGCCGGTAACGTCATTATGGTCGGCAGTGATCCATTGGTAGTGGTTAAAGCCGAATACACTAAATCTGGCCGTAGCACAGCTGTGGTAAAGATGAAATTTAAAAATTTGTTAACTGACACGCCTAGCGAGACAATTTACGGCGCGGGCGACAAATTTGAAGTAGTCGTTTTAGAGAAAAAAGAAGCAACCTACTCTTACTTTGCAGACCCAAGCTATGTTTTCATGGATGCCGACTACAACCAATATGACGTCGATGCAGAATTCATGGCTGATGCGCTTCCTTACCTTGAAGATGGCATGGCGGTGGATATTCGTTTTTATAACGAAAAACCGATTTCCGTTGAACTGCCAACCACGGTAGTGCGCGAAATTACTTATACTGAACCAGCAATAAAAGGCGACACTTCAGGCAAAGTAATGAAGCCCGCTAAAATTGCCTCTGGCTTTGAGTTTCCAGTACCTTTATTTTGTGCGCAAGGCGATAAGATTGAAATCGACACCCGCACTGGTGAATATAGAAACCGCGTATTGAAATAAATACCAAGGCTACGCTTAGTCAGTATTTAACAAAAGGGAGCAATTTAGCTCCCTTTTTTAATGCCTAAAATTACATAATCGCGTTATGATAGTGCTTAGAAAAAACAATAATAACCGTTGGAGGCGTACCAATGAACGACAAACAATTAGTCGCTTTACAAGCCGCAAAATATGTTAAGAGCGGTATGCTGGTTGGCTTAGGTACTGGCTCTACCGCCAACTACTTTATTGCAGAACTGGCACGCTGTCAGCGCGAAGAGGGCTTAAAAATCACCACGGTTGCCAGTTCGACTATTAGCGCCCAATACGCGCAGTCACTGCAGTTAGCCATTGTTGCTTTAGAGCATATCAGCAGCATTGATTTATATGTCGATGGTGCCGATGAAATTACCTCAGACATGACCTTACTCAAAGGTCGTGGCAGTGATTTAGTCAAAGAAAAATTACTGGCAAAAGCCGCAGCACAGTTTATTGTGGTGGCCGATGCGAGTAAATTGGTCAGTCATATTGGTCAAAACTTTGCCATCCCGATTGAGGTGATTCCTTTCGCTTGGCAATTGGCGAAAAAAAGTCTTGAAGCCATGGGTGGCACGGGAAATTTACGCCCCAACGCCGCTAATGATGGCTTTTGGATTACCTCGCATGGTAGCTATGTGCTGGACATGAAATTTGATGCTAGCCTAGCTGCAAGTACCTTAAACACCCTTATCAACAACACCCCAGGCGTGGTTGAGCATGGAATTTTTTATGGTTTGAGCGATGCCATTTTAATCGCAGACAATGGCACCGTGAGTGAGCGCTGCGCTTGATAATCACAGGCCAAAACAAACCCGTCATGCGTTTATTTTTTATGGTATTACTGTGCTTATTAATGATGGCTTGCAAGCCCTCAGATCCTGTCAGCGCAGCGCCACGCATAGATCCGAGCAAAAAAGAAATTGTATTTGTCACGCACAACGGCCCTTCTACCTATTTTTTAGGCAATGACAATCAGCCCGCCGGCATAGAATATGACTTAGCCGTTTTATTTGTTGAAGAATATTTTCCTTCGTATGAAATTCGCTTTGTATTAGCCAACAGCATTAGCGATGTGATTCCTAGCCTGCTAAAAGGCAAGGCCCATATTGCCGCAGCCAATTTAACTGTGACCGCACTGCGTGAGCATCTGGTACTTTTCTCCAGCCCTTATCAAGAAACCCAGCAACAGCTTATTTTTAATAATGAAGTGACTGAAAAACCCAAAAATATCTCTGAGGTTTTTGATAAACAAATTGCCGTACCAGTCGGTACCAGTTATGCCGAGCGTTTAACGGCGCTACAAAAAGAACATCCCACACTTAAATGGTTTAGCAAAAACCACACCAATACCGAATCTTTACTAGAAGAAGTTGCCGATGGCTTGCTTGATTACACGGTGGCTGATAGCTACTTAGCCGCTTTAATGCAAAACTATTACCCTAACTTAGACGTTGCCATGCCGTTAGGCCCTACCGACCAAATTGCTTGGGCGCTATCAAAAAATACCGATCCACAACTGCTGATTAAAGTGAATGATTTTTTTGCAAAAATTAAAAAAGACGGCACATTGCGTAATTTATTAGATCGCTATTATGGTCATAACACCCGTCTCAACACGCTAGATGTGACCACCTTTCTTGAGCGTAGCAACAGCCTGCTGCCCAAGTATGTTCATCTATTCAAGCAAGCACAAAACATTACCGGCATCGATTGGCGCCTACTGGCGGCTGTTAGCTATAGAGAATCTCACTGGGACACTTACAGTACTTCGCCCACCAATGTGCGGGGCCTGATGATGCTCACCGAAGGTACGGCAGATTTAATGGGCGTAACTGACCGCTTAGATCCTAAACAAAGTATTCCGGCGGGGGCTAGATATTTACTGAAATTGAGAGATACGGTACCGGAACGCATTCCAGAACCGGATAGAACTTATATGGCGCTGGCGGCCTACAACATTGGCTATGGACATGTAGAAGATGCGCGGGTATTGGCGACCCGCCTTAAGCTAAATCCAGACAGTTGGGCGGATGTGAAAAAAACCTTGGTGCTACTAAAAAACCCTGAATACTACACCACCCTTAAATACGGCTACGCCAGCGGTGGTGCACCCGTCATATTTGTTGAATCGGTACGCAGCTATCAACGCATCTTAGAGCACTATCAACCTAAGAATAATCTAGACTTGAATCCATTTAAGATTGCATATGCAAATTAAGTGATCGGCTTAATCTACCATTGTGGCTAAATTAGCCGGTTTTTATGACAGCCAAATGATTCATGTAAGGTCTCAACACATCTGGCACGGTCACGCTACCATCGGCATTTTGATAGTTTTCTAACACCGCTACCAAGGTGCGCCCTACGGCCAACCCTGAACCATTAAGTGTATGTACTAATTCTGGCTTACCCTGCTCATTTCTAAAACGTGCTTGCAAACGCCGCGCTTGAAACGCCTCACAGTTAGACACCGATGAAATTTCACGGTAAGTATTTTGTGCAGGTAGCCACACTTCTAAATCATAGGTTTTAGCAGCGCCAAAGCCCATATCCCCGACACATAATGACACCACGCGATAAGGCAAGTCTAAAGCTTTTAATATATTCTCTGCATGACCGACCATTTCTTCTAATGCGGCATAGCTAGTATCTGGATGAACGATTTGCACCATTTCGACTTTATCAAACTGGTGTTGGCGTATCATGCCTTTGGTATCGCGCCCATAAGAACCCGCCTCAGAGCGAAAACATGGCGTGTGTGCCGTCAGTTTAATCGGCAAAGATTCTAATGGGACAATTTCATCTCGCACGGTATTGGTCAGTGTGACTTCTGAAGTGGGAATTAAGTATAGCTTGCTATCGTTATGATTTAAGCTAAATAAATCTTCCTCAAATTTTGGCAGTTGGCCTGTGCCAGTCAGTGTCTCTGCATTCACCAAATACGGCGTATAGCACTCTTCGTAACCATGCTGCGCTTGGGTATCCAACATAAATTGTGACAAAGCACGATGGAGCTTAGCGATTTGCCCACGCATAAAGGTAAAGCGCGCACCGGAAAGCTTAATGCCAGTATCAAAATCTAGGCCTAGTGGCGCACCAACATCAGTATGGTCTTTAATTTCAAAATCAAAGGTGCGTGGCGTACCCACTTTACGTACTTCTACGTTATCTGCCTCAGATTTACCTTCAGGCACTGTCGCATGTGGCAAATTAGGCACATTGAATAACAGGTTTTGTAATTGTGTTTGCAGCTCAGTTAAACGTTTTTCATCGGCTTTCAGCTGATCAGCAAGACCTGCCACTTCAGCCATAATTACGCCGACATCTTCACCATTAGATTTAGCAAAACCAATCTGCTTAGAGGCGTTGTTGCGCTTAGCTTGCAGGTCTTGCGTGCGTGTTTGAACGGTTTTACGTTCCTGCTCTAAAGCACTAAAACTGGCTGAATCAAACTCAAAACCGCGTTTTTTTAATAGACCAACAACGCCATCCAAATCATTTCTTAATGCTTGTATATCTAACATTTAAATCCTTTAAAATCATTTTTTTTCTTTTTTCTCGAGTGCACGTTTATCCAATTCACGCAAGTGGGCTAATTTTTCCGTAATTTTACCTTCTAAGCCGCGTGGTGTGGGCATATAAAATTGTGGTGGGTTTAAATCATCCGGAAAATAATCTACCCCAGCCGCATAAGCTTCAGGCTCGTTATGTGCGTAACGGTATTCTTTACCGTAATCTAGCGCTTTCATGAGCTTAGTAGGAGCGTTTCTGAGGTGTAAAGGCACAGGTCGTGACTTATCTTGCGCAACAAACACCTTAGCTTGGTTATAGGCGTGATAAGACGCATTACTTTTAGCTGCCACCGCTAAATAAATCACCGCATTAGACAGCGCTAACTCCCCTTCTGGCGAGCCTAATCGTTCAAAAATTTGGCAAGCTTCAAGTGCCATACTTTGCGCTCGCGGGTCAGCCAAACCCACGTCTTCAATCGCCATGCGCACAATGCGCCGCCCTAAGTACAATGGGTCTACCCCACCATCTATCATGCGTAAAAACCAATATAACGCTGCATCAGGGTTTGAGCCACGCACCGATTTATGTAGCGCTGAAATTTGGTCATAAAAGGCTTCACCACCTTTATCAAAACGCCTCAGCTTACTGGCCATCGTGGTTTGTAAAAACGCCTCATCAATTTCATTAACTGCCGCACCTTCGGCCGCATTAAACAAACCTTCAACAAAATTAAGTAAGCGTCTGGCATCGCCATCTGCATAAGCAATAACTTGTTCACGCACTTCATCCGCCATACTGATATTTGTCGCTACCAAATCCTGTGCACGCTGCAGTAATAAGCCTAACTCTGGCTCAGATAATGCATTCAATACAAACACCTGCGAACGACTTAATAAGGCACTATTGACTTCAAAGGAAGGGTTTTCAGTGGTTGCACCAATAAAGGTAATGAGTCCACTTTCAACAAAAGGTAAAAATGCATCTTGCTGGCCTTTATTGAAGCGATGCACCTCATCCACAAATAATATAGTTTTACGGCCATGTTGTTGCAAGGTGAGTTCGGCACGCTCTACCGCGTCGCGAATGTCTTTAATGCCAGATAATACGGCAGACAGTGGAATAAAATCAGCATCTGCCGTATTGGCAATTAAGCGTGCCAAGGTAGTTTTACCTACGCCTGGCGGGCCCCATAAAATCATAGAAGGTAATTTTCCGGATTGAAATGCCAAACGCAGTGGCTTACTTTCACCTAAAAGATGAGACTGCCCCACTACCTCATCTAAAGTTTTGGGGCGTAATCTTTCAGCGAGTGGCGCGATTGGGCGATTAGGTTGAAATAAACTATTCAAAATGTGCTTGGGTTGCGATAGCAACTACATGATTATTAATTACCTGCATATTAACAGGTGGCAAGCCATCAGAATAGCATTGCAAGATTTTTTGTATGGTGATAGTCGGTAAAGAAAAACCCTAGATAATCACTTGAATAACTAGGGCAGGGTTGGCTATTGAATCGAGCAGTTTTGCCCGCCATTATATGCGCTATTGGCAGGCTCTTTCTGGTCATCCGACTGTTTATTCTGACCATTGGCATCTCCGCTATTAGCGGATGAACTGCCCTCTTGCTCACTAGACCGTTTTTTCTTTTCGTCTAATTTTGGAATCACAGCTGGTGGCGTAAAACCAACACCCGGATCATGTGGCAGTAGTATTGGTGGCTGGTTAGGTGGAATAAAACCAACCTGACCAGCTTTAAAGTCTAAATTGCCCTGCACATTACCGGAAACCACCTTTAATGGTGCGGAATATGAAGCTATCCTTTTCTGGTTTATCTTTGCTGTAATGATAGTTTTCAATTCTGAGTTGCGTATCTGGCCCAATCACCATTTCGCCGCCATCAGTGAGTTCCATGCGCACAAAACCATCAGCACCGGTCACCACGGTGCCACTCTCCACCACCTGAACACCTGCCGCACCAGCTGCAGTGGTACCATCGGCTTTTTGTACCGATACTTTGCCAGACAAATGCGTAAGCGTACCGTTGGCCAAGGCAGCCAAGCTAAAGCTGCACATGGTAAAAGCCAGCAACATAATCAAACAGAGGCCTACAGACATTGCCCGTAAAGGTAAAATGACTGATGGTGACACTCACATCATCTGATGGGCTAGGTGCCACAATGGGTTTTTCTTGCTCTTGGATTAGGTTTTGATCTAGCGGACGCGCCGGCGACAAGGGGTTTGCTGGTTTGGTGTCGCGTAAAATTTGACCCGCATCTAGCGTATCAGCGAATGCTGAAATTGGCAAACTTAATGACATTAAACCAGCTAACACCAAGCTGCCAAAGCGGCCTACAAATAAATATGCAAGTTCCCCCTACTTTCAATTTTCCTATGATAGGCTTTGAAAAAATTATATTTAAGCTATTTTTAACGTAAAACCTATGCCTAGACTTTATTCGCCCACCACATCCACACCTTTAGGCGGTTTAAATAAAAACGCTTTAGGGGCTAGGCTAGGGTTGTGCACTAAGTTGCTAAAGACTATTTTTGTTTGGTGGCCAAAGCTATCAATCATGTCCATCTCTTGTAAATACTCACCCTTAAACCCTAAAGATATTTTGTTGAATCCTGAGTCTGCGTCTTTTGGATTGGTACTCACCCATTCCAGATTACCTTTACGGTAGGCGGTGACGAGTTTGAAGTTTTTTTCTAAACTATCTTCACCAGCCAACAAGGCGGCTGGGCTAGCGCCTAAAGCCTTACTTAACTCGCGCACGGTGACTTGCGCTAACTCAGGGTCGTATAACCACACGCTAGTGCCATCGCTGATAATTTGCTGCTCAAACGGCTTGTGATAATCCCACCTAAATTGGTTGGGTCGCTGCAACTGCATTTGACCATAAACCTCTTGTATTTTTTGACCTTTTTTATCGGTTACGACTTGATAAAAATCAGCGCGCATGGTCCGCGTTTCTTTGTAAAACTTCTTTAAACTGGCAATGCCATCGGCCTGTGCCAATAATGGCATAGCCAGCATACCGGCTAGTATCAAGGCTTTTATGTTAGGTATGTACACCTTAGGCATTCTGTAACAGCAGTCTATAACCGCGAAAATAGCGGTTAATCCTCATTATGCGGGGTGAGCACTTCGCGGTTGCCATTGCTTTGCATAGCAGACACCAAACCAGCGCGTTCCATATCTTCGATTAAGCGTGCGGCACGGTTATAGCCTATGCGTAATTGACGCTGTACCCCAGAAATGCTGGCTCTACGCGTTTTGAGAACAATGCCAACCGCCTCATCGTAAAGTGGATCAACCTCTGAACCCGCCCCAGCGCCATTATCCGAAAAACCTGCACCGCCCTCTTCTGCTTCGTTGGTTAAAATGCCTTCAATATAATTAGGCTCGCCGTGCGCTTTGATATAGTTCACCACTTTATGCACTTCTTGGTCTGACACAAACGCCCCATGAATCCGCACCGGGTAGCCAGTGCCCGGCGGCATATAGAGCATATCGCCTTGACCTAACAAGGCTTCAGCGCCCATTTGGTCTAGTATGGTACGAGAATCAATTTTGCTGGATACCTGAAAAGAAATACGCGTCGGCACATTGGCTTTAATCAAACCGGTAATCACATCTACCGACGGGCGTTGTGTGGCCAATACCAAATGGATGCCAGAAGCACGGGCTTTTTGTGCCAATCTGGCAATCAACTCTTCTACTTTTTTACCGACCACCATCATTAAGTCAGCCAACTCATCAATCACCACCACAATCAGCGGCATTTCAATTAAGGGCTCAGGATCATCTGGCGTTAGACTAAAGGGGTGCGGTATTTTCTCACCGGCTTTTTCGGCCTCTCTAATTTTTAGGTTGTAGCCGGCTAAGTTACGTACGCCTAGCATAGACATTAATTTATAGCGCCTCTCCATCTCTGCAACACACCAGTTTAATGCGCTGGAAGCCTGACGCATATCAGTCACCACCGGTGCTAACAAATGCGGAATACCTTCATAGACCGACAGTTCTAACATTTTTGGGTCAATTAAAATCAAGCGCACTTGGCTAGTGTCGGCCTTATACAACAAGCTTAATATCAGCGCATTAATTGCCACCGATTTACCCGAGCCGGTAGTCCCTGCCACCAATACATGCGGCATTTTTGCTAGGTCAGCCACGGCGGGCTTGCCGGCGATGTCTTTGCCCAAGCAGATGGCAAGTGGCGAGTGCACGTCGGCGTAGGCCTGACTACCCATAATTTCAGACAAATACACAATTTGGCGTTTAGGGTTAGGAATTTCTAAACCCATGCAAGTTTTACCCGGAATAGTCTCGACCACACGAACACTGACCACAGACAACGCGCGTGCCAAGTCTCGCACTAAATTAGTCACTTGACTGCCCTTCACCCCAGCCGCTGGCTCTAACTCAAAACGGGTAATGACTGGCCCTGGTTGCGCGGTTAAGACCTTGACCTCAATACCAAAGTCCATCAGCTTGCGCTCTATCAAACGCGAGGTGAAATCGAGCGTCTCGGCGGATGGTAATTCAACGATGCCAGATGGATCATCCAGCAAATGGATAGGCGGCAGCAAAGAATCTGGCAAGGTTTCAAATAGTGGTGCTTGCTTCTCTTTTTGCACGCGGGCGCTTTGGGCAATTTCCGGTGCTGGTGACGCAATAATGACTGGTTCGCGCGCTCCTACCCGTTTACGCTCAATTTGCACAAACTCTGCGCGCTCTAATCCAACCACTTCACCGGCTTTTCTATCTCGCCAATCTTGCCATTTATACTTAATGAATGTATAGCTGGCGATTAAGCCTGCGCCAAACTTCTCGGTGAGCATAATCCAAGACCAACCAGTGAATAAGCTAAAGCCCACCACAAACATCGACAGCAACAGCATACTAGAGCCGGTGTAGCCAAATAGGCTACGCAACAAACCGTCTACCGAGACGCCTAACATTCCGCCAGCGCCATTAGGGTCGATCGGTAATGAGGCAGGCAAGCTAATTAAATGCCCGGCTTCTAAAGCACATGATGCGATTAACAATAAGGCAAAACCGATAAAGTTAAAGAGTAAAAAGGGTTTCTCGTTAACATCAACCACTTCTAACTTTAAATAGACCAGCCACATGGCATAAAAAGCCAGCACCACCCACCACCATGCCGAAAAGCCAAATAAATACAGCAGCATGTCAGACAGCCAGGCGCCAACATTACCGCCACCATTATAAATCACAGCATGATCGGCCGCCATATATGACCAGGAAGGGTCGTCGCGATGGTAAGTAAATAGAATTACCGCAATATAAATCCCAGTGAGCACTAAGCCTAGCCACCAAGCTTCTTTAATCAATTTGGCGCTGACGGCTTGCGATTTAGTCACTTCGGCGGCGCGTCGTGCGTTCACTGAGGCTGATTTTTTGAAAAACAAGATAGTAAAACCTTACAGATTTGAAGTTAATTTTAATTATAGCAGTATCAAAGTCGCTTAGTAGCTAATACAATATCTAACTATTTTTAAGTTGTCTTTAACGCGCCACACTCTTCTATTATTTCATACGATGTTTATTAAAGGTTTTTATCATGGCAACACGTCACATTCATTTACTTGTTTTAGGTTCTGGTCCTGCAGGTTATTCAGCAGCGGTGTATGCGGCACGCGCCAACCTAAACCCAGTACTGATTACCGGAATTGCTCAAGGCGGGCAACTGATGACAACTACAGAAGTTGACAACTGGCCGGCAGATGCCGACGGCGTGCAAGGCCCAGAACTAATGGCGCGCTTTCAAAAGCATGCGGAACGCTTTAATACTGAAGTAATTTTTGACCACATTCATACCACGCATTTGACCGAAAAACCGATACGCTTAGTCGGTGACAGTAGCGAATATACTTGTGATGCCCTGATTATTGCCACCGGCGCTTCGGCAAAATACTTAGGGATTCCTAGTGAAGAAAAATTTAGCGGCAAAGGCGTTTCAGCCTGCGCCACTTGTGATGGATTTTTTTACCGCAATCAAGAAGTAGCGGTTATTGGTGGCGGTAATACCGCGGTTGAAGAAGCCTTGTATTTATCTAATATTGCCAGCAAGGTAACGCTGGTACATAGACGGGATAAATTTAAAGCGGAAGCGATTTTGGTAGATAAGCTTAATGCGCGCGTTGCTGAAGGTAAGATCGTATTAGAGACCTTTCAAACACTAGATGAAGTGCTGGGAGATGATAGCGGCGTTACTGGTATGCGCCTTAAAAATGTCACGGGCGGCAGTACCAAAGATATTGCCTTAATGGGGGTGTTTATTGCCATTGGCCATAAACCCAATACTGATATTTTTGAAGGGCAACTTGAAATGGAAGGCGGTTATATTATCACGCAAATGGGCCGTGCAGGTAACGCCACCGCAACGAGCATTGCCGGTGTATTTGCCGCCGGTGATGTGCAAGACCATATTTATCGCCAAGCAGTGACCAGCGCTGGCACCGGTTGTATGGCAGCCTTAGATGCGGAACGTTACTTAGATAATTTGAAATAACAATTCCCTCCCCTTTCTAGGATAGAGCATGGCGTTGAAGTGGGATTTATATGGCAGTCACAACTAACGATAATCTATCTGATGTTGATATTTTTTCACAAGCGGTTAAAGATGTCCGACCACTAGCCAATGACGACCGTGCAGTGCTGCCTGTAAAAAAACCTAAACCCATTCCCAAGAAATTTATTCGCGATGAGCAACAAGCGCTGGTAGATTCACTATCAGATTATTACATCCCCGCCTACGATCTAGAAACAGATGAGGAAATGTTGTATTTACGGGATGGCCACTCGCCAGATATTTTAAGTAAATTACGCAAAGGAAAATGGGTGGTGCAGGCCAATATAGACCTGCATGGCTTAGTCAGTGATGAGGCGCGGCTTTATGTGTCGACTTTTATTAGCGATTGCAAAAAACGTGGCGTGCGTTGTGCGCGCATTGTGCATGGCAAGGGCTTAGGCTCACACAACCGCGAACCCATACTCAAACAAAAACTGCGCGGTTGGCTAATGCAAAAAGATGAGGTGATTGCTTATGCGGAAGCTAAAAAACAAGATGGTGGTAGCGGTGCGGTGATTGTGCTACTCAAAGCCTATTAACACGACATTTAGACTCAGCAATAGCTTAAATTTAGCGTCTTTACTCACCCAAGAATCCACCACTTTGATGCGCCCAAAGACTCGCATATAAACCCTTGTTAGTTAGCAACTTTTTATGGCTACCTTCTTCAACAATATTACCCTGATCTAACACAATCAACCTATCCATGGCGGCAATCGTGGATAAACGATGGGCGATGGCCACTACGGTTTTACCTTGCATTAGATTGTATAAACTGGCTTGTATGGCCTGCTCTACCTCAGAATCCAAAGCGCTGGTGGCCTCATCTAACAATAATATAGGCGCATCTTTTAGCATGACGCGGGCAATGGCAATGCGCTGGCGTTGCCCACCAGACAGCTTGACACCGCGCTCGCCAACATGCGCATCATAACCCTTGCGCCCCTTGGCATCGGCTAGACCCATAATAAAGTCATGCGCCTCAGCACGCTGGGCGGCACTTATCATGTCAGCTTCTGTGGCATGCGGGCGACCATATAAAATATTGTCACGCACACTGCGATGCAACAGTGAAGTGTCTTGGGTGACCATGCCAATTTGGCTGCGCAAACTGTTTTGCGTGACCTGCTTAATGTCTTGCCCATCGATCAGCACGCGTCCCTGCGCTACATCGTAAAAACGCAGCAACAAATTAACGATGGTGGATTTACCGGCACCGGAGCGGCCGACCAAACCTACTTTTTCGCCAGCGCTGATCGTTAAGTTAAGTGCCTGCAATATGGGTTTTGACATGCCGTAAGAAAAATCAAGCTGCTCAAATTGAATATGGCCGGCGCTAACCACAAGAGGTTTAGCCTCTGCACTGTCGGTAATCTGATGGGCAATAGATAAGGTATTCACCCCATCATGGGCGGTACCAATCTGCTCATATAAACTGGTCATTTCCCACATCACCCAGTGCGAAATACCGTTAAGACGCAGCGCCATGGCGGTGACTGCGGCGACACCGCCTACACTGACCCCACCTTTGGTCCACAACCATAAAGCCACCCCGGAGGTTGTAATAATCAGTAGCATATTGAGCACGTGATTCATCACCTCCACACCCGATACATAACGCATTTGGGCGTGCACCGTGACTAAAAATTCATGCATGGCAGATTTTGCATAGCCCGCCTCACGGCCAGCGTGTGAGAACAGCTTGACGGTACTAATGTTGGTATAAGCATCGGTGATACGACCTGTCATTAGTGAGCGGGCGTCAGCCTGTTTTTGCGATACCTTGGCCAATCGCGGCACAAAGTAACTTAATGAGGTGATGTAACAAATGACCCACACTAAAAATGGCAGCATCACCGCGGCACTAAAATGCCCGACGACCGCCACCATCGTTACAAAATAAATCACCACAAACACTAAAATATCCGCCACGATAAACCATATATCACGCACAGCCAAGGCGGTTTGCATGACCTTTGCCGCCACCCGACCAGCAAATTCATCTTGGTAGAAACTCATGCTTTGACTAAGCATCAGTCGATGAAAATTCCAGCGTAAGCGCATGGGAAAGTTACCCGCCAACGTTTGGTGCTTAATCAGCGTTTGCATGGTAATGAGTAAGGGGCTTAAAAGTAGCAAAGTAACCAACAGCAACAAGTGATGCTTTTCCGTACTCCACAACAAGGCAGGTGAGGTTTTACTCAACCAATCTACCACCTTACCCATGGCCGCGAATAGCAAGGCTTCGAAACCACCAATAAGCGCAGTAAATACCGTCATCGCTAGAATAAATAGTCGCGAACCGCCGGTACAAGCCCAGACAAATGGCCACAGCGCATTGGGCGGCGGATCTATTTCTTTGCTAGGAAATGGATTTAATAGATTTTCAAACCATGAGAGCATCGCGTGACTTTATATTAGGATTTAGTGCTAACTTTATGAGCAGTGCAGTCGTTAACAGTTGACTGAGATGGGTTTGGGTAATGTTATATTTTTACAATCAAACAAACCGCTTCAGCCGCTATGCCTTCGCCCCTGCCGGTAAAGCCTAATTTTTCAGTGGTGGTTGCTTTCACATTCACCGCCTCTAAATCCACCTGACAATCATCGGCAATATGGCGACGCATTTGTGGCGTGTGCGGCGATAATTTCGGCAGCTCACAAATCACCGTACAATCAATGTTGCTCAACACAAAACCCTTAGCCTTAAGTAAACCCACTACATGCCTTAACAACGCACGTGAATCTATACCTTGATAGCGTGTATCACTGGGTGGAAAATGCTGACCGATGTCCCCCAGCGCTGCTGCGCCCAATAGCGCATCGCAAATCGCATGCAACAGCACATCGGCATCTGAATGCCCGTCTAAGCCCTTTTCAAAAGGAATATGCACACCGCCGATGATACATTTTCGCCCTGTAACTAACTGGTGAACATCAAAACCGTGACCGATACGTATTGTCATATTTTTAACCCCTGTTTACTGGGAATTCGTGTTCAATAGTGCAGAAAGTATTGCTAAATCTTGTGGGTAAGTCACCTTAAGGTTACGTAGCTCGCCCGCCACCAACTTAGGCTTTAAACCCAAAGCCTCAATGGCCTCGGCTTCATCGGTTGGTGTGCCATTAAACCCCGTGAGCGCTTTTTTGAGCGTGGCGTAACGAAACATTTGCGGCGTTTGTGCCTGCCACAAATCCGCTCGTGGCAAAGTCGCGGCAACCCGTTGCGCATCATCAGCCCTCTTTAAGGTGTCGGCCAATGGTAGCGCCAACAGGCCACCGACCGCATCGTTTTCTAGTGTCGTTAACAGCTGACTCAATAGCAGATTACTTAAGCCAGGGCGCGCCGCATCATGCACCAATATCCAGTCATCCGCGCCCACTTGTGATTCAATCGCTTGCAAGCCATTGAGCACGGTAGTTGAGCGCGTATCGCCGCCACAATAGTGTACCTGTGCCTTGTGGCTTAAGTTAAGGTAAGCGTTGCGCCAATACGCATCACCTTCGCTCAGAATGATATGCATGCTATTGATTTTACTCGCTTGATCAAACACCTTAATCACATGCTGAATCAGCGATTTGCCATTTAAGCTCAGGTACTGTTTAGGCGCATCCGCACCCATTCGACTACCACTACCAGCGGCGGGAATAATGACATGAAAACGCGACATGTTAGATTTTAACTTTAGAATACATGCTGAAATTTTAACATAGCCTGCCGCTTACTTAAGTGCATAAATCGCCGGCAGGTTGCGCCACCAACCATACACATCCATGCCGCAACCAAATACGTAGCGATTTGGCACCTCAAGCCCGACAAAGTCAGCCGCAATAGGCTTGCTATAACTGAGTTTCTTTTCGAGCAACACCGCCGATAAAACTTGCTTAGCGCCTAATGCCAAACATTTTTCTTTAATGGCTAGCAGGGTAATGCCTTCATCTAAAATATCATCTAGTAGCAACACCGTACGATTACTTAAATCCAACTTAGGCAACGCTTGCCAAATCAGTGTATTGCCTACGGTGTTATTTTGATAGCGACTAGCATGTAAATAATCTACTTGCAGCGGAAAATTCAACTGCGCTAATAATTGTCCAGCAAACACAATACCGCCACGCATCACGCAGATGACGATAGGGCAAGCGTCGGCCAATACCTGCGTAATGTCTTCACTTAAGCGCGCAATCGCCGCATCAACCACCGCTGAAGCATGGATAAGCTCGGCTTGATCGAGTAACTGTTGTGGGCTTTGTTTGTGCATTGAACTACATTCTTTGTTGTAAAAAAACCGCTTATTTATGCAGTCTGCTGATTAAGAAAATGTGTCACCGGTAAATTTTTTAATGTCACGCAACTGCCGCTTGGTTGGGCGCCCTGCTCCTCGGTCGCGCAGTGCATGGTCGTTTTCACCAGTCACTTTGGCATTTTCGCGCCTAGTGATACTCGCTGCTGTTTCGCCGTATAACAGCGTGGCATCAACTGCGCCTTTACGTATATTGGCAAGGGCAAGCACGCTGACTTCAACCTCAAAGTCACGGTTACGTATATGGATAACTTGCGCAATATGCACTTCTTTAGCCGGTTTTATGCGGTCACCATCTACGTGTACTTTGCCGGTTTCAATAGCCGCCGTCGCCAAACTACGGGTTTTAAAGAATCGTGCTGCCCACAACCATTTGTCTAATCTGCACTTAAGTTCAAGTTCAGTCATGGTACTTTACTGAACGCTTCAGCGTGCCGATTCAAGGAGTGCGGTTTTCGGTAAGTTCTGTTCTAGCACCAATTTAAATGCGCACAGCGTCTCTGCTGCGATACGACTGACTTCCTCTAAACTATGTCCAGTCAGGTGCAAAATTCCTTCGGCAACATTGTTCATGGTGGTGATGTGAAACTGGCCATTGGCGACCGCCTCGACCACCTCATCGGCCAGCACCAAATGTCGCATATTACGCCCAGGGATGAGTACGCCCTGCTTACCATCTAGACCAATGTCTTTACAGACCCTGAAGTAACCTTCAATTTTTTCGTTTAACCCACCAACGGGCAACACCTCACCGTGTTGATTGAGCGCACCAGTAACTGCGATGCCTTGCTTGATGGGCAATTGAGATAAAGAAGATAACAATACGAATAGCTCGGCACATGAGGCTGAGTCGCCATCAACCCCATTGTATTCTTGCTCAAATACCAAGGAGGCGGTCATATTAAGCGGGTTAAGTTTTGCAAAATTAGTATGCAACCAGCTTTGCAATATCATCACGCCTTTATCGTGCGTGGGGCCGCTCATTAACACTTCGCGGTCTATGGTGAGCACATCGCGGCGACCCGCGTAGCAGTTGGCTGAGATGCGTACCGGTGAGCCAAAGCTCGCATCGGCTAAATCAATGTGCGTGAGACCATTAATTTGCCCAACCACGTCACCTTGCACAGTGATCATTAATTCGTTATCCACGATAGAGTCACGCATATGGCCTTCAATATAGCCATGACGCGCATATCTTCTGCTAATCGCAGCTTTAACGTCGGTAATGGCAACAATGTTTGCACCGCGCAAATCTGCCACAGCGGCGCTTTCTAACATCAATTTCTCTAACACAGCAAATTGCGTACTAATGCGCATTTGATCTTCTTCTAGCCTATGCATGGCATGTAATAAGCCCACCACAGCATCTGCAGTAAAGTGACTGCAATTGAATTGCTGGCATTTTTTTGCAATAAACGCTGCATAGGCCGCATAATTCTCTGCGCTGGCTTTTACTTTTTCCGCAAACTCAATTTTGATAGGAAAGTAACTGAAAAAATCATATTTTTCATCAATCAGCAAATAGTAATCTTCACGGGTTGCCACTAGCACCAGTTTAACTGACACAGCAATAGCGGCTTGCGCGCTGACAAAACCACCACCTTGGCTGCTACTACTGGCCAAATCTTCAATCTGCAACGTGCCATTACGTAAAAAACGATGTAATTTCTCTAGCAGCTGCGAACCACTTGCCTCATCGGCTAAAATATCACGTAAATTGAGTAATAAAGTACCGCCATCGGCGCGCAATAAATTACCAGCACGTAAACGCATGAAATCTGGCGTGCTGCTAGATTCCCCTGCACTTTCGATGCCACCAAACAGAGATTGTAAGCTTGGGTCATTATCGTACACCACTGGAGCACCCAGCGTCACTTGATTGTCCTCGATAAGGCCAGCGCCATGCTCGACCAACACATTGACACGGTAACGACCAAAAAAACTCTCGCTAAGCAAGGCGTCTAAGTTATTCTCACTATCGCCAGAAGCGTTAGGCTGCCAAGCTTCTAGGTAGTCTAAAACATCTTTTTGCAACAATTCAAAATAAAGTATCAGCGCTTTATTGGCGGCAATATGTGGCACATTAGTTTTAATAGCGGTTAATTGCGTGGCTAAAAATTGAACAATCAGTGCAGATGAATTATCTTTAATACGCGCTTCAAGCAGGGTCGCTAGATCTTTTGCCAGTTGACGAATGAATTGGTCTAAGGCTTGCTTGAGCTGTTGGCCAACGCCGGCAGCTAACTTTAAGAATAGCGGCTTGCCATTACTCTCAAACTGATACAAAGCAATCAAATCACAAGGCGCGACTTGCTTTGCCGCCGCCTCGTGCATCGCACTTAACATTAAGCTGGTGCGGCCGGTACCCGGCTCACCCAGTGCAAGTAAATTAAAGCCCGGTTGCCGAATATTCAAACCGAATTCTGCCGCCTTTTTAGCTTCTGATTGGGCAACCCATGCCTGATGCTGGGCACTGAGATGCTTTGCGCCTAGTAATTCAGAAGTATCTGCAAAATTAAATTGTTTGGCAGAAATATTGAGAGTTAATTGCTGCGGTGTTAAGTGTTGTGACATATTGCCTGACTAATTGAGTTGATATCTAATTCTAACTGCTATTGGCGCAATAAATTGCGTTCCTGCAAAAAACCAACCATCGCAGCGCGATTTATTAATGGAAATTATTTATTCCAGCGCTCGCGCGCCGCATCATCGGTATTTTTTGCGTCCAACCAACGCTCACCCGCTTGCGTGCGCTCTTTTTTCCAAAATGGCGCTTCAGTTTTCAGGTAATCCATAATAAATTCACACGCCTTGAAAGCTTCGCCTCTATGCGCGCCAGCCACCGTTACCAATACAATCTGCTCGGTGGCTTGCAAGGTGCCTACTCGGTGAATCACTGTCACCTCAAAAATATTCCAACGACTTTGCGCTTGACTCACAATGGCCTCTAAGGCCTTTTCTGTCATGCCTGGATAATGCTCTAATGTCAGTTGCGAGACTTGATCACCCTCATTTAAATCACGCACTAGCCCAACAAAGCTCACCACAGCGCCGGTGTCCTTACGGGCGCTACGTAACTGGCTGATTTCAAAGCCAGCGTCGAAGTCTTGAGTCTGTACGCGTACAGTCATGATTGAGTGTAGTACTTATCCACCAGTCACTGGAGGGAAAAAAGCCACTTCATCGCCATCGCTGATGGGCGCATGATCATCCACCAATACATGGTTAATTGCGCCACGAACTTTTAACTTACCCATCAACATTTGCTGCCAAACATCACTACGTTTTGCTAGATGGGCTTTCAGCTTAAGTAGCGTCAAGGTGCTGGCAAAGACGTCATCCGGCAACACTAAATCTTCAGTGGAAAACTTGAGCGTTTCTTTGAGTCTTGCAAAATAAAATACTTTAATTTTCATAATTTTATTAATCTTCTACATCATCCACAACATCCAGCGCATCAGTCGGGTGATTGGTCAACTCAGCACGCTCAATTTTTGCAAAACGTTGTGTAATTTTCTGGCTAGAAATATGCACATCTTGCGCATTCTCATGCGCTTGGCGAATATTATCAGCCAGCTTTTTCATGCGCTGGTCAAAGCGACCGAAATCCTTACTTAACTTACCTAATTCATCTTTAATGACATGCACTTGCTTACGCATTTCAACATCCTTTAGCACCGCCCGTGCAGTATTGAGTACTGCCATCAAGGTGGTCGGTGAAACTACCCAAACGCGCTTATTCATGGCGTATTCAATCACATCATTGTGATAGGCATGCAACTCTGCAAACACCGCCTCTGCCGGAATAAACATCACTGCGCCATCAGACGTCACATTAGAAATGATGTACTTATTGGCGATATCATCCACATGTTTTTTAACGTCTAACTTAAACTGCTTTTTAGCCTGCGACTGCTCTGCTTCAGTCAATTTACTGTCGAACATACGGTGGTAATTTTCAAGTGGAAATTTACTATCCACCGCCACCGTACCGGTAGGTTCTGGCAAAAACAAGGCACAATCTGCGCGCGTGCCGTTTTCAAAGGTGTGTTGCATGGCAAATGAATTGACCGGCAACACATTACGCACCAGCGCTTCCAACTGCACCTCACCGAACACGCCACGACTGCGCTTATCGCCCAACAACTCTTGTAAACTCACGACATTGGTGGTTAATCCATCAATTTTCTTTTGTGCTTCATCAATGGTGGCAAGGCGCGCCATCACATCAATAAAGGTTTGATTGGTCTTTTTGAAACCCTCATCCAAACGCTCAGAAACTTTACCGCCGATTTGTTCTAACCGTCCGTCCACCACTTTAGTCAAACTTTCTATACTTTGCGTTAGTGTAGTAGTGGCTTTTAGCATGGTGTCATTAATTAATGACTGTTGCGCCTTGCCCTGCTCGCTCAAAGTGGTATGCAACTTCTCTAGCACCGTTTCACGCGTAAGCGACAAGCTATTGTTCTGCGCCAACTGCAAAGCCTGCATTGCATCACGCGTGGCTTGCAACTCTGCAGCCACACTGGCGCGCAATCGCTCGCTCGCTTCATTGGATGATGCGTTTAACCGGTCACCTAGTTTATTTAAACCATCATTAAAATCTAACAACATGGCACGGTGTTTTTCTTCTAGCTGTTGCGCAATAATAGTACTTTGATCCAGCGAATTACCGCGAAAAATTTGCCAAAGCACTAGCAATAAAATGGCAATGGCGATCAGTAAAATTATAGTGGATATCATAGGGCTGAATTATACCTGATGCAGTTTGCCTAATTTTTAGAAATCTTTAGGTAAACTTGTGATTAATAGCATGGATAAAAGGTCCCAACTTAGGCGGATTCGGCTCGACATCAACCTGAATCCCAAAAACAGCGAGCGCCTTGCTACATACTGGGCCTATGGATGCGACCATACTTCTATTCAAACCCGCTTGTAGTGACGCTGTTCGGGCTAATTGCTCGGCAACCACAAATAGATTATGGACTTGTGAGGCACTGGTAAAACAAACCATATCAATCGCGTCAGCGTCTAGCGCATCCATCATCGCCACCATAGGCTGAGTATTTTCTGGCAGACTCCAGCGATAAGTGGCCATCTCTATCACCCGCGCCTCTCTCGCTGCTAGTGCTTTTTGCAGTTCCCAGTTGGTGTCACCGTAGCGTTGCACAATGACTAATTGACCCGCAAGGCTATGCGTATCAAGCGCCGCCAGCACTTCAATGGTGGTATACGGTTCACTGGCGGATAAATCAATGCGCACGTGGCGTGAACGCAATGCTGCTGTGGGTTTGGGGCCGCGTACGGCCACGATTGAAGTCGCCAGAATTTGTGAAAATTGCGCGCTGATATTTAAGCTATCAGTCGTAGCGAACAGTGCTTTAACGCCTACACCAGTCTGGAAAATAAAAAAATTAGGCGGATCTGACTGCCAATCCTTAATCATTTGTGCGATTAACACCGGATCAATATCAGGCACTTCAGCCAACGCAGGCGCGGAAAATGGCGTGCCGCCATACTTTCTGACTAAATCTGCCAACTGCTCGCCAGACCTATTCTCTAAAATAGCAATGGTCTTATCTCTCAATGTTTAATTCCCAACTACCGCGCTTATTCAGTATCATGCTAGACCAAATCTCTGGCACGTAATTCTGCTTTAATGTAGGCATAATAAATAGGCGCCGCAACGATGCCTGCTAAACCAAAGGCAGCCTCCATGCAGAGCATGGCAATTAACAGCTCCCAAGCATTAGCGCGAATTTGACTGCCAACTATCCTTGCGTTTAAGAAATATTCTAATTTGTGTATCACCACCAAATAGACTAATGAAGCGATTGCAACGCCTAATGACTGACTTAAACTGACAATTACAATCATAGAATTAGAAATCAAATTGCCAATCACGGGGATTAAACCCACGACAAAGGTAATGGCGATCATGGTTTTAATGAGTGGCAGGTGTATACCCATTAAAGGCAAAACGACGGCCAAATAAGTGGCTGTGAAAATTGTATTGATGGCCGAAATACGCAATTGGGCAAAGACGACACGCCTAAATGCGTCGCTAAACAATTCACCGCGGCAGGCTAGTGCCCGCGCAAATGGCTTAAAGTTATCCATCGCCACCGCCTCCCGTACCGCCAAAATACCACCAATAATCATACCGATTAAAATATGTGCCGTCGCGCGGCCCGCTTCTTTACCCACCACCTGCAATTCATCGGCGTGGGTACGCAGCCAATCAGAGGCTTGTTCTTTAAAGGTTATGGCATCAGCCGGCAAATACTTAAGCAAGCCATTAGGCAGGATTTTGCGTGAATCTTCAATAATTTGCGCCATTTTTGCCAATAGCACCGTTAAGCTACCAGATTCAGACCTAAAAAATGCCACTAAGCCCGCGCCAGCAAACGCCAGCAAGCTGACAATGATAATGACTAAAATCGCCACTGCCCACAATTTAGAGATGTTGTTAGGGTTTTTACTAGGGAATCTACTGGCAATAAAAGGGGTAATAATGTGCACCAAGGCATACACCAACAAACCCGCTAATAATGCGGGTAATAAATTAAATTTGAGCGTAAAAACCATAACGAAAGCCGTTATTACCCAAGCGGCGAGCTCGTAGGGTGTTGGTGCCAATACTTTTGAAATTTTAGTCATAGGGCAAATGAAACTTAGTTAAGTTGACTGAACAATATCACAACCCACTTTATTTGGTCGTTTAATCTTGACTTATTCAGCACATTGCTTGAAACGATTCAAAAAATTTGGCGCTTCATCTACCGGCAATGACACAAGCAGCTCTACCTGCTGGTTAAAGGCCTTAGTGACGATACTGCCATTACACTTAGCTAAAGCATTGCTCATCATATCCATTTGTTTGTAACTAATGGTTAATGGATAGGTCTGCATTTCAACAAACGCTATTGTTTTTGCTACATCGAGTGCTAGCTTGGCCGTGCCGCCATAAGCCCGTGCCAGCCCTCCTGTACCTAAATTAATGCCTCCATAATACCTAATCACTGCCACACAGACATTGATTAAATCGCGACCTTCAATCAGCTTTAACACGGGCAACCCTGCCGTACCAGAAGGTTCGCCTGCATCTGAAAAACGCGGCACAATGCCCTGCAAAGTTTTAAGGCGAAAAGCATAAGCCAAATGATGCGCTGTTGGGTGCTGAGCCGCAAAAGCACGCAATGCCAAACTCACTTCACGCTCATCAGCACTAGCCAAAGCCATCGCAATAAAGCGTGATTTTGTAATGGTTTGCTCTGCGAAACCTGCTTGCGCTATCACCAGCATCATTTCAATCGGGCTAATTCAAACCAGTAATAGTGCCGGCCTGATTGACGCTGACGCGCTCACTGGCGGGTTGCTTAGGTAGACCAGGCATAGTCATGATGTCGCCGCAGATTGCCACTATAAATTCTGCGCCACGCGACAATCTTAATTCACGCACTTGCAATGTATGTCCGGTTGGTGCGCCACGCAAAGCAGGATTTGATGAAAATGAATACTGTGTTTTGGCAATACAAACCGGATAATGGCCATAGTTTTTTTCTAGCGTAGTCAAACTAAGCGTGGCAACAGCAGACCATTCAACCTGACTTGCGCCATATATTTTTTGCGCAATCGTTTCTATTTTTTGCAATAAAGGTAGATGGTCTGGGTACAATAACTTAAATTGACTGCTTGCCTGTACTGCGTTGTGATCTACCACACGCAACACTTCTAGCGCCAATGCTTTGGCGCCTGCTCCACCATGTGCCCAATGCTTACAAACAATGGCCTTCACAGCAAACTTTGCGACTTCCGTCTGCAATAAACTAACTTCAGCGTCGGTATCACTGGCGAAATGATTGATGGCTACAATCACTTGCAAACCAAAATGTTGTTGAAGGTTTTCGACATGTTTTTGTAAATTCACCATGCCCGTCTTTAAGGCAGCTAAATTTTCTTGGTTTAAGGCGGGTACATCCGCGCCACCGTGATATTTAAGTGCGCGCACGGTAGCCACCAATACGGCCACTGCAGGCTCTAGCCCAGTTTTTCTACACTTGATATCAATGAATTTTTCAGCGCCTAAATCCGCACCAAACCCCGCTTCTGTCACCACGTAATCGGCTAACTTTAATGCGGTCTTGGTGGCAATCACAGAATTACAACCATGCGCGATATTGGCAAAAGGGCCACCATGCACAATTGCCGCAGTATGCTCTAAGCTTTGTACTAGGGTCGGTTGAAATGCATTTTTTAATAGCGCCGTCATAGCGCCTTCAGCTTGCAAATCACTGGCAAATACTGGTTGTTGCTGCGTGGTTAAGCCAATTTGAATATTGCCTAATCTAGCTTGTAGATCTTCAAGGGAAGTGGCTAAACAAAATATCGCCATCACTTCACTGGCCGCGGTAATGTCAAAACCAGTCTGTCTATCATACGACTTAAGCACGTTTGATTCGGCATCTTTTGCTTGGCTATTGAGCGTGATGTGACGCAAGGCACGGTCATTCATATCTAAACAACGACGCCAAGTGATACTTGAGGGCTCGATGTTGAGTGTGTTACCTTGATAGATGTGATTGTCGATTAGGGCTGCAAGTAAATTATTCGCACTGCCAATGGCATGAAAATCACCGGTGAAATGTAAATTAATTTCTTCCATAGGCACCACTTGCGCATAACCACCGCCTGTTGCACCCCCTTTTAAGCCAAATACCGGCCCTAACGAAGGTTCGCGCATGCACACCATGGCATGCTTACTGCTATCAGCTAACACCTGATTAATGGCGTCCGCCAAGCCTATGGTCGTAGTCGTTTTACCCTCACCAGCAGGGGTAGGACTGATGGCGGTGACTAAAATCAGCTTACCATCTGCTTGGTCTTGCAAATTTTGAATACAAACTTCACTTAACTTAGCAATATGATGCCCATAAGGAATCAGGTCATCCGCATGAAGATTAAGTTGAGCGGCTATCTTGGACATCGGCTTAAGTGTGGCGGCTTGTGCGATTTCAATGTCACTCAGCATTTTAGGGTTCAATGACTAGTCTCCATTCATTAATCTATTCAATATAACCACCACCCTGACTTTTATCGCCACTAAAGTTGATGAATCGCTACAAATCACCCTGACTCGCCTTGTAGATTATTTCCAGCAAGCTTGTTTCTATGGCTTGTGCCGCCTTTTTCGCACGTAGTGTCGGGTGTTTAATACTTTTTAAATCGAATGTTGGGCGTGCGAGCGCGATAAATAATTTCAACTTATGCTGCGCATCTAACTTTTCATATAGCGCAATTCTACAGGGTGCAAAAACTAAAAACTCAGGGTGATCTAAAAAAATATCCGTGCCTAAACTCAAATTACAAAAACTTTGTACTTCTTTAACGCCTTGCGGATCTATGCCCCGTTTTTGAATATGCTCAGCAATCGGGAAATTAGCCGGATTCACGAAATTCATGCCTACCGAAACGCTTTTTAAGCTATCGACCACGTCTTGATAACTGACACCATCACGTACAGCCAGCTCGTAAATTGCTGTGCTGCTGTCTATCGCCGGCATTCCATTGGCCACTTTACCCGTAAGCGAGTTACTGCTCACCGTACTACAAGCGGAGCATGCACATAACAATAGGAAAATTACCACGAATTTATGCATAAAACTCCTAGCCGTTAATTTGTCTTATTGATTGTCATCGATAGCAATTATGCACTTATTTTAAGTGCCGCAATCACTGCTTGGTGATTAAATTGTGGTGCAATTAATTCAATAAACCCAACCATATAAGCGCGTAAAAATGCATCTTTACGCACACCCAAGTAAGTGGTGCTGTCTGGAAATAGATGGCTCACATCGACCTTGACCAAATTCACATCGCGATCCGCATCATAAGCCATATTGGCCAGCAAACCGACGCCTAAACCTAAGGTCACATAAGTTTTAATCACATCGGCATCTATGGCCGTCAACACCACATTGGGTGACAGCCCCGCATCACTGAATATTTTCGAGACCAAGGTGCCCCCAGTAAAAGCAAAGTCATAAGTGATGAGTGGGTAGCTCGCTAACTTTGCTAGGGTAAGCACACCATCGCTTAACAAAGGATGACCTTGTGGCGCGACCACGCAACGGTTCCATTTATAGCAAGGTAAACACAATATATTGTTGTACTGGCTGATGACCTCAGTTGCGATGCCAATATCCGCCTCACCGCTGGCCACTTGCTGGGCCACTTGACTGGGGTTACCTTGATGAATATTGAGTTTCACTTGAGGATAATTTGCCATAAAAGCTTTAACGGCAGCAGGCAACTTATAGCGCGCCTGCGTGTGCGTGGTCGCAATGGTCAAGGTGCCCGTTTCCACCTGACTAAACTCATCCCCCACGCGCTTGATATTCTCTACATCAAGAATCACTTTGGCCGCTAACGCTAATATTTTTTCACCGGGCTCCGTGATACCCGTTAGGCGCTTGCCATTACGCTGGAAAATTTGCAATCCTAGCTCATCTTCAAACAATTGAATTTGCTTACTCACGCCAGGTTGTGATGTGAACAAAGCTTCGGCCGCACTAGTAATATTAAGGCCTTGACGCGCCACCTCATGTAAATAACGTAATTGATGTAGTTTCATTTAAATTCCTTTATAGCACTAGACCTCACATGCCATCTATATAACAAAATAATATAACCATAGAATAACATATTATTAAATAATTTTTTATTTATTGATATAGTGAGTCAACTAAATAAATCACCGCGAGTACGGACACCCCATGGAATTTTCTTATATTGTTGCTGGCTTCGTGGTTGGCCTGTTGGTTGGTCTAACCGGCGTAGGTGGTGGCTCACTGATGACGCCAATACTCGTGCTATTTTTTCACATCAAACCTGCACTAGCGGTCGGTACCGATCTGCTTTACGCTGCGGTGACGAAAAGCGTAGGTATATTTGCCCACGGTAAACTAGGCAACATCAACTGGAAAATTGTACGGTTGTTAGCATGCGGCAGTGTACCGGCATCAATCATTACCACATTCAATTTAAAATATATGGACATGGCTTCGGATGCCGCCGTCAATACTATTAAATTTTGGTTAGGCATCGCGCTACTAGTGACTTCGCTGTCGGTACTTTTTCGTACCCAACTCGCAAAATATTCTAAAAAAGAGCATTTAATCAGCGCTAAATGTACGCCTTACTTGACCGTGCTGTTAGGGCTCGTTTTAGGCGCCTTGGTCACACTAACCTCGGTTGGCGCGGGGGCGTTAGGCGTTACGGCACTACTCATTATTTATCCTAATAGAGCCATTACCACCATTATTGGTACTGATATTGCCCACGCGGTACCATTAACGCTGGTCGCCGGCCTAGGTCACGCCAGCATTGGTACAGTAGATTACAGCTTGTTAGGCACACTGTTAATGGGTTCTATTCCAGGCATTTGGATTGGCAGCCATTTAAGCTCCAAACTGGCTGAGCATTCGGTACGGATAGCACTGGCATTAATACTGATTTTTGTGGGCTTAAAGCTCATTTTCCATTAAAATGACGGGGTGCCATATCGCGTTTTAGTAGTTGTGTATGGACAATAAATTTAACCGAGCAACGCAGTGTTGTGAAGCTTGTTATGTAAAGAAAAGTGTATTATGTATAAGTACGATGAAATAGACCAAAGACTTGTTGATGAACGCGTGACGCAGTATCGCGAACAAACACGCCGCTACCTTGCGGGCGAACTGAGCGAAGATGAATTTCGCCCCTTGCGCTTACAAAATGGCTTATATATTCAACGGCACGCCCCTATGCTTAGAATTGCCGTACCTTACGGCATGTTATCCAGTAAGCAATTGCGAAAATTAGCCGACATTGCCAGTCGCTATGACAAAGCTTATGGACATTTCACTACGCGCCAAAACATACAACTTAACTGGCCTAAACTGGAAGATGTGCCTGATATTTTGGCAGAACTGGCCACTGTTGAAATGCATGCGATTCAAACTTCAGGTAATTGTATTCGTAACATTACCACCGACCAATTTGCCGGCGTAGCGCCTGATGAAGTGGTGGATCCACGTGCCATGGCTGAAATCATCCGCCAATGGAGCACCTTTCATCCAGAGTTTGCGCTATTGCCGCGTAAATTTAAAATTGCGGTTTCTGGCACTAAAGAAGATCGCGCCGTCGTACAAATGCACGATATTGGCATGGAATTTTATCTAGACCATCATCACAAGCTCGCCATCAAAGTGTGGGTCGGTGGCGGCTTAGGTCGTACGCCTATCTTAGGCACCGTAATTCGCGAGCATCTTGAATGGCAACACGCACTCACCTATTGTGAAGCGATTGTACGGGTGTATAACCTGCATGGCCGCCGTGATAATTCATACAAAGCACGCATTAAGATACTGGTTAAAGCCTTGGGCATAGACGCATTTAAAAGCCAAGTGGAAGCCGAATGGGCGCATTTGAAAGATGCGCCGAATACTATTACAGAAGCAGAATTAGCGCGCGTATCACCCCATTTTGCACCTATGCCCTACCTAGCCTTGGCTGACGAGGACGCAAGTTTTGATGTTGCAATTGCCAGCAACTTAGGCTTTGCCGCATGGGCTAAGCGCAACGTACATGCCCATAAAGTGCCTGGCTACCGTGCCGTCACATTGTCGCTTAAACCTCACGGCAAGCCGCCGGGCGATGCCACTAGCGCACAAATGCATAGCGTGGCTGACTTAGCCGACCAATATAGCTTTGGCGAGTTACGCGTGTCGCATGAGCAGAATTTGATTCTAGCCGACGTCAAAGTAAGTGATTTATTGAGCGTATGGGAAAAAGCCCGCGCGAATGGTCTGGCTTCACCCAACATCGGCTTGCTGACTGACATTATTTGTTGCCCAGGCGGTGATTTCTGCAGCCTAGCTAATGCTAAAAGCATCCCCATTGCTGAGGCGATTCAAATACAGTTCGATGACCTAGACTACTTACATGACATCGGCAATATTGAACTCAATATCTCTGGCTGTATGAACGCCTGCGGTCATCACCATGTGGGTCATATCGGCATTTTAGGTATCGATAAAGACGGCTCAGAATGGTATCAAGTGTCTATTGGCGGCAGTCAAGGCAATCATGCCAGCCTTGGTAGCGTGATTGGCCCTTCTTTCTCTGCAGATGAAATGCCATCTGTCGTGCAAAAATTAATTGATGTTTACCTACAAGAACGCACTGCTGAAGAACAGTTTATCGACACGGTAAGACGCTTAGGTATTGCCCCTTTTAAAGCACAGGTTTACGGAGAAAAGAATTCTGCTCAAAATGAGGTGGCAGTATGAGTAATTTAATTCAACTCACTAATGGCGCGGCGCACATAGTCGACAACGCATGGACGCTGATTAAGCTGCCAGCAACTCAAGTTGAAGCACGTAAACAGGCCGGCAAAGTCGTGCTATTCAAACTCACAGGCGAAAAAACCGTCACGGAGACACAAGTCGCCAACACCGTTATTCCGGCTAATGGCAAGTTGATTGTGCCCTTAACGGTACTGATTGCTCGCAAAGCGGAGTTGCAAACACGCATTGATGCCAATGAAATTGGCGTATGGCTAGATACCCATGAAGTGCTGGAAACTTTAATTGAAAATCAAGCCAATTTAAACGCACTCCCTCTCATCGCAGTCCATGTAGAACGCTGTGCAGATGGTCGTATTTTTTCACTTGGCGTTTTGTTACGCACGCGCTACGGTTTTAAAAACGAGCTACGCGCTATCGGCGATGTACTGCGCGATCAATTGTTTTTCCTTAAACGTAGCGGCTTTACTAGCTTCGCAATTCGTGCCGACAGAAGCGCGACTGAAGCCATTGCCAGTCTAAACGATTTCACTCAGCCTTATCAAGGCGCGGTCGATGAAGTGCGTCCCGCTTTTACGCGTTACAACAGGGCTGGCTAAATGTCTAATGAAGTTTCAATATTAAAGCCTAGCGCCAGCAATCCCGCGATTACGCCAGAACTAACTGAAGCGCTACTTGCCCGCGTTAATCACAAAACTGTTCAGGTATTAAGCTTATTGAAAAATGCCAGTGTCGAACTAGCAAACATTGCTTTCGCCAATAGTTTTGGTGCAGAAGATATGGTGCTGAGTGACATTATCTTGCAAAATAAATTGGCTATTGAAATTTTTTCATTAGATACCGGCCGCCTACCTAGTGAAACTTACGATTTAATGGCACTTGTTGAAAGCCATTATCAAACCCAATTGCAGGTCTTTTTTCCAAAAAATGAAACCGTTGAATTTTACGTTAAAAGTAATGGCATTAACGCCTTCTACCAGAGCATAACACTACGCAAAAGCTGCTGCTTCATGCGTAAAGTAGAACCATTACAGCGGGCCTTAGCCGGAAAAAGTGCTTGGATTACCGGCATGCGCGCCGCGCAAGCAACTACGCGTGCCAGTCTGCCGCTACGTGAATTTGACGAAGCGAATCAACTTGAAAAATTCAATCCATTGAGTGATTGGACTGAGCAAGAGGTATGGGCTTATATTCGTATGCATGCTGTGCCCTACAACAAACTACACGAACAGTTTTACCCTAGCATAGGCTGCGCCCCTTGCACCCGCGCTATTGCCATGGGCGAAGATGTGCGTGCTGGCCGCTGGTGGTGGGAAGACCCTTTAAATAAAGAATGCGGACTGCACGTCAAAAAATAATTACTTAGAACTTAAAATACTATGACAACCACTAAACAACCCCTTTCCCATCTAGACTGGCTAGAATCTGAAGCGATTTATATTCTGCGCGAAGTCGCTGGCCAATGTAGCAACCCGGTACTGCTGTTTTCCGGCGGAAAAGACTCACTGTGTATTTTACGTCTTGCAGAAAAAGCCTTTAGGCCTGGACGTTTTCCTTTTCCACTCATGCATATTGACACCGGTCACAACTATCAAGAAGTGATTGATTTCCGTGATCAACGCGCGACGGAGCTAGGCGAACGCTTGATTGTACGTTCCGTTGAAGATTCAATGAAACGCGGTACTGTAGTGCTTAAAACGCCAGACGAATCACGCAACAAACATCAATCAGTGACTTTGCTTGAGGCGATTGAGGAATTCGGCTTTGACTGCTGCATTGGCGGCGCACGTCGCGATGAAGAAAAAGCTCGCGCCAAAGAACGTATCATGAGTTTTCGTGATGAATTTGGTCAATGGGATCCAAAAAATCAACGTCCTGAACTATGGAGTTTATATAACGCCCGTTCGCACAAAGGTGAAAATATTCGCGCCTTCCCCATTTCTAACTGGACAGAAATGGATGTCTGGCAATATATCGAACGTGAAGATCTAGCTTTGCCTAGCATCTACTTTTCTCACCAACGTGATGTGGTTATGCGTAGCGGTTCTATTGTGCCTGTGAATGTGCCTCTGGTAAACGGCGAAATTACTAACCCAGTTAAAGCTGGCGAAGAAATCATCAACATGCAAGTACGCTTTAGAACCGTAGGTGATATTAGCTGTACCGCACCTGTGATTTCTAATGCAGACACCGTATCAAAAATCGTACTTGAGACCGCCACATCCACCATTACCGAGCGCGGCGCAACGCGCTTAGATGACCAAACCTCAGATGCCAGTATGGAGCAACGTAAAAAGGAAGGGTACTTTTAATAATAGCCACAGAGAACACAGGTGCCACAGATAAAATCTAATTGCTCTGTAAACTCTGCGCTCTCTGTGGCAAAAATAAAGTTTTAAATTATGACAACTCAACACAACGATTCACTTCTCCGCTTTATGACCTGCGGCTCTGTAGATGACGGTAAAAGTACACTTATTGGACGCCTGCTGTTTGACACCAAAACCATTTTGGCCGACACGCTAACGCAAATTTCCAATACCTCGAAAAAGCGCGGTATGGAAGCTGTCGACTTATCCTTACTCACTGACGGCTTACAAGCAGAGCGTGAGCAAGGCATTACCATAGACGTGGCCTACCGCTACTTTTCAACGGGAACGCGCAAATACATCATTGCCGACGCCCCTGGCCATGAGCAATATACCCGTAACATGGTCACCGCTGCATCTACCGCCAACCTGGCAATTATCTTAATCGATGCGCGCCGTGGCGTACTCACACAAACACGCCGCCACAGCTACTTAGCACATTTGGTCGGTATTCAGCATATCGTTGTAGCTGTGAACAAAATGGATTTGGTCAATTACGACCAAGTAGTCTATGACAAAATTTGTGCCGATTACTTAGCTTTTGCAACAGAGATTGGCTTGGCGCAAGCAAGAGATATTCGCTTTATTCCTATGTCTGCCTTAGTAGGCGATATGTTGGTTGATCGCTTAGAAAACATGCCCTGGTACACCGGCGAAACGCTACTAGACATGTTAGAAAAAGCGCCCGCCGCGCATACTGAAGGTCATGAAGAATTTCGCTTCCCCGTACAGTTCGTCTGTCGTCCTCATGCTAGCGCAGATGCTGACTTGCATGACTTCAGAGGGTTTATGGGGCGCATTGAAAGTGGCATAATCAAAGTGGGGGATGCCGTCACTGTATTGCCCAATGGCTATCAATCAAAAATTAAAGCGATTCAACTTGGTGATGCGCAATTGACAAGTGCTCAAACCGAGCAAAGTGTCACGCTATTACTAGAAGATGAAATTGACACTTCACGTGGTGACATCATCGTCAAAACGGGTAGTGCCATTGAATCCGTCAAACAAATTGATGCTTTTGTCTGCTGGTTATCTGAGACCCCAATGTCAACTGCACGCACCTATGTCATTCGTCATACCACGCGCGAATCAAAAGCAAAAGTTGGCGCTATTCAATATAAAGTAGACGTCAACACCCTTGAAGAACTAGCCACCACTGATTTAAAAATGAATGACATTGCACGCATTACCTTTAAACTAGCGCAACCGCTGATGGTCGATAGTTATAGTTTAAATCGTGCTACTGGGGCATTCATTATCATCGATGAAAGTACAAATAATACTGTCGGTGCGGGCATGATTGTTTAGTTAAATTTTTGAATGATTTGTTTTTAACAATCAAGTAAAATAACGTTTTAGCTTTTAAGCTATAAAGGAATAAAACATGACTTATGTTGTCACCGAAAATTGTATTCAATGCAAATTTACCGATTGCGTTGATGTCTGCCCTGTAGATTGTTTTGTAGAAGGTCCGAACTTCTTAGCCATTAACCCTGATGAATGTATCGACTGCACGCTATGTGTTGCGGAATGTCCTGTCGAAGCCATTTTTGCAGAAGATGATGTACCCGCAGATCAGCAAGAATTTATTGCACTCAATGCGCGTTTATCAGCACTATGGCCAGTCATCACATCGCGTAAACCCCCGCTAGAAGATGCCGAGGCTATGAATGGCGTACCGGGCAAACGTGATTTACTCATAGAATAATGTGTGTACTGTTCTAAGCATACAAAGGGGGCGCTTGCCTCCTTTTGCGTTTCACATCACAGTGAATCGTTAATACTCAGTTAGCCGATGATACCACCACTCCAATATCTACAGCACTACCCTGCCGCACTGCAAGACAAAATCCGGCTACTGCAAGCACAAGATAAGCTCGGCGATTACATCGCACAACGCTACCCACAAGCACATACCATCCAAACGGATAAAGCACTTTACCAATACAGTAACGAGATTAAACAAGAATTTTTACGTAACGCGCCATTATTAGACAAAGTGCATTACGACAACAGACTCAGTATCGATCATCATGCGCTTGGTCTAAATACAGCAATCTCGCGCGTACAGGGTGGCAAGTTGAAAGCAAAAAAAGAAATCAAAATCTCCTCTTTTTTCAAGACTAGCCCTGCTGAATTTTTACGGATGATTGTTGTACACGAATTAGCCCACCTAAAAGAGCGCAATCATGACAAGGCGTTTTACCAGCTTTGCCAATATATGGAGCCAAGCTATCACCAGTTGGAATTTGATTGTCGCGTTTATTTGCTATGGGACAGTGACCGTAACAAAAAAATATTACCTGAATCTTTGTAGCCCTTAAGCGTATAGCCGCCAAACTTGTCTAGGCTTATATTAAGGGTTTAGTATCGCCTCACCAAGCTCATGCACACTTGAGTCCGAAGTCACATAACTGCAATGGCATCTTTCAACACATTTTCCTCAGTTTGTTTATTCATAATAATGCAGGCAATGTCGTCCAATCCTTCTGTTTTAATAATTTTAGCCAGAGATTAATTTATTTTCTTTATGCTGCGGTTTCATTCGACAATTGCTTCGGTGTTTTGGTAAAGGCAATATTCAGCGCCTTTTGCGCTAAAATACCAGCTATTTTGTGATAAATAAGTTGATAATTATCTGGGGTAGGCGCTATACGCTGCGCGCCATCTGCCTAAAAGTTTTACTGGCAATGTCTAGTGGGCGCTAGTGCAGGTGTAATTTTTTCATTATTCGTCATAAGTTCATCATATTGCCGGCTATTGAATAGCTTATTAGCCAAAACATATAGCTTGCATTCTCATGCTTAGCCTAAAAATCAAAAGCAAGGTAAGTGATGCTTTTACCTCGCTATTTAAGTAAACCAAGCGCTGGCGCTTAGACGGAGGTCCGATTTGATAAGCCTAGATGGATGACATGAATACCAATATAAAAATATTGTATTTTGTGGTGCAACTAAGCCATTAAAGTATTGTAAAATGCCATCTTGGCGGGCCTCCCCGCATTGTGAAGTAGCCAATCTGGTCAGATGCGGAAGCAAGCAGCCACAACTATTAAGCAAGTGCCGGGGTAAAGGCTCGCCTCTTTAATGTTGAGGCTACAATGTTTTTAACTCAAGGTAAAATACATTGCGTAATCTAACTTTTCAGCTAAAGTTGAGCTCATGAGCTATCAAGTCCTCGCGCGCAAATGGCGCCCAAAATCTTTCGAAACCTTGGTCGGACAAGACCATGTCGTACGTGCGCTGACCAATGCGCTAGAACAAAATCGTTTGCATCACGCCTACTTGTTTACGGGTACGCGCGGGGTAGGCAAAACCACACTGGCCCGCATTTTAGCCAAGTCTCTTAACTGTGAAATCGGCATTACGGCCAAACCGTGTGGTATTTGTGGCGCTTGTAGCGAAATTGATCGCGGCCGTTTTGTTGATTTAATTGAGGTGGATGCCGCTAGCAATACACAAGTGGATGCCATGCGTGACTTGCTCGATAACGCGCAATACGCGCCCACTGCTGGCCGCTTTAAAGTGTATATCATCGATGAAGTACACATGCTGTCTAAAAGCGCGTTTAATGCCATGCTCAAAACGCTAGAAGAGCCGCCTGCACATGTAAAATTCATTCTTGCCACCACAGACCCACAAAAAGTACCGGTGACCGTGCTGTCACGCTGCTTACAGTTTAATTTACGGCAAATGGCTGGCACTTCCATTACCGGACATTTACAATATATTCTTGGCCAAGAAAATATTCCGTATGAGCCTGCGGCGCTACACCTAATAGCGCGGGCCGCGGATGGGAGTATGCGCGACGCCTTATCACTCACCGACCAAGCCATTGCTTATGGCGGCCAAACAGTCAATGAGTCCGAAGTCCGTGCCATGTTGGGGGCGATAGACCAAAGTTATTTATATCTACTCATCAACGCCTTGCTTGCCAATGATGGTCATGCGCTCATCGCACAAGCCAAGTTGATGGCCGAACGTAGCCTTTCTTTTGAAAGTGCATTAAATGATTTAGCACAATTACTACACCAAATCGCCGTAGCGCAAATCGTACCAGACAGTGTGGCGGACGACCTACCAGAGCGTGAAGTTTTGCTCGATTTAGCCCAAAGAATGCCAGCAGAAACCTTGCAACTGTACTACCAAATTGCCTTGTTAGGCCGCCGTGATATTAGCCTTGCACCGGACGAGTTTGCTGGCTTTAGCATGAGTTTATTGCGCATGTTGGCTTTTACGCCAGACAGTAATGGCACGCAGAATGATGGCAGCACAGAAAAAGCACCGGTTAGACAAACCAGCGCTGCTTTGGCGAGTGCATTAAAGCCGCGGACTACAATGCCAGCGGCACCAACATCTACCCCAGAAGTCGTACAGAACAACATAGCGCAACAAACAGCACCGACTGATTACGTCCCAGATGTTGTCATGCTTGATCAGACACAAACTATCCCACTGCCAGAGCTTATCGTTGCGCAAGGCATTGAAAATCTACCACTGCTTGCCAGCCCTCATCAATTTAATGGCAATTGGCGTGGCTTGGTGGATGAATTGAAACTTGGATTAGCCCGAGCCTTATCGCAACATTGTGAGCTGGTGGCTTATGATGAAAACAGTATTTCACTCAGTGTGCCAGAAGCGCAAAAACACTTACTACTGCCCAATTATCAAGAAAAGTTAAGCAGTGCCATTTGCCAGCATTTTGATAAAAAAATAAAATTGCAATTTAGTGTAGGTGGCACTGGCAACACTCCTGCCAAACAAATCTCACAAGAAAAAGCCCGCGCCCAAGCCAACGCAGAAAGCACCATTGAAGATGACGGCTTTGTGCAGGACTTAATTAATGAATTTGGTGCGTCCATTATTCCAAACTCAATTAAACCTATCTGACTTATTTAACCAATTTTAACTTAGCCCTAGGAGTAGTAATATGATGAAAGGTGGCATGGCCAACATGATGAAGCAGGCTCAGCAAATGCAAGCCAATATGCAAAAGGCGCAAGCCGAACTAGCTAATATTGATGTTGAAGGCGTGGCGAGTAATGGCTTAGTAAAAGTGACTATGGCTTGCAATAATGTCGTGAAACGCATCACTTTAGATGACAGCGTGATGGATGATAAAGAAACTTTAGAAGATTTGCTGGTGATTGCCTTAAAGGACGCCAGCGCAAAAGTTGAAGTCACTTCTTCATCACGCATGGGCAGTTTTATGCCCGCCGGCATGAAACTGCCATTTTAAGCGCATGGTTTAATCACACCCATTGATGAAAAATCCGCCTGCACTAGAACAGTTAATCGATAGCTTGCGTTGCTTACCTGGTGTCGGGCCAAAATCAGCGCAGCGCATGGCGTATTACTTACTACAGCGCGACAGAAAAGGTGCGTCTGGTCTAGCAATCGCATTAGATAACGCCTTGCAGGTGGTTGATCATTGCAGTTTGTGTAACACCTTTAGCGAACAAGCCATTTGCCCCTTATGCGCCTCTGACCAGCGCGATAAAAGTTTGTTATGCGTGGTGGAAATGCCGACTGACCTGTTAATGCTTGAGAACACCCATGCCTACACGGGTATGTATTTTGTGTTGATGGGCAGATTGTCGCCCCTAGATGGCATAGGGCCTAAAGAAATTCATCTAGATAAACTCATTAAACGCGCACAAGACGGGCTGGTACAAGAAGTCATCCTCGCCACCAACTACACGGTAGAAGGTGATGCTACTGCGCATTACATTAGCGAACTACTCAAAGCACGCGGCATTAAAACCAGTCGTATTGCACGCGGCATGCCTATGGGCGGTGAAATTGAATATGTGGATAGTGGTACGCTAGCGCAGGCTATGATGGAAAGACGAACTGTTGCTTAAGGCCCTTAAGTCCCCACGCATTGCTTGTTATATTAGCTAAGGTAGCTCAACAATTCATGTGGTGAGTGAATCAAAATATCAGCCCCCCACTCTCTAGGTTTATCCGTTTCAGCAATATAGCCAAACAAGGCCACCACGGTTTTCATCCCCGCCGATCTTCCCGCTTCTACATCACGCTCTGCGTCACCCACATAAATGCACGCACTCGGCTGACTATTCATCGCGGCACAAGCCATTAATAGGGTATCTGGCGCTGGTTTTGGTTGTGTGGCATCATCACCACACAACAGACAAGCCGAACGTGCATATAAAGTCTGATGACCCAATTGCACAGCTTTCGTTAAATCTACCGAAAATCGCCTTGGTTTATTAGTGACGATGCCCCATTGAATTCCGCGCACATCTAAGGCCTCTAGTAGCAACGCTATACCTGGTAAGAGCAAGGGGTTGTTGGTAAACACAGATTGGTATAAGGCTAAATACTCTAATTGCATCGCTTCATAATGACTATCAGCTGGCGTAATCGCAAACCCTAATGCTAATAAACCACGCGTGCCATGTGAGGCTACCGGCCAAATGTCGTCATGTGATAATGCCGGCTTGCCATGTCGCGCCAACTGCATATTAAGTGCCAAGCCCAGATCATGGGCAGTATCGACTAAGGTGCCGTCTAAATCGAATAACACCACGCTCATATTGAGGGCATAGTATGCATGAGGTAATTAACAGACACGTCATCGTCCAAACTATAGACTTGTGTAATAGGATTAAAACGCATGCCGCGCATAGCCATTACATTTAAATCAGCTTGCCTAGCCCAGCTAGACAACTCAGAAGGCTTAATAAATTTAGCATAGTCATGCGTGCCTTTCGGCAACATATTTAACAGGTATTCCGCACCTACCACGGCGAACAAGTAAGCTTTAGAATTGCGATTAATAGTTGAGAAAAATACCGCGCCGTTAGGCTTCACCAACTTAGCGCAGGCCGCAACTATAGCTGCTGGATCAGGCACGTGCTCTAGCATTTCCATGCAAGTGACCACATCAAAACTTGCCGGTTGTTCTGCGGCTAATTGTTCTACCGAGATGTATTGGTAATTAACCTTTGTACCACTTTCTAACTGGTGTAGTTTAGCGACACTGAGTGCTTTTTCGCCCAAGTCTATCCCCGTCACATCAGCACCCTTAACAGACATTGATTCTGACAAAATGCCACCACCACAACCTACATCAAGTACCCGCTTACCTTTCAGCGGAGCTAAACGGTCTATCCACTGCAATCTAATTGGGTTAATTTCATGCAAGGGCTTGAACTCACTGTTTTTATCCCACCACTTATGGGCAAGATCACCAAACTTTTGCAATTCCAAATCATCCGCATTGCGCGGGGTGTCAGCGTTCATTTTTGTCTTGCTCCCGTTTCAACTGCGCTAGTTTTGGTTGCCATACGTTAACAATTTCCTTTAATTCATTGGGTTCTATATTGGCGTAGATGCCATGACTATAGCGTAATTCCCCCGCCACCCAAGTATGCGTCACATGCTCACGACCACAGCAATAAACTAAGTGGGATATTGGGTCGTAATAAGGTGCGGTTACCATATCATCTAACTTTATCGCCGTTAGGTCGGCTAACTTAGCCACTGCGATAGAGCCAATTTTATGATCCAAACCCAAAGCTTTAGCCGCATGAATAGTCGCCATAGCTAACGCTTGATGGGCCGGCAAAACGGTAGCATCGCCACTCACCCCTTTAGCTAATAAAGCCGCTAAGCGCATCTCACTAAAAATATCCAAGCGGTTATTGCTCGCAGCGCCATCCGTGCCCAAAGCAACATTCACGCCCTTAGCCAACAGTTGTGCTACCGGCGCAATACCGCTGGCGAGCTTTAAATTAGAGCTCGGACAATGGGCAATATGGCAACCGTACTCAGCCAACAGCTCAATTTCATTTGCCAGTAAATGCACGCCATGTGCCGCGACAAAGTTAGGGCCTAGCAAACCAAACTCCGCTAATCTTTGTATTGGCCGTAAACCATACTGTGCTTCACTTTTTACAATCTCATCTTGGCTTTCATGCAAGTGTGTATGTATGCCTAGCCTTAATTGCTCGGCATAAGTAATCACTTTCTGCAAAGTTTGATTAGAAACCGTATAAGGCGCATGCGGTGCTATCGATGAGCTAATCAGTGGATTGTTACGCCAAGCGTCATGCGCATCAAAACCTTTTTGCAAATAGTCATCTGCATCATTGGCATAGGCTGAAGGAAAGTCCAGCACCAGCAAGCCTAAATTAGCCCGCATACCGGCTTGCGTGGCAGCCGTTGCCGTGGCTTGTGGGTAAAAATACATGTCATTAAAACAGGTAATACCACCACTTAACATTTCAGCACAGGCTAATAAAGAGGCATCCTGCACATAAGACTCAGTAACGATGACACGCTCAGTTGGCCAGATATGCTGCTCTAACCATGGCACGAGTGATAAATCATCAGCGAAACCACGCATTAAACTCATTGCCGCATGGGTGTGCGTATTAATTAAACCTGGCATTAATATATGCGCATCTAAACATACCCGTGAAGTTGCCGTGTATTTTTGTCTAGCCTCATGTATCGGCAATAGATCAACGATAGTCTCGGCAACGACAACAACGGCATGATTTTCAAGTACCGTTTGATTAACATCAACGGTCGCAATCCAGCGCGCCTCAATAACAAGATCTGCATTGATAGGGGATGGATATAATGGACTGATATTAGACATACCGCTTATTTTACCAATAAAAAAGCCCCACATTGCGGGGCTTTAGTTTTACTTATTAAATTTAGCTTAAATAGCTCAATTCAAGTGCGCTATTGACAAGATTTTTCACGTTGCTTTTCAGCTGAAATCACCACACGACGATTAGGCTGCAAACATTCAATTAATTTTTTAGCGCCTTTAATACCATTACAGGCCACTACTGGCTCTGACTCGCCTTTACCAATGGCTTGCAATCGGTTAGTAGGAACACCTTGTGAAACCAAATAAGCTTTTACTTGATTAGCCCGGCGCTCTGATAGTTTTTGATTGTAAGCGTCTGAGCCTAATCGGTCGGTATGCCCTGTCACCATAACCAACTCAATATCTGCGTTTGCCTTAATTTTAGCAGCCGCTTCATCAAGAATAGGCTTAGAGCCCTCTTGTAACTTAGCCTTATCAAAACCAAATAGTTTTTCTGCAGAGATAGTAGCGGTTTCAAATGTTGGTTTGCATGGTTGAGCATCTGCCTTTTCTGGCGGTGCCTCTGCTACATCTACTGGTGCTGGTGCTGGTGCAAGTTCGACGACCGGCATAGGGGTTGGTGCACCAAAACGGAAAATACCGCCTAGATTAAATAAAGTATTACCAAGTACGCTATCTGCATCAAATGTTGTTGTTGGCGCTTTAGCATTTGAACGAAACCATTGATGCCGCACATCCGCTTGCAAGCCAAAGGAATCGTTGATGAGATACTGAGCACCCAAACCAATGTTCGCTAACCATGAGGTTTTGCTTTTGCCTTGAATGGTTGGAATTGAATAGTCTGCATTGTTATGTGCCACACCTAAACCTGTTAACAAGAATGGGCGGAAGCTGTCGCGACTAAACATATACAAGGCATCTAAGCCTAACGTAGTTTGTTTATAATGGCCAGTAGCAATATCAGTATCTTCACTAGCACGGTTATAGCCTAGACCACCTTGAATATCCCATTTAGGGCTTAATTCTTGACCTAAACGAATAAAAGCACCAGCGCCATTTTTTGCATCTAAATCGCTATCGGTGTTCATGTAGCTAACGCCAGGTACCGCATACCAAGCACCACGGTACATGTCAGCTGCAGATGCGGCGCACGCTACCAAACCTAATGTTGCCGCCACTGCGATGTTAATAAGATTATTTTTCATTGGTCCTAACTCCTAATAACTGCGGCAGTTAAAGTTTGTCTATTTTCAAACTTCATCTATGGCTGGATATTACCCACACTAGACATTTAGCGCAATGATTAATCACAAGAAATGATCAATTATTGATAGCTAGTGTTGTTTTTTAGCAAAAAAATTACAATAGCTGCCGAATAGCTTTTATTTTCTCGGCATCTAAGTGCAGTTCACGCTGATGATTATTACAAACGCCGCCTCTAAAGCCTATATAGCTTGGATTGAGCGCCTTAATCATCGCCACGTGTTCTTGTTTTAAAGAACCTGCTAAGCCAAACCGCAAGTGGCAGTTCAATACTTTTTGTGCCAATGCTCGTCGCTGGGTTTCTGAGTAATAATCCAACAAAGTTAAGCCATTTTTTTGGGCGGTATCCAACATCACGCCCATAAAACCAGCTGCTTTGATTGATGCAATGAGGTTTTCTGGATAGCTAGTTTCGGCAAATAACACCGCCATCAATTTTGTTCCCGCTTGCGTTAATGTCGCCAACGCCTCTAAACAGGCTTGATAGTTGTCGCATTCAAAAAAACCAATTTTGATAATATCCACGCCTGTGGCCGCCATGTTCACCACATGCTGCCGCAACAACTGGGGGTGCATGGGCAAATCGCCTATCGTTGCGCTGGTTATTTTTTTACTTAAGCCTTTGTTATTGCGGACAAAGCTAATAATCGCTTTAATTTGCTCTACCGGCAAAGCTCCAAGCGCACCCGCACTCGGATTCTTTAAGTCTATGATGTCCGCACCATGTGCTAAGGCAATCTGCGCCTCCTCGATACTGGTGACGCTAATGAGCAATTGCGTGCTATTGACGATAGGCATGATGGGCGAATTCATGCAAAGTTCTTCCCTGCTTGCTCCGCATAATAGTTTTCTACTTTCTCCGTCAACCAGCACCACGCTTGCAACTCTCGCTCACCAGCCGTTTTATCAATCGCAATTTGCAAATACTTCATGTCAGCCAGCACTTTGTCTTTTGCCAACAAGTGCAAACGGCTAACCAGCACGGCCAACTCGATCACGGCAGCTTGTGCGCGATTGAAGCCTTGAAATGGCAGATGCTGCACCTCGTGCATCACCTCCATCGTCAATTGCGGGCGTAAGGCGTCATCGACCACGTTGACTAACGTTAACTCTTTATGTAACAAACTATCGGCCAACCTAAAGCCCATTACTTTTTCAGCCGGCAACAGCGCCCATGCTTGCCGCCTAGTCAATGCCCCGGAAAATACGCGCACATCATCCGTCAAGTTCAACACCGCGTGCTGGGTAGCTAAAATATTATCCAGCGTGACAGAAGGCTTATAGGGCGAAATAAGCACTAATCCATCTTGCATTTGTATGCCAAACGGCGCCACATGGGAATCACCACGACTGTTCACCGTACTAATAATAGCTTCATAGATCATGATTTAAGTTTTCTTCGCCATCTCTTTACGCGCTTTTATCGAAGCCTCGCGATGCGCTGTTTTAGCCGTGACTGGCTGCGGTAGGCTATTCACGCCCCACTCAAGCGCCTGATCTTGCACATAGCGCTTTTTAAGCTGCCAAGCAATTTGCGCGCGCGCCAGTTCAACCCCTAAATAAAATGCATGTGAGGCATCATCATCAAGCTTAAGTTTAGGGTAAAGCGTGTAGGGGTCAGTGGCCACGTGTAGCCCATCTCGATTGTAAATATGCAGCCCTGTTTCACTCACTTGAATGCGAAAACTTGGGTCTTTCACCATGCTGGCAATTTCATTAATTTCAGCGACACTGTAGCTAAATGGCCGTCTATCATGCAGCCCTAACAAGCCGCTGCTATAACCCCGCGGCAGCCTATCATCATTTTTAGACGCATACATCATGCGTCTAGCAATATCGGCTTCAGTAATGGCATTCACCGCATGCGGGCTCACCGATGTCGCTAGTACCGCATTAATATCCAGTTCGCTAATCATGCCAAATAATAGCGCATTGATGCCTGTCGTATCAGCATCTGTCAGTTCCGTTAAATTGCCTATCCCCATCATGATTTGAATATCAGGATACTTTTTACGTAACTTTTGATAACGCACAATTGAGTTGGTTAAACCAAAGTGAATGGGGTCTAGAATGGCGTCGGCAATAAATGGCTTACCCGTTTGCAAGCAAGCCTCTATCGCCCGATAAAGCGAAGCTAAGCTATGCGGCTTAGCAGGAATTAGAATGGGTATAGACGCGACTTCATCAGAAATCCATAACGTTTTTTCCGTGAGACTGAGTAAATAATCTGCCCCGGCATGCCCCGCAGTGAGCAAATCATCGGTGTTAAGAGAATCTACACTGACTTGAAATTCCAATGTTTTTAATGCTTGAACGGCCTCTTTTAAATGCAGAAAAGGTACCGCGGGCAAGCAACCTAAATCAATCACATTAGCACCTTGAGCCCGGTATTGCTGCGCTTTATTAACAATGCCTGCTACGCTTAAAAAAGGCGCATCCACAATTTCAGCAAAAATCTGTACCCGATAGCGGCTTAAGTCTGGCGTCACACCGGTTTGTCCAAAGTATTGTGGTAAATCTTTTAAATCTTCCGGTCCACGCTCAACCGGCACGCCATATTGCACGGCTAACGGTGATATATCCCCTAAACAGAGTCCAGGCACAATCACTTTGTCCGCATCGCCTGTTTCTTTAAGTCGGCGAGCAATTAAATCCGGCGTCATTAAGGCCGCGACAGAGACGCCGATTTGCTGAACGCGGTATTTGAAAGGGGGTATTTTTGGATTATTCTGCACTTCAGCTAACACTTTATGCAAGCTTTTTTCGGCCAATTTACCTGTTAAAAAAAGTAAATTCTCAGTGACCATGGTTTAACTTTTACTCAGGACTTCATTGATGCGCAGATGAATAGCTACTGACAGTGTAGCCATGTCAGCCACGACTTTTGTTGCCTCAAACGCAGCTAACTTTGCCACATTATCTAAATCAATTTGGCGCGGATAAACCTTAACCACATGCGCACGTGGCGCTTCAGATTCAATCTCTGGCGCGGTATCACAAGCAAACACTATGCTTGGAATGCGCGTTTTACCTGCTTGCGCATAAAGATTAGTCACCAGTGAGTCTGAGAATCCGTAGGCCATTTTAGCAATGGTATTTGAAGTAGCTGGCGCAATCACTAGGGTGTGATATTGACCTTCATAAAACAGTTCAACAGGGACGCTACTGGCTGTTTTATCTTGATATACCCGGTGATTGCTTGCGTCTAACATGGCTTGAAAACCATATTGTTTGATGATTTCCGCCGCTGCTTTGCTTAAGAATATATCCACATTTTCCAGCGTACTGAGTATAGCCAGAGACTCGCGCAAATAATGCCCCGAGCCGGTAATAGCCCATGCTAAGCGCTGTTTTTGCATGGCTTAATTAAGCAAATGGATGTTCAATCACAATGGTTTCATCGCGCTCAGGGCCGGTAGAAACAATTGCCACTGGCACGCCACATAAGGCTTCTAGTCGTTTAAGATAGTGTTGTGCATTTTTTGGCAAACCATCCCAAGTTTTTACACCAAAAGTATTTTCTGACCAACCGGCTACGGTTTCATAAATAGGTTTACAACCCGCCACATCGTCTGCGCCTATTGGTAGTAAGTCTATTTTTTGTCCATCCAACTCGTAACCGATGCAAATATTGAGCGTTTTAATGCCATCCAATACATCTAATTTAGTGATGCATAGCCCGGTAAGTCCGTTAATCATGGCTGAACGACGCAGTGCAGCGGCATCAAACCAGCCGCAACGGCGTTTACGCTTGGTGACTGTACCAATCTCTCGACCTTTTACCGACATTTGCGTACCTGGTGCACCCTCAGTATCGATATTCAATTCACTTGGGAACGGACCGCCACCGACACGCGTTGTGTAAGCCTTAGTAATACCCAGCACGTAATGCAACATATTAGCGCCCACGCCTGCACCGGCTGAAGCTTGACCGGCAATACAGTTACTTGAAGTCACATAGGGGTAAGTACCGTGGTCTATATCCAATAGTGTGCCTTGTGCTCCTTCAAACAGTAGGTTGTCGCCACGGGCATTGGCGGCATAAAGCTCAGCAGAAATATCGCTAATCATAGGCTTTAAAGCAATAGCATGCTGCATGCTGGCATCATATTGTTGATTAAAATCAACAGCTTTCGCCCCTAAATAATTAGTCAGCACAAAGTTATGGTAATCCATCACTTCGCGTAATTTTTCTGAGAATCTTTCGGGGTAGAATAAATCATAAACACGCAACGCGCGGCGCGCAACTTTATCTTCATAAGTTGGGCCTATGCCTTTGCCGGTGGTGCCAATTTTTTTATCTGCACTACGCTTGGCTTCACGCGCCACATCTACTGCCACGTGATGACTTAAAATGAGCGGACAACCGGAACTTACTTTTAAACGGTTTTTGACTTCTAGACCATCTTTCTCTAGTGCGGCAATTTCACCCAACAAGTGACCGGCATCTAACACGACACCATTGCCGATATAGCAATTGATACCAGAACGCACAATGCCTGAAGGCACGAGATTAAGTTTGTATACGCGCTGAGCATCACCCTGCCCAACCACTAGCGTATGACCTGCATTATGACCCCCTTGAAAGCGCACCACGCCTTGCGCATGGTCAGTGAGCCAATCGACTATCTTACCTTTGCCTTCATCACCCCATTGCGTACCGATGACGACGACATTTTTTGCTACGGTATTTTTTACTACTTTGTTTGACATAACGTTAACTTTATAATTTTAGTTTTGAATATTTTATTTATTTTGCGTCTTTATCAATGGCGACCACATGCCAACCAGAGTTGTAACGCGCTAACTTCCGGTCACAATTTAATTCTGCAAGATTAGACTGGAATCCTGCGAGTTCTTGAATGACAATATGCCCTTCAGTTCTTAATGTGGCAATTTTAACAGATAAAGATTGGTCGTCATTTGCTGGCGCAAAGATTGTCATTGCAGATTTAGCTGGTGCTAAAGCCGTGACTACCCCACGCAAATCTAAACTGAACCCTGTCGCAGGGCGCGCGCGCCCGAACGCCTGACCCACTTCATCATAACGCCCCCCTAAAGCCAACGGGCCTTTATAGCCTTGCGCATAAGTCGCAAAGACGATGCCGCTATGATAGTGATAACCACGCAGTTCGCTTAAGTCAAAACTCACGGATACCTCTAGGTCGCTTAATGCAGCACTTACCTGCGTTAAACTCGCCAAAGCTTCTTGTATTGCTGGGATAGCAGGCAATAGCTTGGCTGCTTTTAGCAATATCGTCTTATCACCATTGAGCTCAGTTAAATGTAATAAAGCCTCGCGCGTGGTTTTATCTAAATGCTGTGAAAGTGCCGCAACACTAGATTGATCTTTACTTTGTAGTGCCGCATACAACTCTTGCTCCAGTTGCGGTGCAATGTCGCTGGCGGCGATTAAACTACCAAATATATTGACATGGCTAAAATCTATGTGCAATTGATCAATACCGATGGCTTGCAAGGCTTTAATCAACAGGCGTTGAATTTCAATATCACTTGCTACACCCGCATGACCATATAACTCTGCACCCAATTGCAAAGGTTCACGCGTGACAGCAAGGCCGTCTGGCTTAGTTCGCAACACGCTGCCCGCATAACATAAACGCGTAATCCCTTGATGGTTTAATAAGTGCGCATCAATGCGGGCGGCTTGTGGCGTCATATCTGCACGCACACCCATCAAACGACCCGTCAACTGATCAACCACTTTGAAGGTCGCTAAATCTAAATCATGCCCCACTCCGGTAATCAACGATTCCATGTATTCCAACATCGGCGGAATCACGTATTGATAGCCATGCACACGGAATAAGTCCAATAAAGTACGACGCAATAACTCTATACGAGCAGCTTCTGCAGGCAACACGTCTTCAATATATTCTGGGAGTAGCCAATTACGCATTTTCTCTCTTCTTAAACACCATTATTTACTTAACAAAATTAACACAGCACCACCCACGACAGACAGCAAGCCCACAAATCTTAGCTGACCGTCTTTAAACGCAATCATGCGTATAAAAGTGTCGCGCCAAGTTTGAGGCAACAACAAGGGCAACAGACCTTCCAGCACCATCATCAAACCTAATGCTGTCAGTAAGGTGCTGTTCACTTTATTTTTTTGCAGGGCTGCGCAAGTACTTAAAGAAGTCTGAACCTGGATCTAACACCATGACGTCGCTCTTACTTTTAAAGCTATTTTTGTAGGCTTCAGTACTGCGATAAAATGCATAAAACTCTGGGTTTTTACCATAGGACTGATTGTAAATAGCCGCCGCTGTTGCATCGCCCTCACCCTTGGCTTTTTGCGCATCGCGATAAGCTTCAGCAATAATGACTTCACGCTGCTTGTCTGCATCAGCACGAATTTTCTCTGATGCGGCTGAGCCTTCTGACCGAAGTTGGTTAGCCAGACGCTTCCTCTCGGCGATCATACGGTCAAAAACTGACTTGCTGATTTCTTCAGCGTAATCGACGCGTTTCAATCGAACATCAACCACTTGAATGCCGATTTGACGCGCTTCCATATCCGCTCTTTTACGCAAGCTGTCCATAATGACGGTGCGTTCCCCTGCAATCACATCATGCACGGTGCGTTTACCAAACTCAGCGCGCAAGCCTGCATTTACCACTTTTGAAAGCCGGTCTTCTGCGGCAGCTTCACCACCATCTTTGATCGAAACATAATACTTAGCAGGGTCAATAATGCGCCACTTCACAAAAGAATCAACCATCATGTATTTATTTTCACTGGTAATAAATTTGGCTGGTTGTTCCCAATCTAAAGTCAATATACGATTGTCGAAATACTTTAAATTATCAATGATAGGCAGTTTAAAGTGAATGCCGGGGTCTTTTTTCACTGCGATAATTTCACCCAGACGTTGTACTAACACGAACTGCGTTTGATCAACAGTAAAGGCCGAGGCTGAAAACAATAAGATTGCAACTAGCGTAGCAACAAGAATATTCGTTAAATTTTTCATCGCTACTCCTTACCTACTTTCTCTATCACGACTGCGAAAAGCATCTCGTGTACGATCCGTTGTAGCAGCCTGCTCTGGCGCAACAACGGTCTGTGGATTAAGCGACTGGACTGATTGCGACTGCTGAACAGTGGCATTGCCGTTAGCACTAATCAACTTATCTAGCGGTAAATATAGCATGTTATTGCCGGCCTTTTGATCCACCAATACTTTGGTCACGCTAGACAAAATCTGTTCCTGTGCATCTAAAAATAAGCGCTGGCGCGTCACTGCAGGCGCATTATTATACTGCGCTAAAATTTGATCAAAACGACTAGCATTACCTTTGGCTTCGCTTTCTATTTTTAATTTATAGCCTGCTGATTCAGCTAGCAATCGTGAAGCTGTTCCGCGCGCTTTAGGAATCACATCATTAGCGTAAGCTTGCCCCTCGTTAATTTGACGTTGATTATCTTGGTTAGCCCGGTTCACATCCTCAAAAGCCTCCTGCACTTGTTCAGGTGGTTGCGCACTTTGCAGCGACACACTCGTGATATTTACCCCAGTTTTATAGCTATCCAAAATAATCTGCATACGTTCAGAAGTATCAGCCAACCCTTTTTGCAGCAAATCATCCAGCTTACTTTTACCGACCACTTCACGAATCGCCGTTTCGGCTGCAGACATCACCGCTTCGTCAGTTGAGCGGTTGTTAAATAAATAGTCTTTAGCATTTTTAACGTTGTACTGCACGGCAAACTGCAGATCAATAATATTCTCATCTTCAGTCAACATCAGCGCTTCTTTTGGCTGTTTAATTTTACTGCCGCTAGCCTCACCTGCACTTCTGTAGCCCACTTCTAGCCTACGCACTTGCTCCATATTCACGACATCTGCTGATTCTAGCGGATAAGGGAAATGCCAGCGTGGGCCGGGTTCTGAAGTTTCCACAAAGTTACCAAAGCGCTTAACAACGCCCAAGGAACCTTGATCAACAATATAGAATCCTGTCGCCAACCAAACAGCAATAATCACTACTAGGATAGGTAGTAGTGGAAAATTTGCCCCGTTGTCATTCGGTGTTCTGCCCTGATTGTCAGATGGTCGCTTAGGCTGATTGCCGCCGCCCCTACCAAACAAGGTGTTAATTTTCCGACTTAAATCACGCATGACCTGATCCAAATCAGGCGGGCCTTCATTATTACGCTGTCCCCATCCGGGAAATTTGATCATTTAAAGCTCCAAAAAAAATCATCACTTATCATGCAAAATCTTATCATACGTCGCACCTATCTATAAATGTAAGCCATCCTTTACTAGGCTGGAGTAATCAATCAACTACGCATAAGCACTTTCTTCTGTGCTCATTTTTTGTAAATGCTGGCTATGCTCTGCCATAACCATCCTTAATAAATCCATTCCTTCACCTGTAAGAGCAGAGACATGTATGCTTGTAATTCTACCATATTCGTCACGGCTAATAGCTGGCATCAAGCCGACTCTATCAATCTGATTGTGCACTAAAATTTGCGGCACGTTACCAGCACCAATCTCAAGCAGCACCTTATTCACTTGCATTATCTGCTCGTCACGATTAGTGCTGGCAGTATCCACAATATGCAACAATAAATCAGCCTGCACAGCCTCTTCTAAAGTAGCACTAAAAGCCTCGACCAGCGCGTGTGGCAAATGCTTAATAAAACCAACTGTATCTGAAAGTACCACAGACCCACAATCTGCAATAAAAATCTTATGTGTCGTCGTATCTAACGTGGCAAATAATTGATCTGCCACGTAAATATCCGCCTTGGTTAAACGATTAAAAATCGTAGACTTTCCTGCGTTGGTATAGCCCACTAAAGAAACGGTCATGACATTTGAACGCTTACGTGCCCGGCGTTGCATACCCCGTTGCGCTTTAAGTTTAACCAGCTTCTCACGTAATTGCTTAACGCGCACGCGCAACATACGACGGTCAAGTTCTAACTGGGTTTCACCAGGGCCTCCACGCACACCAATCCCGCCTTTTTGTCGCTCTAAGTGAGTCCAGCCTCTGACTAAGCGTGTCGACAGATGTTCCAACTGCGCTAATTCAACTTGCAACTTACCTTCATGACTCTGTGCGCGCTGACTGAAAATATCTAGAATCAAGCCCGTTCTATCGACCACCAGCGCCTTGAGCAAGCGCTCTAAATTGCGTTGTTGCGAAGGGGAAAGATCGTGATTAAATACCGCAATATTGGACTCACTGGCTTGCATCATTTGTGACAGTTCATCTGCTTTACCACTGCCAATAAAATGTTTTGCATCAGGACTAGATCGCTTTGTTTCAACCGTACCGCGTATAGTCAAGCCGGCACTAAGGCTTAGCTGCCTAAGTTCATGCAAGCTTTCTTCGTAATCATGGTCCCCAAAATCCACGCTGACCATAATGGCAGCATCGCCGCCACTTGGTCTTTCAAACAGGTCTTTCAACGCTTATTCAACCCACTGCCTACGCTTCATCTTCAGCCAAAGCAATCGTGACCATACGCGCAGGCACAATGGTTGAAATAGCATGCTTATAGACCATTTGGGTGACGGTATTTTTAAGCAAAATTACGTATTGATCGAATGAATCCACTTGACCTTGCAATTTAATACCATTGACGAGATAGATTGATACAGCGACGTGTTCTTTGCGTAAAGCGTTAAGAAATGGGTCTTGTAACATTTGCCCTTTTTGATTCATGATTTCTCCTATTGTTTGGAGTTAAATAAATAGTACATAGCACCAGCTACATCGCTGATGTTACTCCTTTAAGATTAAGAACAATGCAATTTGTTCTATTTTAATCTAATTTTTTAAAGCTAAATCAATTCTAGCCAATACTTCATTTTTACCTAACAAGGCCATGACCTGGTCTATGCTAGGCGATTGCGCAATCCCCGTCAGCATCACGCGTAGTGGCATCGCTACTTTGGGAAACTTAAGGCCATGTGTTGTCACGGCTGACTCAATCTCATGATGAATCGCCTCGGCTTGCCAATCAATAGTTCGCAATGCATTAGCCAACGCTGCGATAATGGGTTTAATATCAGCCGTTAAATGTTTTTCTGTTGCAACAGGGTCAATGATGGGCTTTTGATAAAAGTAAGTAATGTTCGCGGCAAGCTCGTTTAAAGTATTGACGCGCTCTTTGTATAAATGAATGATTGCTGACAAACTAAGCGACTCATTGAGCACTACATTTAACTTATTGAGCCGCTTGCCAATGTCGCTGACCAAATATTCAATATCCGCCTGCTTAATATAATACGCGTTTAACCAATTCAGCTTTTCAGTATTAAACTGCGCAGCAGAAGGCGTGATGTGATCTAAATCAAACCATTGCGCAAACTGCTGCTTACTGAATACTTCTTCATCACCATGACTCCAACCCAAGCGCGCCAAATAATTAATCACCGCCTCTGGTAAATAGCCATCTTCATCATATTGCATGACACTCACAGCGCCATGACGCTTAGAAAGCTTTTGCCCATCACCCCCCAAAATCATGGATAAATGGGCGTACTGCGGCACTTTAATGCTTGCATCTATTTCAGCCAAAGCCGTAAGCATATTAATTTGTCGCGGCGTATTGTTCACATGGTCATCCCCACGGATGACCTGAGTAATACCCATATCACTATCATCGACCACCACACAAAAATTGTAGGTCGGCGTGCCATCGGCACGCGCAATAATCAAATCATCTAGCTCGCTATTGGCAATTTCAATGCGTCCTTTGACTAAATCATCCCAAGCCACTACCCCCTCTTGCGGGTTTTTAAATCGAATAGTCGGTGAAATATCTTGTGGTGGTGTAGGTAGTAATTTACCCGCTTCTGGGCGCCATTTACCATCGTAACGCGGCTTTAGCTTATTGGCCATTTGATGCTCACGTAAGGCATCAAGTTCTTCTTTACTGCTATAGCAATAATAGGCATTTCCTGCATCCAACATGGTTTGAATCACTTGTTTATAGCGATCCATTCTTTGCATTTGGTAAAAAGGACCTTCGTCATAGTCTAAGCCTAGCCAGTGCATTCCATCCAATATGGCTTGCACTGCTTCTGGCGTACTGCGCGCAACATCGGTATCTTCAATACGAAGAATAAAATCACCTGCATGTTTTTTAGCAAAAGCCCAGGAAAATAAGGCGGTACGGGCACCACCGATGTGAAGAAAACCTGTGGGGCTAGGGGCAAAGCGGGTGCGAACAGTCATATTAAACAAGAATAAACAATAATTACGAGACGCTTATTTTAACATGGCTCAGGTCATAGCTCTAAAGTTATCATTGCGATATTCGAGGCCCAATATAAGTCTGGGCAGGTCTTGCCATCATGCCTAGCGCTTTGCTCGCTATCCTGCAATTGAAAATTAATCTGCCTCAAGATGATTCTTAGCAATCACCACAAAATCATCAAAGTGATTAATAAAGGTATCTGTCATGTCTGGATCAAAATGCTTCTTGCAAAATAACTACTGCTAGTTCATGCATTTTCACATATAAACACCTTGAAGTCGTAGTAAAACGCTTGTGAATCGCCAATTGTAGCGATAATATAGGAAAACATTAGTGCTGGGAGGCATTATGGATATACACACAGGCGAAATTTATGGGAAACAAACTGCAGCTAAATTCGTCATGTACAACGTACTGAAGGTCAGCAAGACCATTGTCACCCTGCAAAATATTGACAACCCACTCAGCCTCTTTGAAACCACTGCACAAAAACTAGCCAGCTCAGGCTATGTGCGCATCAGCCAGACCCCCTATATTGATTTAGCCGCCACCCCTAAAAAACGCAAAGCGGCACGTAAACCCACCCGTTGCCCACTGACTTTTGATTTCCTAGAAGACCGTGCTGACAGTCAAAGACCCACACCGATCTTACCTGACTTATTTAACTAGTCCTCAAAAAAGCGCTAACCCCGTGGTGGGCCACCGCGCAAATCATGGCCATCCGCACTGTAAATCTCAACCTCAACAAAATCACCCGGCGTTAAACCCTCAGCATCTTCCATATAGACCACGCCATCAATCTCAGGTGCATCGGCTTTAGTACGCCCTATCGCTTCAATATTGCCTTCCGCATCCTGCACAATTTCGTCGACCAACACGGTTTGAATGCTGCCTATTTTGTGATGTAATTTAGCGGCACTGATACGTTCTTGCACTGCCATAAATCGGCTTAAACGCTCTTGTTTTAGTTCTTCTGGCACTTGGTCTGGCAGTGCATTAGCTTTTGCGCCATCCACTGCGGAGTAAGCAAAACAGCCTACCCGATCCAATTGAGCTTCTTCTAAAAAGTCTAGCATCATCTGGAAATCATCTTCCGTTTCACCTGGAAAACCGGCAATAAAGGTACTGCGCACGGTAATGTCCGGGCAGATTTCTCGCCAGGCTTTAATGCGTGCTAAGTTATTTTCAGCATGCGCTGGTCGCTTCATCGCTTTTAAAATGCGTGGGCTGGCATGCTGAAATGGCACATCTAAATACGGCAAAATCAAGCCATCGGCCATCAATGGGATCACTTCATCGACATGCGGATAAGGGTAAACATAATGTAAGCGCGTCCATACGCCCAGCTCGCTCAAACTTTGACATAGTTCGGTCATACGCGTTTTGACTGGGCGACCATTCCAAAAGCCTGAACGATATTTAACATCAACGCCATAAGCAGACGTATCTTGTGAAATAACCAAAATCTCGCTAACCCCAGCATTGACTAAATTTTCAGCTTCATTCAATACTTCGCCTATCGGCCGGCTGACTAAATCGCCACGCATGCTTGGAATAATGCAGAAGCTACAACGGTGGTTACAGCCTTCTGAAATCTTTAGGTAGGCATAATGGCTAGGGGTTAAACGAACGCCTTGTGGCGGCACTAAATCAATAAATGGCTCGTGCAATTTTGGCAAGTTAGCATGTACCGCAATCATGACTTCTTCTAGGGCATGCGGGCCGGTTACCGCGAGAACGCTTGGGTGAGCCGCTTCTACCACGCCTTTTTTAGCACCTAAACAGCCAGTCACAATCACTTTACCGTTCTTTTTAATGGCCTCACCAATGGCATCAAGTGATTCTTCTACCGCGCTATCAATAAAGCCACAGGTGTTCACCACGACTAAATCAGCATCTTCATAGCTCGCTGAAATTTCATAGCCTTCCGCCCGCAATTGGGTGAGAATACGCTCTGCATCTGAGCCGGCTTTAGGACAACCTAGCGATACGAAACCAACTTTTGGATTTGCTAAACTCATTAATACTAACCAACCTTTAAATTAAATTTATTACTTATGTATATTATTGCCATTGCTTGGATGTACGTTGTCACTTTAATGGCAGCGACCGAAAAAACACTTACCGCGGGATTCATGACCTTTATATTTTACGGGCTATTACCGTGCGCTTTATTGCTGTGGTTACTTGGCGTCAAGCATAGACGCTATATTCAACAAAAAAAGAACCTACTCGAGAACGACGTGCGCGATCCAGATCGTACTGACACCGATTAAAATGAGTAAAACCTGCGCTAAGGTGGCTTTCAATTCTGTGCGCTTGTGTAAGCCGGGAATCAAATCTGCCACGGCGACATAAATCAAACTAGAAGCGGCGATGGCTAGAATAAACGGTATCCAACTTTGTACATATTGCAGTGCATAATAAGCGATTAAGCCCCCCGCCATGGTCGCCACACTGGATACCAGATTAAATATTAAGGCTTGTTTTTTGCTATAACCTGAATGCAGTAAGATTAAAAAATCTCCGACTTCTTGCGGTATTTCATGGGCAATAATCGCCAGCGCCGTCACTACGCCTAATTTTATATCTGCCGTAAAAGCGGCGGCGATTAATATACCGTCAATAAAATTATGGAAAGTATCCCCTATCATAATCATCAAACCGCTACGACCACTGTCGTGCGCATGATTATGACTATGACCACTAGCTAGCAACACCGAAGTTTGTGCTGTGGTGACCGCCTTATACTTGGTGGCGCCGTCTTTAGCACTATGTTGTTGTTCAAGTGGAATTTCCGGATGCGTGACTGGGCAACGTTCTTCAGTATGTATGGCATGGACTTCACAATGATCGCCATGACAATGGCGCCAAATCACCAGCTTTTCAAGGATGAAAAATAGCAACAATCCAAGCAGCAATGTGACCGAAATGCTCTCTACATTGCTTGCAAGGCTAAACGCATGCGGCAAGATCTCTAAAAAAACTGCACCCAGCATCGCGCCAATAGCATAACTGACTAGCATAGGTAGCCATGTCGTGCGCACGCTCAACGCCAATAACGCCGCCAGAGATACGCTCAATACGCCGCCTAACAGGCTAAAACTGATAATGTAGGTAAGGGCTGAATATTCAGAAAAATACATGCGCTATTTATCGATAGATCTTTATATAATCACTAGCAAGACATCCTTGCAGTGCACATTATAGTTTAGAAACGACTCGTCATATCGTCAAATTGTAACCACAGCTTTAAATCGCAGCTGAAAGCCAAATTAGACTAGCCATACGACCAGTCATATTGTCGCGCCGAAATGAAAAAAACCGTGCCTCGTCGCTATAAGTACAAAAATCTTCATTCACGCCACAGCCATAAATCTGCGTTACGCCAAGGGCATTTAAACGTTGCTGGGCGATTAAATACATACTACACAGCCACTTATCGCCATGCGTCTTAAACGCCAGCGCTGCCTGTTGGTCGTGCTGTATAAACTGTGATCGCACCTCAGCGTCCACCTCAAACGCATTAGGTCCAATGGCTGGGCCTAGCCAAGCTAAAATTTCATTTGGGGGCACTTGCATTTTATGCACTGTGGCTTCAATGGCGCCATCACACAAACCACGCCAACCGGCGTGCACTGCAGCCACCACCGTACCCGCTTTATCGCACAACAACACCGGTAAACAATCTGCCGTCATGGTCACGCACACCACATTCGGCTGCGTGGTCAATGAGGCATCGGCATTTTGCAAACAAGTACTTTGTGCCGCATCAATCACCGCTATGCCATGCACTTGATTCAGCCACACCGGCTCACTGGGTAAATAGGGCTTGAGTAATTGACGATTAGTCGCTACCGCAGTTGCATCATCACTGACATGTGCGCCTAAATTAAGGCTGGCATAAGGCGCTAAGCTAACACCGCCTAATCGCGTCGTTTGCACCGCTTTCACATTAGCGGGCACTGGCCAATCGGGCGTAATAAAGTTTAATGCAGACACTGTTTACTCTTCGTCTTCCAGTTCCAAATCGTCGTTGTCATCAAACTCTGCATCGTCTTCATCATCCTCGTAATCTTCATCTGCGAGGTATGGCTCAGTTTGCAAGCCACCGAAACTTAATTCAAAATCATATTCATCATTACGCGGATCTTCATGACGCATAGCCTCTAACAAGGCTTTCATATCATCTGCTAACTCAATTTGCCATTCGACAAACTCGTTAGTCGCTGGGTGTAGAAAACCTAACTTGATGGCATGCAATGCTTGACGATTAAACTGACTGACGGTATCACGCAAGGTTTGCGTCATGGCGCGAATCGGCACAATTCCACGAAAGCCATAAATAGGGTCACCAACGATCGGCGCTTTTAAATGCTGCATGTGTACACGAATTTGGTGCGTACGGCCGGTTTCTAAATTACAGCGCATATAGGTCTGCACTGAAAACCTTTCCAACATCTCATACCGCGTAATGGCAGGTTTTCCGCCACGATTAATGGCCATTTTTGTGCGTGACCGTGGGTCACGCCCAATCGGCTGATCTATCATGCCATTGCGCCAAATCTGACCCCAAACAATAGCGCGATACTCGCGTTTTACGGTACGCGCTTGTAATTGTCGGACCAAATTAGTTTGTGCGGCCAAGGTTCTAGCCACCACTAACAAGCCGCTGGTATCTTTATCGAGTCGATGCACAATACCGGCGCGCGGCACGTCTTTTAATGCTGGCGCATGAAACAATAAGGCATTGAGTAAAGTACCACTCCAATTACCTGCGGCTGGGTGTACCACCATGCCAGCCGGTTTATTGATCACCAAAATATGCTCATCTTCAAAAACAATATCCAGCGGAATGTTTTCTGCGGTAAATGCATGCTGTTCAGGCTTAGTCTGCACTTGCACCAATACTTGCTCACCGCCCCACACTTTGGTTTTAGAGGTACTGGCTTGACCACCCACAGTCACTAAGCCGTCCTTAATCCAAGCTTGCAATCTTGAGCGTGAGTGGTCTGGCAACAGCCGTTGCAATGCAACATCTAAGCGCAACCCCCCCAAATCTTGTGGGATAGTCAGCGCTAGCGCTTGGTTAACAATGGTTGAATTACTAAGAGAGTGTTGAGTGGTGTCTGTCATCGGGTATAATTGTCTATAATTCTTAATGGTGGTTTTAGCATGAAGTATATCTTAGTTTTAATGTTTGCCTTGTTTCTCAATGCTTGTGCCATTTTTGGCGACCCCACTGAGTTAGATGATACTAAAGGCTGGACCGCTGAGCACATTTACGCCGAAGGTCAGGCTAAAATGTTTGATAAAGACTATGATAAAGCCGTCAAATATTTTGGTAAATTAGAATCTCGCTACCCCAATGGCCGCTACGCCGCCCAAGCCCAACTTGAAACTGCCTATGCGCACTATAAAGATCAAGACCCCGTTTTATGCGTGGCGGCAGCAGACCGCTTTATTAAATTACATCCTAACCATACCAATGTGGACTACGCCTATTACTTAAAAGGCTTAGCCGTTTTTAACGAACGTGGTGTGATTGAAAAGCTGACTGAACAACAAATCAGTGATCGCGACCCGCGCGCACTGCGCGACTCTTTTGCTAGCTTCAAAGAGTTGGCCACCCGTTACCCTAACAGCAAATACACAAAAGATGCCATGCAGCGCATGGTTTACTTATCCAACAGCTTGTCAGAACATGAGTTGCATGTGGCGCGCTATTACATGAAACGCCAGGCTTATGTAGCGGCGGTCAATCGCTGCAAATATGTGCTGGAATATTTCCCTCAATCACCAATGGTTGAACAAGCGTTAGTGATTATGATTAGTGCTTACGATTTACTCAGCCTAGACGACCTTAAAAATGACACCCTACGCATCTTAAAAACGAATTACCCCAACAGTCAAATGTTCGGCAAAGGCGTATCAACAGATGAACGCGTATGGTGGAAGTTTTGGGAAAGTCTGCATTAAGAAGTTAAGGGCTTGTGAAATAAAGTTTCGCAAGCCCCAGTCAAATAGCTAGTCTTCAGGCAAACTCTGCCAACACCATTCTGATAGTTATCAAGTTTATTCCAATGATGTAAAAATCATCGCCCGTATGTGCCCATACCAATAAGCACACAAAACATGTCCGGCCAAACATCAACTCAGCATTAATACTCTTATTGCATTAAGCCTAGTCTTGATTTCTCATTCGCACTTCCACACAGCTATTCTCGTGTTCTGTTTAAAGAATCTCAATTAGCATCCATTATTTATTTAAATGCCCTATTTCCAATTAACGCATAGGAAATTGCCTTTGAACAAAAGATCTGATTTTAAAAAAATATTAGCCTGCGTATGTTTGATGACTGGTTTAGCAGTTTCAAATGTAGTTATAGCGCGAGATATAACGTCAGCCGAATTTCAATCAAAAATTGAAAAGATGGCTGAGCCCATGAATAAGTTTTGTGAAGACTCTGCATCTTATTACACAATAAGTGCCACAAACAAGGGTGCTATATCAGAAGCCAAAGTATGGAATTACACCGCAGGCTATGGAATGTCTGCCCGCTACGAAATCACAGTCAATCAAAACACTATGGAAAGGCTGAATATATCGGATGACCTTAGCCTAGGTCATTGGTCATGAGTTAGAGCACTGCGAACTGTGGCATGGTAGAGTGAAGCAAGTGCTCATCATACCGTTTGATGCCTGGAAAGAGGAATGCGATGCAGATATAGTGGGCAAACGTTTAATGCAGGCTGCTGGCTATAATTTTGATACAGCCCTTGCAGAGACCCACATGATGCTAGGTGGTAATGCGTCAAGCACACACCCTGATGCAAAAAATAGGGTGGTCAATATTACAGCGTCAAATATGACCAGATTCTACCCAAGCCTGATTAAAATGAGTAACAATTAACGCTTTTTAGCGCTTCTATCTTTATCTTCCACCACTTTTTTGGCTTTTAATTCGGCTCTATGGGCCGTTTTACGACGGCGCATACTGACGATACCTTCGCCTGGCTTACGCTTATCCTCATCTTCAGCGAACGGGTTGCTACCTTGCTTGTATTGCACGCGCAGCGGTGTGCCTGATAGCTGGAATGTTCTGCGAAAAGTCTTTTCCAAAAATCTGGTATAAGCGTCTTTTACGCCATCGACATGGTTACCATGTATGACCACAATCGGTGGATTGCTACCGCCTTGGTGCGCATAGCGTAATTTAGGGCGTATACCCTTGCTGATAGGCGGTTGATGCTGTTGTAGCGCGTCAATCAGCACGCGCGTAAGTTGCGGTGTGGCTAATTTAGCAAACGCGGCTTTAAAGGCAATATCCACCGACTTAAATAATTCTGGCAGGCCTTTTTTACGTAGCGCTGAAATGTAATGAAACTCAGCAAAATCTAAAAACATCAATTTACGGTCAATTTCACGTTTCACCCAATCGCGCTCTTCTTCTTTTAAGCCATCCCATTTGTTAATCGCTACCACCAGTGCACGACCGGCTTCTAATATATAGGCGGCGACGTGTGCATCTTGCTCGGTGATGCCTTCTTGTGCATCCACCACCAAAATCACCACATTCGCTTCTTCAATCGACTGTATGGTTTTAATGACTGAGAATTTTTCAATCGCTTCTAACACGCGACCGCGCTTACGCACACCAGCGGTATCGATCAGCGTGTAATGTTTACCATTTTTTTCTAAATCAATCGAGATAGAATCACGTGTCGTGCCCGGTTCGTCAAAAGCGATGACGCGATCTTCCCCTAGTAAGGCGTTAACTAAGGTTGATTTTCCGACGTTAGGGCGGCCAACAATCGCCACTTTCGGCACTCTATCACCAGTTTGATCTAGTTCAGGCTCTTCTTCAATCACTTGAAAGCTCTCAAGCGCTAAATCAATAATATCTTTCACACCTTCACCATGCGCGGAGGATATTGACAACGGGTCACCCAAACCTAATTCATGGAATTCCGCACTGACAACAGCTTTGTTCATACCTTCCGTTTTATTCACCGCGAGTAATACTGGACATTTACTCCGACGCAAACGATTGGCGATTTCCATATCTTGTGGCGTAGCGCCTTGACGTCCATCAACGATAAAGATAATCACATCGGCTTCATCAATCGCCAATAAGGTTTGTACCGCCATCGCTTTAAGGATGCCACTGTCGGTATTAGGCTCAAAACCTCCAGTATCCACTACCAAATAGGGCTGACTGGCGCCTACGCCACGTCCATAATGGCGGTCACGCGTAAGCCCTGGCAAGTCGGCAACCAGTGCGTCGCGGCTTTTAGTTAGGCGATTAAATAATGTAGATTTTCCGACGTTGGGTCGGCCAACCAAAACTAGGGTAGGTAACATGAAACTCTTCTATATAATTCTTGAGCTAGATTGCTCTTGGGTTTACTTAACTTGAATGGCGTAAACGCCGCCATCTCGCGTTTGTGCTAACACCGTATTACTATTAATCAGCGCCATTTTAGGCATCACAGAGCTGTCATCCACTTTAATTCTAGACACTAAGGCGCCATCATCACGACTCAGCATGTGCACGTACCCTTCTAAATCACCGACAGCAGTCAAACTACCCATAGGCACTGGTACCGATAACTGACGGTTTTTAAGCGCGGCTTGTCGCCAAAAAGTTTTACCCGTGCTGTAATCAAGCGCATACACTGAGCCCGCAGTATGCGACACAAAAATACGGCCATCTTCTACACTTAAGCCAGATAAGCTCGAAATTTCGCGATTCCATACCACGCGACCTGAAGCTCTATCAACCGCGGCGATGCGGCCTTGATAAGCAACCGCATAAATTAGCGGGCCATCGACTACCGGTAAACTAGTGATATCAGCAATACGTTCGATCTCTGTCACGCCTTTAGGTTGGGCGACTGAGGCTTCCCATAACATTTTTCCGTTATCTGCCCGCACGGCAATCAGCTTACCTCCGCCAAAGCCCGCATAAACAGCACCTCCATCAACGACCACACCAGCGCTACTGCGTAAGGTAAGCGCTGGACTGGCGCGGTCATACACCCATTTACGACTACCATCATTAGCATTAATGCCATAAATATGACTATCGCCGGTGCGAACAATTACTAGTCCATCAAAATACTTAGGGGCACTTAATACTTCGCTGCTTAGTTTTGATTTCCATTGTAGCTTGCCAGCAATGTCATAGGCGTAAACAATGCCTTTTTGCGTACCGACCATCACCAGACTTCCACCAACACCAACACCACCGGACAACACTTCTCCGGCATTAACGCGCCACTCTTGCTTGCCGGTGACGGCATCTAACTTAACTATTTCACCTGTAGCACTGGCCACATATGCGTAGCCTGCTTCCACCACTGGCGAGAAATCAAAGTCTTTAGATGCGCCAACTTTTGTTTGCCATAGCAACTTGCTAACATACGTTTCTTTAATCTCAGTTAATGGGTCAGGTGCATCCGCCCCCACGCGACCCATGACTCGGTCAGTGATGTCCGTTTTCAACTCACCAATAACGCTACATGCAGACATGAGCAACAGACTAGAGATAGCAATTAAAACGAATAATGCATTTTTATATTGAGGTAATAACAACACAGCACTCCAGCTTATTTATTGAAGATTAATGATTTAAAGAAGAAAATATTAACCTAGCGACTCAAGTTTTTGCTGCGTTAGTGCACGAAATTTTCCTTTTGGCTCCAACTTAGTCAAGGCTTGCTGATAGGCTTCTTTTGCCTCTACATTTTTACCTAGACCAACCAAAATATCCCCTTTTAGATCAGAAAACAACCCATCAAAACCGGCATCATGTGAGGCATTAAGTAATTTCAATGCCCCAGCAAAGTCTTTTTCTTCAGCTAAAATATTAGCTAACTGCAAACTAGCTAAAGCACTAATAGCCGTTTCTTTTGCATTTTTAATAGTCCAGTCTAACTGCGCTTTTGCACTTTTAATTTCATTGGCTTGATAATTGGCTCTAGCTGCAAATAATGCGGCACGGCCTGCGTAAGGCGTTCCGCTGAAGCCTTCCATTAAGGCCGTTGACTTTGCTTGTATGATTTTTAAATCTTTTCCTTCGGTCACTAACAATTCTTGATACTGCGTAGAAGCTTCAACAGCTTGCTTGTTTTGATAGTAATGCCAGCCCTGAAAAGTAATATAAGCCACTAACAAAGCAATCAGCAACGTGCTAATCATCGCCCCATTTTGTTTCCACCAAGCTTTAAACTCGTCTAACTGTTCTTGCTCTTCTAAATCATATGCCATTGCTTTTTCCTAATTTTCTTAATCTAAGTTTATTTAACTGTTTTCTATATTCAAAATATCAGGCTCGAGCCTAATTTCCGACCAAAGCCATATATTTTCCGGGCATGGCTGCAAGTAAATTACGCGTATATTCATGTTGCGGTTGTTGGTAAATATCCACCACAGCACCATATTCTACAATTTTTCCCTGGTGCATCACGACGATGTCATCTGCAATATGGCGTACGACACGTAAATCATGGCTGATGAATAAATAACTCAAGGCCATTTCAGCTTGCAACTCTTTTAGTAACAACAATATCTGCGCCTGAATCGACACATCTAATGCAGAAACCGGCTCATCACACACCACCACCTTAGGCTGAAGCACCAATGCGCGGGCGATGCCTACACGCTGCCTTTGTCCACCAGAAAACTCATGGGGATATTTTTGCATATCCGCTTCGGTTAAGCCTACCCGATTTAACATAGCAATTACTTTTCTTTGCTGCTCTGCACCACTGCCTAAACCATGAATAAGCAGCCCTTCGCCAACAATCTCACCCACCCGCATGCGTGGATTAAGCGAGGCAAATGGATCTTGAAAGACCATTTGCAGGTTTTTACGCACTACTCTAAGTGCTGCGCCGTCTAATTTAGCAAGGTCTTGACCCGCAAACAGCACTTCACCACTGTCTAAGGGTTGCAATTGTAACAGACAACGTGCCAAGGTGGATTTACCACTGCCAGATTCACCGACCACGGCAAGCGTTTTACCTTCAGTCAAACTGATACTGACGTCATCCAAGGCCTTTACCAGGCTAGTGCCAAAGCCAAATTTACCGCTACGTTGCGTATAAGTTTTAACTAAATTATTGGCCTGTAATATGGGCGTAGTCATGCGGCAGTCTTTAAATTTTGCGCACTAGTCTGCAGTATTTGCTGATTTTCTGGCAACCACGCATAATCAATGGGCTTCAGTGGTTTCTTACCTTCAGCATCCGGCACGCATGCCAGCAATGCTTGCGTGTAAGGGTGCTGCGGCTTATTCAGCACCTGCATTTTCGTCCCAGACTCGACAATTTCACCTCTGAACATCACCGCAACATAGTCCGCTATATCCGCCACCACACCAAAATCGTGCGTAATAAATAGCATACCCATATTCATGCGCGTTTTAAGTTCGTCCAACAACTTAAGTATTTGTGCCTGCACCGTCACATCTAAGGCGGTCGTTGGCTCATCCGCAATCAGCAAACGCGGCTCACAAGCAATACTCATGGCGATCATGACGCGTTGCCGCTGACCACCAGATAGTTCATCTGGGTAATTATTGGCGCGACCAGCAGGAATTCCCACCATTTCTAGCAAACTGGCAATTTTAGCTTTTAACTGATCGCCCTTAACACCCAAATGGGTGGTCAAACTTTCACCAATCTGATAACCAATGGTCAGCACCGGATTTAGTGATGTCATCGGCTCCTGAAAAATCATCGCAATCTTTGCGCCACGAATTTTTCGTAAATTCGCTTCATCAAGCTTGGTTAAATCTTGCTCACCAGATTGCCCATCATTAAACAACACCTTACCCGCAGTCAATTGTAGCTGTTGAGACAATAATCCCATGATAGATAAGGCGGTTAAACTTTTCCCGCTGCCTGATTCGCCAACCACACAAGTGGTTTTTCCCACCTCGATAGTCAAGCTCACATTGTTGACTAACAAGCGCGTGGGCATTTTTTTAGGTGCAATGCTGAGCTGCTGTAATTGCAACAATGGGCTAGCTTTATTCAGGTTAGTGGCCATGCAATTCATTCACCTTTGAATATCTCAATCAATCTTTAATTCGCCGTTAAATAGCTAATAGCATCTTCCACACTACATTGCTGCTGCTCGCCCTTAACTGAGGCTAGCATTGGTTTTAAGGTGACTTGCTGGTTAGCCACTTCATCATCGCCTAATATCAAGGCGTAGCGGGCTTGGCTTCTATCTGCCTTTTTCATTTGTGATTTAAAACTACCGCCGCCTGCATGCAAGACTACATTTAAACCTGCGTTGCGTAATATTTCGCTGATGGTGAATGCTTGATTTTCAGCCAATATGCCTACATTAACTAAATACACATCTGGCGCATCATCTGCCATTACGCCATATTCCTGCATCAGTAAAAATACCCGTTCTAAGCCAATACCAAAACCACAAGCAGGTGTTGCCTCGCCGCCTAAACGCTCGACCAAGGCATCATAGCGACCACCGCCAGCAATGGTGCCTTGCGCACCTAGTTTTGTCGTGACCCATTCGAACACGGTACGGTTGTAATAATCTAAACCACGCACCAAACGCGCATTGATTAAGTAAGCAATACCGGCAGCATCTAATAATCGACAAAGGCCAGAAAAATGACTACGGCTAGCCTCACCCAAACCATCTATCAGCTTTGGTGCTGCCTCACATAGTGCTTGCATGCGCGGGTTTTTAGTGTCCAAAATACGCAGTGGATTGGTGTATAAACGACGTTTCGCATCTTCATCTAATAAATCTAGGTGTTGCTCAAAGTAAGCAATCAGCACATTGCGATATTCAGCACGCTCATGCGCATCGCCTATACTGTTAATTTGCAACTCAACCTCTTTAATGCCAAGTTCGCGCCAAAGCCTTGCAAGCATGACAATTTGCTCAGCATCCACTTGCGGGCTATCAAAACCAAAAGCCTCAACACCCACCTGATGAAATTGTCGTTGACGGCCTTTTTGCACATTTTCGTGCCTAAACATAGCCCCGCTATACCACAACCGAACTGGGCTGTTATAGGTCAGATTGCTTTCTATCACCGCCCGCACGCAGCCGGCAGTGCCTTCCGGTCGCAAGGTCAGTTTGTCGCCGTTCAGCGCATCTTTCCAAGCGTACATTTCTTTTTCGACGATATCGGTATGCTCACCCACAGAACGCACAAATAAATCGGTAGGCTCAACCAAAGGCATGCGAATATTTTTATAGCCGTACTGCGCCAGTACTCGGCGCGCTGTGTCCTCTAGCTTGAACCAAAGCGGCGTATGTTCAGGCAGAATGTCGTAAAAACCTTTAATACTTTGAAATTTTGTGGGCTTAATTTTTGTTGAATTTTCAACCATAACTACACTACTTTAATTGGAATTGTTTTATTGGTAGGGCTTAAGCCCTTTATTTTAGTAGGCTCATTGGGCTGATGCAACCTAGCGCCGGCGGCATAATTGGTTTGCACATAATGCTCCACTATCGCCTGAAATTCTTGTGCAATATGGTGACCTTTTAAGGTGACGGTTTTTTCGCCATCAACAAATACTGGCGCGACTGGCGTCTCACCTGTGCCAGGCAAGCTAATGCCAATATTCGCCAATTTTGATTCACCTGGACCATTCACCACGCAACCCATCACCGCAACACTCATATTTTCAACGCCAGCATAGCGCTCACGCCACACCGGCATTTGATTACGCAAATAACTTTGAATTTGCATCGCCAACTCTTGAAAGTAGGTTGAAGTAGTGCGACCGCAACCGGGGCAGGCAGTGACTAAAGGCGTAAATGACCGTATGCCCATAGTTTGCAAAATCTCTTGGGCGACAATCACTTCTTTAATGCGTGACTCGTTAGGCTCTGGCGTTAAAGATACGCGGATGGTATTGCCGATACCTTGCTGTAATAGTAAGGCTAGCGCGGCGGTAGAAGCCACGATACCTTTAGAACCCATACCAGCCTCTGTCAAGCCTAAGTGCAAGGGATAATCACTGCGACTAGCTAAATCAGCATAGACTTTAACCAAATCTTGCACATTACTAACCTTGCAAGAAATAATGATTTGATTAGGCGACAAGCCTAATGCAACGGCTTGCTGCGCACTTTCAAGTGCTGATTGAATTAAGGCCTCGCGCATCAAGGCATCTGACGATAATGGCGTAGCCAACTTAGCATTATCATCCATCATCTGCGCCATTTTTGCTTGGTCTAAACTGCCCCAATTAACGCCAATACGCACCGCTTTTTTATACTGAATAGCCGCGTCTATCATGGCCGCAAATTGCTCATCCCGTTTAGAACCTTTGCCTACATTACCTGGATTGATACGGTACTTGGCAAGCGCTGCTGCACAATCAGGATACTGCGCCAATAGTTTATGACCGTTGTAATGAAAATCACCCACTAGCGGCACATTACAGCCTAAAGCATCTAAACCGCGTCGAATATTAGCCACTTGTGCAGCGGCTTCTGGTGAATTGACGGTAATACGCACAACCTCACTACCTGCTTGCCATAACTCAAATACTTGTTTAATCGTTGCTGGCGCATCTGCGGTATCGGTATTGGTCATACTTTGCACCACCACAGGACTTGGCTGCGTACCCGCCAAACCACCACCCACAGGCACATGACCTATCATTACCTGCAAAGTTTTTCGTGGCTGATTAAGGTGAAATAAATTCAACGATTGCTCCTAAAGACTACTCAAGGGTAATGCGCGCCACATTATTTTTAGTCTTGCCAGTCAAATCTACTGGCTGACCTAAAAATGTCAACGTCGTTGCTTTGGCATTACCTATCCATAACTTGAAGGGTGGCTGGCCATCAAAATTATCAGTACTATTTGCCGCCAACTTTTTTTCGAATATAACCTTACCCGACTTGTCTTTCACTTGCACCCAAGAGTCTTCTGACGCTGAGAAACTAACATTCTTGCTACTTGTCAGATCGCTCACGTTCACTTTTTCGTTAGCAACAAGTGCTTGCTGAGCAGATTTTCCAGCATTTTCTTTTAATGTACTAAAATCTACATCCGTCGAAGGTCGCAATTGCACACTCTGTGTAGGATTTGCTAACGGCGTTGTGGGCGCCACATTTTCTTTAACTGCTGTAGCGCTCTGTGCAACAGCAGTAGTTGCCAGCTCTTTCTCCGGACTTATTGCCTCAACGCTTTCTGCTTTGCGCTCAGCGACTGGTAGCGCTATTTCTGGTAGCGCAACGGCAACAGACGCTACGTTGTTTGTACTGGCATCTACCACGGCTTCGACAGGCGCCTTTACTTGCTCTGGCAAGTGCTGGCTATAAATAAACCATACCAACAAGACCGATAACAACAAAATGCTACTGACGGTATATTTAGGCCAAGCTTGACTACTGTTAGTTATCGCGACTTGATGGATAGAGGTTTTCACGGTCAATGCTCCAGGCAAAACATCTGGCACACACGCACGATAATGCTCAAGTAAAGGCTCGGCATCAACTTCTAGCAAACGCGCATAATTACGAATAAAACCACGCGTAATCATAGCTTGCGGTAAGGCTGCAAAATCATTATTTTCTAAGGCTTCAATTTGCTTAATACTTAGGCGTAATTTATTAGATACCTCTTTTACTGAGAGCTTTTTACCGCGTCTAGCAGAAGAAAACACTTCGCCCAAGAATGAAATTCCCGTAGGCTCTGATACGGCGGGACTGCTTACTACATCATCAGTCATGGTTATTTTCCACCCTGTAATAGCTTGGTTTGCTCAGACTCTGGATATTTTCGTCTTAATTCTAAGATGTTCATATCAAGCCTCATTAAATCGCCTCAATTGCAATTCTAGTCGCAGTACGTTTGGTTTTATCCAACACCTTACCAGCTAATTGCCCACAAGCTGCATCAATATCTTCGCCACGGGTTTTACGCACCGTCACCACATACCCTGCTTGCATTAAAATATCCCTAAATACACGCATATGGTTGGCTTTAGAAGTCCCGTAGCCGCTATTTGGAAATGGATTAAACGGAATTAAGTTGAATTTACAGGAGACATTTTTAACCAAGTCTACTAATTGATGCGCGTGTTCAACAGTATCATTCACGCCATCTAGCATCACATATTCAAAAGTGACAAAATCGCGCGGCGCTTTTTCTAAATACCGATTGCATGCCGCCATTAACTCTTTTAGTGGATATTTTTTGTTAATCGGTACGATCACATCACGCAAGGCGTCATTCGGCGCATGTAAGCTAACAGCAAGCGCAACCGGACAATCTTCTTTTAGCTTATCCATTGCTGGCACCATACCGCTGGTTGAAAGTGTGACGCGACGGCGACTTAAACCATAAGCATTATCGTCCAACATAATTTGCATGGCTGTCACGACATTATCGTAATTTGCCAGCGGCTCACCCATGCCCATCATGACCACATTGCTAATGATGCGCTCACCTGCCGGCAACATATCGTAACCAGCCTCTTGTCGCAACGACCGGTTAGCGATGGCAAGCTGACTAATGATTTCTGCAACACTTAAATTTCGGTTAAAGCCTTGACGGCCAGTACTACAAAAGGTGCACTCTAAGGCGCAACCTACTTGCGATGAAATGCATAATGTGCCGCGATCATCCTCGGGGATAAAAACGGTTTCAATGCTGTTTGCCGTGTCCGCCCCTATTAACCATTTTCGCGTGCCGTCATTTGATACTTGCTCTAACTGCACGTGTGGCAAGGTGATTTCAGCCTCCATTGCTAATTTTTCACGTAATACTTTGGCAATATCAGTCATCCGCTCAAAATCATGCACCCCAAAGTGATGCATCCAGCGCATTAACTGCTTGGCGCGAAAAGGCTTCTCACCTTGCTTGGCAAACCACTGAGCCAGTTGTGGCTGATTGAAATTGAGCAGATTAACCAAAATTGTTTTTACCTATTTACCGAAGAAGTAAGCGATTTCAATCGCTGCGTTTTCAGCTGAATCTGAACCATGCACCGCATTAGCATCAATACTTTCGGCAAAGTCTGCGCGAATAGTGCCAGCAGCAGCATCTTTAGGGTTAGTAGCGCCCATTAAATCACGGTTCACTAGTACGGCATTTTCGCCTTCTAAGGCTTGAATCATCACTGGACCAGAAATCATAAACTTGACTAAATCACCAAAAAACGGGCGTGCTGCATGCACTGCGTAAAAACCTTCAGCCTCAGCTTGCGTTAATTGTACCATTTTTGCAGCAACTACTTTTAAACCTGCATTTTCAAAACGGGTGTAAATTTTACCAATTACATTTTTTGCTACCGCATCAGGTTTGATGATAGAAAGCGTGCGTTGAACAGCCATAACAACTCCATTTAATTAACATATTGAAAAGAACGATAAAATACCATTTTTGGCGTTTAAAATAAACCTACTTTTACATGTTTCGCCACTTGTTTCAAACCGCGGGCACTTACAATGTGGCAGAATTACGTTTAAATGGAATCGCCAAATAACACCGTCTTAGCAATAACGCATTGCTGCCCTGCTTGTGGCATGCTTTGCGATGACTTGCTACTGACAGAAATATCACCAATGCGCATCAAAAATGCTTGCTCAAAAAGCATAGATTTTTTTGAAAAAGCTTTGCAGGCAAATGCGACAAAACCCAGTCTAGCCGGTAATCCCACCGATTTAAACACGGCGATTAAAACTGCTGCGGATATTTTGCGCGCAAGCCATCAACCCTTATTTGCTGGCTTAGGCACTGAAGTGCAAGGCATGCGCGCAATCATGCGCTTGGCAGAAAAAACCAACGCCACGCTAGACCATATGCATTCCGAAGCGACCATGCGCAACACCCTGGCCCTGCAAAACAGCGGTTGGCAAACAACCACGCTTACCGAAGTCAAAAATCGTGCGGATGTCATTTTGGCTATTGGTACCGATATCGTGTCTAGCCATCCACGATTTTTTGAAAAATTGGTGTGGAATAGCGATAGCCTGTTTGATAAAGCGCAGGCAGAAATCATTTATTTAGGCGTTGCTGAAGAAAGCGTCCAAGCGGGCATTTCACCGGATGGCAAAAAGCCGCTGGTGATTCCGGCAGAAACTCAAAAACTGCCTGAGATTATCAATGCGCTCAATGTCTTAAGCCAGAAAAAAAATTCTCTCTCTAAAAAATTAGTTAGCGATCTTATTGGTGGCGTGTCAATTGCATCACTACGCTTAATTTTAGAAAAATTAAAAACGGCGCAATATGCAGTAGTGGTATGGTCTGCCAGTCACTTAAACTACGCGCATGCTGAACTGACCGTACAAAGCATTACGCAACTCATCAGCACCTTAAATGAAAGTAATCGCGTCGCCGGCTTACCCCTCAATGCTGGCGATGGCGATTCCAGTGTGAACAATACCAGCACCTGGCTAACGGGCTACCCAACTAGAAGCCGATTGCTTAATGGTCAACCTCAATATGATTCTTACCACTTCTCAAGCCGGCATCAGCTTAAAAGTTGTGACGCGCTATTATGGTTAAGCACTTTTAATCCACATCAACCGCCTAGTTGTGACGCGCCAATCATAGCTATTGGCCACGCTAACATGCAATTTGATCGCCAACCTGACGTCTTCATACCAGTGGGGGTACCAGGGGTACATCATGCCGGCACGATGTTTAGAATGGACAGTGCGGTTGCCATGCCTCTAAAAAAACTATGGGCTACTGACTTATTAAGTTTAAGTGAAGTGATTCATCGAATTGAGGCCTTACTCACGTGATTACGCTACTTAAAAATGGCAGATTATACGACCCGACAAATCAAAAAAATGGCGTGATAGAGAACATTTACCTTGAACAAGGTCGTATCATTGCAAAGCCTCATGGCGCTATAAAAATTACAAAAACTTTTGATTTAACCGGCAAAATTGTCATGGCTGGCGCAATTGATATGCACAGCCATATCGGTGGTGGAAAAGTCAATATTGCACGCATGATGCTGCCTGAGTTTCAAGAAAGCAAAAAATATAGCGAACCTGAAGCGCATATTTGCACCCCCAATTGTAGTCATCACGCGACCCCTAGCACCACGGATACCGGCTTTCGCTACATTGAAATGGGCTATACCGCGGCATTTGAACCAGCGCTCATGCCGATTAATGCCCGCCAAGCACATTTAGAAATGGCTGATACACCAATGATAGACAAAGGCTGTTATGCCATGCTGGGCAATGATGATTACTTTTTGCGCATGCTGGCCAGCAAAAAAGATCAAAAATCTATTAATGACTACGTGGCGTGGATATTACACAGCACACAATCTATTGGCATTAAAGTGGTGAATCCAGGTGGCATCAATGCCTTCAAATTTAATCAACGTAAGTTAGATTTAGACGAAAACAACAGTTACTACCAAATTTCACCGCGGGAAATATTAAAAAGTTTAAGCCGTGCGGTGCAAGAGCTTGGCATTGCCAAACCATTGCACGTACATTGCAATAATCTTGGTGCGGCAGGTAATTTTCAAACAACACTAGATACCATGGGCGCCTCTGATGGCTTGCCCATGCATCTCACCCACATTCAATTTCATAGCTATGGGACTGAAGGCGATAAAAAGTTTTCATCGGCGGCGGCGCAAATAGCTGAGGCCCTCAATATAAACAGACATATCACTGCCGATGTCGGTCAGATTCTATTTGGCCAAACGGTGACAGCCTCAGGCGATAGCATGATGCAACAACTTAATGCCAAGCATGCGAATCCTAACAAATCAGTGATGATGGATATTGAATGTGATGCTGGCTGTGGCATCGTGCCGTTTAAATATCGCGACCAAAACTATGTCAATGCATTGCAATGGGCGATAGGTCTAGAGCTATTCTTATCTGTTGAAGATCCTTGGCGCATCTTTTTAACCACCGACCACCCCAATGGCGCACCCTTTACCAGCTACCCCCATCTCATTCGCTTACTCATGGACAAGAGTTTTAGAAACGACGCGTTTGCTAAACTCAACTTAGATGCACAAGCGATGAGTAATCTTACTAGTTTGAACCGTGAATATAGCCTTTATGAAATTGCCATTATGACCCGTGCCGGCGCGGCAGGCCTCATAGGCTTGAACGACAGGGGCCATTTAGGGCTTGGCGCAGGCGCCGACATTACCGTGTACACCGACCAAGCTGACCGTGAAGCCATGTTCTCCAAACCAGACTATGTGTTTAAAGATGGCGAACTCGTGGTTAAAGAGGGTAAGGTGGTAAAAGTAGTTTGGGGTGCCACGCATACGGCCAAGCCAGCTTTTGATATGGGCGTAGAAAAAGACCTCAAAGATTATTTTGATAAATATCACACCATGCAATTAGCTAACTTCAAGATTAGCAATGATGAAATAAGTGGTGATGGTCGTGGTAGCATCGTCGTGCATAAAAACAAACATACTGCACCCAAAAAAACCGGAGAATCATGATGAGTAGATTATATGGCGAGCAACACCGCACCATTCAAGATACTTTTGGCACCAGAGGCATGGCAGACCGTGTCGAGGAACTGGTTTGTCGCAGTGAATTTGACGAAGGTGCAATTGGTTTTATTGAGAGCATAGGCATGTTCTTTTTATCCTCCATTGATCATCAAGGCCGCCCTACCGTTTCATACAAAGGAGGCAATGCTGGCTTTGTAAAAGTACTGGATCGTACGACGCTGGTATTTCCGAGCTACGATGGCAATGGCACATTATAAAGAAGCTGATTTCGTGGTGACGGTCAAACTATCAGAATTTTGGCAAAACTGTCCGCGCTACATTCCCGAATATGAAAAAGTCCGCGGCTCGCGCTATGTGCCCCGTGAACACTGCGAAACCACATTGGCAGGCTGGAAACAAGTGGATTTAGTGCAAGATATATTGCTGCATAGAGACGCAGAAAAAGCGCAGAAAGTGAGCATCATCCCCATAGAAACTTGGGCGGGGAAAATCATGACTGGCGATGAAACCACTTAATCCTCAATGAGAAAAGTTTAGATGGTAATTAACGGCATACAAATTGATGACACGTTCGCAGAAGCCTTTAACATGCGTGGCACCCGCGTCATCATCACCGCGCAAAATCTTAAGTGGGCTTACCATGCCGCTAACGCCATGACAGGTTTTGCCACATCCGTGATTGGGTGCGGTGTTGAAGCGGCTATAGAACGTGAGTTATCTGCAGACGAAACCCCAGACGGCAGAGCCGGTGTCAGCATTTTAATGTTTGCCATGGGCAGCAAAGTGCTTATGCAGCAATTGGAAACACGTACAGGGCAATGCATACTCACCTGCCCCACCGCCGCAGCTTTTGCTGGCATAGCCAGTGAAGATCGGATTAATCTAGGTAAAAATTTACGCTATTTTGGCGATGGTTACCAAACCTCTAAGCTACTTGCCAACAAACGCTATTGGCGCATTCCCGTGATGGATGGCGAATTTTTATGCGAAGAAACCACCGGCATGGTACGCGCTATTGGTGGTGGCAATTTCCTCATTTTAGCCACTTCCCAAGCTGCCGCACTAGCCGCGGCCGAAACCGCAATTGATGCTATGAAAAAAGTTCCTAACGTCATCATGCCCTTTCCTGGCGGCGTGGTTCGCTCTGGCTCTAAAGTTGGCAGTCGCTATAAAACCATGCTTGCCTCAACCAATGATGCCTTCTGCCCAACCTTAAAAGGCGTCACCAACAGCGCGCTTTCACCTGAAATTGAAAGCGTCATGGAAATTGTCATTGATGGCATCGCTTTTGATGACATCGCAAAAGCCATGCAAGTGGGCATACAAGCTATTTGCGAGCTTGGCACAGCTAGCGGTGTAAAGCGTATTTCAGCTGGAAATTATGGCGGCAAGTTAGGGCCACACCATTTTAAATTGCATGGCATTCTGGCTGCATGCCCCACATGAATGCCCTCACTTTTACATTACAAAAGTCACTACGCTTTTCTATTAATTGCTCAACGCTCACGCCAAGTCATTTGGCCAATAAATCAATATCAGAAATTTCCGGCCTATTAATTAACTACGGTAAGAATCAACTACGTGTAGATGAAATATTTAACATCAGCGGCAATGTTGGCCTAAACATTCACTTTAAAAATACCAGCACTAGGCTCGACTATTTAGGCGCAAACATGGCGTCAGGGTGCATCACCATTGAAGGTGATGCTGGCGCTTATTTAGGTTTTGGTCTAAAGGCAGGCATCATTCGCTGCCAAGGCAACACGCTAGCCTTTGCCGCTTGTAATATGCTAAACGGCTTAATTATCATTGACGGTAATACTGGTGACTTTTTAGGTGGCGCTTCTGCTGGTCTACGTAAAGGCATGGCGGGTGGCACTGTTGTTGTTAAAGGCAATGCTGGCGATCGCGCTGGCGACCAAATGCGCCGCGGGCTGATTTTAATTGAAGGAAATGTCGGTGATTACTGTGCTAGCCGCATGGTTGCTGGCACGATAGGGGTATTAGGTAAAATCGGCGACTACGCCTGCTTTAACATGAGGCGCGGTACCTTACTCATTACAAAATTACCAAAACTACACGTCACCATGCAAAACTGCGGCACACACAGCTTGCCATTTTTAAATTTAATGTTCAAATCATTCGAGCAATATAATACACAATTCTCCAGCATCAAGGCACGACGTGTGCAACGTTTTGTAGGCGACGCCGCATGTAACGGCAACGGTGAAATTCTGCTAATTTCGGATACGTGAACTGCAGCCAATAGCTATCACTGATTCAAACCAAAGCCATTAATTAAAACTCCTAATTAATATTGCTAACTGGAGTGTCAGTTTTGTGGGCAGCTGATTTTCTGGTTGTCAGGCAGAAACTGGGCAGTTTGAGACGTTCACCAAATTTAACTGAAAGGCAGCGAGATCCACTTAGCCGACCTTCGAGCGTGACGACTCTACTTCCGGTGCCAACCCACTGCAGTCATACGGAAAATAAGGGTGCTCGGCTGCAACATCCCCCTAAACAGTCATCAGACTGTTAATGTTTGTCGGCAAGAGTCACATCCAAGCGGAAACTTTAAGGCTAAGCTTAACTTATCTAAATATTGGATGAAAATTTAACTTGCCGCTCAATATCAAATTTAATTTTCCAGGCTACAGCGATCTTTTATCTCCAGAGAAAATCAATAAGATAGTTTTCATCGAATTTATTTAAGTTTTGAGAACTTATTTTATAAATTTATGCCTAATTTCAGTGTGCAATAGATTGTGCAGTGTTTATACATGGTTGGCTCATAGGTTTGTACTGTCGCTGTATTTATGTAAGGAGATTTGTCATGGAGACTATGTTAGTGGAACCCGCAACAATTCAATTAGAGTTGAATTCACCAGTTCCAGACTTTGAGGCACAGACTACGGCAGGGAATATAAGATTGTCTGAATGGGAAAGAAATAAATGGGTCATATTATTCTCTCATCCAGCAGATTTCACGCCAGTTTGCACCACCGAGTTCATTGAATTTGCCAAACGTCAGAATGAGTTTAAGTTAAAGAATGTAGCCTTGCTTGGCTGCTCGGTGGATAGTATTTATAGCCACATTGCTTGGTCGCGCAACATTCATGATAAATTTAATGTCAAAATAGACTTTCCCATCATTGCTGACTTAGATCAAAAGGTATCTCGACTTTACGGCATGATTCATGAATCTAGTAGTAATACCTCAACAGTGCGGTGTGTATTCTTCATTGATCCCAAACGCATATTACGTGCAATGATTTATTACCCAATGAATGTAGGGCGGAATTTCGAAGAAATCATGCGCGTAGTCGATGCGCTACAAATAGCAGATGCAAACAAGGTGGCATGCCCCGCTAACTGGACGCTCGGTAAGAGTGTGATTATCCCAGCACCAGTAACAGTGAGCGATGCCGAGCAACGGTCAGTCAGCAAAGATTATCAAGTGACAGACTGGTACTTTGCTATGAAAAAACTGCCTGATGCACAATTAAGCAAAGGAGACTGAAATGTCCAAAGTACTCTGTGTACTCTACGATGACCCTGTCACTGGCTACCCAAAATCTTATGCGCGTGACAGCGTTCCTACGATTAAATCCTATTTCGGTGGCCAGATGCTTCCCACCCCGAAATCTATCGACTTCAAACCAGGGCAGTTGTTAGGTAGCGTATCTGGCGAACTGGGATTACGTAAATTCCTTGAATCATTTGGGCATAAATTGGTTGTAACGTCTGACAAAGATGGTTCTAACTCTAAATTTGAAAGTGAGTTACCAGACGCTGACATCGTCATCTCCCAACCTTTCTGGCCAGCCTACCTGACGGAAGAACGATTCAACAAAGCACCAAAGCTGAAACTAGCAATCACAGCTGGAATTGGATCTGACCATGTCGATTTAGAGGCTGCAATGCGGCACGGGGTTACAGTAGCTGAAATTAGCTATAGCAACAGCATCAGTGTTTCAGAACATGTGGTGATGATGATATTAAGTCTAGTACGCAATTACATTCCATCCTATCAATGGGTGGTCAAAGGCGGCTGGAACATCGCTGACTGCGTGGAGCGTTCCTATGACCTTGAAGGTATGAATGTCGGTACGGTTGCAGCCGGACGCATCGGTTTGGCGGTTCTGAGACGATTAAAAGCGTTTGATGTGAAGTTGCATTACATCGACCGTTACAGACTCTCCCCTGACATTGAAAAAGAGCTCAATCTCACCTTTCACCCCAATGTTGAATCTATGGTCAAAGTGTGTGATGTGGTGACCATCAACTGCCCACTGCATCCAGAAACTGAGCACATGTTCGACGACAAACTTATCGCCAAAATGAAACGCGGTGCCTATCTCATCAACACTGCACGTGGCAAGATCTGCGACAAAGATGCGATTGCACGAGCACTGAAAAACGGCCACTTAGCTGGTTATGCAGGCGATGTTTGGTTTCCACAACCCGCACCTCAAGATCACCCTTGGCGTACTATGCTGCACCATGGCATGACACCTCATGTTTCTGGTACCAGTCTAAGTGCGCAAGCACGTTATGCCGCTGGCACCAGAGAAATTTTGGAATGCTGGTTTGATGGTCGGCCTATTCGTGAGGAATACTTGATTGTTGATGGCGGTCATCTGGCTGGTGCTGGCGCACATTCTTACAGCACAGGAAATGCGACTGGCGGCTGGGAAGAAGCGACGAAGTATAGAACTGGGACTAGGCAACATATTTGATAATTTATAGAAGGTAAATAACTACATTAGGAGCTAAAAATGAAACGTCGATTATATTTTCTGCTACCAGGAGTAAATAGCGCACGTAAAATGATGGATGACCTGCTGCTTGCACGTGTCAATGCAGACAGCATCCACTTTCTTGCCAAGCCTGGCACGCCGATGGGTGACTTGCCAGAAGCAACCATTTCCGAACGAACAGATTTGATTGAAGGCTGGGAAATAGGTATGGGGTTGGGTGCATTGCTTGGACTTGCATTGGGGTTAATAGCACTGTCAATACCTACGTGGTGGTATACCGTACCATTGCCAACAGTTACTACTCTGCTTATATGTACTCTAGCAGGACTTTTGGTAGGAGGGTTAATGACAGCATTGGTCGCGACTACCATTCCTAATGCACAACTCAAGCAGTTTGAAGGACAAGTTGCCAAGGGGCAAGTGCTAATGATGGTGCTTGCACCGTTTCATCAGGTTCGTGAAATTCGGCAAAAAATAGTAGATGGGCATCCCGAGGCAGATTATCGGGGTACTTGGCCTACTGACCATGTGATATTTCCCTGATGCGAAACTATAACTGCTAATTTAAAGGCCGAGCGTTTTTCTGTCAACCACCGTTAAATAACGTCTATTCTGAGTGGTAAAGCTTAAGAACTATAAAGATGTGTTAAACGCACCCCCCCACTAAATTGGGAACAATACTTTAGTTGCTTCACTTACTACACGACCATTTCAAATCAACCTGACCATGAGTACGGGTACTGGGCTAGTGCGTATTACCGCCTCAGCATCACTACTCATAAGTAAGTGACTTGAACCCCGTCGCCCATGGGTTCCCATTAAAATTAAATCAGCAGGCCATTGCTTCGCATGCATTACGCTAACCTCTGACACCTTATTAAGGTCATTCTCTAACATCGCAGTGTCAGCTTCAACTCCTTGAGCCAAGGCAGATGTTTTTGCTTGCTCTAGCATGTACTTACCGTGTTCATGCAAATCATGAATAATTTCAGCTATGTTACTAATCTCCATGCCATCAAGCATGGGATGGAAGGTGTCTACAATATACAGAATGCGGTTTCGGCACCACTGCCTCGTGGCCCGATGATGAGGTCAACGTGAGCTACTTCATTCCCTTCACCCACTAGCGCCTCACCTACAAATACCTTATCTATTTTTAGCTCTTTCATGGCTTATTCTTCTTTTTAATTTTCGCCTCTTGAGCAATTTTAAAAATCGTTAAGCAGTTAATTGAGTAAATTACCGCTCAAGTTTTTGACGAAAAGTTATCTTAAGATTTCAGCCTGAAAGAATGGAAAAGGTTGTTGGTGGGAATTTAATGCCAAGGCAATTGTCCAATTTCATTGGAGGAAAAATGCGTTCTTTACGTGAATATTTCAATACTTGGCTATTAGTGGAGTTGTTGCGCGGCATGGCACTCACTGGCAGGAGCCTGTTCAAACGCAAGATCACGGTGCAGTACCCGGAGGAAAAAACGCCATTGTCGCCACGCTTCCGTGGTTTGCATGCCTTGCGCCGCTACCTTAACGGTGAGGAACGATGCATCGCCTGCAAGCTATGTGAGGCTGTGTGTCCTGCCATGTGCATCACCATTGATTCCGAGGAGTGCCCAGACGGTACGCGGCGTACCACCCGTTACGACATTGACCTGTTCAAATGCATCTATTGCGGCTTCTGCGAAGAAGCATGCCCAACCGATGCCATCGTGATGACCCGTCATTTCGAGTTTCACATGGAGGAACGCAATGAGGCCATCATCGACAAGAAAGGGCTATTGGCGCATGGTGATAAATTGGAATGGCAAATCGCCGCCGACCGGGCAGCAGACGCTCAATATCGCTAAGTAAAACGTAACGTGGGCGGTTTCGTCAGTTGTAGCCTTTAACCAGACCTTTCTTGGGAAAAGATGAGGTTGCAGCGAGACCGTCCATTTTATGCGATATTCCATTCCGCTTCGGCGTCCACCTCTACCCAGCTATTAGTAACCCGAACAGGAAAAGTACGCAGGCTCTCGTATGCTGGTGGTGTCAGTACGGCACCCGTCACTACCGAGAAGCGCGCACCGTGTAGTGGGCAGACAATCTGGTCGCCCTCCAGGGCGCCATCCGATAGTTCCGCCTCTTCATGGGTGCAGCGATTTTCGATGGCATAATAGCACCCGTCAAGGTTGAATATGGCAATGGAGATGTCGCCAGTTTCCACTACGCGGCACATACCGGGCATAAAGTCTTCTACTGCCGCCACATCAATCCAGTCGCTCATGATTTACCTCCTATAACATTCCAAGTTGTAATTTGACCGCCTCAGACATGTGCTCATGGCTCCACGGCGGCTCCCACACCAGTTCCACCTTTACATCGCTGACTCCCGGCACGCACATCAATACTTCCTGTACATTCCGGGGAAAGCTCTGTGCCACCGGGCAATTGGGCGCGGTCAAGGTCGTGCGGACGCTCACCATACCGGAAGGCTTTACATCCAGGCCGTACACCAGGCCGAGATCATAAATGTTCACCGGCATCTCAGGATCGTAAATAGTACGTATCATCTCAACAACCCGCGCCTACAATTCATCTTTGTCCGGTGGTTGTTTCTCTTGTTGTTACTCTCTAATTTTTTCCAATCGAATATCTATATACCTGCTCGGTAGTCGTCGGCTCCTCTACATTCTGCAGCGCCGCCTTCATTGTGTGCCAAGCCAGCGTGGCGCACTTTACGCGCTGCGGAAACTCACGCAATCCAGCCAAAACCGCAAGTTTTCATCTGTGGCAAACTGCGAGAACCATCCTTTTCGGATTTCGGTGCGGAATAGTAAAATGTATTCTGGTAATCAATCTGCGGATAATGCACGTTAGCCACTTCGGCTCAGTCATTGTCAGCCAGTGCCGGTAGGTTTTCAGCCGCCATTCCATCATAAACTCCGGCTCGTTTTTCTTGGTGGAAATCAGCTGGACAGTGTCTTCGTTAAGGCCTCGCGGAATAGTGTCAGCTTCCAGCTAGGTGTAAAAGCCATGCTGATACCTCTGCCGATCAATTCATCCACTTGTTTGGTTGCAGTGGTCATATCGACTCCAGACCCGTCTTGCGGTAACCTCCGACAATGATCTAGCTAGGCTAAATTTAAGTGTTTGGCTGTAGTTACGGTTTATTTCAACATATATGCCATGTCCAAGTGTCCTCATTTATCACTTTCCACAGACATGATTCTCAACAAACCCTCTCAATAAAATTGACTAATTTAGTATACTATTAGTTCCACTGCAGCACCTTAGTTTCTGTCAAATATTTTATGACAAACTTTTGATATTTTTTATGGTCTTATTAATACCGTAAACGCATGGATTATGGATTATTTTCGAGGAAAATTTAAGGAGACGGTATTATGGACAAGATGAATCTGACCGCTAAAAAGTGTACACCTTGCCAAGGCGGTATTCCACCGATGTCCTGTGACGTCGCGGAAAAGTATTTGCACGAAGCACCTGAGTGGGAATTACTTGACAATGCAACCAAGTTGAAACGTACTTTCAAATTAGATAACTTTGAAGATGCAATGCAATTGGCACAGCGTGTTGGTGAGTTATGTGAAACGGAAGGCCATCATCCCGACCTCATAATTGGCTGGGGTTACTGTCGGGTCGAGTTCCAGACTCACAAAATTAATGGCCTACACGAGAATGACTTTATCATGGCGGCTAAGGTCAATCAATTAGTCGAGCCCAATAGCCAGAAAAAAAGCAGGCCAAAGGAATGATTCAGAACCTCTCATTAATATAGGTGTGTAGCTAAAATGCAGCCTTTACACTAGATTTTGAAGTGGCTATGTTACATCTATTCCAGTTCAATCATCCCATCAAAATTGATGTTGAGATTTGCTGAGTCTATTGATAGTGTCATTTTCACTGGCAACTTCTCATTACCTTTGATATGTCCGCTCGTAATAGCTTGTGCCACAGCCTGCTCAATTTCGTGTTGAGAACTTACCCCTACCATTTTTAAAAACTTACGGATGCTCATATTGAAAGTATCATCGTGCATAGCAAACTCCTTTATTAACATTATTAGAGTATAAACTTCTGGCATTAAATGCCCAGCACCTCGGGTAATTCTACAACCGAATCAATAATAAAATCCGGTTTGACTGCCGATGCCTCAGCGTAATTTTGCCGATATTTTCCAGTCCGTACCAAAATACCTTTTAAGCCAGCCTGTTGACCACCCCCCACGTCCACATCAATGTCATCGCCTACGATTGCAACTTCAGAAGAGCTAAGCCCCATATCATCTAATGCGATTTGAAAGAAGTCAGGGGAAGGTTTGCCGATTATCATGGCTTTGACACCACTCGCGTATTCCAAAGCATCAATAAAACCGCCTATGTCCATTTGCAAACCATTTTCGGTTTGCCAAAAGCGGTTCTTATGAACGGCAATGAGCTTTGCCCCTTGTATCAGACTATTAAATACTTCATTTAGTAATTGGTAAGACCAGGCATCACCAATATCGCCGATCACAATATAATTCGCTGCAGTATCCGATAGGTGGAACTCCTTAAAATCTTTCTTTACATCATCTGCCAATAGCAAACGGCAAACAGGATCGTGCTGACTTTTTAGGAAAAGTAAGGTGGCCTGAGGTGCACTGATAATTTCATTGGTAGGAATTGAAAAACCTAATGTATTGATTTTTTGTTGCAACGATACCAAGGATAACGTGCTGGTGTTGGTGACAAAACGACATGGCATGCCGCTGGCTCGAATTCTCATCACCGCCTCAACCGCGCCATCGATGGCATGCGAGTCGATGTAAAGCACGCCATCTAGGTCAAACAGAATGCCTTTAATCGTAGATAGAGTGTACATATCCGACCTTACCTTATAAACTAGGTTAGCAAATGATACATGACTCTATGACAACCAATAATAGCGTAAGTTACACCTAAAGACACAAGCATTTATTGCAATGACTGGGGTATATCGCAATCCTTAATCTCAGAAAAATTATGCTAGGAAATGTCTAATTCTCAACATGACTAATTTTAATATTTTTAACTTCCGCATTCTGGCCAGTAGTACCAGTTGGTCTGGAAATTTTGGAGGTTCTGCATGTCCCACTTAGTTGCCTGATACCAAAAATTGGCAACTGTAGGCAGTGGGTCGTTAGCCCCGAAAACTAGCACCTGCTATTGGGCAGGGAAATTTGTAGCCAAATTCCTTTAAGTGAGACAGGCCGCTAGTGATACCATAGCGTTTTGCAAAAAAAATAACGCCATGTCAGAACATTTATCTATGTCTAAGTTAAACCCATCAGCATCAACAGACCAGTATCTAACCGCTGCATTTTATAAATTTGTTAGCCTGCCTGACTACAAAGTGTTGCAAGTGCCTATTCTTGAAGCCTGCTTAAAGCATGGTATCAAAGGCACATTACTACTCGCTGAAGAAGGCATTAACGGCACAATAGCTGGCTTACCAGAAAATATTCAAGTTTTATTAGCATTTTTACGCGAGCATCCGCTATTCGAAAATCGCTTCGCTGATTTGGATCACAAAGAATCCTTTGCTACCGAACATCCGTTTTATCGGATGAAAGTAAAACTTAAGAAAGAAATTGTCACACTGGGCGTGCCTAGCGTGAGCCCAACCAAGCAGGTTGGCACTTATGTGAAGCCTGAAGACTGGAACGCACTAATATCTGACCCTGACGTCGTTTTAATTGATACCCGTAATGCTTATGAGGTCGATATAGGGACGTTTAAGGGTGCCATCGATCCAAAAACAAGCACTTTTAGAGAGTTCCCTGAATACGTCGCAGCAAATTTTGACAAAACCAAACATAAAAAAGTAGCGATGTTTTGTACGGGTGGTATTCGTTGTGAAAAAGCTTCGTCTTACATGATGGATCAGGGTTTTGAAGAAGTGTTTCATTTGCAAGGCGGCATTCTAAAATACTTAGAAACTGTGCCAGAAGCGCAAAGTATGTGGCAAGGTGAGTGTTTCGTGTTTGATCAACGGGTAGGCGTAAAACACAATTTAGTCGTTGGCGAATACGACCAATGCTACGCCTGCCGCCACCCACTTTCACCGACTGAGATGCAAAGCACTCAATATACTACTGGGATTTCATGCCCTTATTGCTATGACAAAATATCAGAAGATAAACGCGCCAGTCTAACCGAGCGGCAAAAACAGGTTATTTTAGCTAAAAAGCGCGGCGAAAAGCATATCGGCGAAAAGCAGAAGAAATAAAGGCTTAGCGGATTGTCGCTATGCCAACAATTGATAATTACTTACGTCCAAGCAAAATAAACGTTTCAACAACGCCCCTACCTTTCACCTCTATGTTAAATTTTTCTGAAAAAACATAACTGTCTTGAATAATCTGCTACGTTTGTCGTGTTGTTTGAATGGTGTTGGGCAGACAAGTACTCTCTATACGGCTGGCTAAGTTAACGGTATCGCCCCAAAGGTCATAACTAAATTTAGCGCTTCCAATCACACCCGCAACAACGGGACCTGTGTGGATGCCAATACGTATATTCAAATCCAACCCTGCACTCATCGCAACTTCTTGTAATGCTAGGCTCCTCTCTAGTGCCATAGCGGCGATTCTATGTGCATGGTTTTCACACGCCACTGGCGCGCCAAAAATGATCATATAGGCATCACCAATTGTTTTAATTTTCTCTACCTGATATTTTTCTGCAAGTTCATCAAACTTTAAAAACACTTGGGAAAGCAAATCAATTAATTGGCTTGGTGACATTTTTTCCGACATTTGCGTGAAATTGACTAGGCCGGCAAACATCACTGTCACCGCGTCATAATAATCGGCAATGCGCATGTCGCTGGCCTTAAGCCTTGTTGCGATTGCCGCCGGAAAAATGTTGAACAATAGCTTTTCCGACCTAGCTTGCTCAAGCGCTAATGAAATCATCACGCGCTCTTTTTTCACCTGAAAATAGCGCAATACGCCATACAATATAGAAGCTGTTCCAGTAATATTCATCAAAAAAAAGCGTCCTTAATGCTGGTTGGAATCGGCATGGCATTACCTGCAAAGTAATGATTGAGTTTCCATGAAATAAAAACCAACGCAATAAAAAGTAAAAACCATGGCGTTGATTGGCGTGTGCCGAGTATCATCAATAACATCACAAGCTGGGTAAAAATGAAATATCCAAAACGCTCGAAACGGTAAAATAAGAAGGTACTGACATAAGAAACCACAAGATAGACGTAAGGCACACCTGCAATCACGGCGCAACCTTCACCTAAACCGGATAAGGTGAAAATCCAGCATATACAAACAAAACTCTTTACTAACACCAGCAAAGATAAAATAGATTTACCTAACGCGGCAGGCGTAGGATTAGACAGGCCGCTCCAAAATTCGCGCGTTAATATAGATTTAGGTGCTAAATTTTCCGGCATATTGGCTATAATATATGGGGTTCTTTTTTTGCATCTACCCGAACACTATAGCTATAGCTGAAAATGACTGCTTTTCTAGGCTTTATTGATGGCTAATTTTAGTCATTTTCACTTGGCTAATCGCAATTAATAGCATGTTATAAGTAGCCTAAGTGCATTACGCTTTTATAGCTGCTTGGCGAAAATGGAATACTGTAAGGGCTAATTGGCCTGACAAATAGATCCATCATATTTTTATAGAAGATGGTTCAATTATTACTTGATTTGCGCGCATCTAAGGTTTATTGTTGAGTTCTTGTTTTCATTGTAAAACCCTTTACTGGTAAGGCGTTGACAAGTATTAAGTTAAACTTTAAACGCTATAAAACATCGACATAGCAATGCGATTTTACAGATAGATAGACTACATTAACGATAGCAAAACTGGAGGAGTCAGCATGAGTTTAGATCTACTAAGAGGCCTTGGCGTAAAAATACCTTATAAAGCTAAATATGATAATTTCATTGGCGGAAAATGGGTTGCACCTGTTAAAGGTGAATATTTTGATGTTATTACGCCAATTACTGGCAAACCATACACACAAGCTGCTCGCTCTAGCGCTGAAGACGTTGAGCTTGCATTAGATGCTGCGCATGCTGCGGCGGACAAATGGGGCCGTACAGCACCAGGTGAACGTGCTAACTTGCTACTTAAAATTGCAGATCGCCTAGAAGCGAATCTTGAATTATTAGCGACAGCGGAAACGGTTGATAACGGTAAGCCTATTCGCGAAACGATGAATGCTGACATTCCATTGGCGATCGATCATTTCCGTTACTTTGCAGGTTGTATGCGCGCTCAAGAAGGTAGCTTGAGTGAAATCGACGAAACAATGGTTGCTTATCACTTCCATGAACCTATCGGTGTTATCGGTCAAATCATTCCTTGGAACTTCCCAATTTTAATGGCAGCTTGGAAACTAGCGCCAGCGGTTGTTGCAGGTAACTGCGTGGTCATGAAACCTGCAGAATTCACACCAATCAGCATTTTGATTTTGATGGAATTAATTGCAGATATTCTACCTCCGGGCGTAATTAACATCGTTAACGGCTACGGTCGTGACGTAGGTGCCCCGCTTGCAAACAGCCGCCGTATTGGCAAAATTGCCTTTACCGGTTCTACCGCAACAGGTCGCGTTATTGCGCAAGCAGCGGCTTCAAACTTGATTCCAGCAACTTTAGAATTAGGTGGGAAATCACCCAATATTTTCTTTGAAGATATTGCCGATGCTGACGATGACTTCTTTGATAAAGCTGTTGAAGGCTTGGTGTTGTTTGCCTTTAATCAAGGTGAAGTTTGTACCAGCCCATCACGCGCTTTGATTCAAGAATCAGTCTACGACAAATTCATGGAACGCGTTTTACCGCGTGTTGCGGCAATTGTGCAAGGCAACCCGTTAGACCCAAACACCATGATTGGCGCACAAGCATCACAAGACCAACTGAACAAAATCATGTCATACATGGACATTGGCAAACAAGAAGGTGCGCAAGTGCTTATTGGTGGCGAACGTAATGTATTAGGCGGCGCTTTTGCAGATGGTTATTACATTCAACCAACATTGCTTAAAGGCAATAACAAAATGCGCGTGTTCCAAGAAGAGATTTTTGGCCCAGTGTTAGCTGTAACAACCTTTAAAGATGAAGCAGATGCGCTTGCAATTGCCAATGACACTGTATTTGGTCTTGGTTCAGGCGTTTGGACACGTGATGGCAGCCGTGCATACCGTATGGGTCGCGGTATTAAAGCGGGTCGCGTCTGGACAAACTGCTACCATGCCTACCCGGCACATGCAGCATTTGGCGGCTATAAAGAATCTGGTATCGGCCGTGAAACGCACAAAATGATGCTAGACCATTACCAACAAACGAAGAATCTACTGGTTAGTTATAGCCCTAAAAAGCTAGGCTTTTTCTAATTAGCACCATTCTAAATGTGATTGTTTTGCTTGTTTCTTGTTTTAGCGTTTAAACAAGAATAAAATCAAGAGGCGGCTTAGTCCGCCTCTTATTTTTTGTATGGAGATTAAGTGATAACTGATCGTCTATCCGCCACCCCGGCTGCTATCGCGTTAATTCACAAACTTACCGCACAGCACGGCCCCATTTTATTCTTTCAATCTGGTGGATGTTGCGAGGGAAGTGTCCCGCTATGTATGCCAATCAACGAATTCAAACCCAGTCCATCTGATATTATCGTCGGAGAAGTGGAAGGTGCGGTTTTCTATATGGGCCACAATCACTTTCAGTTTTCAGAAAATACCCACACTATTTTAGACGCCCTGCCAGGCTCTAGCGGTTCATTTTCATTAGATTGTGGCACAGGAATGGCATTTATTACTCGCGGACGCTTGTACAATGACGAAGAATTACAACAGCTAGGTCCAGTTGTTCGCTATGGCTTTAACTAAGCTTTTCTATCGCTAAAGCGATTAGCCAGTAGTGCTGGATTAACATAAAATGCATCATCAAACAGTTCAGGTTCAGTCACCGCATAGCCTTGCGCATAATCCACATCGATTTCCCTAAGCACTTTGAGAATCTCATCGGTTTCAGCGAATTCAGCGATTGTATGCATCCCCATCATATGACCTACATTATTAATGGATTCAACCATAGCGCGATCCACTTTATTGTTGGTAATCGCCTTAACAAACATGCCATCAATTTTAAGGAAATCTACCTCCAAATCCTTTAGGTAGACGAAAAACGATAAGCCACTGCCAAAGTCATCCAGCGAGAAGCGGCAACCAATTTCACGTAGCGTCCACATAAATTGACGCGCCTTATTAAGGTTAGTAATGACGACAGTCTCGGTGATTTCAAAACAAATACGCCGCGGATTAATAGCATGTAGCTTAATTTGATCAAGCATGACACAAGCCAGTTTTTCTAATGACCTATTGTGCAGGATATCTGGGGTTTTTAGCGGCTCACGCTATAATGCACGTATGGGAAAAAAATTAGCGCTTGAACGCATTATCCACAACCAAGGCTTTGGTGCTCGCAAATTATGCCGCATGATGATTTGGAATAATGAAGTGACTGTCAACGGTCTGGCTTGTGACGACCCAAATACTGAATTTGATTTAGACGGTCTACAATACACTGTCAAAGGCGAGGCATGGGATTACCGTGAAAAATCTTACCTCATGTTACACAAACCGAGCAATTACGAGTGCTCACACAAAACGCAGCACCACCCGACTATTTACAGCCTACTACCCCACCCGCTGGTTGTGCGTGACGTGCAATGTATAGGCCGGTTGGATGAGGATACCACTGGCTTAATCCTCATTTCTGATGACGGGCAGTTTATCCACCAAATGAGCTCACCTAAACACAAGGTAGCAAAAATATATGAGGTCACCTGTAAACATCCGGTTGATGACTCACAAATTGCCCATATTTTAAAAGGGGTGCAATTGATAGACGAAGATGCGCCTATTGCCGCCTTAGCTTGCACGCGCATCAGCGGCCACGTTATTCATATGTCCTTAGCTGAAGGAAAATACCATCAAGTGAAACGTATGGTTGCCGCCATTAGCAACCGTGTTGAAAACCTAAAGCGCATTCAAATTGGTGCGTTAAAATTGCCTGATGACCTAGCCGTTGGCGAATGGCGCTGGTTGACCGAGAGCGACATGGTAAAGCTGGGCCACACGTCAATGCGCTTATGAGTATTTACGCTTACCTTCAACCACTCGCCTAGGCCGCACGGTTCTCTCTAACTGCTCGCCACGTACCGTAGTGATAGGCTTATTTGAAAGCGGTTGCCATGCAGGAATCAAGTGCTGCTTGCCATTACCAATTAAATCAGCACGGCCCATTTTCTGTAAAGCCTCGCGTAGCATTGGCCAGTTATTGGGGTCGTGATAGCGGATAAAAGCCTTATGCAATTTACGCACGTTACCAGCTTTTGGGATTGGCACATTTTCAGAATCAACCGTCACTTTACGTAACGGGTTTTTGCCTGAGTGATACATGGCCGTTGCCATCGCCATCGGTGTCGGCGTAAAGGTTTGTACTTGATCTAACTTGAAGTCATATTTTTTGAGCCATAGCGCCAAATTCAGCATATCTTGGTCGGTTGTGCCAGGGTGTGCCGCAATAAAGTAGGGAATCAAATACTGCTTTTTACCCGCTTCAGCACTAAATTTTTCAAACATGGCTTTAAACTCATCATAAGCCTCCATACCTGGCTTCATCATCTTACTGAGTACATTTTCCTCAGAATGCTCTGGGGCAATTTTTAAGTAGCCACCCACATGATGTTGCACCAACTCTTTGACGTATTCTGGTGATTTAACGGCAAGGTCGTAACGCACACCACTACCGATTAATATTTTCTTAATACCTTTAATGGCGCGCGCTTTTCGGTACAACTGGATCAGTGCAGTATGGTCAGTATTCAAGTTTTCACAAATACCAGGATAAACACAACTCATCTTTCGGCAAGATTTTTCAATCGCCTCACTCTTGCAAGCAATGCGGTACATATTAGCCGTTGGACCGCCTAAGTCAGAAATAACGCCAGTAAAGCCATCCACTTTGTCGCGGATTTCTTCCACTTCTTTCAGAATACTGGCTTCGCTGCGACTTTGAATAATGCGGCCTTCGTGCTCAGTAATACTACAAAACGTGCAGCCACCAAAACAGCCGCGCATAATATTGACGCTAAAACGAATCATTTCCCAAGCCGGTACTTTTGCATCACCATACGCTGGATGCGGCTTGCGCGCGTAGGGCATATCGTAAACATAATCCATCTCTTTGGTGGTAAGCGGAATTGGTGGTGGATTGAGCCACACCTCCCTATCGCCATGCTTTTGCACCAAAGCGCGCGCATTGCCTGGGTTAGCTTCCAAATGCAAGACGCGCGAAGCATGCGCATATAACACAGGATTTTGTGCAACCGCCTCGTAATCTGGCAAGCGCACCACTTGTTTAGCTCTATCTGCTTTGGGCTTACGCGAAATAGGCATAGCAACAACATGCGTAATACTATTCCCCTCACTGGCAAGCGGGAGAGGGGCTAGGGATGAGGAAGTATCATCGGTTGCGCAGCTTGCATCTGCTTTACCCATTTTTATTTCATAGGGGTCAACATGCTTTTCAACGGCACCTGGACGGTCTAGTTTTGTGCTTTCAATCTCGCTCCAACCTTGTGGAATCTTTTTGCGCAAAAAAGCCGTACCGCGAATATCTTGGATGTCAGTGACTTTCTCGCCTCTAGCAAGTCGATGACTTAATTCTATCAAAGCGCGCTCAGCATTGCCGTAAAGCAAAATATCAGCTTTAGAATCCACCAGAATACTGCGGCGGACTTTGTCGCTCCAGTAATCGTAATGCGCAATACGGCGCAAACTGGCCTCAATACTGCCTATCACCAATGGTACATCAGAATAAGCTTCGCGACAGCGTTGGCTATACACTAGCACCGCACGGTCTGGACGTTTGTTCGGTGCGGCATCAGGGGTATAAGCATCATCACTGCGGATTTTTCTATCCGCCGTGTAACGGTTGACCATGCTATCCATATTGCCCGCTGTCACCCCAAAGTATAGATTTGGTTTACCTAGCGCTTTAAAAGCACTGGCATTTTGCCAATCAGGTTGGGCAATAATCCCGACACGAAAACCTTGCGCTTCCAGCAAGCGTCCTACTAATGCCACACCAAAACTAGGATGATCAATATAGCAATCGCCTGAAACCAAAATAATGTCACAACTATCCCAGCCTAGCGCATCCATCTCGGCACGCGACATGGGTAGAATCGGCGAGGCGCCAAACCGCTTCGCCCAGTAAGGACGATAGCTGTGAATGGGCTTTGCCAGCATTGTTAAGTATTGTTCCAAGATATCCGCTACTAACTATAAAGTTCGCGCATTTTACGCGCTAATTCTATGATTAAGAAGCTTTTTTTTACAGAATTTTAGCTGCCATTAACCCTACTTATAACAAGTCTACCGAAAATTGCTTCATCACTAAGGCAAAGAGCAAAAAGGTGACCATGGTAAATATCACACAAGTAGTTAAGGTCAACACAAAGCCCCATTTAGGCAATAAATAGGGAAAAAGCAAAAACATGGGCAAGGTAGGTAGCACATACCAAAAAGTATAATAGGCATGATTGGCAATTTTACTTGTCGGCTGACGCTCTACATAGAGCCAAATCAGCGTGAGCACCGTGACTAATGGTAGCGCCGCAATCAAACCGCCAAGCTTGTCACTGCGCTTGGCAGATTCAGAAACCAGCACCACCACCCCTGCGGTAATTAAGTATTTTATGATTAGATATTGCATTTTTACCTTTCACTAACGATGTTAATTGTTTACTATAAATCAGATAGTCCGACAAATAAATAGTATGTTTAGTATAAGCAAATATATCGCTTAAGGAATAACACTTAGCCATCCCCTTCAATGAGCCACACTTACTACCAATTACCGCATGGACGCATTGCAAATATAGAGGGCGACTGTGCATTCCCACCTTTATCTGCCGCACTCGCCGAGCCCAATGGACTGCTAGCGATCGGCGGGGATTTGTCTGTCGCCAGACTGCTAAGCGCTTACCAACAAGGCATATTTCCTTGGTTTAGCGAAGGTGAACCAGTGATGTGGTGGAGCCCTAACCCACGCATGGTACTTTTTCCAAACGAATTAAAAATATCAAATTCACTTAAAAAAACACTCAAGAATAGCTCTTTTGAAATTCGTTTTAACAGTGCATTTCATCAAGTGATTAGCGCTTGCAGACACACCGCGCGTGCAGGCCAACCCGGCACTTGGATTACGTCAGATATTATTGAAGCCTATTGTAGCTTGCACCAAGCAGGCTATGCCATAAGCATGGAAAGCTGGCTAAACAACCAATTGGTGGGCGGTTGCTACGGCATTAAAATTGGGCGTATGTTTTATGGTGAAAGCATGTTTCACCATGTGACCGATGCATCAAAAGTAGCGCTTGTACACCTAGTGAAATATTTGCAATCACAAGGAGTTGGTCTTATCGATTGCCAAATGAAAACGCCTTTATTAGCTAGCTTTGGTGGCCGTGAAATTCCACGCGATAAACTGATGCAGCAATTATTAAAACTGATAGAATTTTGACATGACACTCCCTAGCGAACCACCCTTACACAAACTACAGTTTTACGTCACTACTGGTTACAGTTGCGGCTACTTACCCAACAAACTCGCACAAAGCTTAATCGCCTCACCGCAACATCTCATTGACGCAACAGTCTATAGCAGCTTAATTCAGCAAGGGTTTAGACGTAGCGGGAAATTTGCCTATAAACCGCATTGCGAGAACTGTCAGGAGTGCGTACCCGTGAGAATTTTTTTACCTGACTTCATCCCTAGTCGCAGTCAAAAACGCGCTTACCAACACCATAAAAACCTCATTGCAACTATTCTCCCCGTTGCCTATGACGCCGAGCATTACGCCCTCTACGCCAACTACCAAAATGCAAGGCACGCTAATGACCAAATAAATCAAGACGACAAATTGAACCAAGAAAACAAGTCTGAGCAAGAGGATGTTGAGCAGTACAGAAATTTTTTATGTCAAACTAATGTTGAAAGTGTGTTGGTTGAGTTTAGAGAAGGCGATCAACTCAAAATGATCAGCGTCATTGATCTAGTTCAAGATGGCATTTCAGCCGTTTATACTTTTTATAAGCCCGATGATACAAAAGCGAGTTTTGGTACCTATAACGTACTTTGGCAAATTGAATGGGCTAAAACTTTAAATCTGTCCTACCTATACCTAGGTTACTGGATTAAAGACAGTCGAAAAATGACTTATAAACAGAATTACAAGCCGTTAGAAAAGTTGATTGATGGCGAGTGGCTTAAATAAACAATCGACACTTAAACTAAGTAAAAAAACGCATAAGGCTTCTGTTTGTTAATTCCAACGATGCTACAATTGGCTTTCATTAGAATTTAAAGTCAGCGTTAATTGAAAAAAATTGTTATCTTTGGTGTGGGCTTGATTGGCGGATCAGTTGCGCTGGCTTTTAAAAAAGCCGCCGGGATTAATGTCGCACCGCAAATTGTCGGCGTTGGTCGCACCAGTAAAAGCCTGCAAACCGCACTAGAGTTAGGCGTGATTGACACGGCAGCCACTGATATTGTGCTAGCGCTTAAAGACGCTGACATGGTGTTGATTGCCGCGCCAGTGGCACAAACGACGGCTATTCTGCAAAGCATAAAACCTCATTTAAGCCACAACACTGTCATTACGGATGCCGGCAGCACCAAGAGCGATGTTTTAGCTTGCGCGAAAGAAATTTTAGGCGAACAATTTACGCAGTTTGTCGGTGGCCACCCCATTGCTGGCGCAGAAAAAAGCGGTGCAAGCGCCGCCTTGGCTGATTTATTTATTGGCAAAAATGTTGTTTTAACGCCCTGCCCAGAGACCAGCACGCAAGCGCTTGCTAGCGTTGCTAAGTTTTGGCAAACCTGTGGTGCTAACGTGAGTGAAATGTCTGCCGAAATGCATGATAGTATTTTTGCTGCTGTGAGCCATTTACCTCATCTGCTAGCGTTTGCACTGGTAGATGACATTGCTTCTCGGCCGAATGCCACACAGTTATTTGGCTTTGCCGCTAGCGGCTTTAGAGACTTTACCCGCATTGCCGGCAGCCATCCAGAAATGTGGCGAGACATTAGCTTAGCCAATAAAAACGCCTTACTGAATGAGTTAACGGCTTACCAAGAAGAATTGTCTATGCTAAAAAAACTAATTGAAAATGCGGATGCGCATGGCTTACAGTCTTTGTTTGAGCGTGCCAGTACTGCCCGAAACGCCTGGGAAACAGCAAAACCATAGCTAGAATAATAATTACCATAAAGAAATTACATGGAACAACTTTCCCTACCTGCTAGCCATCAAGCTCAGGGCAACATTGCCCTGCCCGGCTCAAAAAGCATTTCAAATCGCACTTTACTGCTCGCTGCACTTGCGACTGGTACGACTGAAATTCGTGATTTATTGGCTTCCGATGATACTGCACGTATGTTGGAATCCTTAGAAAAACTAGGGATTAAGTTAGAAAACTTTGCCGAAAATGCGTGGCGCGTAAACGGTTGTGCTGGCAATTTTCCTAACAAAAATGTAGATTTATTTTTAGGTAATGCCGGCACTGCATTTAGGCCACTGACCGCTGCACTGGCTTTTTCAAATGGGCACTACCAGCTTTCCGGGGTGCCACGCATGCACGAGCGCCCGATTGCTGATTTAATAGATGCCTTACTTCAAGCTGGCGCTGCCATTGAATACTCAGGTAACCCTGGCTTTCCGCCGCTAATAATTTCACCAGCAAATTCTGATTTAAGTAAACCGATACAAATACGCGGTGACGTTTCCAGTCAGTTTTTAACCGCTTTACTGATGGCCTTGCCACTGACTAAGCGGAAAGCCACTATTGAAGTTATAGGCGAATTAATTTCTAAACCCTACATCGAAATTACCCTTAACCTCATGGCCAAGTTTGGGGTGCAGGTTCAGCGTGATGGCTGGCAAAGTTTTATCATAGAAGCTAACAGTCAATACATTAGCCCTAATGAAATATTTGTCGAAGGTGACGCCTCTAGTGCTTCGTATTTCTTAGCAGCTGGCGTGATAGGTGGCAATGTTCGTGTAGAAGGCATAGGTCAACATAGCATACAAGGTGACGTGCGCTTTGCTGAAGCGCTCACGATGATGGGAGGCAACATTGCGTATGCTGAAAACCATATTACAGCGCACAAAGCCATTAAAATCAAAGCTATTGACCTCGATTGCAACCACATCCCTGATGCGGCGATGACCTTGGCAATTATGGCTTTATTTGCCGATGGCACGACTACCCTGAGAAATATCGCCAGTTGGCGTGTAAAAGAAACCGATAGACTTAGCGCCATGGCAACCGAATTACGCAAAGTAGGCGCGATTATTGTTGAAGGTGCCGATTTCATTGAAATCACCCCACCGGCCAAGCTCACCAATAATGCCGTGATTGATACCTATGATGACCACCGTATGGCGATGTGCTTTGCCTTAGTATCACTTGGAGGCGTCGCAATTACCATCAACGACCCGGCATGCGTCAACAAGACCTTCCCCGATTACTTTCTATGTTATAGGAAAATTGTCGGATGAACGCCAGCATACCAGTCATTACTATTGATGGCCCTTCTGCCTCTGGAAAAGGCACAGTCGCACAACTCGTGGCAACACAACTGGGCTTTCATTATTTAGATTCAGGTGCCTTGTATCGTATTGTAGCGCTAGCGACACACCAACAACATATTGCGTGGTCAGATGCACCCGCAGTCGCTGAATGCGCAAAAAATCTGAACATTGTGTTTGTTGACGAGCAAGTACTTTTGAATGACAAAGATATTGCTTATCACATTCGCACTGAAGCCATAGGCAAGGGGGCATCTCAAGTCGCAGTGCACGCGCCATTACGTGCGGCCTTACTTGACATGCAACATCACTTTTGCCGGGCGCCTGGCTTAGTTGCAGATGGTCGCGATATGGGCACCGTCATTTTCCCAAAAGCACCATTAAAAGTTTTTTTAACAGCGACTACAGCGGTTCGCGCCTCGCGCCGCTACCAACAACTGATGAATAAAAATCAGGCCGCTAACTATGATGACATCTTGCAAGATTTGCTAGACCGTGATGCCAGAGACCAAAATAGAACCAGCGCACCACTCGTGATGGCGGATGACGCCATCTTACTCGAAACCGATAATTTAACCATTTCTCAGGCAGTCGACTTTATTTTGCAAAAATATCATCGTTTTACACAATTTCCAGCGTAAATTGTGTAAATAGTCTTTTATTTTTCAATGTTTTAGTTATAATTCTATTCTTTGAAATTTAGTTAATTCTTTTCGTCTGCGCATTACATTGATCCGCAGTTTTTTTAATCAACCCACTGCTAGGTGGGATTATTTTTTAGGTAATTTTATTTAATGGCTTCTACTTCTAAATCTACTACTTCATCTTCTTCAATGGAATCCTTTGCCGCGCTTTTTGAAGAAAGCTTAATTCATCAAGAAATGCGCTCTGGTGAAGTGATCACCGCTGAGGTTATTTCTGTTGACCAAGACCACGTCATTGTAAACGCTGGTTTAAAATCAGAGAGCGTTATCGCTGCTGAAGAATTCAAAAACGCCCAAGGCGAAATTGAAGCTAAAGTGGGTGACTTTGTAAAAGTGTTAATTGAAAAGCTAGAAGATGGCTTTGGTTCAACATTACTTTCACGCGAAAAAGCAAAACGCATGGAAACATGGCTAGACCTAGAAGATGCGATGAACGAAGGTCGCGTCATTAAAGGTTTTGTCAGCGGTAAAGTTAAAGGTGGCTTACGCGTATCTGTCAACGGCATCATGGCATTCTTGCCTGGCTCATTAGTTGATGTGCGCCCAGTAAAAGATACCACACCATTTGAAAATAAAGAGTGTGACTTAAAAGTCATTAAAATTGATCGCAAACGCAACAACATCGTTGTTTCACGCCGTGCAGTCATGGAAGTTAGCGCTGGTGCAGACCGTGAAGCTTTAATGAGTTCACTTGCTGAAGGTTCTGTGGTTAAAGGTATCGTTAAAAATATTACTGATTATGGTGCGTTCGTTGATTTGGGCGGCATTGATGGCTTACTGCATATTACTGACTTGGCATGGCGTCGTGTTAAACACCCATCAGAAGTGTTAACAGTAGGCGAAGAAGTTGAAGCCAAAATCTTGAAGTTTGATCAAGAAAAAAATCGCGTTTCATTGGGCATCAAACAATTAGGTGACGATCCATGGATTGCCCTAACACGTCGCTACCCAGTAAGTACGCGTCTATTTGGTAAAGTTTCCAACCTAACGGATTACGGTGCGTTTGTTGAAATCGAGCCAGGTATTGAAGGTTTAGTTCACGTTTCAGAAATGGATTGGACTAACAAAAACATACACCCGGGCAAACTTGCACAGTTAGGTGACGAAGTTGAAGTGATGATTCTTGAAATTGATGAAGCGCGTCGTCGTCTTTCATTAGGCATGAAACAATGCCAAGCAAACCCATGGGATGATTTCTCAGCAACACACGCTAAAGGCGACAAAGTAGCGGGTCAAATCAAATCTATCACTGATTTCGGTGTGTTTATTGGCTTGCCAGGCGGTATTGATGGTCTTGTGCATCTGTCAGATCTATCATGGTCACAAGCTGGTGAAGAAGCCATTCGCAACTTCAAAAAAGGTGATGAATTACAGGCTGTTATCTTAGCCATTGATGTAGAAAAAGAGCGTATTTCACTCGGTGTTAAGCAACTTTCTGCAGACCCATCTGGTGCTAGTGAAGATAAATCTGAAGCCAAACCTAAAGCCAAATCTGCTAAAACTAAAGACATGGCCTCAAAAGTGTCAGATGACAGTGCAACTGCGGGTACTACCAATCTTGGTGCTTTATTAAAAGCAAAATTAGACAGTAAGAAATAAGCTGATCAGCGATAAGGTACATAAGCATGACTAAATCTGAATTAATTACACTACTTGCGGAGCGTTTCCCGCAATTAGTCGTGAAAGACGCTGAACTTTCTGTAAAAGCGATTTTAGATGCAATGTCTGATAATCTTGCTGCTGGCGAGCGTATTGAGATCCGTGGCTTTGGAAGTTTTAGCTTAAACTATCGTCCGCCACGCTTAGGTCGCAACCCTAAAACCGGCAGTAAAGTACAGGTGCCTGAAAAACATGTGCCTCACTTTAAAGCGGGTAAAGAGTTACGTGAGCGTGTGGATCTAGCTTAAGGTCTTTGACTTATTGTGATACAAAAAACGGCAGCTTATCGCTGCCGTTTTTTATTAGCGTCTTCATAAATCCTTACTTAGATTTAAAATTAAGTTAAAATTACAATTGTATGCACCCGTTCCATCACCCACACATTCGGCATAAAGTGAATCCTCATGGAATTTGAATTCTGGTGGCTGTTAGCACTACCTCTATTTTTCAGCCTAGGCTGGCTAGCCGCTCGTGTAGATCTTAAGCAATTGCTCGCAGAATCTACCGCGCTACCTGCAGCCTATTTTAAAGGTTTAAATTTTCTGATTACCAATCAACAAGATAAAGCCATTGAAGCTTTTTCTGAAGCAGTACAGGCCAGTACTGACTCACTAGAACTACATTTTGCATTAGGCAGCCTTTTCAGAAAACGTGGCGAAGTAGACCGTGCCATTCATTTGCATCTCAACCTACTTGAAAAAAAAGAACTTGAGCCACAACAAAAAATTGCGGTAACCGCAGAGCTTGCACAAGACTACTTAAAAGCGGGCTTGCTAGACCGTGCTGAAGAATTATTTGAATCGCTAGATGACGACCGCTATCGCCAACCAGCGCTACGCTCTCTACTAGATATCTATGTGCGCGAACGTGAGTGGGAACGGGCAATTAAAGCCGCAACCGAATTGGAACGTTTGTCTGGTGTACCATTTCGCATAGAAGTCTCGCATTATTACTGCGAAATGGCAGTGAAATCTAAATTAGCCAATGATAGCCATACCGCTAGACTCGAGCTTGAACAGGCGCTGAGTGCCAATAAAAACTGTGTTAGAGTCAATGTGTTATTGGGTGATTTAGAAGCGGAAGCCAATGCGCACAAAATAGCTATTTCCACTTGGAAGCGCATCGAATTCCAAAATCCTGAATATCTAGGATTAATCGCCCCCAAATTACTTAGTAGTTATCGCGCGCTGCATCAATCGACTGATGGCCTAAATTTACTACGAACTTATTTGCAAACTTACAAACTACCCTCACTACTCAACGTGCTCTTTGAAGCCACTCTAGTCGAGGAAGGTGCAGAGAGCGCAGCGAAATTAGCCCGCAATGAACTCATAAAAAAACCCAGCCTAAACACTTTGGATCAGCTATTGCAGGCACGTACTATTGTAGATAGTAATCAGCAACAGAATGCAAACCTAAAAAACTCAACCCCACAAGACACGCAACTCATGCAGCAAACGGTACGCCATGCCATCGGCAACAGAACCGTCTACCATTGTGCGCAATGTGGCTTTAAGGCCAAATACCACCACTGGCAATGCCCAGCGTGTAACGCTTGGGAAGCGCTGCCTACTGAACCGACTAATGTTTAACACCTAGCCATCACCATGTCCAACACCATAATAAACAACCATGACCCTAAAATAATCGTTGCACTCGACTACGCTGATGCCACAAGCGCACTCAAATTAGTGCAGCAATTAGACCCTACACTATGTCGATTAAAAATTGGTAAAGAGCTTTTTACTGCAGAAGGCCCGCAATTGGTTGAACAATTAACACGGGCTAACTTTGGTGTTTTTTTAGATTTAAAATTCCATGACATTCCAAACACGGTTGCAAAAGCTTGCAGCGCTGCCAGCAACCTAGGCGTATGGATGCTCAATGTACATGCGAGTGGCGGACTTGAGATGATGCAAGCAGCGCGTGCAGCGCTAAATGCCAGTGATAGCAGGCCATTATTAATAGCGGTCACTGTGCTAACGAGTATGAACCAAGCGAGCTTAAATCAAATTGGCATTACTACAGACTTGGCGCGCCATGTACTTAACCTTGCCACACTGACACAGCAAGCTGGTTTAGATGGCGTTGTCTGCTCCGCACTTGAAGCTAACATGCTGCGCACGCAAATGGGCAATGACTTTTGCTTGGTGACGCCAGGTATACGCCCCGCTAATGCTAAGCAAGATGACCAGTCACGTATTGTTACTCCAGCCGATGCCTTGAAAAATGGATCAAATTATCTGGTGATAGGTAGACCTATCACGCAAGCAACAGATCCACTTAAAGCGCTACAAGCGATTCACTCGGAATGCCGTTAAAGTAAAATTGCTGGCTTACTGAGCAGCTAAAATTAATATCGCAATGTGTATCCATCATTTATTTCAGCTATGATAGCTACTGAATACTTCAATAGTTAAAGTAACGCGTATCAACGATTAGCTTTATAAGTGTGGAGAATCCAAAATGAAGAAAATATTATTGCTATTAGTCATTTTTTAATCTTCAGTCTCAGCGCCATCGCTGGCGTTGACATCAATACCGCCTCGCAAGCTAATCTTGAAAGCCTAGATGGTATAGGCCCAGTAAAAGCAAAGGCGATTCTTGATTATCGTAAAAAAATGGGAACTTTAAAGTATTGATGACCTGGATAAAGTAGATGGCATCTGTCCTGTCACCTTAAAAAATATATGTAAGGATATTTTACTTAATGGCGTTGTTACTAACAAACCTGCTGACAGTAAGCCGGTTCAAGCAGTAAAAACAGATAAGCCTAAAAAGCCAATGGCCAATGAAAAGCCGGTCATCACGACCAAAGCGACTAAAGAAACTAAACCAGCGTCTAAGCTAGTTGTTGTTACTAAAACCACTAAAAAAGCCAAGCCTCATCACAAAACTACGGCTAAGAACAAGAAAGCCACTACAACAAAAGCCAAGTAATGCGGTTGTTCTGGCTTTAGCGTGACGGCGCAAACTGCATCAGAAAAGCTGGTCGCAAACGCCCGCTATTGATGCTTATTTCACCCGCATACCTAGCTTTGCACCAACATCTGGGCTAAGTATAAATGGTCCACCATTTTCATCACTGGCGGCTAAGACCATGCCTTCACTCATGCCAAACTTCATCTTACGTGGCGCCAAATTAGCAACCATTAAGGTTAATCGACCGACTAGTGTCACCGGATCATAGGCCGATTTAATGCCGGAAAAAACCTGACGCGTATTTTCTTCACCTATATCTAAAGTGAGTTTCAACAATTTCTCAGCGCCCTCCACATGCTCGGCATTGACAATTTTAGCAATACACAAATTAACTTTGCTAAAGTCATCCATACTGATGTACTCAGCTTCGGCTAAGTTTGTTACGTGCACTGGTGCAGTTGCTGGTGCGGCAACTTGTGCAGTCGCGACTAAGTTTTCTTTATTGGCTTCAGTCATAGCTTCAATCAATTTAGGGTCTATACGGGTAATTAAATGTTCATAGGCATTAATGATATGCGCATTCGTTAATGAGGCATCAACACTATCCCAAGTTAATGGCGCTATGTTAAGAAATTGCTCGATCTCAAAAGCTAACTTTGGCAGAACTGGCTTTAAATAAAGCGTCAGCAAACGAAACATTTCCAGTGCATCTGAACAGGTTTGTTGCAATGCCACATCCTGCCCTTCTTGTTTCGCCATGACCCATGGTGCGTTTGAAGCCACATAACCGTTAGCGCTATCGGCAAGATGCATGATTTCACGTAAAGCTTTGCCATACTCACGCGCCTCATAAGCTTCAGCGATTATCGTTGCGCTTGATTTTAACTGTGCGACTACTTTATTGTCGGCAACTGGTTGCAACTTACCCTCGAAGCGCTTATTAATAAAACCTGCCGTACGACTGGCAATATTAATAAATTTTCCCACCAAATCACTATTCACCCGCGCAACAAAGTCATCTAAACTCAGGTCGATATCCTCCATCGTACTATTGAGCTTTGCCGCGTAGTAGTACCGTAAATATTCAGGATTTTTAATATGCTCTAAATAGCTACGCGCTGTAATAAACGTGCCGCGTGACTTACTCATTTTCTCGCCATTCACCGTTAAAAAACCATGGGTGAATATCTTACTGGGCGTGCGGTATCCACTATATTCCAGGGTTGCTGGCCAAAATAAAGCATGAAAATAGAGGATATCTTTACCGATGAAGTGATAAAGCTCAGTACTGGAACCTTTGTTCCAATATTCATCAAAATCCAAACCAGTATCACTACATAATTTCTTAAAGCTCGCCATGTAGCCTATAGGCGCATCTAGCCACACATAAAAATATTTGCCGGGTGCATCTGGGATTTCAAAGCCAAAATAAGGCGCATCACGTGAGATATCCCAATCATTCAAGCCGCTTTCAAACCACTCAGCCATTTTATTGGCCGCTTCACCTTGTAGGGTGCCTGAGCGTGTCCACTCTTTTAAAAACCCTTCACATTCTGAAAGTTTAAAGAAGTAGTGCTCAGTTTCTTTACGAATTGGCGTCGCACCTGATACCGCAGAATAAGCATTAATCAGTTCGGTAGGATTATAAGTAGCGCCACATACCTCACAAGAATCGCCATACTGATCTTTAGCATGACATTTAGGGCATTCACCTTTAATAAAGCGATCTGGTAAAAACATATTTTTAACCGGATCGTAAAACTGTTCTATGGTTTTACTGGCTATTTTCCCAGCAGCTTTGAGTTTGTTATAAATACTCTGTGAAAGCTCTTTATTTTCTGGTGCGTTGGTCGAGTAATAATGATCGAATGCCACCAAAAATTCAGAGAAATCTGCACTATGTTCTTGATGTACATTGGCAATTAAAGCTTCAGGTGTCACTCCTTCCTTCTCCGCACGCAACATAATCGGCGTACCATGCGTATCATCCGCACAGACATAATGCACCGTATGGCCTTGCATTTTTTGAAAACGCACCCAAATGTCAGTTTGGATATATTCCACTAAATGACCGAGGTGAATACTACCGTTGGCATATGGAAGCGCTGAAGTCACAAGAATTTTACGCGGATATTTTGCAGTGGCCATGAGATAAATGGATCTATTTAGCTAAAACGCTATTCTAGCAAATGACGCGCGCTTAACCCAGCGTTGATTAAGGATTTTATCAACAAGCGTCTAATCAACACAACGCTATCAAGCCAACTTTTTATACAAATCACCCAAGCCGCCAATACAATCAGTTAAAATACCTTATCTTTTTACTCAAGTTAATACCCTTAGCTGCTCAAATAGGAATTTACGTAATGGCAATGACAGAATTACTCATTCAAAGCACTTTAAAAGTATGCATAGACCCCAATACTGGCAAAGATTTTATCAGTAGCAAATCTGCTAGAAATATTAAAATCATTGATAACGATGTCAGTGTGGATGTCGTACTAGGCTATCCTGCAAAATCTGTCATGGCAGATGTGCAAGCACTAGTCATTCATGCGCTCAAAGGATTGCCTGGTATCGGCAATGTCACCGTCAACATAGGTAGTCGTATCGTGGCGCACAAAGCGCAACAAGGCGTAACCTTGCTACCCAACGTAAAAAATATTATTGCTGTTGCCTCGGGAAAAGGCGGGGTTGGAAAATCAACCACTGCCGTCAATTTAGCTTTAGCTCTGGCAGCGGAAGGTGCAACGGTAGGCTTGTTAGATGCGGACATTTACGGCCCAAGTCAGCCGCAGATGCTAGGTATAAGTGGCCGCCCAGAAAGCACTGATGGCAAAAGCATGGACCCGATGCTGGCGCATGGCATACAAGCCATGTCCATAGGTTTTTTAATCGATAATGACACACCCATGGTGTGGCGTGGACCAATGGTTACCGGGGCTTTAGAGCAATTACTCCGGGATACAAAATGGCGTGATTTAGATTATTTAGTCATTGATTTGCCGCCGGGAACAGGCGATATTCAACTCACGCTTGCGCAGAAAATTCCTGTGACTGGTGCGATTATTGTCACTACACCACAAGATATTGCCTTGCTGGACGCGCGCAAAGGTTTAAAAATGTTTGAAAAAGTAAATATTCCTATATTAGGTATTGTAGAAAATATGAGTACGCACATCTGCAGTCAATGCGGCCATGAAGAACATATCTTCGGTTCTGGTGGTGGCGCCTTAATGTGTAAAGATTACCAAGTGGATTTACTCGGCAGTTTGCCCTTAGATATTAAAATTCGCGAGCAATCTGATGGTGGCAAACCAACCGTCATTGCTGAACCTGACAGCAAAATCGCAGCAATATACAAACAAATCGCCCGTGCACTGGCCATTAAAATAGCCAACGCAAGCCTAGATCACAGCACTAAATTCCCCAATATTGTGATTCAAAATAGCTAACAATCACGTATAACCATGACTCACACAAAACACGGAGTTGCAGAAAGATTAATTTAACTCAACCTCATAACAATAGACATCTACCCCATTTTCTGGCGCAATTAAGGTCGCTGGTATTGCCTTACCTTTGCGCCACTGATTTACCGCTTCCTGCTTACCCGCACCAGTCACGATAAAGATCACTTGATGGGTGTTATTTAAGCGATTTTGACTCAGGGTAATGCGCTCTGCTGGCGGTTTTGGTGAATCAAACACAGGCACTGCATTCGCGCTGTTATCAATAGGATGGTTGGGGAATAGTGATGCCGTATGACCATCTTCACCCAAACCCAAAAGCACCAAATCAAACATAGGGGCAGCACTTAACGTTTTGGCATAAGTATTTGCGCCCGCTACGGGCCCTAATTCCGCGGGAATATTGTGCACCTGACTTGCTGGGACCGCAACATATTGCAACAAAACTTGCGTCACCATCAAACTATTCCGCTCCTCATGATCGGCTAACAAGCAACGCTCATCACCGTGATATATATGCCACTTAGTCCAATCCATGGGAAAATCTCGCAATAAGCGATACACCGCGCGCGGTGTATTTCCTCCAGCCAGTACAATTGAAAATTTCCCTCGCTTGACAATCGCTTCATTTGCGCTTTTTACGATAGCATCACACACACCATGCCTCAAACATTCAATACTATCAAAGAGTTTCCAGCGGGTGTTTTTGGCTAGCATTCTAGTTAAATCTCACATCAAAAAAGTTAGGTCGAATTTGACACTAAATTGCGCATATTGTCATGCTTTTTTTATAATTTTTGCATCAAAACACTGTATGAATTTGCCTGCTTGCTTTATCATGTACGGTTATTCTAAATGCCCATTATCAGGACTAAAAATGCTAATTAAAGACAGTGAAGTTGTAGACATTATTACTCCAACCGGTAAAATGCGCGCGCATATTTTTCGCCCGGCTGCACCCGGCAATTACCCTGGCGTTTTAATGTTTTCAGAGATTTTTCAAGTGACTGCTCCTATTCGCCGTAGCGCTGCCATGCTTGCTGGGCACGGCTTTATTGTCGCATGCCCTGAAATTTATCATGAGCTTGAACCTGCAGGCACGGTCATCCCTTACGATGAAGAAGGCACCACTCGCGGCAATGCACACAAAATCACTAAAGAAGTGCATGCCTATGATAGCGATGCGCGTGCGGTACTAGATTATTTAAAATCCCGCAGTGATTGTACCGGTCGTCTTGGCGTGATGGGCATTTGCGTAGGTGGTCATTTAGCGTTCCGCGCCGCGATGAATCCAGGCGTACTTGCTGCAGTCTGCTTCTACGCCACGGATATCCATAAAAAAGCCTTAGGTTTAGGTAAAAATGATAATTCCCTTGAGCGTGCCGGTGAGATCAAGGGTGAACTTTTACATATTTGGGGCCGCCAAGACCCGCATGTGCCGCTAGAAGGTCGCAATATGGTTAAAGCCCGCCTTGATGAAGTGGGTACGCGTTACACTTGGCACGAGTTCAACGGCCAGCACGCCTTTATGCGTGACGAAGGTCACCGTTACGATCCAGCACTGTCACGCTTAAGCTGGGACTTATTGTTAGAGCTATTCAACCGCCGGTTAGGTTGGGGTGATTTGGACATGGATACAGACGGTGCACCTGCTGAAAGCCGCCATTAACTAGCGCTATCATCAACAGAACTAAGTAAAATCGTTTGCGTGAGCAGCCTACAAGCGCTCACGTAAACAACTAAATTTGAGGTTTTAAAATGGCTAAAATAATTGATCCCTGCACTTTGGTGTTGTTTGGCGCTAGCGGAAACTTATCCCGCGTCAAACTGATGCCTGGCCTATTTCGCTTAGATGCAGCAGGTCGCCTGCCCAATCACATGGCTATTCTTTCTGTAGGTCGCGGTGAGTTATCACGTGAAACTTGGCACGCTGACATTAAAACAATGTTGGATGCTAAATTCAAAAATGGTTACGATAAAGCCGTATTTGAGCGGTTTATCGCACGTAATCATTACCATGCTAACCCACCGACTGACGCAGATGCCTTCAATAAAATGAAAGTGTTATTGAGTGATGAGAAGGTGTTTCCGCAAAACCTTGCTTATTTCCTATCCGTTCGCCCAACAGACTTTGCCCCAATTGTCGAGCAACTCTCAGAAGTCGGCTTGCTAGATGAGCGTGAATACTGGCGCCGCGTATTGATTGAAAAACCATTCGGTACGGATTTACCTTCCGCTCAAGCGCTGCAGGCCTCAATCACCAAACACTTAAAAGAAAGTCAAATCTATCGCATAGACCATTATTTGGGTAAATCTGCCCTGCAAAACATCATGCTTACGCGTTTTGCCAATACCATGTTTGAACCGATTTGGAATAACCAATATATCGACCATGTGCAAATTACCAACAATGAGATTTTAGGTGTCGGTGATCGTACCGAGTTCTATAATAATACGGGTGCATTACGTGACATGGTGCAAAGTCACTTGCTACAAACTCTGGCATTAGTCGCCATGGAGAAACCAAAAGATTTAAGTCCGGATAGTATTCGTGCCGAAAAAATAAAACTATTGCAATCTATCAAACCAATCCCTGTAGCAGAGCTGCATAGGCACGCTTTCCGTGCGCAATACGAAGCTGGCCGCGTCTGTGTGGGCGATGGCCATGGTGAAAATGTGCGCGGCTATTTGGAAGAACTCGCCAAAGAAGGTGTCACAGGAAGTGTCACTGAGACTTACGCCGCTTTAAAGCTGTTTATTGACAACCCACGCTGGAAGGGCGTGCCATTCTATGTGCGCACAGCAAAACGGATGCATGAAGGTAACACTGCAATTTCCATACGCTTTAAAAAAGCACCTATGCAATTGAATAATGAACAACATCAAAACTGGCTCACCTTAAATATTCAGCCGCGTGAATGCATCAAAATGGAAATAGAATCTAAGATTCCTGGATTAGACATTGCGACACGCACACTCAGCATTGACGGCCCACAACGCCAACAAGGTGACGAAAGCATCGACTCTTATGAATCACTTTTACTTAACTTAATGGAAGGCGACCCCTCACTCTATCTGCATATTAGTGAGGTAGAGGCACAATGGCGTTTAATTGATCCTATTGTAAAAGCCTGGGCAGAAGATCAATCCCCGGTACATCAATATAAAGCCGGTAACCGTGACCCTGAAGCGTCCAGCGTAATTTTCGATGCCAAAGATCAGTTCTGGCGCTACAGCATTGAATTAGGTGGCGACAAGCAATAAGGCTATAAAAATAATTTACAAATAAAACGTAATTTATTGTTATTATTTGCACTTACTAAAAGCGGGGTTAGTAACTCCGCTTTTTTATCTTTTAAAAATATAAAAAGCATCAAAATATGAGCATAAAATCAGACAAATGGATACGCCGAATGTCGGAACAACACGGCATGATAGAGCCGTTTGAACCTAATCAAGTGAAGCAGAATGCGCATGGTGAGCGCATGGTCTCTTATGGTACTTCAAGTTATGGTTACGATATTCGTTGCTCAACAGAATTTAAGCTATTTACCAATATTAATAGCACTATCGTTGACCCAAAAAACTTCGACCCAAATTCATTTGTAGAGGTCAATGCCGATTACTGCATCATTCCACCCAATTCATTTGCCTTAGCGCGTACCGTTGAGTATTTTAAAATTCCACGCAACGTCTTGACCATATGCTTAGGGAAATCAACCTATGCGCGTTGCGGCATTATTGTAAACGTCACCCCATTCGAGCCAGAATGGGAAGGCTATGTGACCTTGGAGTTCAGCAACACCACCCCCTTGCCAGCTAAAATCTACGCCAATGAAGGCTGTGCACAAGTATTGTTTTTTGAAGCGGACGCAGATGATGTCTGTGAAACGAGTTACAAAGACCGCGGCGGTAAGTATCAAGGCCAAGTTGGCGTCACACTACCCAAGATTTAATTAAGGAAATCTATTTAATGAAGTTTCGTTTTCCTGTTGTCATTATTGACGAAGACTTTCGTTCAGAAAACTCATCTGGTTTAGGCATACGCATGCTCGCCAAGGCCATAGAAACTGAAGGTTTTGAAGTATTAGGCGTAACGAGTTATGGCGATCTGACCTCATTTGTACAGCAGCAAAGTCGCGCCTCGGCCTTTATCCTCTCTATTGACGATAACGAGTTAATTGAAGAAAACCGAGACGCCCTAGACAACTTACGCAAGTTCGTCGATGAAATTCGATACCGCAACGAAGAGATTCCCATTTTCCTACATGGTGAGACACGAACCTCACGCCACATCCCTAACGAAATTCTGCGTGAACTCAATGGCTTCATTCACATGTATGAAGATACTCCAGAATTTGTCGCACGCTACATTCTGCGCGAAGCGCGCACTTATCTAGACAGCTTGCCACCGCCATTTTTTAAAGCCTTAACCGAATATGCGGCAGATGGTTCATACTCTTGGCATTGTCCCGGCCATTCAGGCGGTGTCGCGTTTTTAAAATCCCCCGTGGGTCAAATGTTTCACCAATTTTTTGGTGAAAATATGCTACGTGCAGACGTTTGTAACGCTGTTGATGAGCTTGGTCAATTGCTCGACCATACCGGCCCCGTCGCAGCTTCTGAGCGCAATGCCGCACGTATTTACAACTGCGACCATTTATATTTTGTGACTAATGGCACCTCAACCTCGAATAAAATGGTGTGGAACAGCACGGTCGCCCCAGGTGACGTAGTCGTGGTAGATCGTAATTGCCATAAATCAATATTGCACGCCATCATCATGACAGGCGCAATTCCGGTATTTTTAATGCCAACACGCAATCATTTCGGCATTATTGGGCCTATCCCTAAAAGCGAATTTTCCTGGGAAAACATACAAAAGAAAATTGATCTTAACCCATTTATTATCGACAAAACTGTTAAACCACGCGTACTAACGATTACGCAATCCACCTATGATGGCGTGCTGTATAACGTTGAAGAAATCAAAGAAATGTTAGACGGTAAAATTGATACGCTACATTTTGATGAAGCTTGGTTGCCCCACGCCACTTTCCATGATTTCTATGGTGACTACCATGCGATTGGTGAAGGCCGCCCGCGCTGCAAAGAAAGTATGGTATTTTCAACGCAGTCAACACATAAGCTATTGGCTGGCTTAAGCCAAGCGAGCCAGATTTTGGTGCAAGATGCAGAAAACAATAAATTAGACCGTGACATTTTTAATGAAGCGTATTTAATGCACACCTCTACCAGCCCGCAATATTCTATCGTAGCGAGTATTGATGTGGCCGCAGCTATGATGGAAGCCCCTGGTGGCACTGCCCTTGTTGAAGAAAGTCTAATGGAAGCGCTGGATTTCCGCCGCGCTATGCGCAAAGTTGATGAAGAATGGGGTGCTGACTGGTGGTTTAAAGTCTGGGGACCCGATGATCTATCAGAAGAAGGCCTAGAAGAACGTGACGCTTGGATGCTAAAAGCTGACGAGTCTTGGCACGGCTTTGGCAACCTAGCCGAAGGCTTTAATATGCTAGATCCAATCAAAGCGACTATTATTACGCCAGGCTTAGATATTAAAGGCAACTTCTCGGATAAATTTGGCATTCCTGCGGCAATCGTTACCAAATACTTGGCTGAACATGGCGTCATTGTTGAAAAAACTGGCTTATATTCATTCTTCATCATGTTCACTATCGGCATTACTAAAGGCCGATGGAATACCATGGTAGCAGCTTTGCAACAATTTAAAGATGACTACGACAAGAACCAACCGCTTTGGAAAGTATTGCCTGAGTTCATCCAAAAACAGGCCAGATACGAAAAAGTTGGCCTGCGTGATTTATGTGAACAAATTCACGCCGTTTATAAAGCCAATGACGTCGCTCGTTTAACCACTGAAATGTATCTATCTAACATGGTGCCCGCCATGAAACCAACTGATGCGTTTGCTAAAGTGGCACACCGTAAAATAGACCGCGTGCCGATTGATGATCTAGAAGGCCGGATTACTGCGGTGCTATTAACCCCCTATCCACCAGGCATTCCACTGCTTATTCCCGGTGAACAGTTCAATAAAATCATTGTCAATTACCTAAAATTTGCGCGTGTATTTAATGAAAAATTCCCGGGCTTCGAGACGGACAACCACGGATTAGTGAAGCAAATTGTGGATGGTAAAGCGATTTATTATGTGGACTGTGTTGAGCAGTAACGGGCTAAATCACTTAATTTTGCGCGTGTAAGTCACGTAAGAAAACACTAATCCTTGCACTGAGACCTGTGCTTCGCGTGAGGTTTCTTGCCAGTGTTTTAAATCAATTGCGGGGAAAAAGGCATCACCTTCAACGGCTAAATCGACTTCTGTCAGGTAGATTTTATTGGCGAGTTCAAGACCATTTTGATAAATCTCTGCGCCACCAATCACAAAAGCTTCATCATCATTTTGGCATAATGCGACGGCGACTTCTAGTGAATGTGCTATGCATGCGCCATCCAACTGGTAATCTTGATTGCGCGTCACAATGACTGTCGTACGTCCTGGCAATAAGCGCCCTAGCGATTCATAGGTTCTACGGCCCATAATAATATGATGCCCGGTGGTCAACGCGCGAAAGCGCTTGAGATCTTCGGGCAGATGCCAAGGTAGCGTATTATTAATGCCAATGACATTATTTTTTGCGACCGCCACAATCAGAGAAATGTTATTTTTCAAACGGCCACCAGCCCTTTAATGGCTGGATGTGGGTCATAGTTTTCCAGCACGAAATCTTCAAACTTAAAGCTTAAAATGTTGGTGACATTGGGGTTAATTTGCATTTTTGGAAGCGGACGTACCTCCCGCGCCAACTGTTCTTTCACCTGCTCCATATGATTGGTATAAATATGCGCATCGCCCAAGGTATGCACAAAATCACCTAATTTTAAGCCACAGACCTGAGCCATCATCATCGTTAGCAAGGCATAGGAAGCGATATTGAATGGCACGCCCAAAAATATGTCTGCACTACGCTGGTAAAGCTGACAGCTTAACTTGCCCTCTGCCACATAAAACTGAAAAAAGGCATGGCAAGGCGGTAGCTTCATTCGGTCGACATCAGCTACATTCCAAGCAGACACAATCAAGCGACGTGAATCTGGATTGTTTTTAATAGCATGCACTACCTGCGTGATTTGGTCTATGTGTGTACCGTCAGGCTTAGGCCAGTTCCGCCATTGGTAGCCATACACTGGTCCTAGATTACCATTTTCGTCGGCCCATTCATCCCAAATTCGCACGCCATTTTCTTTCAGATAGGCAATATTTGTGCTGCCTTGCAAAAACCAAAGTAGCTCATGAATAATTGATTTTAAATGTACTTTTTTAGTCGTCAGTAAGGGGAAGCCTTCTGCCAAATTAAACCGCATTTGGTAGCCAAATACCGACAGTGTGCCAGTCCCCGTGCGATCCTCTTTTTTATTACCTTGCTGTAAAACATGCTTGAGTAAATCGTGATAGACCTGCATGTGCTAACTCGCTTTATCCATAATATATTGCTTAATCTCGGCAACGCTAACCTGCATCACCGTATGTTTTTGCGCTAAGTTCTCAATGCCCACTAAAGTGGCTGGGCGCTCCGGTGCGTGACCTAGCGCTTCTATAATCGCATCTTCAAACTTGGCTGGAAGCGCCGTTTCTAACACTATCATCGGCACATTAGCATCGCGGCATTCCAAGGCCACTTTTAAGCCATCGGCCGTATGTGTATCTATGGTAACGGAATAGTTCGCATGCGCGTCACGTATGGTTTGCATGCGATTGGCATGGCTACTACGGCCAGATATAAAGCCATAATCGGCTAGTTTTGCTAGCCATGGTTTGAGATCGAAAGCACCGCCACTATCGACACTAGCCCACAATTCACGTACTTTCCCGCCATCCCGACCCACTAAATCAAACACAAAACGCTCAAAATTTGAGGCTTTACTAATATCCATTGAAGGACTGGAAGTATGATAAGTCTTCGCTGAACCGCGTGGGCTATAAATACCTGTTTTGAAAAACTCATCTAACACGTCATTTTCATTGGTCGCCACCACCAACTTGTCAATCGGCAATCCCATCATGCGGGCAATGTGCCCAGCACACACATTACCAAAATTACCAGAGGGCACAGCAAAACTCACTGTTTGTGAGTTATTGTCAGTCACCGCCAAATAGCCCTTAAAGTAATACACCACTTGCGCAACTATGCGTCCCCAATTGATAGAGTTCACCGCGCCAATTTTATATTGAGCTTTAAATTCAGCATCATTCGATACCGCCTTAACCATATCTTGGCAATCATCAAACACCCCATTGACTGCGATGTTATAAATATTCTCATCCTGCAGGCTGAACATTTGTGCCGTTTGAAAACGACTCATTTTTTTATTCGGTGACAGCATAAAAACACGTATGCCTTTTTTGCCGCGCATCGCGTACTCAGCTGCTGAGCCCGTGTCCCCAGAAGTGGCGCCTAAGATGTTGGTTGTTTTACCCGTTTTTGTCAGCACATACTCAAACAAATTGCCTAACAATTGCATCGCCATATCTTTAAAGGCGAGTGTAGGACCATTAGAAAGGCTCAATAGATAGAGATTATCTGCTAACTTTACTGTGGGGGTAATTTCCGCCGCATTTTGACCTGAGCGCGTGTAGGCGTACACATCCGCGCGATAGGTTTTATCAATAATGGCTTTTAAGTCTGCAGTTGGAATGTCATCAATGAAGCGATTTAAAATAGCAAAGGCTAAGTCTGTATAAGACATAGAGCGCATGGCGCTTAAATCTGCATGACTAAATTGCGGGTAGCTTTCTGGTAAGTACAAACCGCCATCTGGCGCTAATCCGCCAAGTAAAATTTCACTAAAACTTAAGGCAGGCGATTGCCCACGGGTTGATATGTATTTCATTTAAATTTCTCAAATTATCGCACTGCAATAACATCGGCTATGCTCACTATCGCTTATTTTGCCAATTCTTCCATACGAATCTTAATCACATTACCAACAATGGCTGGTAATGCTTCTATTTCAGCAATGCCTGCATTCATGTTTTTTTCAAGAGTAATATGCGTCAAAATGACGATGTCCGCTTCAGTTTCATTGTCATCCGGCTCTTTTTGCAATAGCGCATCGATCGAAATATTGCGATCTGCTAATATTTTAGTCACGTCCGCCAACACACCCGGCTTATCGTTAGCGCGTAAACGTAAATAATAGGCACTATTGATTTCGCTGATAGGCAAAACTGGTAGGTCGTTCACTTGCCCAGCTTGAAAACCTAAATAGGGCACACGCTGCGCTACGCTAGCGTCACTTAATCGAGCCACATCCATTAAGTCGGCCACTACCGCGCTAGCCGTAGGCTCTGCACCTGCTCCTGCACCGTAATATAGTGTGGGGCCTACCGCATCGCCTTTAACCACGACAGCATTCATTGCGCCGTTTACATTGGCTACTAAGCGTTTTTCAGGGATGAGTGTTGGATGCACACGTAACTCTACGCCAGCCTCGGTGCGTTTTGTAATGCCCAATAGTTTTACACGGTAACCTAACTCTTCAGCATACTTAATATCGATTTGTTGTAGCTGGGTAATGCCTTCAGTGTAGGCTTGCTCAAACTTCATAGGCATACCAAAGGCAATGGCAGACATAATGGTCAACTTGTGTGCCGCGTCTATGCCTTCTACGTCAAACGTGGGGTCAGCTTCCGCATAACCCAAACGTTGCGCTTCACCCAGCACGTCGGCAAACGCCAAACCTTTTTCACGCATTTCAGTAAGGATGAAATTGGTCGTGCCATTAATAATGCCCGCCACCCACTCGATACGATTTGCGCCCAAGCCTTCACGCAAGGCCTTGATAATGGGAATGCCGCCAGCCACAGCGGCTTCATAGGCAACAATCACCCCTTTGGCCTGTGCTGCCGTGAAAATCTCATTGCCATGTAATGCCAATAACGCCTTATTAGCCGTGACGACATGCTTGCCATTTTCTATCGCTTTTAGCACAAGCTCTTTACTTAGCGTGTAGCCCCCAATCAATTCAGCCACCACATCTACATTGGGATTATTCACTACAGCAAAAGCATCATTGGTGATGTCTACTTTGCCGCCTGTCATGAGTTTTGCCTGCTCAATATTTCTGTCAGCGACTTGCACAACATTGATAGCACAGCCAGTGCGACGGGTAATTTCTGCCGCATTACGTGTTAATACTGCGTATGTTCCACCACCAACTGTGCCTAGACCCAAGATACCTACATTAAGTTGCTTCAAGCTTTTACTCCATCTGATTTTTCGTGCTTTTTTCTATAGTTTTTTAAAAATCTTGCGATGCGACGAATCGCTTCAGTTAAATCATCCACATTAGGCAAGAACACTACTCTGAAATGATCGGGTGTTTTCCAATTAAAGCCAGAGCCTTGAACAAGCAACACTTTTTCTTCTAGCAATAAATCTAAAATAAACTGCTGATCATTTTTAATCGGATAAATTTTAGGATCTAATTTTGGAAATAAATACATCGCCGCTGCAGGCTTCGTGCACGTCACGCCAGGAATGGCGGTAAGCAAGGCATGTGCGACATCGCGCTGTTTACACAGTCTACCTTCAGGTGCCACTAAATCACCGATGCTTTGATAACCACCCAGGGCGGTTTGTATGGCTAATTGCCCAGGCACATTTGCACATAAGCGCATAGAAGCCAGCATATTCAGACCTTCAATATAATCGCTGGCATGTTTTTTCTCACCGCTCAATATCATCCAGCCGGCACGATAGCCACAAGTACGGTAGTTCTTGGATAAGCCATTAAAGGTGACAAATAAAACATCGTCAGCAAGCGAAGCGATAGAGGTATGGATATTGCCGTCGTATAAAACCTTATCGTAAATTTCATCGGCAAAAATTATCAAGTCATGCTGACGCGCAATTTCAATGATGCCTTCTAAAATCTCACGTGGATACAATGCCCCAGTTGGGTTGTTTGGATTAATCACCACAATACCGCGCGTATTAGCCGTAATTTTTGCTTCCATATCTTTTAAATCTGGCATCCATGCTGTGGCTTCATTACACAAATAATGGCATGCCGCGCCCCCTGCAAGCGTGACAGCGGCAGTCCATAATGGGTAGTCTGGCATAGGCACTAGCACTTGGTCGCCATTATTCAATAGCCCTTGCATAGCCATCACGATTAATTCAGAAACACCGTTACCGATAATAATGTCATCAACAGTCACACCAGCAATGTGTTTGGCTTGGGTGCTGTGCATAATGGCTTTGCGTGGCTCAAACAGACCTTTACTATCGGTATAACCACCCGCCTTAGCCATATTACGGATCACATCTTGCTGAATCTCTTCAGGCACTTCAAAGCCAAATGCGGCAGGATTGCCGATATTGAGTTTAATGATACGCTGACCTTCTTCTTCCATTTGGCGGGCGCGCTCCAACACCGGACCACGAATGTCATAACATACGTTAGCAAGCTTATTAGATTTTTCTAGTTTTTTTTGCTGATTTGATGGCTGCATAATGCACTGGCACTTAGTTAAGTTTTGCTTAAAAAGCACAATAGTTAAAGATGTTAGTTTACATTAGAATGTGGCTTTCGTTCAATGAAAGCCGTGCTAGGCAATGAAACTGTTAGGAGAATTAAATGAAACTACATTTAACCACGGCGGAAAATAATAATTTAATCACCGCTTATAGTGAAAGTTATATTGAAATCAACAAGAGACGCTACAGCCATAGCTTAATTGTGACACCAAAAAAGCTAATGACGGATTGGAATGTAGCCGATTTTACCGTGTTGACAGCGCAGCACATCGCCACAATTGCCGATTTTGATCTAGAGCATAGTGCAGAAGTTATTTTATTGGGCACAGGCGAAAAACACCAGTTTTTGCATCCTAAAATCTATCAATCACTAACCGCAAAAGGCATTCCGCTCGAATGCATGACCACCGCCGCCGCGTGTAGAACTTACAACATTTTAATGAGTGAGGGTCGCAATGTAAGTGCAGCCTTAATTCTGTAACACTAGCCTACAAGACGCCTATTTAACTGGGCTGAAGGTCATATGCAAAGCCCCATCAGTCATTTGCATATTTTTTGCTTGATATTGTATTGAGCCAATTTTTAGGTCCGCAGGATTGATGCTGTATAACGTTAAGCCATTAAGCATTTCGCTGCCTAGCTTTTGTGCCATGAAATGCGCAAAATCGGCATATTTCCCCGCAGCTCCGTCTACATCTAGGCGCTCTACTTTAGGTTCATCAAGCACAATCGCGAGCGCGGTGGCATCAAAGCGCAATTTTCCAGAAACAGTCACCTTACCTGTAAACAGCTTCTTATTCACAAGACTAGTTAAGCGCACATCAAGCGTTGTTTGCATACGATCAGCTGGGCCGTCAAATTTCACTAAGGCATTGCTTAGGCTCAGCTCAAAAATATTAAGTAAGAGAATTGGCGCAAGCAATCGATCATTCATTTTTTTCTGAACTTGCACCGCAGTGATATGCACCGTTCGGTCGCTCATCGTTGCACAAGCCGCCATGCATAGGGCAAAAAATATAACGCTAAATCGCTTGGCCGTCATCTTAACGCTCTTGAAGAGTTGAATTCTCCAACTTGATGTGGACTAGATGTTTTTGGTTGATAAGGTTAAGGTGGCATTAGTACCGCCAAAACCAAAGCTATTGGATAAAGCAGTTTCAATCTTAACGTTATCAATACGCGTGCGTACGATATTTAAGCCTTCCGCCTCTGGATCCAAGGTTTCAATATTAGCCGAAGCTGCAATAAAATTATTTTGCATCATCAGCAAGGTATAAATAGCCTCATTGACACCTGCCGCACCTAGCGCATGACCTGAAAGTGATTTTGTAGAAGCGATGGCTGGGTTTTGTTTTAAGCCATGCGCGCCAAATACTTCACGAATCGCTTCTAGCTCTTTAGTGTCCCCTACTGGCGTACTAGTGCCATGCGTGTTAATGTAATCTACAGGTCCGGCAACGCCTGCTAAGGCCTGACGCATACAGCGCACTGCGCCTTCACCGCTTGGTGCCACCATATCATAGCCATCCGAGGTGGCGCCGTAGCCGACCACCTCTGCATAAATTTTGGCACCGCGCGCCTTGGCATGCTCATATTCTTCAAGAACGACGATGCCGCCACCACCAGAAATCACAAAACCATCACGATTTGCATCGTAAGTCCGTGAGGCTTTGTCTGGTGTTGCGTTATATTTGCTACTTAAGGCACCCATGGCATCGAATAACAAAGACATGGTCCAATGCTCTTCCTCACCACCTCCAGCAAAGACAATGTCTTGCTTGCCAAGCTGAATTTGCTCCGCCCCAGCGCCGATACAATGCGCGCTGGTAGAACAAGCCGAACTAATGCCGTAATTCACCCCTTTAATTTTTGCACCCGTAGCCAAGCATGCAGCAATGCCGCTAGACATGGTTCTTGTGACCATATAAGGCCCTACACGACGTATACCTTTGTCGCGCAGTGTATTAGTCGCTTCCAGCATGCTTTCTGTAGAGGTCCCGCCAGCGCCCACAATTAAACCGGTGCGCACATTAGACACCAGTTCTTCAGCCAAACCCGCATCAACAATCGCCTCTTGCATAGCAAGCCAAGCATAGGCATGACCTTTGGCCATAAAGCGTAAAAGCTTACGATCAATCAACGCTTCTATATTCAGATTTTTGATTGAGCCTGCCACATTGGAGCGCAAGCCATTATCCGCATATTCTTGCTGAAAGCTAATGCCTGATTTGCCATTTTTTAGGCTATCTAGCACTTCATCTTTATTGTTTCCTAAACTAGAAACAATACCCATTCCGGTAATCACAACACGACGCATTTCGTGCCCCCTTACAATCTTTTTATTATTGGACTGATTAAAATCAAAAATTATCTGTTCTAGTAAATAAACCTACGCGCAAATCATTTGCCGCATAAATTTCTCGACCATCTAAGCTCATAGTGGCATCTGCCACGCCCATCACTAATTTACGCATAATCACGCGTTTTAAATTAATCGTGTAGGTCGCCATTTTTGCGGTAGGCAACACTTGTCCAGTAAATTTAACCTCACCTGCACCAAGTGCACGTCCACGACCAGGACCACCCGCCCAACCTAAATAAAAACCAACAAGTTGCCACATTGCATCCAAGCCTAAGCAGCCTGGCATCACAGGGTCGCCAGTGAAATGACACTCAAAAAACCATAAATCAGGCCTAATGTCGAGCTCTGCAACAATTTGACCATTGCCATACTTACCACCATCTTCAGTGATAGACACAATACGATCAAACATCAGCATCGGTGGCAGTGGCAGTTGGGCATTGCCCTCGCCAAACATTTCACCACGACCGCATTTAAGTAATTCCTCTTTGGTAAAGCTATTTTTTTTTGTCATTGAATTTTTTATATGCATCATTATTTAAGTTATGAAAATTCTCAACTTTTTAAGCTGTAGAACATAAGCTGAATTATCCACTATTTTTGCCTAATATGGGTATTCAGAAGCGTATAGAAGCCTTAATCTTGCGCTTATTAAATAGGCTGAATAGCTTTGCGCTTCCATAAATAGGCGTGACTACCCTTCATTGCCAGTCCACATGCGTTCTGTGTAAGCCTTATTAGTGCAGGCATATTAAAAACTAAAAACATCTATACACACCTGTATACATGGTTAATTTTTTCGTTTATATTATAGGTACACTTGAATACTTGATGCAAACTGGATCATACACAAACTGCGCAAAACTATTAAACCAGCCAAATTCTGTTACAAAATTCTAATAAATTACACACAGGGACACCTTAAATGAGCGATACACAACTAGCTGATTGGCGCAATCATGCGCTTACCTTGGAATTAGAAGTCAATAAAGTCGTTGTAGGTCAGGAAAACCCTGTACGCTTAATTACCACCTCAATTTTTGCCCGTGGTCACGTACTACTAGAAGGCGATGTCGGTGTTGGTAAAACCACCCTACTACGGGCATTTACACGTGGTATTGGTGGTGGTTACCAGCGCATTGAAGGTACGATTGATTTGATGCCTAATGATTTGGTCTATCACACTTATTTGGGTGAAGATGGCAAACCGCACGTGAGTGCAGGACCACTGCTGATGTCTGGTGAAAATTTATCGGTATTTTTCTTTAATGAAATTAACCGTGCCCGACCGCAAGTACACTCCTTATTACTGCGCGTAATGGCGGAACGCACACTGACTGCGTTTAACAAAGAACATTACTTTCCTCACATGCTGGTATTTGCTGACCGCAACCAAGTGGAAAAAGAAGAAACTTTCGACATTCCGTCTGCTGCCCGCGATCGTTTTATGATGGAAATTCCAATTGTAGTACCGACAGATGCTGCGATTATGGAGTCACTAGTATTTGACACCCGCTTTCATGATATGGATGCATTAGTGGCCAGCGTGCCTGAGGATTTATTGCAATTTGATCAATTAAACACCTTTGCAGCAAGATTGCAAAATAGCATCACCGCCAGTCCAACCTTGCGTAGCTATGTTCTTAATCTATGGCGTGCAACCAAAACGCCTACAGATTTTGGTGTAAAAGTTTCAGGCGTAGATATGAATCGTTTAGTACTTTCAGGCGCCAGCCCTCGTGGCATGGGTATGGTATTACGTGCTGCTCGGGTGAATGCATGGCTCAATAATCGCGCGGCAGTATTACCTGAAGACATCCATGAAGTGTTTCACGCAACGATTGCGCACCGACTGGTCTTTAGCCCTGTCTATGAGATGCGCCGTACCGAAATCGCCCGCGAAATGCTCAGCGCTATCATTAATGCGATTGCTACACCATAACGCAAATAGATCGTAACGATTTCAATGTCTGAACAACACATTAAAGAGTTTAGCTACCATATTGCTTGGCGTTCACGCTCAAGACGCCCTGGTCGGCATAAAAGCAATCAGCGCGGCATGGGCATGGAATTTCGCGGTCACACCACACTACTGTCTTACCCTGACCCACGCCGGATTGACATACGTCAGACCATACGCGACCCGCTAGAACAAATTCATGTGCGTATATTCAACCAGAAGAGCGTCACCCCAGTATTTGTCCTGTGCGACATGTCCGGCTCGATGCAGTACGGCAATACACGGAAAAAATTTGAGGTTGCGGCAGATATTGCCCAGTCAGTAGCACGATCAGCTACTCGTAATCGCGACTTAGTTGGCTTTATTGGCTTTGATGATGTGGTGCGTGAAGACTGGCTTTGCACACTATCGGCCAGGCCGCATAGCATCTTTGAAATGGCTGAAAACCTGAGAACTTACGCGGCACCAGAAGTCGGTAGTCGCGGCGTAGTCGAAACTGTCCGATTATTACCGCGTGAACGATCACTCATTTTTATGGTGTCGGACTTTCACATGCCGATTAGCGACTTAGAAGAGTCGCTGGTGTTAATGCAGCGCCACCACATTGTGCCTGTAGTGCTGTGGGATTCTTCTGAATACACTGATTTACCAGAGTTTGGCATTACCAACGTCACTGATCCTGAATCTGGCGTTAAACGTACGCTATTTTTACGCAAAGCCTATCGTGACCGAATTTTACAAAGCTTTACTGATAGACGCAAAGCCATTGAAAACCTATTTTTGCGCTACGACATGCAGCCATTTTTTGTTGAAAATAGCTTTGATGCGGATCTGTTATCCGAATATTTTCACCAATATGTGGCAGCCTAAACTGAGGAGTATATTTATGCGAACAAGATTTTTATTAGTCATTTGTGCTATTGCATTTGGCATTCAACCGGCAATTGCCGATGTCATACTGCCTGATGTTAATGCAAAATACGTCTCCCTCACACAAGAAAACCCGACACGCGATGCCGGCTTTGTGGTTGGCGATGTGCTGAATAGAACCATCACCCTCACCATTAAAAAGCCCTACGAATTGGTCAAAGAGTCACTACCAATTAAAGGTTACGAGCATCGCTATAGAGGTCAAATTTCAGGCATTGAGCTTGTTAAAATAAGCACAGAAGAAGCCATCCATATAGATAGCGTGACCCATGTTCTACACCTGAGATATCAAATATTTACCACCGGGAAATTGGCCAAACCTGCCGCGCTAAGAGCTGAAATCATCAAACTGCGTCATAGCGGCAGTAAAGAGGTTGTGCAATACCGCATCCCTTCTTACGGTTTTCGCATTTCACCACTTTCAGTCTTTGGCTCGGTTAAACTTAAAGAAGAAATGAGCCCATTTATCCGGCCTTTACGCTTAGATGCGAGCCAAGATAGATTGCATCTTGAAATATCAATCGGCTTACTAAGCATCGCTTTACTGGGCTTGTTGTATATTTTTGGTATGCATGCTTGGTTGCCAAGAATGGGGGCGCCATTTGCAAAAGCCTATCGCGATATACGCAAAATGCCAAATACCGACGAAGGCTTGCAAAAAGCTGTGGCGCGCGTGCACATCTCACTCAATAAAACCGCAGGTAGCAGTCTATTTAACAGTAATTTAGCCGACTTTTTGCAAAAAAAACCGGCGTTTACGCCAGTAAAACAAGAAATAGAAAAATTCTTTACACTATCCCGCCAAGTATTTTTTGAGCCCAATGCCCTGGCAAACTTAGATGAAAGCCATAAAGTCTGGTTACAAAGATTCTGCCGTCACCTACGCGATTGTGAACGCGGACTAAACCCCGACTTAAAATCAAAAGTGAGTTACTAATGGGATTTCTACATCCATTAGTATTATGGCTATTACCATTAGCTCTATTGCCAATACTACTTGAGCGATCAAATACCCGCAGCTATTCTTGGGTAGACATGTTGCCAATAGATCCACTTTCTAACTTAATTGGCTTACTACTCAAAATATTGGCTGCAATTAGTTTAATTTGCATCACTCTAGGCCTAGCTGGTCCGCACAGCCTTGAGCAGAAAGTTGAGCGCAGCGGCGTTGGCGCACAAATCGGTATGGTGATTGATAGAAGCGCCAGTATGGATGACCCATTTTCTGGCGGCACAACTGAAGGTCGCGTGGGCGAGACAAAATCGGTTGCCGCAGCTAGGTTGATGACGGACTTTGTCAACAAGCGTAAAAACGACATGATAGGCGTCGTGACCTTTAGTAATTCAGCCATGTATGTATTACCGCTGACTGAAAGCCGTGAAGCTATTTTAGCAGCGATTAAAGCCACCGCTGGCAACTCCCTCTTTCAAACCAATATCGGTGGCGGCTTAACCAGTGCTGTTGGCTTATTTGAACATGTCCCAGACTCAGGCTCTCGGGCGATTATTTTAATTTCAGATGGCGCTGGTCGGATAAGTGCTGAAGTGCAACAAAAGTTACGCGATTGGCTGCAGCGCTACAATTTATCACTCTACTGGGTAGTGCTACGCCAACCAGGCGGCGTCACTATATTTGACCCAAAATATGAAGATCATTATGAGGCGGCCTTACCCTCGGAAGTCGAGCTTTATTATTACTTTAAATTACTGCGCTCACCTTTTCATGCTTATGAGGCAGAAGACCCAAAATCACTCGCTGCGGCGATGGCCGATATTAACCAAAAAGAGAGAAAACCCATTAAATACATGGAAAAGATTCCTGGTCATGACTTTACTCAACTTTGTTACTTGATCGCCGCGCTGATGATCGCCTTACTCCTTAGCGTAAAATATTTAGAGCTTAGAACATGGAATGCAAAAATATGAGCCTCAACCTACCCTCAGTAAGTGTTAAAAAAATGACGATATTGCTTGTAATGATTGTCCTCGCCGCTAGCGCAAGCATCATCTACGAGCTGAATCGCATCCACCAAATCAATGCATTTAACCAAGCCGTGAGTAGCGGTAAAAATCCGCAAACTGACAAGCAGAGCTTTGAAGCTAAATATGCTACCGCCTACTGGCTTGCAAAAAATGAACGCTTTAAAGAATCAACCTTGCTGTTCTCACAGCTCACGCAAAAAGGTAGCCCTAGTCAGCGTGCAGCCGTGCAACACAATGTTGGCAATATGTTTTTTTTAAAAGCCCTGCAAGTCAGCGGCGGCAATGACACAAAAATAAGGGATGAAGTTGAATACTTACTCACACAAGCGCACAGCTCTTACAAGCAAGCACTAAAACAAGATAATAGTCATTGGGGTACGCGGCGCAATATGGACCGTGTAATCACACTACTGCCTGAGAATCCAACACCAGGCGTCGGAGAATCTGACTCACCAGGCCTGATTATGGGCAATATTCCGAATGGTTTGCCGTAAGCTACCGACTACAGACGATTGAGTATTGATTAAGACCCAAACTAAACCATGAAAAAGCTGATTCGCTATTTTAAAAACAACCGCGACACCGCCTTACTAAGCGGTGCTATGCTGCTTTTACTCGCCGCACTATTTCAACCCAGCATTCCTGTTAAACACAACATTTATAGCTATTTTCTGGTTGCCGACATTTCTCAAAGCATGAACGCCGCGGATATGGAAATGAATGGCAAGCCCGCCACCCGCATTGCCTATACACAAAAACTATTGCATGAAACCGTGTCATCACTACCTTGTGATACTAAAGTGAGCATAGGTCTATTTGCTGGCAATAGCGTGGCTGCCCTTTATACACCGATTGAAGTCTGTGCAAACTTTGCTGCTATTCAAGACACCATAGACCACCTAGATTGGCGTAACGCATGGTCTGGTAATAGCCGTGTCCGTGAAAGCTTATACAGTATTGCTCGGGCAGTCCGTGGCTTTCCTGAACCAGCACAAGTGGTATTGATTACCGATGGCGAGGAAGCGCCAAAGTTACATGCTTTTAATACTAAAGATTTAAGCAACTTCCAAGGGGCGGATGGTTGGCTACTCGTAGGTGTAGGTTCAGAAAAAGGCACTGCCATCCCAAAACTTACTGAAAAAAATCAACTGATAGGCTTTTGGTCCAATGAAAGTTTTGCATTACAACCGGGTATTGCGCAAATCTCCGAGTCTACTTTAGGCACGAGAGACGACAATGTGGCAGGCACCAATGACCGCTTTATCTCAAAGTTAGATAGTGAGTACCTAAAGACCGTGGCCAAAGAAATTGGTGGTACTTATGTCAATGGCGACGATGTGCATCATTTACTTGATGCCATGAAAACCCAAAAACCTGCGCGGCGTGATATTGCACCGTTTGATCTCAGCTGGATATTGGCTTTAATGGCTGCGCTACTGCTACTTACTGCTTATATAGGCAAGCACCCGCTAGCTCAAATTGAATCTACTTTTAAGCTGTATAAAAGAAATTTACTTAAAGCACGTCGTAGCGAAAATGAAGCATCCATTACACATGATAATCACATAGTCTAAAAGACTAAATCACTTGAGCCTAACTGCGTTTAGCTTAGCGCAAATAGACGCGTAATCCTCTGTAAGCTTCAGCCTCTACCGCATCCGTAAAAAATAATGAGCGGGGGTGTCAATAAACGTTGTACCCATGACGCTTCTTTGTGCCGGCAATTAAGCACCGTCAAATAGGCGGTTACTAGGGTATTTTCCTGCACCGTCACCTCTAATTGTTTGCCATCTTGACGGATGAGTTGTAGCTGGTTTTTTACATTCACTTTTATCATGACAATCGACAACGGTAGCAATCGCAAGCAATGATAAAATACCCCTTAGACTGCTGAGGTCACAATGCAAAGACTCAATAGCAACTTGAGCGGCCAAACTAATGCTACTAGCAACACTATAGCCAATGCCCACTACTCATGCATGTAAATAACAAGCAAGCGAGGATTGAATATTTTAGCGTTAACTGTATGGGTTGTAATTTATATGGTTCTTTATAGACTATTTCTAATTTCACGAACCTATCGGCTGGATATTTCATATCATAGCCACTGAAATATCCATCTCATTAACCTTCAATATATAATACCGGTAATGAAAGTCAACTAAACGCATTAAACAACAAGAGTCTCCTATGGCAAATAACGATTGGCAAGAATATCAATTCATTCAGGGCGCCGTGTTTAACAACGAAACAATTAGCTCATTTGGCAATATACAAAATGAGCTGCTGTATACGCAACATCAAAATGTAATCTGCGACTTGTCACATCTCGCTTTATTAGAAATCAGTGGCGATGATGCACTTAGCTTTTTACAAGGCCAAGTCACCAATGATGTTAAACTACTGGGCGATAGTAAGGCGCATTACACAGGCTATTGCAGTCCAAAAGGACGTTTGCTGGCGCTATTTTTCGCTTTCTCACAACATCAAAATATTTACTTACAGCTAAATTCTAAACTATTAGAGCCCATCAGCAAGCGCCTAAAAATGTATGTCATGCGCGCTAAAGTCAACATTAGAAATGTGTCTGACAACAGGGTTAGAATTGGCTTGAGTGGTAATGATGTGGCTGATTTTTTAGCGCCGTTTTTTACACAAATTCCGTCACTAGCCTACACGCTTAGTCACACTGAACAGGGCACCTTAATCCGCTTACCTAGCAAAACACCGCGCTTTGAAATCATCTGCGATACAGATCGTGCGAAAGAGATTTGGCATGCGCTTAAAAAGCAATGCCAACCAGTAGGAAAATCTTGCTGGGAATGGCTAGAAATTCAGGCCGGAATCCCTGATATTTACCTCAAGACGCAAGAAGAGTTCGTGCCACAAATGGTTAACCTAGATTTACTAGACGCGATCAACTTCAAAAAGGGCTGTTACACAGGACAAGAAATAGTGGCTAGAACGCACTACTTAGGTAAGGTTAAACGTCGTACACAGCTCATGCATATCAACACTTCCGTACCGCCACAAGCGGCTAATGATGTGCTTAATAAAAATAATGAAGTGATTGGGAAAATCGTCAGAAGCGCAGCTGCACCAGCAGGCGGCTACGCCGTACTCGCAGAAGTTCGCTTAGAAAGCGTGGGGGCTGGCGATCTATTCGTCAATGGCATCAAAGTAGCTATTCAGCAACTGCCCTACCCACTACAACCTAGCGAGTGACATTGAATTAAACTAGCGCAGCTGACTACGGGCTAGTTTTCGGGGTGCCCAGCGCTGATGACGGCAGTTGGTTTAGGTAAATGGCTATCCAACACTTGGTAAAACACTTCATCTTGTTTAATCATGCCAAGCTCACTTCTGGCGCGCTCTTCAATAGCCGCTCGACCACTTTTCAAATCTAAGACTTCAGCATCCAAGGTTTCATTACGCATTTTTAATGTGTCATTTTCATCTTGTTTCAGTGTAATTTGACGGTTTAACTCCCACACCCGCAACCAACTTCCCTTGCCTAGCCACAACGGGTACTGTAGCAAGGCTATCAGGATGACAAATATAAGTGTAAGTACTTTCAATTACTTGTATAGCTGGTAGAAAGCACCTAGGCCAGCATAACTTGATGCATCGCCTAATTCTTCTTCAATGCGTAATAGTTGGTTATATTTAGCAATGCGTTCAGAACGGCATAAGGAACCGGTTTTGATTTGCAGGGCGTTAGTTGCCACAGAAATATCCGCAATAGTGGTATCTTCTGTTTCGCCAGAACGGTGTGAAACCACAGCGGTATAGCCTGCGCGTTTAGCCATTTCAATGGTTTGGAAAGTCTCCGTTAGCGTACCAATTTGGTTCACTTTAATTAACACTGAGTTTGCCACACCGCGCTGAATACCTTCACGCAGAATTTTAGTATTGGTCACAAATAAATCGTCACCAACCAACTGCGTCGTTTTACCGAGGCGCTTAGTCAAAATATCCCAACCATCCCAGTCAAATTCGCCCATACCATCTTCAATACTGATGATAGGGTATTTATCACACCAAGTCGCTAAGTAATCAGTAAATTGTGCTGAAGTCAGCGCCAATCCTTCTGATTCTAAATGGTATTTTCCATCTTTATAGAATTCAGTACTGGCACAATCTAAACCTAAATAAACGTCTCGTCCTGGCTCGTAACCTGCGGCTGAAATAGCTTCCAAAATTAATTGAATAGCGGCCTCATTGGATGGCAAATTAGGCGCAAATCCACCTTCATCACCCACTGTCGTGGCCAAGCCTTTTTTATGCAGTGTTTTTTTAAGTTGATGGAAAATTTCCGCACCACAACGCATCGCCTCGCGGAACGAAGGCAAGCCCGCTGGAATAATCATGAATTCTTGCATATCAACACTGTTATCGGCATGCGCACCGCCATTGATAATATTCATCATAGGGGTAGGCAGTTGCATGGCGCCAGAACCGCCTAAATAACGGTATAAAGGTAAGCCAGATTCTTCCGCCGCCGCACGTGCACAGGCCATGGATACGGCCAAAATTGAGTTTGCGCCTAAGCGATCTTTATTTTCCGTGCCATCAAGCTCGATTAACGTTTTATCAATAAAACTTTGTTCTTCTGCATCCAGACTAATAATCGCCTCAGTAATTTCGGTATTGATATTTTCTACGGCTTGCAATACGCCCTTACCTAAATATCGGCTGCTATCTCCATCACGCAACTCCATGGCTTCTTTAGCACCGGTAGAAGCGCCTGACGGCACCGCTGCACGGCCAATAACACCACTTTCAAGCAGCACATCACATTCAACCGTTGGGTTGCCGCGTGAATCTAAAATTTCACGGGCGATAATATCGACAATTGCACTCATCACTTACTCCTAAAAATAATTTTTTATCTGTGGTTGAAATAGCTTTACAAGGTACTTTCAATAAAACCAGCTTTTTTAACCAGCTGATCTAAATCAACCAACACTGCTAGCAAGTCTTTCATCTTATGTAATGGCCAAGCATTCGGCCCGTCAGATAGGGCTTTAGATGGATCTTGATGCGTTTCCATAAAAATGCCGGCAATACCGCTTGCCACTGCCGCACGCGCCAATACCGGCACGTGCTCACGTTGACCACCACTTTTATCACCTTGACCGCTAGGCTGTTGTACTGAATGTGTCGCATCAAACACCACTGGGCAATGAGTTTCACGCATAATAGCCAAGCCGCGCATATCAGAAATTAAGGTGTTGTATCCAAACGATACACCACGCTCACATACCATAATGGTGTCTTGATTGCCGTTAGCTTCTCGTGCTTTTTGCACCACATTGCGCATATCACCCGGCGCCATAAACTGGCCTTTTTTGATATTCACCGGCTTACCTGATTTTGCACAAGCCGTAATAAAATCAGTTTGGCGGCATAAAAATGCTGGGGTTTGCAACACATCCGCCACCGCTGCCACATGTGGCACTTGTGCTTCAGTATGCACATCGGTCAAGATAGGTACGCCAATTTGGCGACGCACCTCATCTAGAATCTTTAGCCCTTGTTCCATACCAAAACCACGGAAAGTACTATTTGAGCTGCGATTAGCTTTATCGTAAGAGGATTTATAGATGAAAGGAATGCCTAGTGCTGAGGCAATCTCTTTAAGTTGTCCCGCCGTGTCAATCGCCATTTGTTGCGACTCAATCACGCACGGGCCCGCAATCAAAAATAGCGGCTTATCTAGCCCTACTTCAAATCCACATAACTGCATAACGATCCTTTTTGACTGGCTTAAATAAGCATCCGCTACTTAGCACCTTGGTAGGTTAAAGCAGCTTTTACATAGGCAGTAAATAGTGGGTGACCAGTGCGCGGGTTAGACGTGAATTCCGGGTGAAATTGGCAAGCAACAAACCATGGGTGCACTTTTTGTGGCAACTCTATCATCTCGCACAAATTTTCTGTCGGCGTTCTAGCTGATATCACCAAGCCAGCCGCTTGCAATTGTTCAACGTAGTGATTGTTCACCTCATAACGGTGACGATGACGCTCATTCACTTGGCTACCATAAATACTGGCGGCCATAGTGTTAGGTATAATTGGGCAAGCCTGTGCGCCTAAACGCATGGTGCCACCTAGGTCTGAATCTTGGGTCCGCGTTTCTAAGCTACCGTCAGCGGCTTGCCATTCGGTAATTAAGCCCACCACTTGATGTGGGCTTTCTATATTAAATTCGGTACTGTTAGCATCCATCAGTTGCGCTTCGTTACGCGCAAACTCAATCACCGCTAATTGCATGCCTAAACAAATACCAAGGTAAGGCACTTTATTTTTTCTGGCATAGTTAATCGCCGCTATTTTGCCTTCTGTACCACGCTTACCAAAGCCACCAGGCACTAAAATTGCATCCATATGTGCGAGCGCACCCGTACCATTCGTTTCAATATCTTCAGAATCTATATAATGTATTTTAACTTTAGATTCCGTGTGTATGCCGGCGTGTATCAAGGCCTCAGTGAGTGATTTATAGGAATCAGCCAAATCAATATATTTGCCTACAAAAGCAATATTGACTAAATGTTTAGGATTTTCCAGCGCGGAAGCAATCTTTTTCCAGCTAGATAAGTCTGCCGCTTTCGCCAAAATATCTAACTTATGGCAAACAATCTCATCCAGCATTTGATCATGTAACAAGCCAGGTATTTTATAGATAGAATCAGCATCTATCGCACTAATCACCGCCTCAGAAGGCACATTGGTAAACAAAGCAATTTTTCTACGCTCTTCATCTGGGATGTTGCGATCTGCACGACAGAGCAAAATATCTGGCTGAATACCGATTTCGCGCAATTCTTTTACGGAATGTTGCGTAGGCTTGGTTTTCAATTCGCCAGCCGTTGGAATCCAAGGCAACAGTGTTAAATGAATATAACAGGCATTCGTTTTTCCTTCTTCAAAACCCATCTGACGTATCGCTTCAAGAAACGGTAAGGACTCGATATCACCTACCGTGCCACCCACTTCAACAATCGCCACATCCGCACCTTCAGCGCCACGTTTTACATGCGCTTTAATTTCATCGGTAATATGCGGAATGACTTGTACGGTTTTACCTAAATATTCGCCGCGACGCTCTTTTTTAATGACTGTTTCGTAAATTTGGCCGGTCGTAAAATTATTACGTTTGGCCATACGCTGTGTAATGAAACGTTCGTAATGACCTAAATCCAAGTCGGTTTCCGTACCATCATCGGTGACAAACACCTCACCATGCTGAAAAGGTGACATCGTACCTGGGTCAACATTGATATAAGGATCAAGCTTAAGCATGGTCACTTTAATGCCGCGTGATTCAAGGATAGCACCAAGGCTTGCCGCTGCAATGCCTTTACCAAGAGAAGAAACTACACCGCCAGTGACGAATACATATTTAGTCATTAATTTTACTTTTTAGAAGGCTTTTTAGAAGGCTTTTTATAACTACCTAGACGGGAACAAATTTTACCGTAAAGGCAGTACAATCACAATGAAACACTAAAAATCTGTACAGAATATTTAATAAATGACTAAAAATCTGCGCTTACCATTGGTACATACCATGCACCAATGGCAAATTCGACCTATAAGCGCAAGTATCGATGGCAATGGAATTCTTTTAAAAAATGATTAAAATATTAACGTAAAATGACTAAACTCCCGATCCAATCCATCGCAGATCAGCAGGCCATAGACGCGTCTTATATGCAACTTGCCTTAGCCTTGGCGCAACTAGCCGCGCAAGCTGGTGAAGTGCCGGTAGGGGCAATTGTCGTTAAAGAGGGTGTCGTCATTGGCCGCGGCAGCAATGGCCCCGTAGGCACGCACGACCCCACCGCCCATGCGGAAATAGTGGCCATGCGAGATGCAGCAAAACACTTGAAAAATTACCGTCTAGTCGATTGCACGCTTTACGTCACGCTAGAGCCCTGCGCCATGTGTACCGGCGCGATGCAGCACGCGCGCATTGCTAGGCTAGTGTTTGGCGCCAGCGACCCAAAAACGGGTGCCTGTGGTAGCGTGGTTGATTTAATGACTGAAACTAAGTTAAACCATCATACTAAAATTACTGGGGGGGTCATGGCCACGGAATGTGGC
>SHXQ01000002.1 GCA_009693255.1 Methylotenera sp. | reverse complement strand
CCATTTTAGTGTTTCACAATGCATTAATCGGTATCAAAAGCCCAGTAAATTTAACGTTCTGGGCTTTTTTTACGGTTTTTACCAATAGAAACCTCCTTGCTAGAAGGGGTTTGAAAAGCCAACTAAGTGGAACTATGGGCAGTCACCCTGACCAGATTTAAAGCCTCTGGTGGTGTCGCATGACGTTCCAGTGTTTGCCCAGAGCATATTAGCGGCACCAGTAGGTACGTAGGAGTATTCACTGGAGTTAGGGCAACGCCTGCTGTAGCTGTTGCACCAGTCGTTGATAAGCACTAGTTTATCGGCACCCATTGGCACTCAGGCTAAGCAAACGAAAAAAAGCGGAACATAATGCTCCGTTTTTTTGTTTAGGCATGCATTAACTTGGCAAAAAAATTGTCACTTTTATCCATCCTTAGACACAAGTCTTGCCGTTAGATTAGCTGACTAGTTGTCAGGCGAGGCCTTATTTTTCGGCTTCTGCTGCCTTTTGTAAATTGGCTAAGCCAGCATCAAAAACATCGGTGATGGCTTTGACCGCAGTGGCGTCATCTTGACCTTCAGGAATTGGTGGATTAAGTTTGTATAAGCGGTAAAAGCGACCTACCCATGTGACGGTAGATTCGTTTGCATTTGCACCTTGAGTCACCGTCATGCTGGCGTTGAAGTCTGTGAGCGGAAGTGTACCAGAAACAATCTCATATTTTATTTTCATGCTCGCATCATCAGCGCTACGGAGTTTTTCATAAACGCTACCGCCCGCTTTAAAGGTCAATGTTCTGTATGTGGCAAGGTTACCATTGTCATCTTTCTTTTGTTCTAGCTTAGTACTGGCAACGCCTGAGTGCCATTGGTGAATGCCACCGAAATCTTTAACGATCGTCCAAACTTTGGCTGGTGCAGCTTTAATGGTGATGGTTTTTTCAACTTTTTGTGGTGCTGGGCCGTGTGCAGATGCACTGAATGGCACTAAGCTGATGCCTAGGCTAAGTGTCAATAAGGCTAAAATCTTTTTCATTTTTTTCTTTCTCCATGGCTCTCAGGGTGAGAGGAATTAGTTGAAACAACAAAGCATTATAAATGAGAACATTCAGAATGTTAACTATACTGCGGATTGTATTTGAGTTAACGAGGCGACAAGGGCTAGGTTGACGTGGATATCGCTAGACTTGAGTTGCTATTGCCCTAGCAATATAAATTGCCCAAAGGCACGGCTTTTTTCGCCAGTTTTAATCGTGGTCAATAATTGCTGGGTGCTGGTATCGATGACGCTGACGTTATTGCTACCCCAATTGGCCACATAGGCGCGTTGATTGGCGTGGTCGATGCTAAGGCCTTCAGGTGTACTACCAACGGCAATGCTGGCGATTATATTGCCGCTGGCAATGTCGATGACTGACACGCTGTCGTCTTGGGTATTGCTGACGTACAGTGTTTTTTCATCTAAGGTCATGGCGGCGCAATAGGGGTGGTAGCCCACTTTTATTTTTCGCTGTGCATAGGTTTTGGTGTTGATGATGCTGACGCTATCTTCTTTTACATTCACGCTGACTAATAATCTGCCAGTGGCGCTCACAAAAAGACCAAAAGGATGTTTGCCCACTTTAATGCGCCGCTTAGTGGTGAGTGTTGTGGTGTCGATGACGGCAATGTCGTTACTATCGCGATTGGCGACATATAGCCAGCGCTTATTGGGGCTGACAGCCAAACCAGCAGGAGCATCACCCACACTGATCTCGCGTAGCTGATTGGTTTGCTGGGTATTAATGGCTAACACTTTATTAGCAAACCAATCGGCGACATAAAGTGTTTTGCCGTCTACCGATAAGGCTAGTCCTACAGGTGAGCCGTTAATTTTTAAGGTTTCTAGTACGCTATTATGCTGCGTATCGATGATGGATATTTCTTGGCTTTCTACGTTAGAAATGTAGGCGCGGTGTCGTTTGGCAGAAATAGCAACGCCAACTGGCGCTTTACCCACTTTAATGGTGTTAAGCACTTGATTGGTCGTGGTATCAATCACCGAAACAGTGTCGTCGCCCTGATTGGTAATATAGGCAAAATGATTGGTTTCAGCCTGAGTTTTAGCGTGGCCAACCACATTCATCGTGAAAACCAGCCAAATGATAAGAAAGAACTGCATTTTCAACTATTGAATTGATTGTTTTTTCATGGGATTAGCTATTATACGCAAATGGTTGCTTTCAAAAATACTCAAAATATGAAAAAATCGTATTAAATAATTAAGGCAGTAAAAATGTTATGTTAGATCGAGACGGGTTTCGCCCGAATGTTGGCATTATTATCTGTAATGCCAATAATCAGGTTTTTTGGGGTAAGCGTATCCGTGAGCATGCTTGGCAGTTTCCGCAGGGTGGGATTAACCACGGCGAAAGTCCAGAGCAGGCGATGTATCGCGAGTTGATGGAAGAAGTTGGCTTGAAACCTGAGCATGTACAAATTTTGGGTCGCACCAAAGATTGGCTTAGATATGAAGTGCCCGCAACTTGGGTCAAGCGCGAGTATCGCGGCAGTTATAAAGGCCAAAAACAAATTTGGTATTTACTGCGCATGGTTGGGCGTGACAGCGATGTTTCGCTGCGCACTAGCGAACATCCGGAGTTTGATGCTTGGCGCTGGAGTGACTACTGGGTGCCGCTAGAAGATGTGATTGCGTTTAAGCGCGGCGTATATGAGTCTGCGTTAAATGAGTTGGCACCACATTTACACCATAAGGTGATCAAGTAGTTTATTTCCTGAGCCAGTCTAAGTAAATATTCATGAAAAAGCCTATGGTAGGCGTGGTCTGTGACCGCCCCTACCATACGCTTTAGGTTTTTGCTTTTATTCCCATCATCTCACCAAGCTTGATTGCACGGGCTGGTTGCCAATCTGCATTAAATTGCAGTGTATCTTTCTCAAATAGCATCACTACGGTCGAACCGAGTAAGAATCGGCCCATTTCTTCGCCTTGTTTGAGTGAAATATTTTTATTGTCATAGGTCCATTGCCGTGGTTTATGGGTGCGTGGCGGGTTAATAATGCCCTGGGCCGCATCGTGCCAAACCGTTGCCATACTGCCGACGATGGTGGCGCCGACTAACACTATAATGAAGCGGCCGTGTTGGGCTGAAGTAAATTCGCAAACGACGCGCTCGTTACGGGAAAACAACCCAGGCACGCCTTGCGCGGTGGTCGGGTTTACTGAAAATAAAGCGCCCGGTACATAAGTCATGCGTTGTAAGGCGCCGTCGCAAGGCATGTGGATGCGGTGGTAGTCCTTTGGACTTAGGTACAGGCAAGCAAAGTGACCATTTTCAAATTGCTTGGCTAAGGTAGTATCGCCACCAACTAATGCGCTTGTGGAGTAAGTGTGCCCTTTGGCTTGAAAAATTTGATCAGTTGCAATGTTACCAAATTGACTAATTGCGCCATCTACTGGGCAAATAAATTCAACCTGCGCTAGTGGCCTTGCATTTGGCTTCAAAGGGCGGGTAAAAAAATCATTAAAGGTTTTATAGGTGCTGATATCAGACTGTGCAGCTTCTGCCATATTCACGCTGTAACGCTTTACAAACCAGCGGATAACGGCGGTCGTAAAGTTGCCGCCTTGCCGTTTGGCTAGCTTACCTGCAAGCACGGTGATGGCTTGCTTGGGCATTATATATTGTAAAAAAACAGCTAATTTCATCATGATTTCCTAACAAAAAGGGCGGGATGCTGTTTAGCCCCGCCCTAACTAACGTCTATCGACTAATGACTAGAAACTAGTTCTTCGATTGATCGACTAATTTATTTTTAGCAATCCAAGGCATCATGGCGCGCAATTGGCCACCCACTTGCTCAATCGGGTGAGCAGCATTCAAGCGACGACGCGCAGTCATTTCAGGATAGTTGGTACGACCTTCTAAAATAAACTGTTTAGCGTAGTTTCCGTTTTGAATATTAGCTAAACATGTTTTCATCGCCGCACGAGATTGATCATTAATCACTTGTGGGCCAGTCACATATTCACCATATTCAGCGTTGTTTGAGATGGAGTAGTTCATGTTGGCAATGCCGCCTTCGTACATTAAATCTACAATCAATTTAAGTTCGTGTAAGCACTCAAAGTAGGCCATTTCTGGCGCGTAGCCAGCTTCAACCAATGTTTCAAAACCAGCTTTTACTAGCTCAACAGCACCGCCACATAATACCGCTTGCTCGCCGAACAAATCAGTTTCTGTTTCTTCACGGAAATCAGTTTCAATCACGCCACCTTTAGTGCCACCGTTAGCTGCTGCGTATGAAAGCGCAAGCTCTTTAGCTTTACCAGACTTATCTTGATACACAGCGATCAATGAAGGTACGCCGCCGCCTTTTAGGTATTCTGAACGCACTGTGTGGCCTGGGCCTTTTGGTGCAATCATAATTACATCTAAATCAGCGCGTGGCGTAATTTGGTTGTAGTGAATGTTAAAGCCATGCGCAAAGGCTAATGTTGCGCCTTGTTTTAAATGATCAGCAACATCTGCACTAAAAATCTGCGCCATGGTTTCATCAGGCAACAACAGCATGACAACGTCGGCATCTTTAACAGAGGCAGCAATTTCTTGCACGTTATGGCCAGCTGCTGCAGCTTTAGCCCATGAACTACCGCCTTTGCGTAAACCGATGGTAATGCTTACACCGCTATCTTTAAGGTTCGCCGCGTGTGCATGACCTTGTGAGCCGTAGCCAACGATGGTTACTTTTTTACCTTTGATTAAACCAAGGTCTGCGTCTTTGTCGTAATAAACTTTCATTTCTTTTCCTTTTAAAAAAATAGGGCTAGGGACTAGGGGTTAGGGACTGGGATGATGGTTGTTGGTTGGTTAAGGGCTTAGCATCATTTTCATTAACGCCAATTTTCACCTTAAAACTTTCAATTCGCCCCTAGTTCCCCGCCCCTAGCTCCTGTGTATATTAAACTTTCAGAATTCTGTCGCCACGACCTATGCCAGATGCGCCTGTGCGCACTGTTTCTAAGATCGCTGTTTTATCTAAACTTTCTATAAAAGCGTCTAACTTGTAACCTGAGCCGGTAAGCTCAATCGTAAAACTGCCGTCGGCCACATCGATAATACGGCCGCGGAATATATCGCACATACGTTTCATTTCTTCTCTAAACGCAGTAGTGGCTTTCACTTTAACGAGCATTAATTCGCGCTCAATAAATTTTCCATCGTTTAAATCGAGCACTTTGACTACGTCAATCAGTTTGTTTAACTGTTTGATGATCTGTTCGATTACTGCCTCAGAACCGGAGGTCACAATCGTCATGCGTGATAATGTGGGGTCTTCAGTCGCGGCAACCGTCAGTGATTCAATATTGTAGCCGCGCGCAGAGAATAAACCGGCGACGCGAGATAAGGCGCCAGATTCATTTTCCATGAGTAATGAAATAATATGACGTGGGTTATGGGTAGTCATTTATAGATCCTCCGCGCCAATATCATTCGCCAATATCATTTCAGACAAACCCTTACCACCTGGAATCATCGGGAACACATTTTCTTTTTGATCGGTAATGAAATCTAAAAATACAAAGCGTGATTTCATATCAAAAGCTTCTTTCAATGCGCCTTCAACATCGCCAGGCTTGGTGATTTGCATGCCCACATGGCCATAAGCTTCGGCCAGTTTAACGAAGTCGGGCAAGCTGTCCATATACGACTCTGAATAGCGATTCTCATAGAAAAACTCTTGCCATTGACGCACCATGCCTAAGTAGCGATTGTTAAGCATAATGACCTTAATCGGCAAATGGTATTGCGCACAAGTTGAAAGCTCTTGGATATTCATTTGAATACTCCCCTCACCGGTGACGCAGGCTACTTGTGCATTCGGGTGCGCAAACTGAACGCCCATGGCATATGGCAAGCCAACGCCCATGGTGCCTAAGCCACCAGAATTAATCCAGCGGCGAGGTTCATTAAACTTGTAATATTGCGCGGCCCACATTTGGTGCTGACCAACGTCAGACGTCACGAAAGCTTCACCCTTAGTGACTTCATGTAATTTTTGAATGACGTATTGTGGCTTAATAAACTCTGTACTTTGCGTAAAGGATAAACATTTTTTGCTACGCCATGCTTCAATTTGCTTAAACCAAGCCGCTAGCGCGCTAGTATTTTGTGCAGGCTTTTCACTGGCAATGAGTTCATTCATGTCGGCAAGTACAGATTTAACGTCGCCAACAATAGGCACATCAATTTTTACCCGTTTTGAGATTGAAGAGGGGTCAATGTCAATATGAATGATTGTGCGTGGATTTGATAAGAAGTGTGCAGTATTACCAATCACGCGGTCATCAAAACGGGCGCCAACGGCAAGCAGTACATCGCACTCTTGCATAGCCATATTAGCCTCGTAAGTGCCGTGCATACCTAGCATACCTAAGAACTTCTGATCCGAGGCAGGAAAGCCACCCAAGCCCATCAATGTGCTGGTAATCGGAATATTTAACGATTGAATGAGTTTAATTAAATGCGCAGAAGCCTCGCCCAACACCACGCCACCGCCGGAATAGACCATAGGCCGCTTCGCTTCAGCCAGCAGTTTGAGGGCTTTCTTTATTTGCCCTAAATGACCTTTAGTGACCGGGCTGTATGAACGTAAATTAACGCTTTCCGGATAATCAAATTGGCATAAATGCGCAGTGATATCCTTAGGGATGTCGACCAATACCGGACCTGGACGACCACTAGCGGCTACATAAAATGCCTTTTTCATGGTGGCGGCAATGTCTTTGACGTCTTTAACTAAAAAGTTATGCTTTACACATGGGCGCGTAATGCCAACCGTGTCGCACTCTTGAAAGGCATCTTCACCAATGGCGTAAGTAGGCACTTGGCCACTAATAATCACCATAGGAATAGAGTCCATATAGGCGGTAGCGATACCAGTGACCGCGTTCGTTGCGCCAGGACCGGACGTGACAAGCGCAACGCCTACTTTGCCTGTGGAGCGCGCGTAGGCATCAGCCGCGTGAAGGGCGGCTTGCTCATGACGCACTAAAATATGCTTAAATTTATCTTGATGAAAAATAGCGTCGTAAATGTGTAGCACTGCGCCACCTGGGTAGCCGAATACAAATTCAACTTTTTCTTCATGCAAGCAGCGAGTTAAAATTTCCGCGCCAGTGATTTTTTTAGAGCCTTGTTCCATACTTTGTTCCATGCTTATTTTTACTTTAATTGTTGTGCTTCTTCACTAAATTAACACTTGTTTTTATTAGATTTAGTGAGTTTTTGCTATGTTTATATACCAACCCTACACCATAACGGTTTGAGCCTATTTGGTCAAGGATGATAAGTGAGTGACAAGCTGATTTGTGATAATAAAACCGATTGAAAATTGCTGTGTTGCATGCATTAAATTATAGAAGGCCTTAGAATTAAAATTCGCATTCCTTTATTTTAGCCCATGCATTTTGTAGGTTTATGCCTTAACACGCATGGATAAATCAATCGCCTTGACATGCTTGGTGATTGCGCCGATTGAAATGCGATCAACCCCTGTGAGCGCAATGCCTCTAACGTTTTCTAAGCTAATACCGCCAGAGGCCTCTAAGATGGCGTGCCCGCCAGACTTTTGATTGATACTTACAGCCGCACTTAACTGTGTAAGACTAAAGTTATCTAACAAAATACTGTGAGCACCTGCGTTGAGCGCTTCTTGCAACTGAATTAAACTTTCAACTTCAATCTGTATGCTTTTGTGTGTATTTAATGAAAGTACTTGTGCCATAACGGCAGTAATACTGCCGGCTGCGGCAATATGATTTTCTTTAATCAATATACCGTCATATAAAGCTAAACGCTGATTGTGTCCGCCGCCTACTGTCACCGCATATTTTTGCGCTAATCTTAAATTTGGAATTGTTTTGCGGGTATCTAAAATTTGACTCTGCGTCCCAGCAATGGCCTCTACATATTTGCGTGTTTCAGTTGCGGTGGCAGACAGTGTTTGCAGGAAGTTTAGCGCACAGCGCTCAGCAGTGAGCAGTGCACGGGCTAAGCCGTGAATTTCACACAAGACTTGATTAGCTTCTACGCGATCACCTTCAGCGATCTGCCAATCAATGTCCACCTTAGCATCAGTCAGCTTAAAACAGGCGTTTACCCAGTCTAGGCCGCAAATAATAGCAGTTTCACGCGCGAGTATGGTAGCACCGACCTTGAGTAATGGCGGAATCAGTAGCGCTGTTAGGTCGCCGGAACCAACGTCCTCAGCCAATGCGGCTTGCACTTGCCTGCGAACCAGTTCATGAAAGGCGGTGGACGGTGATGGGTGATGTTGTTCAAATAACGTCATGGCATGGCTAACTATATATTGTTTTTAATAAACATTATTAGGATAACTAGCTTGCCTTGATAAACCAAGCAATGTTTGAATTATAATGCGATTAACCTGACATTCTTAGAAAAATTACGCCAACCAATATGATGAAACTTTTATACACAATTAACAGCCCTTACGCCAGAAAGGTGCGGATTATGGCAGCAGAAAAACACATTGAAATGTTGCTTGAAGAAGTGGTTTTAGCCGACCCAGCCTGCCCAGTAAAGCAATATAACCCATTGGGAAAAGTGCCGGTATTGATTTTGCCCGATGGCGACAGTTTGTATGATTCACGTGTGATTGTGGAGTATTTAGATAATCGCACGCCACTAGCACATTTAATACCACAAGACCCAAGTGCAAAAATTAAGGTGCGCCGCTGGGAGTCGCTTGCTGATGGTGTTTGTGATGCTGCGGTAGCCGTTATGCTGGAGCAGCGCAAACCAGCGCAAGCGCAAGATGCCGCTTTGGTGGCTAAGCAAGTGGATAAGGTCATGTGCGGCTTGCAGGCGTTGAATGATGATTTAGGAAAAACTAAATGGTGCGTAAATGGTGTTTTTAGTCTGGCTGATATTGCTGTGGGCTGTATGTTAGGCTACGTGAATTTACGCTTTAGTGCGGTGCTGAATTTGGCGGCAACATATCCGAATTTAGAGCGATTGCATGTCTCTTTATTAAAGCGGCAGTCTTTTAAAGAAAGCATACCTATCCCCAATTAAAAGAATGGTTAATAAGTAGCTAGTCATTATGTCCTCGCTTTCTCAATAGTCCAGTCGGCTACGCTACCTGCAGATACCAGTTTTAGTAGTGCCTCTGTGTTGTAGTAACTTATATATGGTGTAGTTGGTCGTAGGTATCCTTGATGTCGTGTAGTAGAGCGTGAGTATTTATCCTCATTACCGAACCACATACCTAGATTATCTTCCCAGACGTATAGAGGAAAGTGCCTGCCGTAGCTATATACTACATATAAATCTTTTATCCATTCGCCCCATGTATTTGAACCTCTGAACGGGTCGCGGTTTGTTACGTATTGTCCTGCATCTTTATTGCTTGAGTAGGTAGTCATCTCTATCTCCCTATTTGTCTTAATGGTAGTGGTTTGTTCCGTACTAGATACTGCCTTTCTTTGTTGTTAGTGGTTGTCTGCGTAGGTATTGATGTTTATCGCAGGGGTATCATAGTCGTCGTTGTCCCATAGGTTGTACGGGTCGTTAAAGATTGCATAGAATCTTGATTCTCATCGACCAGTTTAGAGACTTGGGTTTTTTTTGCGTAAAACTTGTCTGCTGTTCAAGCGTTTTTGAGCGGCAGGCGGGAAGTCAGTAAACCGAATAATGTCACGCTCTATGAGTAAGGTAATGAGACTTTCTAATATCCGCCTAATTGGATGTCGCTTTCACGAAATGGGGCAATTTCAGTGAGCGCACTTTCTAAAAATTCAAGATATTCACGCGTATCATCTTCAACAAACTCCCAACCGGCACCAATATTTTCCGATGCACTGCCAGTAATCCGCCCTTGCGCATTTTTAAAGACATAAGGCATAGCAATCTTCGTAACCTAGTAGCTTTTTAATAGGATGATTTTAGTACTTGCTGGTGAGGCCCATCCTAAAAACAAAAGGAATAATCAGCTTCATACCTTTGATTCGGAGTGTATCCCATCTAAGCTGATTTAGCATTAATTACTCTTAGACCGCTGGGTTGAATGCGCTTATAGGGCAGCGGTTATAATACCGCCACCAAGGCAGACATTGCTTTCATAGACTACAGCCGATTGACCTGGCGTCACCGCCCACTGTTTTTGCCCAAACTTAATTTCAACGATTTCAGTGCTTAAGCGGTCAATTTCACAAGGGGCGTCGGGCTGACGATAACGCGTCTTAGCGGAGTATACCCAATTGCGGATGGGTGCCTCAACGTCTACCCAAGTCAGTTGGCTGGCAACTAAGCCATCGCTGAGAAGCATGGCATGTTCATGACCTTGCACAACGGTGAGTACGTTGTTTGCCATATCTTTAGCGGCGACGAACCAAGGTTCGCCATTGCTGTCACGGCTACCGCCAATTTTTAAGCCCTGACGCTGGCCTAAGGTGTAATACATGAGGCCCTCATGGCGGCCGACTAATTTACCTTCAGGGGTTTTGATGTCACCCGGTTCGCGCGGTAGATATTTACTTAAAAACTCTTGAAAAGGACGCTCGCCGATAAAGCAAATGCCGGTTGAGTCTTTTTTCTCAGCGTTAATTAACCCTGCATTCCGCGCGATTTCACGCACTTCGCGCTTAAGTAGTTGGCCGAGTGGGAATAAAGTTTTAGAAAGTTGGGCTTGATTTAAACGGTATAGAAAATAGCTTTGATCTTTGCTACCATCGTCAGCTTTCATGAGCTGAAATAACCCTGGTTTTAGTGGGTTTTCACGCACTTGTGCGTAATGGCCGGTGGCAATGACATCTGCCCCCAAGCTCATGGCATGGTCTAAAAAGGCTTTGAATTTAATTTCTGCATTACATAAAATATCTGGATTAGGCGTGCGCCCAGCCTTGTATTCGCTTAAAAAATTGTCAAATACCCGGTCTTTATATTCAGCACTAAAGTTTACCGCTTCTATATCAATGCCAATTTTATCGGCAATCGAAACCGCATCAATCAGATCTTGCTTGCTCGAACAGTATTCATCAGTGTCGTCATCTTCCCAGTTTTTCATGAAAAGACCCGTCACCTCATAACCTTGTTCTTTCAGTAACAAGGCAGTCACTGACGAATCGACCCCCCCAGAAAGGCCAACGACTACTTTTTTCTTTTGCAGTTTATTTAAATTCATGTGTTTTTAGATCGTAAAATTTAATGTTATAAGTGTGTCACCACAGAAAGCGGAAATTGTTGTCCAGTTAAATAATCTTCAACACACTTGAGTACTTGTGGGCTACGCATACGCAGGGCATTGCGCCGCATTTCTTCCACGGTCATCCATACCGTCCGAACAATGCCCTCATCAAGCGCTAGATTGGGCTGGTAATTACTCACACTGCCGATGTAAGCGAAACGCAAATAAGTGGTGTCATTGTGTTCATGCTTCCAATGATAAACACCTAGTAGTGACTCAGGCTTAAAAGAATAAGCTGTTTCTTCTAATGTTTCACGGATGACCGCATCAATTAATTTTTCATTGTCTTCTAAATGACCTGCAGGTTGATTGAAGCGATTGCCGCGCTCAGTCATTTCTTCTACCAATAAAAATTTACCCTGATCTTCTACGATTGCCGCGACAGTGGCATGTGGCATCCATTGCATAATATTAGTCTTTAATTGAATCTTGCTATTTTAACCCAAACTAACCGCTTAATTATGGTAATCAGTTAGTGCGCCGGTGTGCTAGACGCTTAAGCAACATTTTTTTAAAAACAGGCACATGAGGCCTAAGGCAATCAGCAGCACACAAATGATGGCGCTAATTGTTAAAATAGTCACTGGTTACGTTAAAGCTTTGTTAATATTCGGCATACTAAATTACAGTTCATGAACGGGTAAGCGAAAATTGAGCAAAAAAATTGACAGAACAGGCATTATTTATCTAGCCTCGCGTAGCCCACGTCGTGTTGAATTATTAAAGCAGATTGGCGTGTCGTGTGAAACTTTGCCAGCAGATATTGATGAAACACCATACATCAATGAACCGGCAGAAAGCTATGTTAGAAGGTTAGCGCGGCAGAAAGCAGAAGCCTGTTTATTCAGTTTAAATTTAGCACAACGCTTACACCCTGTTTTGGCGGCAGATACCACAGTAGTATTGGCGGGCTTAGTGTTGGGTAAGCCTGAGCATGATGACGATGCAAGGCGCATGTTAAGTGCGCTGTCAGGCAGTCAGCATCAGGTACATACGGCAGTAGCCTTAGCTTTTAATGGTGATATTGAGGTGGTGTTATCCACGACGATAGTCGAGATGATGGCGCTGTCAGAAGCTCAAATTAATGCCTACATTGCAACAGGTGAGCATCATGATAAAGCGGGGAGTTATGGTATTCAAGGCGCAGCTGGGGCGTGGATTAAGCGTATAGAAGGCAGTTACTCTGGGGTAATGGGTTTGCCTTTGTATGAGACTGCCAATTTGTTAAGCGCGCATGGCATCAGCCTTTGATAGCAGCTTGTGCGGGTAAATAAACGGTATATAAAAGATTAATTAAAGTTAAAAGAGAATGAAAATTGAGTGAGGAAATACTAATTAACGTAACACCACAAGAAACACGTATTGCCATGATGGAGAATGGTGTGGTGCAAGAACTACAAATTGAACGTAGCTCGTCCTTAGGCTTAGTGGGCAATATTTATCGCGGGGTAGTCTGTCGTGTGTTGCCTGGAATGCAATCAGCGTTTATTGAAATGGGCTTGCAGCGCGCTGCTTTTCTGCACGCAGGGGATATTTTTGAATGCGGGCAATCAGAAACACAGATCCCAATTCAAGCGGTGTTACATGAAGGTCAGTCGCTGATGGTGCAGGTGATTAAGGAGCCGATTGGTACCAAAGGTGCGCGACTCACGACACAGATTAGTATTGCTGGACGTTTTTTAGTCTATTTGCCGCAGCAAGAGCATATTGGCGTATCGCAGCGCATTGAGGATGAAGCTGAGCGCGAGCTTTTAAGAGCACGATTGATTGGTTTGCTGCCAGAGAATCGTGTTGGCGGCTATATTATCAGAACCATGTCGGAAACTGCCACAGACGAAGAATTGCTGGCAGATATTGATTATTTAACTAAAACTTGGGTGCACATTCGTGCAAAAAATACCACCGTCCCTGAGCGATCTCTAATTTTTCAAGATTTGAATTTACCCATGCGGGTATTGCGAGATGTGCTGTGTGACGAGACTGAGATGGTGCGTATCGACTCTAGTGAAACCTATCAAAAGTTACTAGATTTCGCTAATTTATATGCGATTACAGCGCTGGATAAGCTAGTCCATTACCAAGGTGAACGCCCCTTATTTGATTTATACAATATAGAGCAAGAAATTGAAAAATCGATGTCACGAAAGGTGGATCTTAATTCTGGCGGCTATTTAATTTTTGATCAGACAGAAGCCTTAACCACGGTAGATGTGAATACCGGTAGCTTTGTGAGTGGTAAAAATTTATCGGACACTATTTTTAAAACCAATTTAGAAGCAGCACAATCTATCGCTCGCCAATTACGCTTAAGAAATTTAGGCGGCATTATCATTATTGACTTTATTGATATGGATGAAGATACGCAGCGAGAAGCCGTGTTAGATGAGTTACAGAAAGCCGTCGCGCGCGATCGTGCGCGCACTGGTGTCAATGGGTTTACGCCATTAGGCTTGGTGGAGATGACGCGCAAACGTACCCGTGAAAGTCTGGCACATGTGCTTTGTGAGACCTGCCCTACTTGTAAGGGGCGTGGTGAGCAGAAAACTGCACAAACAGTATGTTATGAGATTTTGCGTGAATTATTGCGCGAAGCTCGCCAGTTTAATGCGCGTGAGCTCCGGGTGCTCGCCGGCCAAAAAGTCATTGAGATGCTGTTGGATGAGGAGTCGCAAAGCTTAGCTAATTTATCTGATTTTATAGGTAAGCCGATTTCTTTACAGGTGGAGGCACATTACAGCCAAGAATCGTTTGATATTATTTTGATGTAGATTAAAACGCACCGCATGGCTAGATTTATCTACATTAAATTTTGCGCAATGCATAAGCTTTAGCAATATGGCATCGAGCCGATTGGATTGCAGCAGTAGTTTGGCAAATTAATTTTCGGCTAATTCAAGAGTTTTAATGAGATTATCGGCATTGTTATGCGATTCCATTAATGATTCTGCGCATTTACCCCGTGATTTTTTATGCGCGTTAATTTGCGTCTTAAGCTCACCGATGACGATGTTTAACCAGGGCGAGCAATTTAAGTGCGCCCATCCCAAAATATTTCCGTGGGACACGTCGTGGTGCGACCAGGCGCGCTAGGCAGTAGACGTTGATTAAAGTCGGAAAAAACAGGGTGTTGATAGTTTTAGTTTTCCCTCGTGAGAATTCCGCCAAAAATGCCATGACTAATTGGTCTTTTTTAATATTTCTTTAATGCCATAAAGCCTTAATTCTTGCATGGTCTCTAGTGAATCTTATTGACCACGCCACTCGCTATACTCAGTTATTTTTGTACTCAGGCTAGAATCTGTCTGATTAGATGCGCTAGGCGATGTTTGAGCACTCATAATAGGGTTTTATCGCTACCTTATAGCGTAGAGAGTAAGCTATTTTCGATTGGAATCAGTAAGGTAACTAACAATAATTGTGCCGTAATAATGAAGATGAGCGGACTGAGGTCTACATTGCCCACCGGTGGAATAAATCTCCGCATCAAAGACAAGATTGGGTGTGTTAAATTATTTAATATAGGCGCAATAGGGGTATGGGGATTAATCCAGCTAAGAATCGCTTGTATTAACACGGCATATAGGAAAATAGTGAGGCTCAAGCTAATGACGCCAATGAGTGCGACGCTAAGAATTGCCAACCAGATGCTATTGCCAACAATCCATAATGGAAAGTCCTTTAACCATAAGCTCAATAAGGTAAGCACTAACTGCGTGAGATAAGCGAGCAGCAATGTAGAAATGTCGAGCTTGGCAACCCCCAAATTTCTTAGACTGGTCATCAGGCGGCGCATGGGTTGTACCGCAAAGTTGGTGAGACTTACAATTATCTGTGCGGCTTGATTTTGAAAAGACACTTTAGTCAGTTGAAAATAAAAGCGTAACAAAAATAGCAGGCTAAGCAGGCCTAGTATTGTGTGTAGTAAAAATAACAGGGCGTTATTGAGCAAGATCATCTCCTAATGTGCGCGATTTTTCAGCAGCGGTTCTAGCTGCAGTCATGATCGCTTCTTTGATATTAGCGGCTTCTAGCGCAAGAATACCTTGTTCGGTAGTTCCGCCCTTTGAGGTTACCTGCGCGCGTAGTGTTTGAATGTCCGTCGCACTTTGAGCCGCAAGTAAGCTAGCGCCGGAAAAAGTGTGTATGGCTAACATGCTAGATTCTGCCGCAGTCAGACCAAGGCCAATAGCGGCTTCTTGTAATGCTTCAATGAAATAAAAAACATAGGCTGGTCCGCTACCGGAGATGGCGGTCACGGCATCCATTTTTGCTTCATCCTCTAGCCAAAGTGTTTTCCCAACAGCATCTAAAATTGTCGTGGCCTGATTACGCCGGGCTTGGTTGATGCTAGGCATAGCATAGAGCGCTGAAACCCCGGCCTGTATCTGCGCAGGTGTATTCGGCATTACCCGTACGATGGTTTGATAATTACCCAGCCAGCGCGAAATATCTTTACTTCTTATACCGGCGGCGATTGAAATAATCAGTTGCCCGCGTAATTTTGGGCTTAATTGGCGACAGACTTCTTGCATTTGTTGAGGCTTTATTGCCAAAACGATGACGTTATTGAAGGTCTGGCTGTCGTTATTTTCGACATAACTGTCACTAACTTGGACATTAAATTCTGCGGCTAATTGCGCGCGTTTCTGTGCGTCATGTTCAATGACTGTAATTGCCGACATGTCAAAGCCATTGTTTTTTAGACCGCCCATAATGGCACGAGCCATGTTGCCACCGCCAATAAAACTAAGGTTCATTTCATTATTCATTTGTTAGCATAATCCTATGTAATCTATTGAGCTTGATATTTTCTTGCGCCAAATAAGGCTGAACCTATTCGAACAATAGTCGCACCTTGCTCTATTGCGATAACGTAGTCGTCTGACATGCCAATAGAAAGGGTATCTAGAGCAAAGCCTTTTACAATCAAGTTATCATAACATTCTCGCACTTGTTTGAATTGCAAACGCTGTTTATTATAGTCTTTGCTGGGCTCAGGGATTGCCATTAAACCACGCAGCTTTAGTCGGGGTAGCTTAGTAAGGGCGGTCGCTAGTGCTTCTAGTTGTTGTGGGGTAATGCCGCTTTTGCTCGTTTCATTGCTAATGTTGAGCTGAATACACACTTGCAAGGGTGGGAGGTTTTCTGCTCTAGCATCATTTAAGCGTTGCGCTATTTTTAGCCGATCTATGCTGTGTACCCAGCTAAAATTCTGCGCAATTAATTGTGTTTTATTGCTCTGTATTGGCCCAATAAAGTGCCACTCAATGGCTAAGTCAGTCAGTTGAGACTGCTTGTCTAACGCCTCTTGCAAATAATTTTCACCAAACATAATCTGGCTAGCAGCGTAAGCCTCACGAATGGCCAAGGCTGACTGCGCTTTGCTGACGGCCAGAAGATTTACTGACCGAGCCGCATGCTCAGACAATTGAGCTGATTGAATAGTTGTTAGAATATCTTGCAAGCGATTGCTAATTGAGATCATAATTCATTAAGCTTAAATTTAATAAATTTAGAATTAACATTTATAGAGGATTGACAGTATTGAACATCGCGTTGGTAATGGCACTTTAAGATATAACACAATAAATTATAACAGGAGCAAGTTGTGGATATTTCAGATTTACTGGAATTTTCAGTTAAAAATAAAACTCCAGACTTGCACCTATCTGCAGGCTTGCCACCAATGATTCGTGTGCATGGCGACATACGCAATATTAACGTACCCGCTTTTGATCAAGCGCTATTTGATTTATATGAGGCGGACGTCATTACCTATGAAGATACCTTGCGAAATGCAGATTCAGAGAATGATATTCGACTAAAAATTAAATTAGAGGGTAAAGCTACCCATGACAAAGATTTACCCGCTGGCTTAGATAGCTTAGGTATTGTTTAGTATTGCTAACCGGCACTAGTCGGCAAAGAAACTTCGAAGTTAGCTTTGGTAGACCAATTGCCCGTGCACTAATGTAAATTTAACTTTCCCTGCCATTTCCAAGCCATTAAAGGGCGTATTTTTCCCTTGGCTTTTCAAGCTAGTCGGGCTTATTTTCCAGTATTTGTTCTCGTCAAAAATACAAATGTCAGCATCACTATTCAGGTCTAGGGTGCCTGCAGGTACGCCTAAAATTTTCGCTGAGGCTAGGCTAACGAGTGCTATTGCCTTTAATAAATCAATTTTTTCTTGTTGCGCCCACTTTAAGGTAAGTGTTAGTAGCAATTCCAAACCAGTTGCGCCGATTTCAGCTTCAGCAAATGGCGCCAATTTAGCATCGTCGTCTACCGGTGTATGATCAGAGCAAATCGCATCAATCGTGCCATCTTTAAGGCCTGCACTCAGCGCTTCTTTATCGCGTTGTGACCGTAGGGGTGGTTTTAGATGACAGTTTGCATCAAAGAAACCAATATCATGCTCAGTGAGGTGCAAGTGATTGGCACTCACATCGCAACTGATATTAAGGCCCTGTTTTTTAGCTTCGCGTATCATGCTTACGCCTTCAGCGGTAGATAAGCGACTGATATGTACTTTTGCGCCGGTTTCTTTGGCGATACGTAATATGCTAGCAAGGGCAAGCGCTTCAGCTGCACTAGGGATGCCTTTCAGCCCCAATCTGCTAGCGACTTCACCGTCATGTGCCACACCATCTTTGGCTAAAAAAGGCTCCTCTGCGTGTAAAAATAAGGTGAAGCCAAAAGTGGCTGCATATTCCATGGCGCGCCATAACACTTGTGTATCAGTAATGGCTATGTTTGCTTGAGAAAAACCGACACAACCCGCTTCACGCAACTCACCCATTTCAGACAAAATCTTGCCTTGTAGTTGGCGTGTGAGCGCGCCTAGCGGATATACATGAGCGAGATTAAGTTGTTTAGCCCGATGCTTTAACATTTCGACTAGGCCCGGCTCATCTAATACTGGGTCGGTATCAGGTAGGCAGGCTAGGCTCGTGACTCCGCCGGCGACGGCGGCTTGTAGCTCGCTGATTAAGGTGGCCTTGTATTCCTCACCTGGTTCGCGTAGCCTGACAGACAGATCAACTAAGCCGGGGCAAACAATTAAGTTGCTGGCGTCTATGGTTTGATTGGCGGTAAAGCCGTCAGGCGCGCTGCCTAGGGCGATGATTTTTCCGGCGCCAATGAATATGTCGAGCTGGCGATCAATATTGTTGTTAGGGTCTATGACGCGACCATTTTTGATGTGAATTTTCATGACTGATTTCCCGATATTTGCCCACCTGCTAGCATGGCCATGACAGCCATGCGGATAGCAATACCATAAGTCACTTGCGGCAGAATGACCGATTGTTTGCCATCAGCCACGCTGGAGTCTATTTCCACGCCACGGTTCATGGGCCCAGGATGCAATACAATCGCATCAGGCTTGGCGAGGTTCAATTTTTCTTGGGTGAGGCCGTAGGTTTTGAAGTATTCTTGGACGCTGGGCAACATTGCGCCATTCATACGCTCGTTCTGCAGGCGCAACATCATCACCACGTCTACATCTTTAAGTCCGGCTTTCATATCGTGAAATACCTGTACGCCTAACTTTTCGACTTGTGCAGGCAGCAGTGTTTTAGGCGCAATGACACGCACTTCAGGCACACCTAAGGTGGTGAGTGCGTGGATTTCAGAGCGCGCAACACGCGAGTGCAGCACGTCGCCGACAATGGCTACTCTTAAATTATGCAAGTCAGGTTTATATTTACGGATGGTAAACATATCCAGTAGGCCTTGCGTTGGGTGCGAGTGGCGACCGTCGCCAGCATTGATGACATGAATATGCTCAGGAACATGTTTTGCAATAAAATGCGCCGCGCCCGATTGTGAGTGGCGCACCACAAACATGTCTGCATGCATGGCAATGAGGTTGTCCACCGTATCTAAAATGGTTTCACCCTTAGACTGCGAGGAAGTGTTCACATTTAAACTAATTACGTCTGCAGATAGCCGTTTGGCGGCAATTTCAAAGGTGGTACGGGTGCGGGTGCTATTTTCAAAAAATAGGTTACATACCGTTTTACCGCGTAACAAAGGTACTTTTTTGACTTCACGTTCAGCTACGCCGACAAATGATTCGGCAGTGTCTAGAATTTGATTCAATATTTTCTTGGGTAAGCCTTCGGTAGAAAGAAGGTGTCGTAAGCGGCCGTCAGCATCTAATTGAGGGTTATTCATGCGTGTGTTGTGCCTGATGAGTTGATGGGGGCGCCAATTTTAGTTCTAGGCGTAAAGTGCCATCGGTATTTTGTAGTAATTGTAAATTTTGCGCTGCTGTTAGTTGAATATCCGCTGCGGTAATCTGCGGCGTAATTGGTAGCTCACGACCGCCGCGGTTGACCAGGGCTAGCAATGCAATGCTAGCAGGTCGACCGTAGTCAAACAGCTCGTTCATGGCGGCACGGGTAGTCCGACCGGTGTAAAACACATCATCAATTAAAATGATGTGTTTATTTTCAACGTCGAAGGTAATCTGACTCGGGCGATTTTCAGTTTTTAGGCCACGCTGAGCGTAGTCGTCTCTGTAAAATGAAACGTCTAATGTCCCGTGAGGAATGGCATGAGCAGTAATGGTGCTATCTAACAAGACGAGCAACCTTTGCATCAGCCAAACGCCACCACTTTGTATGCCCACTAGAGCAGTATTCTTTTGTAGTAGCGGTTTAAGCTTTTGCGCGAGTGTTATCAGCAGCTCTTCTGCGTCGGGTAGATTACTATTTTTTGAAGTCATCGGCTTATTTTACTCGTAATTATCATCAGCATGCGTTGTCATCAATCCCTACGTTTAAATCTCATCGAAATAGCTTTGTAATATGGTCTGCGCCGCCATTTGGTCTAGTAGTGTTTTTTGCGCACGACCTTTAATGCCCGCTTGCCTTAATAAATCACTGGCTTCAACAGAGCTGTAGCGCTCATCAATGAGCATCACTGGAATATTAAAGCGACCATTGAGTCGCCTCGCAAATTTTTTGCATAACTGCGTTACGCTAGTCTCTTTACCATCTAAGCTTAATGGTAAGCCAACAATGAGTAATTTTGGCTGCCATTCTTTGATAAGTGTAGTAATTACGGCAAAGCGCACCTCGTTACTTTCGTTATCGATAGCCGTGAGTGGGTTGGCATTGGCTAAAACATGCTCACCTACTGCCACGCCTATTCTTTGCTCACCAAAATCAAAACATAAGACGGTGCTGGCTAATACTACTTTTACGTCGTAAACATTTTCGTTATCAATCAGTTGGCCATGCCCCGTCAGCTTGATATTAAGGTCTATGACCATTAAGCGTGACCCGCCACGTCAGACAGCATGGCCGGATTAACCCCAAGTAAAGCCATTGTTGTATTGAGTTTGTCGTCATGATTGGTTTCGTACAAGATTTTATGTAGCGTCTCTATATCTTTTGCCTGTACAGACAACCAAGAATTTTGTGCAATTTCTTGTTCTAGCTGGCCGGGTGTCCAGCCGGCATAACCTAATGTGAGCAACATTTTTTCTGGACCAACGCCTATTGCGACTGATTCTAAAATATCTTTTGAAGTGGTGAGCGCGGTATTTTCAGCGATGGTAATGGTGCTATCCCATTCGCCGGCGGGTTGATGCAACACAAAACCTCGCTCTGGTTGAACAGGGCCGCCATACAGCACATGCTGCTGTGCAACGACGCTGTTCAGTAATTCGACATTTATTTTTTCAAATAAGGTTTCGTAAGTGACGTCGGTAGGGCGGTTAATCATGACGCCCATGGCGCCGTCTTGATTATGTGTGCAAATGAATGTGACGGATTTAGCGAAAAATGGGTCTGTCATTGCGGGCATAGCGATGAGAAAGTGACCGGTAAGATTGATGTTTTCCAATTTATTCATTCTAACATAGATGTTTGTTTTTTATAGTAAAAATATATAAATACGAAGTTATTTCGCCTCTAGGTAGCCGGTAACCTCTAGTCCAAAACCCGCCATACTCGGCATTTTTCGTGGTTTGGCCAACAGCTTCATTTTGCCCACACCACAATCCAATAGTATTTGCGAGCCTATGCCATAAGTGCGTAATTCTTGGTTGATACGAACTGGTAGATCTGCGCCCAGAATGCGCTCGACGATCGCCTCGCCAGTTTCTTGCTGATGCAATAGCACGATTACGCCTGATTCGGCATTGGCAATCACCTGCATTGCTGCCAGTGTATTCCAGCTATGTGAGCAGCTAGAGCTATCAAGTAAGTCAAATATGGATAGCGGCTCATGCACCCGCACTAGCGTTTCTTTAGTCGGCGTTGGCGTGCCTTTAATCAAAGCCAAATGGGTCTCTTTGGTAATTTTATCGTGATAGGCAATCAGCTTCATTTCGCCATAAGGGGTTTGAATCATGCGCTCAGCGGCACGTTCAACTAGGTGTTCTGTTTGTGCACGGTATTGAATTAAATCCGCAATCGTACCAATTTTAAGCTGGTGCTCAGCAGCAAATAGCATCAAATCTGGCAAGCGCGCCATACTGCCGTCATCTTTTAATATTTCACAGATGACGCTGGTTGCCTCGCAACCAGCTAGCAGCGCTAAATCACAACCGGCTTCAGTATGGCCAGCACGCACTAGTACGCCGCCATCCATGGCCGCTAGTGGGAAAATATGACCAGGGCTGACAATGTCTTGTGGTTTGGCAGTTTTTGCAACGGCAGCTTGCACGGTGCGCGCCCGATCAGCCGCAGAAATTCCAGTAGTAACGCCTTCAGCCGCCTCTATCGATATGGTGAAATTGGTACCCATGCGGGCGCCATTTTTTTGTACCATTTTAGTCAGATTCAATTGTTTGCAACGAGCTTCGGTGAGCGTTAAGCAAATAAGCCCACGGCCATGTTTGGCCATAAAGTTAATGTGTTTAGCTGTAGCAAATTCGGCAGCCAGCACTAAATCGCCCTCATTTTCACGATTTTCATCATCGACCAACACCACCATGCGGCCGTGTTTAATTTCTTCAATAATTTCCTTAGCAGTACTAATGGTCACGTTATCTTTCCAGTTACTTAAATTGATGGCTTGGTAAATTTAGTCGTTTTCTTCAGCCCAGAGCATCATGCGTTCTACATAACGCGCAATTTGGTCAACCTCTAGATTAACCAAGCTATTTTGTTTTAAAGATTTCAGGGTGGTGTTTTCCAGTGTGTGCGGAATCAAATTCATGCTAAACACATCGTTATGAATGCTGTTCACTGTCAAGCTTACGCCATTTACCCCAATAGAGCCTTTAATGGCAATGTATTTTGCAATAGCATGCGGGGCGCGAACATCAAGCTTCCAGCAATCACCTAGCTGTTCAAAAAATACCACTGCGCCTACCCCGTCTACATGACCGCTGACAAGATGACCACCTAATCTGTCGTTTAGCCGTAATGCTTTTTCCAGATTAACTGCATGTGACCCATCTAGGCCAGTAGTCACGGATAGTGTTTCTTTGGAAACGTGTGCATCAAAATGGGTGTCACTAAAATCTACAACCGTTAGGCAGACGCCATTAACCGCAATACTGTCGCCAATATTAAGGTCTTGCATACCTAAGCCTGCACAAGCAATGTTGAGCTTGACGTCTTCACCCGCGGGGAGCGCGCTTTCGATTTGACCGATAGTCTGAATGATGCCTGTAAACATGGCGCAATTTTATCAGAGTTAGCGCGCATTATGTTTCCGCTAGTTGACGTCATGCAAAATATTGCGACCTACTAGCTAGGTCAATGTTGGCAATGACTGTGAAAGATAGCGATGATACAAGCCCTTATTTTTCGATGTAGATGGCACGTTAGCGGATACCGAGCGCGACGGACATTGACCTGTATTTAACCAAGAGGGCTTAGATTGGCATTGGAGTGCTGCACTTTATGGCGAGTTTTTATTTGACTCGAATGGTTCATTTGGGCCAAAAGCAGAAGTTTGTTTGGTCAATATTTTTTATAAAGACAAGCTTTTACTGAGGGATTTTCATTATAGGCAAATTTTTAAGTAATGTTCTGGCTGTGTTTGTTGTGCTTGAATAATTAAGGAAAACATCATGAGTCATCAGAAATTAATTTTAGACAGATTAACAACCATCTTGTCAGAAACAGATAACAGTAACGCGGAAAAATTATAAAATCTAGTAAAACTATAGATATTTTAGGCACCGGCAGGCATCCGTTCTTAATTAATAGTTACTACTTTAGTGAGGATTTTCTTAGTCGTGAGTAGCGAATAGCTAAGAACATAAATTGAGCATGATGCAAGACATAATCCCATTAACATGATGGTTGAATGCATGAACATCACTGCTAAAACTGCATTGATGGCAGTGGCGCTCCAGATATAAGGGGCTACCCGGTTATTTCTGATGCGCATTTTTTGAGGACACGTATTCATGAATTGACAGGGAGTTCCATCGTGATTGATTTTTTTAACTTGATTTTTGCACAGCGCAAGTTGATTTCTGTTGAGCAATAATTTAAAAATCATCTGATGCAGATGATTGGCATCTGGCTCCGTGTTTAGGGTTTTATGAATAAATGTTCGACGGAACATCGTAAAAAGCGTCTCAAACACTGGGTAAATGAAAATGGCTAATGGAAACCATGGTGAAACTGTTGGATTATGGTACAAGAGCAGCAAGCAAAGTTCTGCTGAAATAAACCCTATGAAATAAGATCCGCCGTCCCCCAAGAAGATTTTTCCTCTAGGCCAATTCCATGCTAAAAATCCAAGAATAGCACCAATCATAATGATGCTAATGCTAGCAATCATTGCATCATTCACCAGAAAAGCCGCAATTGTGATGGCGGTAAGTGCGACAACCATAAAACCACCAACTAAGCCATTATAACCGTCGATCAAATTGATGGCGTTGGTGAATCCTCCGACTACAAACAATGTAAATAGCAAAGAGATCACTTCAATTGAAAGCAGCTTATCCATCCAGACTGCATCTACATGATAAAGAGTGAGTCCTTTATCAATAATGCAAGCTGCGATTGCTGCCGAAATCAGGGTGAGTAACAGGCGCTGTGCAACCCCTACGTTCTTAAATATGTCTTCAGCTAATCCACCGCAAAATGCAGGGATTGAGGCCATGATTAATGATATAAGGAAGAAATTTTTATGTAGCTGCGTCTCTTCAAGTACGCACGATAAGGAGCATCCTGATAATGTGGCTATAAAAATGGCTACGCCAGCAATTCTAGGTGTTGGCTCTAAATGAAATGCTTGCACCTTTCCAATGAAAGGATCGGCAGTTAAATGTTGATGAAGATGTGCATAGCGTACAAGAAGATCACAGAGGAGAAAGCTGACTATAGTTGCCAGCATAAAAACCAAGATGATATGTCCTATCATCGAAGCATTCACTGGCATCAGATTATCAGGATGGCTACCTACCTCCTTAATAAGCGGGTCGCAGAATAAGAAAAGTGACGTCACAACTCCGAGAGTTGCAATTGAAACAGGTTTAGATAATCTATTGTAGAGGTTAATCATGATCATAAATGCCATATAGAATTAATTAACAGCAGATGAAGCATAGCTTCTATGGCTAATTATATATGAATATGAATATGAATATGAATATGAATATGAATATTCATAAATTTATAGGATGGAGGGGGTAATTTGTTTATGTATGAATGAAATTAGCTGCAGTATTTTGGCGATGAGATAGAAAATAACAAGGGTGCCGAGCAAATCCCCAACAAACATCGGGAAGAAATCATTAAGGCCTTTGGATACGCCACTAACGTAAAAGTGCAGACTGCTGAACAGAGAGTTAGCTAAGGCACCAACAACTGAAAAGACCAGCAACTGCTTGCCCGATAATCCTTGCAGTGTGCCTGGGATGTTAAGCCACCACTTGCAAGTTCGTTTAGCTACCATCGGCGCTAGTGATGAAATGGCAGCCAAGTAGATGACATAACTACTCATCTCTGCTTCGTTAGTGATAACTGAGCCAATAAAAAGACCTAGCACTCCAGCCCAACCAAAGATAAATACGGAAATCATACGGATGCCTGCAGGTAGGAATACCCAGTAGACACGTGGGTTGTATTCAAAATAAGCAAATAGCCATAAGCTCATTCGGTAGAAAATCACCCAGGCCAGGACAACCATAAGCGCATCAATAATTGCAGCTTTAGTAATTTTTATTATTGTGGTTATAGATGGCACTTAAGGGTTCGCTGAATTAGTGAGACATTGACCTAATAATGAAAAATAATGAATGTTTAAAGGTGTGTGGCTGATGTATTTAATACGATTATCAGGATGGCTACCCATATCCTTAATAAGCGGGTCGCAGAATAAGAAAAGTGACGTCACAACTCCGAGAGTTGTGATTAAAACAGGCCTAGATAATTTATTGTAGAGGTTAATCATGCATCATAAACGTTATATAGAATTAATTAACAGCAGATGCAATATAGCTCCCATGGCTAATTATATATGAATATGAATATGAATATGAATATGGGTAATTTTTATTATTGCGGTTATAGATTGTACTTAAGGGTTCTCTGAATCAGTGAGACATTGACCTAATAATGAAAAATAATGAATGCTTAAAGGCGTGTGGCTGATATATTTAATACGATTATCTTGATCATCAATATCCAAGCTGATAAAACCTTTTGATTTTAGTGCTTTTAAATACCTATGAACAGTACTCGGCGACATGTCAGGTGATGAACGCATGGCCTTAGATACGCTAAGCTTTATATTTTCCTGCCATGCTAATGCAAAATTATTCAGCAGGCACTCTTCCATTGGATTTAATGAAGGAAATTGAGTGAGATCACGAATAGCTTTGGCTAAATTTAAAAACTTAATATACTTCAGTGGTGATTGAATGGTCATGGTTCTTGATTATTCAACTTTTTGAATTAAATTACAAGCCATTTCATTTACGTAAAATCCAAGCAAACTAGAAAATTAATATAGCGTTATATCTCGACCGCATCCTTTGGGTAGAAGCTACTTAATAAAACGTCTGCTACAGGGAGTCGATGTCTCTAAGTCTCACCACTCAATCAATCCACTCGCCTCATCAAAGTAATTGAAAAAATAGAAGATAAATCAAGCAACCTTTCTATAAAGTAGAAAGAAGTAGATAAAATCCGCAGACCCCTCGAGGTATGTGGCTTTTATAGTATGATGAGTCAGTATGAGCGACACAAAGTTTAAGTTATGAAAATCCTGTTGTTAGGTAAAAATGGTCAAGTAGGTTGGGAGTTGCAACGTAGTCTTGCACCACTAGGTGAGTTGTTGGCGCTAAATTCACAGAGTCAAGATTATTGCGGTGATCTGGCCAATTTAACTGGGCTTGCGCAAACCATTCGTGATGTCGCCCCCGATATTATCGTTAATGCTGCGGCCTATACGGCGGTGGATAAAGCTGAAAGCGAGCCGGCGTTGGCGCATGCCATTAATGCGCTGGCACCGGGAGTGTTGGCACAAGAAGCCAAACGTTGTGGCGCATGGCTGGTACATTTTTCTACTGATTATGTATTTGATGGTAGCGGCAATCAAGCTTGGCTAGAAGCTGATGCAACCGCGCCATTAAGCGTTTATGGCGCGAGCAAATTGGCCGGTGAACAGGCGATTATAGCGGCGGCTTGTCAGCATTTAATTTTTCGTACTAGTTGGGTGTATGGCGCGCGCGGCAATAATTTTGCCAAAACCATGTTAAAGCTTGCGCAGAAGCGTGATAGTTTAAAGGTGGCGAGCGACCAAATAGGTGCGCCGACTGGTGCTGATTTGCTGGCAGATGTGACGGCGCATGCGATTTGCACAGCATTACAAAAACCTAATGTGAGTGGTTTGTATCACCTGGGTGCTAGTGGCGAAACGTCTTGGCATGACTATGCTGGTTTCGTGATTGAGTATGCGCGGAAAGCTGGTGTAGCCATTAAGGTGGCGCAAGCAGCTATTCAGGCTGTGCCTAGCAGTGAGTTTGTCACAGTGGCTAAGCGGCCTTTGAATTCTCGGTTAAATACCAACAAACTACAGCAAACCTTTAATCTGCATTTGCCCGACTGGCAAAGCGGTGTAACGCGCATGCTCGTTGAACATCTACAAAAATAACTAGTAGCCGAGTACGCGGCTTAATTTGAATGGATGCAATCTTTTCAGGTTTTTAGTTGTCTGTACACCAATCAAAAATTTGTAATACCGTACTGCAAGGTCTTTACCCTCACAGCATTGGATAGGTGCGGCTTTTCTGCGATAATAGTGTTTTAATTATTTTTGAGGGCTCAGAAAATGGCACAATTTGACAATGTTAGTGTAAAAACTAAAGCTAATATCTATTTTGATGGTAAGTGCGTGAGCCATACAGTGATGTTTCCAAATGGCACTCGCAGTACTATTGGCGTTATTTTTCCTAGCTCACTTACCTTTAATACCGTTGCCCCTGAATTAATGGAAATTAATCTTGGTGCGTGCAAAGTGCGTCTTAAAGGTGATAATGATTGGAAAGCCTACGGCGCTGGCGAAAAATTTACCGTACCTGCAAACTCAAGTTTTGATATTGAAGTGACAGAAACCCTAGACTACGTTTGCCATTTTGAATAAAGATGGTTGGGCGCTGCGGCGTTATTTCATACTTGTTGTACTAAACGTGCTGCCTTTGTGCTCATGCCTTGCATAACCTGCGCTTATAGATTTATTGGGAATTAAATTATGCCTAGTTTTGATATTTCATCTGAAGTGGATATGGTTGCATTAAAAAATGCCATTGATACCGCAGGTAAACAGATTACTAATCGTTATGATTTTAAAGGGACTTCAGCCAAAGTTGAGCTGAATGAAAAAGATAGCATCATCACTTTGTTTGGTGATAACGATTTTCAGCTAGATCAAATTAAAGATATTTTATTGCCGGGGATGGAGAAAAAAGAGCCAGACTCGACCAAGCGACTTGAGCACAAAGATGTGCAGAAAATGGGCGGCAATAAAGTGAAGCAAGAGCTTAAAATTAAAGTAGGCGTAGACAGTGATTTAGCCAAGCGTATCAGTAAGCTGATTAAAGACTCTGGCTTAAAAGTGCAAGCCAGTATTCAAGGGGACGCGGTGCGTGTGAATGGTGCTAAGCGCGATTTATTGCAAGAGGCGATTGCCTTTGTAAAAAAGAGTGTGACGGATTTCCCCTTGCAGTTTGGTAATTTCAGGGATTAGTCGTTTTAATCTCCATTTAATAATAAAGAAATTGATGATGCAACAAAGTAAAGTAACGGCTTACGATTCTACCCTGCGTGATGGTGCGCAAGCGCAAGGCGTTTCTTTTACCGTTGAAGATAAGCTTAAAATTGTTGCGCAATTAGATGCGCTAGGTATAGGCTACATTGAAGCGGGAAACCCAGGCTCTAACCCTAAAGATTTAGCGTTTTTTAAGCGTGTGGCTGCGCTTAAATTACAACACGCTAAAATTATTGCATTTGGCAGCACGCGCCGTATCGGCATTCAAGCGGCAGATGACAATAACCTACGTTCTTTATTAAGCGCAAATACACAATCTGTTGCAATTTTTGGCAAAAGTTGGGATTACCAAGTCACCGATATTTTGCGCACCAGCTTGAACGAAAACCTTGCCATGATAGGTGATACCATTGCTTACCTAAAATCGCAGGGCAAAGAGGTGGTGTTTGATGCGGAGCATTTTTACGATGGCTATAAAGCCAATGCCGAGTACGCCATGCAAACCTTGCAAGCGGCGGCAGAGGCTGGTGCGGATGTGCTTGTGCTGTGTGACACTAATGGCGGTAGCTTCCCCAATGAGGTGTTTGAAATTACCCAAAAGGCCGTGGCACGTTTTCCGCAAGTACACATTGGCATTCACTGCCATAATGATTGCGAAATGGCGGTGGCCAACTCAATGGCTGCGGTGCAGGCTGGGGCAAGGCAAGTGCAGGGCACAATGAACGGCATAGGCGAGCGTTGTGGTAATGCCAATTTATGTTCCATCATTCCCAATTTGCAATTAAAGCTAGGCTTAAATTGTATTCCACAGGAAAACATCAGTGCACTGACGCATGTGGCGCGATTTGTCAGTGAAGTCGCGAATATGCCGTTTAACGATAAAGCACCTTATGTGGGCAACGATGCGTTTTCGCACAAAGGCGGTATGCATATTGATGCGGTCAACAAAAATCCAATTTCTTATGAGCATATCAACCCAGAGCAAGTGGGCAATACCCGTCATATTTTAGTCTCTGAGGTCGCAGGGCGCGGCGCACTGCTTAATAAGTTGCAACAAATCGAACCTAGCCTCACCAAAGATTCCCCAGACACCATCCGCGTGTTGGAGCAACTCAAAGCCTTGGAGCATGAAGGCTACCAATTCGAAGGCGCTGAAAGCTCGTTTGATTTGCTCATGCATAAACTGTTAGGTAAATTTGAGCCATTTTTTAGCCTCAAGCAATACAATGTCAGTATTGTTGAGCCTTCAGTTGACGGCTTGAATTCATCCGCCACCATACACGTCAATGTCAATGGTCAAGTCGCCACCGCCACCGCGCAAGGTGATGGTCCTGTTAACGCGCTTGATAAAGCCATGCGTGCTGCTTTAGCGTCGTTTTACCCAGCCATTAATGAGATTAAACTGGTGGATTACAAAGTGCGCGTATTAGATAGTAGCCAAGCCACTGCCGCCAAAGTGCGTGTAATCATTGAATCTACCGATCATCAGCAAAGCTGGACGACGATAGGGGTCTCGACCGATATTATTGAAGCTTCATGGCGCGCGCTGAAAGATGCGGTAGAGTATAAGTTACTGATTGGCAAGTGAGTCTGGCTGTAATAGCACCAGTTTTAACTGTTCCTGCTCTACGGGCCTTAAGGTGACTTGTTGGTAACTAATCAATCCATATTTTGGGTGCATAAATTTTCTCTGACCGCCTTGTCTTTCTAATACATCGTGCTGTTTCCAAAAAGCTTCAAAATCAGGGCTGGCTTTAGTCAGTTCTAACACTAGTTTTTTTAGTTCTGGTTCCTCTAAACGACTACGACAATCGGCTCTAAATTCTGCGACCAAACGTCTTGCGCGCATTTCCCAATCTACAACAAATTGTTTAGCGCTTGGCTGTTGAAACACAAAGCGTAGCAGGTTAGGGCGTGTGTCTATCATAGGTTGCGCTAGCCAGTCGACAAATAATGCACTGGCAGGTAGGTTCCAGGCCAATACATCCCATGTGCGTCCCATGATGTAGGCGGGGATTTGCATGCTGTCAAGCATATGCACCAGTGTATCTGGCGCGGTGTCAGATTCTAGTATATGGGCTTGCGGATCGCGCCTGTCAGCCATATCAAACAAATAAGTGCGTTCTGATTTACTTAGTTTGAGTGCGGTGGCAAGTCTTTCTAATGCTTCAGCCGATACATTGACCTGACGTCCTTGTTCTATCCAGGTATACCATGTGGCGCTGATGCCAGCGAGTTGCGCGACTTCTTCACGGCGCAAGCCTTGCGTGCGCCTACGGGCACCTGCGGGAAAGCCAAATTCTTCAGGGGCGCCTCGTTGGCGTAAGGCTTGTAAAAACTCAGCGAGCTCTTTGCGTCTTGTATCCATTTTAGTTCACTTTTCTATTAGTATTGTTACTAACTTTGTTGCTAGCCTATTAGGCTTAATACTAGTATAACATATATCATTGTCAGGGTATTAAAACTCAGGTATGCTTGCGTCTTTGTTTGAATCAGCAGTAATTTAAGGAGCTATGATGGCGGGAAAAACGCTTTACGACAAATTATGGGATTCGCACGTGGTGCATGAAGATGCTGACGGTACTTGTTTAATTTATATTGATAGACACTTGGTGCATGAAGTGACTAGCCCACAAGCGTTTGAGGGCTTACGTTTGGCTGGTCGCAAACCTTGGCGTTCTGACACCATTGTAGCTAACCCTGATCACAATACACCGACCAAAGATTGGGAAAAAGGTATTGAAGACCCAATCTCTCGTTTGCAAGTGGAAACGCTGGATAGCAATATTAAAGAAACAGGTGCGTTGGTTTACTTTCCATTCAAGCATGCTAACCAAGGTATTATCCATGTGATTGGGCCTGAAAATGGTACTACATTGCCAGGCATGACCGTGGTGTGTGGCGATAGCCATACCTCTACACATGGTGCATTCGGTGCTTTGGCACACGGCATTGGTACCTCAGAAGTCGAACACGTGATGGCGACACAAACCTTAATTGCCAAAAAATCTAAACGATTGTTGGTGCGCGTAGATGGCGCATTGGGTGTTGGTGTAACGGCTAAAGACGTGGCTTTGGCTGTGATTGGTAAAATTGGCACCGCGGGTGGCAATGGCTTTGCGATTGAGTTTGGTGGCGAAGTGATTCGGGCATTAAGCATGGAAGGCCGAATGACCATTTGTAATATGGCGATTGAGGCAGGTGCGCGCGCCGGCATTATTGCGCCAGATGAGAAAACGGCAGAATATTTAAAAGGTCGTCAATACGCGCCAAAGGCGGCGGATTGGGATAAAGCCGTCGCTTATTGGAACACGTTGGCAACGGATGCCGACGCAACATTTGATAGCGTGGTTGAGTTAAAAGGCGCAGAAATTGCACCACAAGTGACCTGGGGTACATCTCCTGAGCAAGTATTACCGATTAACGGGTGCGTGCCAGACCCAGCGCATGAAGAAGATGCTACTAAACGCACCAGTATTGAGAATGCCCTGAAATACATGGGTTTAAAAGCTAACACGCCAATTGAAGAGATTAAGTTAGATAAAATTTTTATTGGCTCATGCACCAATAGTCGCATAGAAGATTTACGCGCAGCAGCGGCGGTGGCAAAAGGCAAAAAAGTGGCCAGTTCGATTCAATTAGCCATGGTGGTGCCGGGTTCTGGTCAAGTGAAACGCATGGCCGAAGCAGAAGGCCTAGATAAAATTTTTATTGAGGCAGGTTTTGAATGGCGCGAGCCAGGTTGCAGTATGTGTTTAGCCATGAACGCAGACAGACTCAGCCCAGGTGAGCGTTGTGCCTCTACCTCAAATCGTAACTTTGAAGGTCGTCAAGGTCAAGGCGGACGTACTCACTTGGTGAGCCCGGCCATGGCGGTTGCCGCGGCGATCGCAGGCCATTTTGTTGACGTGCGTAGCGTGTAATTCAGGCGAAAAGGAATAGAAAATGAAAGCATTTACCCAGTTAAACGGACTAGCTTGCCCGATTGATCGCGCCAACATTGATACCGATGCGATTATTCCAAAGCAATTTTTAAAAAGCATTAAGCGTAGTGGTTTTGGCCCCTATTTGTTTGATGAGTGGCGCTATCAAGACCATGGCGAGCCAGGGATGGATTGTACTAATCGCCCGTTGAATACAGACTTTGTGCTGAATCAACCGCGCTACAAAGGTGCACAAATCATGCTCGCGCGTGAGAATTTTGGTTGCGGTTCTAGCCGTGAGCATGCGCCTTGGGCGATTGAAGATTACGGCTTCCGCGTGATTATTGCCGCTAGCTACGCCGATATTTTCTTTAATAATTGCTATAAAAATGGCATGTTACCAATTGTGGCGAGCCATGCCATGGTCGACAAACTATTTAAAGAGTGTGAAGCGACAGTAGGCTATGTTTTAAACGTAGACTTGCTTTCTCAAACAGTCACTTTGCCTTCTGGCGAAGTTTTTAGTTTTGAAATTAACACGACGTCTAAACACAACTTATTGAACGGCTTAGACGAAATTGGCTTAACGCTGATGCATGCGGAAAAGATTAAATCATTCGAACAAAAGCATCAACAAAACCAGCCTTGGTTGTTTGCTTAAAGCTGGATTCCAGTTTAACCGTAAAGGTCATCCTCATAGAATAATGCGCTAAAGCGCATTATTCATACGCAATAGGCCGCAATGATGATAAAAATTATTAGAACTTAAGGGAAATAATATGACAATGAAAATCGCAGTGTTACCCGGTGATGGCATCGGCCCAGAAATTATCACGCAAGCGTTGCGCGTGTTGGAGGTATTGAAAAATGAAGGCATGGCGATGGAATTCACTGAAGCGCCTTTGGGCGGTCAGGCTTATGACCAATATGGTCACCCATACCCAGAATTTACGCAAAAAATCTGCCGTGCAGCGGATGCAGTATTGCTTGGTGCAGTCGGCGGCCCACAATATGACAATTTAGATCGTCCATTACGCCCAGAGCGTGGTTTATTGGGAATTCGTAAAGATTTAGGATTATTCGCAAACTTGCGTCCAGCCGTGTTGTACCCAGAATTGGCGAATGCTTCCACGCTTAAACCAGAAGTGGTGGCAGGCTTGGATATTATGATTGTGCGCGAACTCACAGGTGACGTGTACTTTGGTCAACCACGCGGCATGCGGGTGAACGAAGAAGGCGAGCGCGAAGGCTTTAACACCATGATTTATAAAGAATCTGAAGTGCGCCGTATTGCCCATGTGGCGTTTGATATCGCCATGAAACGTGGCAAAAAGCTTTGTTCAGTCGATAAAGCCAACGTGTTGGAAACGACTGAGTTCTGGAAAGAAATCGTCATTGACGTGGCGAAGGAATACCCGGAGGTTGAATTGACTCACATGTACGTGGATAACGCGGCGATGCAGTTGATCCGCAACCCAAAACAATTTGACGTGATGGTGACAGGTAACATCTTCGGTGACATTTTGTCAGATGAGGCCTCTATGTTGACCGGTTCTATCGGCATGTTGGCTTCAGCTTCACTCAACGAAACAAAAAAAGGCTTGTACGAGCCATCACACGGCTCAGCCCCAGACATCGCAGGTAAAAATTTAGCCAATCCAATTGCGACGATACTTTCAGTGGCGATGATGCTGCGTTATACCTTTGATAACGAGGTGGTAGCGGTGCGTATTGAAAATGCGATTAAGAAAGTATTGGCAGCAGGCTATCGTACTGGTGACATCTATGAAGCAGGCATGAAACGTGTATCATGCTCTGAAATGGGTGACCAAATCGTAGCTTCAATGTAATTTTATAGCGGCTATCAGGAGGGGTTATGACGAAATATCTTACGTGGATCATGTTGGTATTGATGCTAGGCGCATGTAACACCATTAGCGGTGTGGGAAAAGACCTTGAAAAAGCGGGTGAAGCCGTGCAAAAGTCAGCTAAATAACAGTAGTTATTGATATTGGATTAGAAATGTTAAAAGTAGGTTTTGTCGGTTGGCGCGGTATGGTGGGTTCTGTCCTCATGCAACGCATGATGGAAGAAAATGATTTCGCGCTAATCGAGCCACAATTTTTCACGACCTCACAAGCAGGTGCTCAGGCACCTCATGTGGGTAAAGAGTCCGCGCCTTTGAAAAATGCAATGAATATTGCAGAGTTGAAAGCCATGGATGCCATTGTTTCATGTCAGGGTGGCGATTACACCAGTGAAATATTTCCTAAATTACGCGCTGATGGTTGGCAAGGGCATTGGATAGATGCGGCTTCAACACTGCGCATGGAAAGTGATGCGGTGATTATTCTTGACCCCGTGAATATGCATGTGATTACGGACGCTTATGCGCAGGGCAATAAAAACTGGGTGGGTGGTAACTGTACCGTTTCATTGATGTTGATGGCCTTGCATGGATTGTTTAAGGCTAATTTGGTGCAATGGGCGACGGCTATGACCTATCAAGCGGCATCAGGTGCTGGCGCACAAAACATGCGTGAATTACTCAAACAAATGGGTGAGGCACATTTTGCTGCGAGCGACTTATTGGCTGATCCAGCATCTGCCATTTTAGACATTGACCGCATGATTGCGGGTACCTTGCGCGATGATAAATTTCCTACTTCACAGTTTGGCGTTCCGTTGGCAGGCAGCCTAATTCCTTGGATTGATAAGGATTTAGGCAATGGTCAAAGCAAGGAGGAGTGGAAAGGTGGCGTTGAAACCAATAAGATTTTAGGACGTGAAGCTAACCCAATTATTATTGATGGCTTGTGCGTGCGTATTGGTGCTATGCGTTGTCACAGCCAAGCACTTACCATCAAATTGACTAAAGATGTACCTTTGGACGAAATTAACCAAATGTTGGCTGAGGCAAACCCGTGGGCAAAAGTGGTGCCAAACGAGCGTGAGGTGAGTATGCGTGAATTGACCCCAGCGACAGTTACTGGCACGCTAAATACGCCAGTCGGACGTTTGCGTAAGTTAAGCATGGGAAATGACTACTTATCTGCCTTTACTGTAGGTGACCAGTTGCTATGGGGTGCGGCAGAGCCGTTGCGTCGTATGTTGCGAATTTTAATAGAAAAATAGCAACAGCTAAAGGCGGTATATAGATAGCCATTAAATATAATGTGCGTTATCAGCTTGCATCGCTAACTATTTGATGTTATTTTAATATTCAGAAATAAAGTTTGATCAAGGGCTCAATGTGCGTAAATCTACAATAAAGCAAATTTCTCTAGCCGTGTGCTTAGTGTTGATGCCCTATTCTATTTACGCGGCAGGTTTAGGTGAGCTGGAAATCAGTTCTGGTTTAGGTGAGCCATTCATCGCAGAAATTGAACTTTTATCGGTGAGTCCTGAAGAATTTTCAAGCTTGGTGGCCTCTATTGCTTCTGAGGAAGCTTATGCAGCACAAGGCATTACGCGCCTTGGCGTTCATAATACTATTCAAGTTGAACTGGCTAAAAATATAGAGGGTTCGCCCATATTAAAGCTACGCTCCAGCCAAGCCATTAGTGACCCCTACTTGGATATGCTTATCCAAGTGGATTGGGCGACAGGACGCCTACAACGTGAATATACAGTTTTGCTTGATCCTCCTGGATATAAGTCAGCAACTGATAATGCTGCCGAAATGCCTGTTACCCTCCCTTCTACAAGGCTGCCGAGCAATAATGATGCTTCCGGTAATCTTGTATCGACCAGCACGGATGGTGCCGATCAAGCAGAGTTAAGTCAATCAAGAAAAACAAGAAAGTCTAAGGCACAAAAAACCGCCACTGCTGATGAATTTACTAATACTGCTGTGGCACCGGAGTTAAGGACTAAAGCGGGTGACTCTTTAAGTTTGGTGGCTAAAGCCTTGCAAGTTGAGAGCGTGAGCTTAGATCAAATGTTGGTTGGTTTGTATGAAAGCAATCAGCAGGCATTCTTAAGTGGCAATATGAATCTCTTAAAAGTCGGTCAAATTATTAAGGTTCCTACTAAAGAGAGTCTAGTTTCCATTACGGCTAAAGAAGCAAGAAATATCGTCAAGGTGCATTCATCCAATTGGAATGCGTATCGCAATGATTTGGCAGGATCGGTGACAACGGCAGCGGTAATGCCTGAAGCTGAGCAAAAACAATCGGCATCTGGAAAAATTTCTACTGCTAAGGATAACGCCACACCAGTTAAAGTTGGGGCTCAGGATGTGGTGAAACTTTCTGCTGGGGAGAAAGAGTCAGGCAAGGCCTTTGACGCCAAAATTGTAACCTTGCAAGAGGAGGCTACGGCACGAGATAAAGCCCTGAAAGAGGCTGAGGGCCGTACTTTAGCCTTAGAAAAACAAATTCAAGATATGCAGAAATTGTTGGCCTTGAAGAACCAATCTATGGTTGATTTGCAAAAGAATGTTGAAGCGACCGTTAAGAAACCTGTATCTAAACCCAGCGTTAAACCTACCCCGTCACTCCAGTCTGAAACTGACTTCATTGAATATTTAATGAGCTTGGTTGATTCGACCGTTTTGAGCGGCGCATTAGTGCCTGTATTGCTAGGTGCGGGCTGGTTTTTTCTGCGCAATAAACGTAGAAAAGCATTGGCGGGAGGCATCTTAACCACAGGCGACCTGAAAGTCAGCGCAGTGTTTGGCAATACTGCTGCTGATGCTAGCGTAGAGGAAGATGTGATGAGCGTTGAAGATCCGGCAGGCGCAACCCTTGCGGCAGAGCATTTGCTAGATTTTGATTTGACTAATGTTGCTGGTGATCCAATAGTGTCAGCGGTTATTAGCGACGCTAATAACCCGCCAGTTGTTGAGAATAGTCAGTCAGCGCCTTTAGATGTGAATTTTAATCTGACTGAAGCCGAAGTTGAAGCGGCTTCGGAACAAAATCTAACCATGGACAGCAGCGCTATTGATGATATTTCGTTTGATTTGAATTTTTCTGCAGAAGTGCCAAGCCCTTCTGACAATGCAGCAGCCGACTTGAATGTGGCAGAAATTTCTTTTGATTTGCCAGACATGGATATCCCTGAAGTAAGTGCCGTCGAGTCCAGTTCAAAATCTGATGAAGTTGAAGCCAATAGATTTGACTTGTCGTCTATCAGTTTGGATTTAGCCGGAACGGAAAATGAATTAACGCTAGCCAGCTCGGTGGTACCGGAGGTTGTTGAGCCGGGGGATATTACATCCGAATCACCAGACATTAATAGCAAGTTGGATTTAGTGGTCGCCTATATAGAGATGGATGACAAAGAAGGTGCGCGTGAATTGTTGCTTGAGGTGATTAAAGAGGGTGGTGTTCAGAAGAAACTACGCGCACAACACTTGCTAGATCGCTTGGCATAATATATGTCAGTGAATGAAAGCCGGGCTTCACGCTCGGCTTTTTAATTATAATGAGCACTTATACCCAACCATGCACCCATTTGTAAAAATATTATCCTTTATTTTTATTCTATTACTCATGAATTTTTTGGGCAATCAATTGGTCTGGCTGTTATGTTTGTTTGTTTGTGTCATTGCAGCAAGATTGCATTTTGAAATGTTTGTACGTGTTGTACAGCGTATGCGATGGCTATTCATTTCTATCGGCATTATTTATGCCTTCGGCACACCCGGCGAATATATTCAGTACTTTCCAGCTAATTTCTCCCCAACTTTCGAGGGGGTGGCATTGGGCTTTTTGCAGATTGCTAAGCTTCTAACGGCAGTGGCAAGCTTGAGTATGCTTTTTGCAAGTAGCTCAAAAGAACATTTAATGGCTGGCTTATATATATTACTTTCACCCCTTAACTACATTGGGTTTAATGTGCAGAGATTTACCGCTAGACTATTACTCACGCTGGATTATGTGGATGAATTAGCCGTTAAAAAAGATTTAAAAACTAACTTTTATCGCTTAGATGAATTACCTTTAGCGACAGATGATTTACCCACTGAAAAGCTTATATTTTTGCAGCAACACGCTTTTAAATTATCCGATAAGTTAATGATTATTGTCATGCTGGTGAGTGCCTTGGTTTTATTGATGCCTAGTGTGCTATTGGTTGTTAAGTTTATAGCGGACACTAAGTGGCTGTCATGAGAGTTGCACTGGGCTTATCTTACGACGGATCTAATTTCTGCGGCTGGCAAAGTCAACCATCTAGATGCGGAGTACAGGATGCCTTAGAGTCAGCCATCGCTAAGATTGCTCAGCACTCGGTAAGAGTGCATGCTGCGGGTCGTACCGATACGGGGGTGCATGCCGTTGGGCAAGTGGTTCATTTTGATACAGATAGCCTTAGACCAACTTCAGCTTGGGTGCGTGGCGTAAATGCTTATTTGCCCGCGACTATCCGCGTCGAGTGGGCGCATGAGGTGGACGATGACTTTCATGCTAGATTTTCAGCGCAGGCGCGAAGTTATCAATATTTGCTCTATAACGCGCCTGTGGCACCGGCCCTAATGGCCACTAAAGCCGGGTGGTTTCATTTGCCGCTTAATTTATCAGCCATGACTGAAGCCGCGACCTATTTGCTAGGCGAACATGACTTTAGTGCATTTAGGGCTTCTGAGTGCCAAGCAAAAACAGCACTTAGGCATCTACACCAAGCTGAGGTGAGTGCAGTGGGCAAGTATATCGTTTTTAATTTTTCTGCAAATGCATTCTTGCAGCATCAGGTGCGCAATATGATAGGGGCGTTAATCTATATCGGTAAAGGCGCATACCCCCCTGATTATATGAAAGTGTTACTGCAGAAACGTGATCGGAATTTATCGCCACCCACCTTTTCCGCCAGTGGTCTATATCTTACGGCAGTTAGATATGATGATAAGTGGCATTTGCCGATAGTTAAATCAGACGCCAAATCCATTAAGCTACCCATTTAAGCGTTACAATAACGTTTTATTTTAAATCGTCAATGTCACCGATAATCTTGAGAGCTATTCATTGAGAGTAAGAGTTAAAATTTGTGGTATTACCCGTGTAGAAGATGCCTTAAATGCGGTTGCACAAGGGGCTGATGCGATTGGTTTGGTATTTTATGGGCCAAGCCCACGGCATGTGAGTATCAGCAAGGCGATTGAGATCGTGAATCAAGTACCGGCGTTTGTTAGTGTGGTTGGCCTGTTTGTTAACGCTGAAGCTAGCTTCATTAATGAAGTTATTTCCAAAGTTAGGCTGGATATTTTGCAATTTCATGGGGATGAAACGCCTGAAGAATGTGCTGGATTTTTGCGGCCTTTTATCAAGGCAATACGCGTTAAGCCGGACACAAATTTGGTACAATGTGCGCATGAGTTTTCAGCGGCTAAAGCATTATTGCTAGACACCTATACTGAAGGTGTGGCGGGGGGTACCGGGCATGTTTTTGATTGGAATTTAATCCCGAAAGTCTTAACTAAACCGGTAATACTCGCAGGCGGATTAACTGCCGACAATGTTGCACAAGCCATTCGGCAAGTAAGCCCTTATGCGGTAGATGTCAGTGGTGGCGTTGAGCGATCAAAAGGCATAAAAGATGCAGTGAAAATGACTGCATTTATGCAGCAAGTTTATAGCCATTAGTTTGTCGCTTAGGCTGTATTAATATTGAATGTGGAGAACTAGAAATGCAGCTTTATGATATGCCGGATGCGCGTGGGCATTTTGGACAATATGGTGGAACATTTGTTGCTGAGACCTTGGTCGAGGCGTTAGATGAATTGCGCATGACGTATGAAAAATATCGCCATGACCCGGTTTTTTTGGCTGAGCTTGCTTATGACCTGAAATATTTCGTTGGCCGTCCAAGTCCTATCTATCATGCAAAACGCTGGTCTGATCGGGTGGGTGGTGCGCAGATTTATTTGAAGCGTGAAGATTTGAACCACACTGGCGCGCATAAGGTAAATAATACTGTCGGCCAAGCGCTACTCGCGAAACGTATGGGTAAGCCACGCGTCATTGCGGAAACTGGTGCAGGCCAGCACGGTGTAGCGACAGCCACAATTGCGGCACGCTTAGGTCTTGAGTGCGTCGTTTATATGGGCAGTGAAGACATCAAGCGTCAGGCACCTAATGTGTACAGAATGAAATTGTTAGGCGCAACTGTGGTGCCGGTTGAAAGCGGCTCTAAAACATTAAAAGATGCATTAAATGAAGCGATGCGTGATTGGGTCACCAACGTCCATAATACTTTTTATATTATAGGTACGGTGGCGGGTCCGCACCCTTACCCAATGATGGTGCGTGATTTTCAAGCCGTGATAGGGGTTGAGGCGAAGCAGCAAATGCAAGAAATGGTCGGTCGTCAGCCTGATGCTGTTGTGGCCTGTGTCGGTGGTGGTTCAAATGCGATGGGTATTTTTTACCCCTATATTGATGTGCCCAATGTACGCTTAATCGGCGTAGAAGCTGCAGGTCTTGGTATGGAAACAGGTAAACACGCCGCCCCGTTAACCGCCAATAGTCCGGTTGGGGTGTTGCATGGCAACCGCACCTATTTAATGCAAGATGTTGATGGCAATATTATTGAAACACACTCCATATCAGCCGGCTTGGATTACCCTGGGGTAGGTCCTGAGCATGCGTGGTTGAAAGATATTAAGCGTGCGGAGTATGTTGCGGTAACAGATGATGAGGCAATGACCGCTTTTCATAGTCTATGTCGCACAGAAGGCATTATTCCTGCACTCGAATCTAGCCATGCCCTTGCTTACGCTGAAAAGTTGGCTAAGACTATGAGTAAAGATAAGATTGTTTTGGTGAACTTATCCGGTCGTGGAGATAAAGATATTAATACCGTGGCTAAGCTTGCTAACATTACTTTATAAAATGTGAATACTTCTAGTACAAGCACTCCGATTATCTAATGAATTATAAGTAAAATTAAACTCAACTATGTCTAGAATCCAATCTGTCTTTGCAACACTTAAGCAACAAGGTAAAACAGCCCTAATCCCCTATATTACAGCAGGAGACCCTCATCCTAAGTGCACGGTAAGTTTGATGCATACCTTGGTTAAGTATGGCGCTGATATGATAGAGCTGGGCGTGCCATTTTCGGACCCTATGGCTGATGGACCGGTAATTCAGCGCGCAAGTGAGCGTGCTTTGTTACATAAAGTTGGCTTAACTACAGTACTTGAAATGGTTAAAACGTTTCGTGAAACTGATCAAAATACACCTATTATATTGATGGGCTATGCTAATCCTATAGAAGCTATTGGTGCTCTTGCATTTGCAGATCGTGCAAAAGCGGCTGATGTGGATGGTGTGATTACGGTAGACTATCCACCAGAAGAATGTGGTGAGTTTGTCAAAGAACTGCGCGCACGTGATATTGATCCGGTTTTTTTATTATCACCGACTACTGAGCCCAAACGTGTTGAATTGATCGTGAGTCAAGCGAGTGGCTTTGTCTATTATGTGTCGCTTAAAGGGGTTACCGGTGCGGCTAATTTGGATATTGCAGAAGTTGCTGAGCGCGTGGCCTCGATTCGCCAGAAAACCAACTTGCCCGTAGGCGTCGGTTTCGGTATTCGCGATGCTGCAACAGCTAAAGCAACCGCCGCGATTGCTGATGCTGTCGTGGTGGGTAGTCGAATGGTATTGGCGATTGAAGCTTCTAATGAGGACAACTTGCTGAGTAATGTTGCCACATTAATGATCGAACTAAAAGCAGCGGTTGATGCTGCTTAATGACTAAGATTATACTGAAAAGGAAAGTCCGATGAGTTGGTTAAATCAATTACCGCAAAAAATTAAACGCGTCGTAGGGCGTGATAAAAAAACAGTACCTGAAGGCTTATGGAGTAAATGTCCCGCATGCCAATCGGTGCTCTATAAAAAGGACCTTGAAGACAATGCTGAAGTGTGCCCAAAATGTGCTTACCACAATCGTATTGGTGCACGAGAACGTATCGCGCTATTGTTAGATCCAGAAAATCAATTTGAAATCGGTGCATCTGTACAGCCTATAGACCCATTGAAATTCAAAGATAGCAAAAGTTATGCTGAGCGCATTAAAGAATCACAAAAAGTGGTGGGTGAAAAAGATGCGTTGATCGTCATGCAGGGCAGTATGAAGGCGGTACCTGTTGTTGTTGCTGCATTTGAATTCAAGTTTATGGGCGGATCTATGGGTTCGGTGGTGGGTGAGCGTTTTGTGCGTGGCGTGCAGGCGGCGATTAATAATAAAATGGCTTTCATTTGCATTTCTGCTAGCGGTGGAGCGCGTATGCAAGAAGGCTTGTTGTCGCTGATGCAAATGGCGAAAACAAGTGCAGCGCTCACGCAACTAAGCAAGGCTGGCTTGCCGTTTATTTCAGTCTTGACTGACCCTACTATGGGTGGCGTTTCAGCTAGCTTTGCGATGCTAGGTGACGTAATCGTAGCAGAACCACAAGCCTTAATCGGTTTTGCTGGTCCTCGGGTTATTGAGCAAACAGTGCGTGAAACTTTACCTGATGGTTTTCAGCGAGCAGAGTTTTTACTTGAGCATGGTGCTATTGATTTGATTATTGATCGTCGTGAAATGCGTAATCGATTGGCGTCAATATTGACAAATTTAATGCGCTTGCCGGCAGTGGCTTAATTACAACGGCTTCTCACCGAGCATCGTATTTCAAAGAATATTTGCTAATTTAAAGGGTTTTTCATTTCTAAAGACTTAGTTTCTCAAGACCTTACTTCTCAAGACTTAGCGCCTAAAGGCTTAACTTCATGGCTAAGTTATATAGAAAGTCTGCATCCTAAATCTATTGCTATGGGTTTAGATCGCGTGAAGCGAATGATAGATCGACTTCAATTAGACCCTAGATTTCCCCTTATTACCGTTGCTGGTACTAATGGTAAAGGCTCTACCTGCGCGATGTTAGAGCAGATCTATCAGCAAGCTGGTTATCGTGTTGGCTGTTATTCGTCCCCACATTTGCTGCGCTACAACGAACGCGTGCGTGTTGATGGTGTTGAGGTGAGTGATGAAGATCTTTGTGCAGCATTTACCGTGGTGGACGCCGCTAGAATAGCGGAAAATGAGCTTGCTATTCCGCTCACGTATTTTGAAGTGGGTACCTTGGCAGCCGTGTGGAATTTTATGCAAGTCGGCGTTGATGTGGCCATTTTAGAAGTGGGTTTAGGGGGTAGATTAGATGCTGTCAATGCATTTAATCCTAGTTGTGCGATAGTAACCAGCGTTGATTTAGATCATCAAGAGTTCTTGGGTGACACGCGCGAGTGTATCGGTTTTGAAAAAGCAGGTATCTATAGAGCATCAGTACCAGCTATTTGTGGTGATATAAAACCACCTGCCAGTTTACTTACTCATGCGCATGAAATTCAAGCCGACTTAAAGTGTATACATCAAGATTTTGATTGCCTTCTAGATAAAGATGGTTGGCAATACCAGGTGAATGAAAAAACTGTTCATAGCTTGCCGCTTCCAGCATTGCAGGGTCGTTATCAGCTTAGTAATGCCGCCTGTGCCATCACTGCCATTGAATCTTTGCAATCTAGACTGCCCGTAAAAACGGTAGCGATTGCAAGTGCGCTGCTTCAAGTTAAGTTAGCAGGTCGTTTTCAAACGGTCAGCAGATTACCGTCAGAAAGTCGCTTGTATCGTCTTATTTTAGATGTCGCGCATAATCCGCAGGCGGCAAATGCGCTGGCTGAAAATTTAAGCGCAACTAGCACCAGGCAAGGTAAGCGCCATCTCGGCAAGACTTTTGCTGTATTTGCTATGTTGGCGGATAAAGATATTAAAGGCGTTATAGAGGCGGTAAAGGGTGAGATTGATGGTTGGTATGTCGCTGATATAGACCATGTGCGCGGCGCTTTAGCGTCAGATTTAGCCGAGATAATTGAACGCACGACACCAAATGCCTGTATTAAGGTCTTTAATTGTGCAGAGAATGCCTATCGACAAGCTTGTATTGATATAGAAACCTATAAAGATGTGAATGAAAATGATAAAATAATCGTCTTCGGTTCATTTTTTACTGTTTCAGCAGTGATGCAATTATTGTCTAATAATGAATGCAAGCGTTAGCTAATTACTCAAAAACCACTTTAAGGAAAGCAGCAGTGCCACCTGAATTAGCGAATGATCAAGAATTAAGTTTAAAAAAACGTGCACGCCGCCGCTTGGTGGGTGCTATAGCGCTAGTGTTACTCATGGTCACAGTCTTACCTATGGTTTTGCAAGACCGCGTCAGCTTAGCACCACAGCCTGCCATTAAAATTATCATGCCTGAGGCGCGCAACAGTGTTGTCGAGGTTAATGTCGATAAGCTTGTGATAGCTGCGCCTTTGGATACTATGCCAGTGCAGCCAGCTGTTACCGATGATCCTAGCGCAGCCAATGAGGCTGTAGGAGGGGTGGCCGCTAGCAATAGGCCTGGCAATCTAAAAAGTGAAGCCGAGAAAAAAAATGACGAAAATAAAAACTTGTTAGCTAAGCCAGATAAGGCACTCGAAGTGAAAGTTGGTGTCAGCACATTAGCCGAACCAAAACTAGCAGAACCAAAAGCCGTGGAAGTTAAAACGCAAAACAATAAGACCAATTTTTCCATACAAGTTGGGGTTTATTCGGATGCCGCTAACGTCAAGCAGTTACAACTTAAATTAAAAGAAGCCGGCTATACATTTCATTCCGAGAAAATTACTACGCCACAAGGTGAAAAAGTTCGTTTAAGAGCGGGTGACTACGCATCACGCTCAGAGGCTGCTGATGCACTGGTGAAGTTGCAGGGACTAGGCTTGTCGGGTATGGTCATTAGCCATGAATGATGTTTGCCTCGGCTGGAATAATAGGCGTACATGACTGGTTTTGATTATTTAGTACTGGCAATCATCGGAATTTCCATCATATTAGGTGTGATGCGCGGTTTACTAGCAGAAGCTTTATCTATTGTCGGCTGGGTGGCGGCATTTTTTGTGGCAAAAACTTATGCGAGTCAAGTTGTGCCGATGATGCCCACAGATATACCAACAGAATCGCTACGTATTTTAGCGGCACTCTTAGTACTATTTTTTTCCACATTATTGATTACCAGTTTGTTGGCTATCGCACTCTCAGCAATTTTTAAGAAGATAGGTTTAGGTTGGCTTAATCGTTTATTTGGTGCTTTTTTTGGCTTGGCTCGTGGTTTGTTAGTAGTCTGTATTCTAGTATTTCTAGCCGGACTTACTGATGCCCCCCAAGATGATCGCTGGAAAAACGCTATGTTCAGTGCGCCGATTGAGGCTTTAGTCGTCAGTTTGTTGCCGTGGGTGCCAGTCAGTATTGCTAAGTACATTAAATACGACTAAATTAGCGCTGACAAGCTTGTCTTGTAAGTAAAGAAATTTTTATAATATAGAATCAATCATTTAAGGCTTTATTCATGTGTGGAATTATAGGCATTGTTGGTAAAAACCCAGTTAACCAACTGCTATACGATGGTTTGTTAGTATTGCAACATCGAGGTCAGGATGCCGCAGGCATTGTGACCACTGATGGCAATACATTTTTCATGCATAAAAATAATGGTCTAGTCAAAGACGTTTTTCAAACACGTCACATGCGCAGTCTGGTGGGTAATGTCGGTATCGGGCATGTGCGTTATCCCACCGCAGGTTCTTCTAGTGCAGCAGAAGCGCAACCGTTTTATGTGAATTCGCCATTTGGTATCGTACTTGGACACAATGGCAATCTAACTAATTCAGAACAATTAAAATCTGAGATGTTTCGTCAAGATTTACGTCACATCAATACTAATTCAGATTCAGAAGTGCTACTCAATGTGCTTGCGCACGAAATTGAACAAACTTCGCATAATGCTATACTCAATACCGATATGACTTTTGATGCGGTGAGCGGTGTACATAAGCGCTGTAAAGGGGCTTATGCCGTGGTGGCGATGATAGCCAATTTTGGTTTGCTAGCATTTCGTGATCCAAATGGCATTCGCCCTTTGGTGATTGGCAAGCTTGAAACTGCACAAGGCACGGAATACATAGTGGCCTCTGAAAGCGTTGCGCTTGATGTTTTAGGCTTCAAAATGGTGCGGGATGTCGCGCCAGGGGAAGCTATCTTCATCGACATGAACGGTAATTTTTATAGCCGTCAATGTGCAGAAAATCCTAAACTAAACCCATGTATTTTTGAATACGTCTACTTGGCGCGACCAGATTCAGTGATTGATGATGTCTCTGTTTATCAAACTCGCTTAGACATGGGTAAAAGTTTGGCGGAAAAAATTAAGCGCGAATGGTCGGATAAAAAAATTGATGTGGTCATTCCAATACCAGACACTAGTCGGCCCAGTGCCTTGCAGGTCGGAATAGTCTTGGGTTTGGACTATCGTGAAGGCTTTATTAAGAATCGATATATCGGCCGCACCTTTATTATGCCGGGCCAAGCCTTGCGTAAAAAATCGGTACGTCAAAAACTCAATCCGATTGGTATAGAATTTAAAGGTAAAAACGTATTGCTTGTGGATGATTCTATCGTGCGTGGAACGACTTCACAACAAATTGTGCAGATGGCGCGTGATGCTGGCGCAAACAAAGTTTACTTTGCCTCTGCTGCACCGCCAGTCCGTTTCCCTAACGTATATGGCATTGATATGCCTAGTCGCGATGAGCTACTTGCCACCGGTCGAACTGATGATGAGATTTGCCAAGAAATAGGGGCAGATGCCCTCATCTATCAAGATTTAGATGCATTGGTGAGCGGCGTTAAGTTAAGCAACCCTAAAATCCAAGATTTTGATTGTTCTTGTTTTGATGGAAAATACGTGACAGGGGATATCAGTGAAGCTTATTTAGCCAACATTGAAGCTGCGCGGGGTGATGTGAATAAAAAGCAAAAACCATCGAATGCTAGTACGCAAATGGATTTAAACTTAATCGATAACTTTGAAGATGAAGTGGTGGAATAAGAAATAAGCCTCTTGACCTTTGGCCAAGTTACGCATAATATGAAATTGCGCTGATTTGAGTGACTTAACTTAAACAAGGTCTTACTCAGCTTGCGGGCGCATTATAAATACAGCTAAAGCGAGTGAAAAAAACCCGTTTTGGCCACAACAGCTTAAACGGGTTTTTTAATGCCCAGATCACACGAGAATATTATGACTAAACATCAGCACCATCCTGAAGTGCCTATTTATCAAGCAGAAACTTTGGCTGTGCGCGCGGGTAGCGAGATGACTGAATTTGGTGAGAATTCAGAAGCGTTATTTCTTAACTCTAGCTTTAGATTTAAGAGTGCAGCACAAGCGGCAGCCCGCTTTGGTGGTAGCGAACCGGGCAATATTTACTCACGCTTTACCAACCCAACCGTTACCATGTTTCAAAACAAGCTGGCAGCTTTAGAGGGTGCGGAGCAATGTGTGGCGACGTCTACTGGTATGTCTGCAATATTGGCTTGTGTGATGGGTTTGTGTAATGCCGGTGACCATGTCGTGGCTTCTCGTAGTATTTTTGGTACTAGCGTGCAACTTTTTAGCAATATTCTTGCTAGGTGGGGCCTGCAGGTCACATTTGTTTCTCTGACTAATTTAGATGAATGGCAATCCGCCGTGACAGTCAATACTAAATTATTTTTTGTTGAAACGCCGTCAAATCCATTAACTGAGGTCTGTAATATTCGCGCTTTGGCAGACCTTGCGCATAAAGCAGGTGCGCATTTAGTGGTGGATAATTGTTTTTGCACGCCAGTAATTCAGCAGCCGCTAGCATTGGGAGCGGACATTGTTATACATTCCGCAACTAAGTATATAGACGGGCAAGGTCGTTGTTTAGGCGGCGCAGTACTGGGCTCTAAAGTGTTAATGGAGCCTGTGTACGGATTTTTGCGTACAGCCGGTGTCACCATGAGCGCATTTAATGCTTGGGTATTTTTAAAAGGGTTGGAAACACTCTATATTCGTATGGATGCACATGCAAAAAATTCCTTAGCCTTAGCAAAGTGGCTAGAGGCGCAGCCCAATGTGGCTCGTGTGTATTATCCGGGACTGGTATCGCACCCACAACATGCACTGGCGATGCAACAGCAAAGTAATGGTGGCGGCATTGTTAGCTTTGAAGTCAAGCCAAAGGCCGGACAAACCAGCCAGGATGCTGCTTGGGCGCTCATTGATGCGACAAGGCTAATTTCAATCACGGCTAATTTGGGGGATGCAAAAAGTACCATTACGCACCCGGCTACCACTACCCATAGTCGGGTGACGGCAGAAGACCGTGCTGCCACTGGAATTGATGATAGCCTAGTCAGAATTGCTGTTGGCTTGGAGCATGTTGACGATCTGAAAGCTGACTTATTAGCACTTACAGTTTCATGATGTAAATCATAGCTATGATGCGATAGTTGCTGAATGATAAGCATCTTTTAATCAATGTTAGCGCTACTAATTTGCAGGGAATTCATGCTAAAATTGCGCTACACAAAAACAACTAAAAGTCAGCTCACACATGGATCAGTTCGCTAAAGAAACCCTGCCAATTAGCTTGGAAGATGAGATGCGTAGATCGTATCTTGATTATGCGATGAGCGTGATTGTAGGTCGCGCCTTACCCGATGTTAGAGATGGTTTGAAGCCAGTGCATCGCCGCGTTTTATATGCCATGCATGAGCTTAGCAACGACTACAATAAGCCTTACAAAAAATCTGCGCGTATTGTCGGTGATGTGATTGGTAAATATCACCCGCATGGTGATACTGCGGTGTATGACACCATCGTGCGTATGGCGCAAGACTTCTCATTACGCTATATGTTGGTAGACGGTCAAGGTAACTTTGGTTCTGTGGATGGCGACAATGCAGCGGCGATGCGGTATACCGAAATCCGCATGGCAAAAATTGCACATGAGTTATTAGCCGATATCGATAAAGAAACTGTCGATTTTGGGCCTAACTATGACGGTAGCGAGCATGAGCCACTCATTATGCCGGCTCGTATTCCCAACTTACTCATTAATGGTAGCTCAGGTATTGCCGTTGGTATGGCGACCAATATCCCACCACACAACCTAAATGAAGTGTTGGACGCTTGTTTTGCCTTACTTAAAAACCCTGAAATGGGTATTGAAGAGTTGATTGAGCTAGTTCCGGCACCTGACTTTCCGACTGCGGGTATTATTTACGGTACAGTTGGTGTGAAAGAAGGTTATCGTACAGGTCGTGGGCGCGTGGTGATGCGTGGTCGTACGCATGTGGAAGATTTGGAGCGTGGTGGTCGGCAGGCGCTGATTGTCGATGAACTTCCGTATCAGGTGAATAAAAAAACTTTCGTTGAAAAAATTGCTGAATTAGTTAACGAGAAGAAGATTGAAGGCATTTCTGATCTGCGCGATGAATCAGATAAATCTGGTATGCGCGTGGTGATTGAGCTTAAACGCGGCGAAATTGCAGAAGTGGTGCTGAATAATCTGTACAAGCAAACACAGCTGCAAGATACGTTTGGTATGAACATGGTGGCCTTGTTGGATGGTCAGCCACGACTGCTTAATCTTAAGCAAATGTTAGAGGCGTTCTTACGCCACAGGCGTGAAGTGATTACGCGTCGTACCGTATTTGAATTGAAAAAAGCGCGTTCACGCGGCCATATCTTGGAAGGTTTAGCGGTTGCTCTTGCTAATGTGGACGAAATGATTGCGTTAATCAAAGCCGCACCGACGCCACCTGAAGCAAAAGTAGATTTGATGGCAGAAGTTTGGAAATCGCCAGTTGTTGAAGATATGTTGAGGCGTGCCGCGATGGAAGCTTCACGTCCAGAAGGTTTGAGTATTGATTTTGGTTTAACGGCTAGCGGTTACAAATTAAGTGATGTGCAAGCGCAGGAAATTCTGCAAATGCGCTTACAGCGCTTAACGGGCCTAGAGCAAGATAAAGTGGTTAGTGAATACAAAGAAGTGATGGATATTATTGCGGACTTACTCCATATTTTAGCTACGCCATCACGTGTGACAACCATCATTAGTGAAGAGCTTGCTGAGATTAGAAAACAATTTGGCGACAAACGCCGTAGTGAAATTGTGGTGAACGCACAAGATTTATCCTTGGAAGACCTAATTACACCGCAAGATGTTGTCGTCACACTTTCACACACGGGTTACGTTAAGTCGCAGCCTTTAGATGAGTATCGTGCTCAGCGCCGTGGTGGTCGAGGCAAGCAAGCTGCGCCAACTAAAGAAGATGACTTCATTGATAAGATGTTTGTTGCTAATACGCATGATTACATACTGTGTTTTAGTAGCCGTGGGCGCGTCTATTGGCTTAAAGTATACGAAGTGCCTCAAGGTAGCCGTACCGGACGTGGCAAACCGATTGTGAACTTATTCCCGCTAGAAGAAGGCGAAAAAATTAATGCAATTCTTTCTGTAAAAGAGTTTGACGAAAACCGTTTTATTTTTATGGCGACTGCGCTTGGTACCGTGAAGAAAACCGCGCTGGTTGAGTTTGCTAACCCACGTAAATCAGGCATTATCGCGATTAATTTAGACGAGGGTGATTATCTCATCGGTGCTGAAGTGACTAACGGATCTAACGATATTGTGTTGGTTTCAAATGGTGGTAAAGCGGTGTGGTTTGATGAGGAAGCTGTGCGCCAAATGGGCCGTGCTACGCGCGGTGTAAGAGGCATGAAGTTGGTCGCTAAACAGCAAGTGCTTTCATTGTTAATTGCGGATGATGACAAGCAAACCGTGTTGGTGGCTACCGAGAATGGTTATGGAAAACGTACGCAACTGGCCGATTTCCGCCACTCAGGTCGTGGCACGCAGGGTGTAAAAGCGATTGCAGTGAGTGAGCGTAATGGTTTAGTCGTTGCCGCAAAACTAGTGAATGATGAAGATGAAATTATGTTGATCACGACGGGTGGGGTATTGATTCGTACACGCGTTAAAGAAATTCGTGAGCTAGGACGCGCGACACAAGGTGTGACGCTCATTAATTTAGGCGAAGGTGAGAAGCTTTCTGGCCTTGAAAAAATTGTTGAAACTGACGATTCAGAGTCAGAAGTAGACGACCAATCCTAATTACAATAAAGCATGAAGAATGACTCGGATTTTTAATTTCTCAGCAGGGCCTGCAGTATTACCAAAGCCTGTATTAGAGCGCGCTCAAGCTGAAATGCTTGATTGGCATGGCTCTGGTATGAGCGTGATGGAAATGTCGCATCGCGGCAAAGACTTCATGAGTATTTTAGCTAAAACAGAAGCTGACTTACGTATGCTATTGAATGTCCCTAGCAATTATAAAGTGTTGTTTTTACAAGGTGGGGCTATTGCTGAAAATGCGATGATTCCGCTAAATTTGCTTGCTAGTAAATCTGCCGATTATGCAGTAACTGGCGGATGGAGTAAGCGTAGCGTTGAAGATGCGAGTGCTTACGGAAAAATTAATGTGGTTGCTAGTAGTGAATGTGATAAATACACAAAAGTGCCTGATTTTTCAAGTTGGAAACTAAATAAAAACGCTGCTTATTTACATGTTTGTACCAATGAAACGATGAGTGGTGTTGAGTTTTTTGATCTTCCAGATACATATGGCGTGCCTATAGTTGCTGACATGTCGTCACACATACTTTCAAGGCCTATTGATGTTAGTCAATATGGCGTGATTTATGGTGGCGCGCAAAAAAATATAGGGCCAGCAGGTTTGTGTATTGTGATTGTGCGCGAAGATTTGCTAGATAGAGCTTCGCCACTGACGCCTGCCGTGTTTAATTGGAAAACGCAGGCTGAAAATCAGTCTATGGTGAATACGCCCCCCACTTACAGTATTTACATTGCTGGTTTGGTGTTTGAATGGTTGCTTGCTAGGGGTGGGGTGGCCACAATTGAGCGAGAAAATATTGCAAAAGCGCAGCTACTTTACGCCTATATCGATGCCACGGACTTTTACGTTAATCCTGTTGCAATAGCCAATCGCTCTCGCATGAATATTCCATTTTTCTTGCGTGATGAATCGTTAAATAAGGCCTTTTTGGAGGGCGCTGAAGCGCATGGTTTATTGCAACTAAAAGGTCATCGTACCGTAGGTGGAATGCGCGCTAGCATTTATAATGCAATGCCTATAGAAGGTGTGCAAACTTTGGTAACCTACATGCAAGAATTTGAACAAGCTCACTAGAGAGTGACTTAGTAAAATGTCAGAACAACTTAAACAACATCGCAATCAAATTGACGCCATTGACGAGCAAGTGCTTAAGCTTGTGAATGAGCGGGCAAAGCTTGCGCGTCAAATAGGTACTTTAAAAGAGGATGGCGTGATCTATCGTCCTGAACGTGAGGCGCAGGTGTTGCGTCGTTTGCAGGAGAGTAATGCGGGTCCACTGTCTAATGAGGCTGTCAGCAATATTTTTCGTGCCGTGATGTCTAATTGTCGGGCGCTAGAAAAAGAACTCTCCATTGCTTTTTTAGGTCCGCTAGGTACTTATAGCGAAGAAGCTGCACTTAAGCAATTTGGTTTGGGTAGAACGGCGCTAGTGTGCGGTTCAATTGATGAGGTATTTCGTACGGTTGAGGCTAATCAAGTTGATTATGGCGTAGTGCCAGTTGAAAACTCAACTGAAGGTGCTATTGGTTTGACGCTTGATTTACTGCTTGCTAGTTCATTGAAAATTTGTGGCGAAGTGACGCTACCGATTCATCACTGTTTACTCTCCCAGCAAGCGGATATTACGAAAATTACACATGTGTTTTCTCATACGCAATCTTTAGCGCAGTGCCATGAGTGGTTAAGTAAGACCATACCCAAAGCTGGGCGCGAGGCGGTGACTAGTAATGCGCGTGCGGCACAGATGATACACGACCTAGTTTCAGCGGACGGTACGTTTGCGGCAGCGATTGCAAGTAAACGTGCAGCGGAGCTATTTGACTTAAATGTGCTGGCGGAAAATATTGAAGATGATGCTAAAAATACGACACGTTTTCTAGTGTTAGGTCATCATGAGGTGGCGGCCTCTGGCTATGATAAAACATCATTGGTGATGACTTCTAAAAATAAACCAGGGGCGATGGTGGAGTTGTTAGAGCCATTGTCAAAACATGGCGTAAGCATGACTAAATTCGAGTCGCGTCCGTCTAAACAAGGGTTATGGGATTACGTATTTTTTGTCGATATTGAAGGTCATCAAACTGATGCAAAAGTAAAAGCTGCGCTCAATGAGTGTCAACAGCGCGCATCATTTCTAAAAGTGCTGGGTTCTTACCCAGTGGCTGTTATTTAATTCACCTGTGTTTAATCATCAGCCTTTAGGGTTTTTTTATAAGTATGCCTAGTCGTAATTTATCTCATTTAGCACCAGATTACATTCGCGCTATTGCACCTTATCAAGGAGGCAAGCCTATCGCTGAGCTGGCCCGTGAAATGGGATTGCAGGTGGAAGATATTGTCAAACTTGCTTCCAATGAAAACCCGTTAGGCATTAGCCCTAAGGCTGACTTTGCCATACAAGAAGCTTTGCTTGATATTGCACGCTATCCGGATGGGAATAGCTTTGCTCTGCGCCAGGCAGTCAGTCAAAAATTCAATGTTGCCCCTGCACAAATTGTCTTCGGTAATGGCTCGAATGACATTCTGGAGCTTGTCGCGCGTGCTTTTCTAATGGCAGGCTGTGAAGCTGTCTATTCGCAACATGCATTTGCAGTTTACCCCTTAGTCACGCAGGCAATAGGCGCCACTGGCGTGGTGGTGCCTGCTAAAAATTACGGCCATGATTTGTCTGCGATGCTTGCCGCGATTACTGAAAAAACACGTGTTATATTTGTGGCGAATCCTAATAATCCGACTGGCACATTGATTGCTAAACAGGAACTGTTTGCTTTTTTAAAGCAAGTGCCTAAAAAAGTGTTGGTGGTGTTGGATGAAGCTTATGATGAATATTTATCTTCAGCGAATAAATCTGAAGCGATAAGCTGGTTAGCTGAGTTTGAGAACTTAATTATTTCCCGCACCTTTTCTAAAGCTTATGGCCTAGCGGGCTTGCGTATTGGCTTTGGTTTATGTCATGCGGATATCGCTGATATGATGAACCGTGTGCGCCAGCCGTTTAATGTCAATAGTATTGCGCAAGCCGCTGCTATTGCTTCGCTGACAGATGATGATTTTGTTGAGCGGTCTTATGCATTAAATCAGGCGGGTATGCTGCAGTTGACACAAGGCTTTAATAAGTTAGGACTGGAATACATCCACTCATTTGCTAATTTTGTTAGTTTTGCTGTGAAAAATAACACGCTTAATGCGGCGCAAGTGCATCAAAAGCTATTGCAGAGTGGTGTGATAGTGCGAGCAATCGCTAATTATGAAATGCCAGATTATTTGCGCGTAAGCATAGGCTTATTCAGTGAAAATGCACGTTTTCTAGACGTATTAGCACAAATATTAAAAAGTAATGAATAAATGAGCCCATATAAAAAACTAGCTACCGACGATGTGCGTATTCGTGAAATTAAGAAACTGACCACACCATTAGCACTACTAGATCGCCTTAAGGAAAGTACTGATTCAACACAAAATATATTAGCTACGCGTGCGGATATTCACCGTATTTTGCATCAATCTGACGACCGTTTACTGGTAATTGTTGGGCCATGCTCAATCCATGATACCAAGGCCGGGCTAGAATATGCGCGCCGATTAATGGAAGTCCGAAAAAGTCTAGAAGCCGACTTATTAATCGTGATGCGTGTTTATTTCGAAAAACCACGCACTACGGTAGGTTGGAAGGGTCTGATTAATGACCCGCATCTTGATGGCAGTTATCAGATTAATGAAGGCTTAGAAATAGCTCGTAAATTTTTATTGGACGTGAATGAGCTTGGTATGCCTGCCGGCGCAGAGTTTTTAGATATGATTACGCCACAATACACTGCTGATTTAGTGAGTTGGGGCGCCATAGGTGCGCGTACAACGGAATCGCAGGTGCATCGGGAGCTCACCTCTGGTTTATCTTGCCCTGTTGGCTTTAAAAATGGCACCGATGGCGGCGTGCGCGTGGCGATTGATGCGATTAAAACGGCATCTACACCACATCATTTTTTATCCGTGACCAAAGAAGGGCAGTCAGCTATTTTTTCGACAACGGGCAACCAAGATTGTCATGTGATTCTGCGTGGTGGAAAAAAACCTAATTATGACAAAGATAGCGTCAATGACGCTTGCGACAAGCTTACGGCGGCGGGTCTTGCGCCGGCATTAATGATAGATTGCAGTCATGGCAACAGCAGTAAAAATTACTTACGTCAAATTGACGTTGCGCGTGACGTAGCCAGCCAATTAGTCGATGGCGATAGCCGTATTGTCGGTGTGATGGTGGAATCACACCTCAATGCAGGTCGACAAGACCATACCCCCGGCTGCCAATTGGAATACGGCACATCAATCACTGATGCTTGTTTAGGTTGGCAAGATACGGTTGAGTTGCTGGAAGCGCTGGCAGTTTCGGTACGGTCGCGTCGGCATAAGTAGCTCGGCTAGGCATCATGAATTTACTTAGTGCTTAATCAGTAAGTTTGCAGTGTTGTGAAATAATAATAGCGCGCATGATTCGTTTCACGTTGTGGTGAAATCAATTTGCAGCAACGAAATCAATTAACTAAAAAAGGAAAATTATCATGTGGACAACTCCAGCAGCTACAGAAATGCGTTTTGGCTTTGAAGTAACAATGTACGTAATGAATAAATAATTAGCCTTATGCTAATAAAAAAGGCTGCCGTAAGACAGCCTTTTTTTATATACCAAAGCCATTAGTTGGCGGATAGGCTAAGTCTTAGTGATGAATGTGCTAAGCAAGTTTTTTTAAAGAGTATTACTTAGTGGAATTGTAGAGTTATATGCATATACATGTTTTAGGCGCAGGCGCAGGTGGTGGATTTCCACAATGGAATTGCAACTGTTTTAATTGCAATGGACTGCGTAAAGGGACTATTAAAGCCACTAAACGCACACAATCTTCAATTTGTGTGAGTGGGGATGGCGTCAATTGGGTGTTGTTTAACGCCTCACCCGATGTATTGCAGCAGATTCAGGATTTTTCGCCATTACAACCGGGTCGTGCGATTCGTGATTCAGGTATTCAAGCAATTGTGTTGATTGACGCGCAAATTGACCATACCACTGGCTTATTTATGTTGCGTGAAGGCAAGATTAAACGCGAGATTTATTGCACAGATATGGTGTATGAAGACCTGACTTCTGGTAACCAGATATTGAATATATTAGAGCATTACTGCGGCGTTAATTACCATCAAGTGCCGATTGATGGCAAAACTAGCTTTGAAATCCCTAATGTACCTAATCTTAAATTTACATCTGTATCACTTAAGAGTGCTGCACCTCCATATTCTCCACACCGTAATAACCCGCAAGCTGGCGATACCATCGGCGTGCTGATTGAAGAGATTAGCACAGGTAAAAAATGTTGGTACTCACCAGGTTTAGGTGAAATAGAGCCGCATTTACCGCCGTTTATAAATCAGGCTGATTGCATTATGGTGGATGGTACATTCTGGACGAATACCGAAATGATTGACATGGGTTTGATGACTAAAACTGCACGTAGTATCGGCCACAATCCGCAGTCTGGTGAAGGTGGTATGATAGAAAAGCTTAATGAATTTGGCCCTAAAAATGGTCAAAATGTGCGTAAAATATTGATACATATCAATAACACCAATCCTATTTTGCGAGAAGATTCTGCTGAGCGTGCCGAGCTTACTCAACATGGTATTGAAGTGGCTTATGATGGCATGGATATTATTTTATAGGAACTTATTATGAATGCAGCCGCAAATCAAAATTTACCTTGGGCACGTGCGGAATTTGAAGATAAATTACGTGAGAAAGGCCGTGGTTATCATATTTATCACCCATTTCACGTGATGATGTATGAAGGAAAATTAACAAAAGAACAATTGCAATCTTGGGTGGCGAATCGTTTTTATTATCAAATTGCCATTCCAATGAAAGATGCGGCAATTCTTTCTAATTGCCCTGATGTAGAAGTGCGTAAGCAATGGATTGTACGCATTACTGACCACGATGGCGTTGGTGACAATGTTGGTGGTATTGAAGCTTGGATTCAATTAGGTGCTGCCGTAGGTTTAAGCCGAGAAGATGTGACTAGCCTTAAAATGGTAAGCCCTGGTGTGCGTTTTGCCGTGGATGCTTACATTAATTTTGCTAAACAACGTACTTGGCAAGAATCAGTATGTTCAAGCTTAACCGAGCTATTCGCACCACATATCCATCAGCAACGCATTAGCTCATGGCCTAGTATGTATCCGTGGATTGATGAAACTGGTTTAACCTACTTTAAAAAACGCTTAACAGAAGCGCGGCGTGATGTAGAGCAAGGTTTAAACGTGACTTTGGATTACTTTAGCACGTCACGCGAAATGCAGTTAAAAGCCTTAGATATATTACAGTTTAAGCTGGATATTCTTTGGGTAATAGCAGATTCAATTATGTTGGCAAGCACAGATATTAAGGTTGAAGGCAAAGATTACTTGCGTCAGCCGGTTATTCATTTTAATTAAGATTACACCATAATGGACATGAATATACAGCATTCAGATATCTATGCACTTGCGTTGCATCATCGTTTTCAATGGGAAGAAGCGCAGCAAAATTATGTGATACTTTTCCCTGAAGGTATGGTCAAACTGCATGGGGGGGCGGGTGAAATTTTGAAGCGCTTAGATGGAAAAGTGACCGTGTCTGATGTAATTACTGATTTGCAGGCAACATTTCCTGATGCGGTGAATATTGAAACTGACATTATTGGCATGTTTGAACTTGCGGTAAGTAAAGGTTGGTTACGCAAGCTTTAGCGTTTAAATAATGCGTAAAAATTTAGGAGTAGCAACATGACACAAGCCTCTTTAGGTGAATCAGTCGTACAAAAAACCGTACATGCGCAACAAAATAATGGTGTTTCTGCCGCCGTTACGCATACACAGCCACTGTGGCTATTGGCAGAGGTGACATATCGCTGTCCATTACATTGTGCATTTTGCTATAACCCAACCGATTACGATAAGCATACCCAAAATGAGCTCACTACCGAGCAGTGGATAGAGGCTTTACGGGATGCACGAAAGCTAGGTGCTATTCAGCTGGGTATTTCTGGCGGTGAGCCTTTATTGCGTGACGATATTGAAGATATTGTCATCGAAGCTAAAAAGCTTGGCTATTACAGTAATTTAATTACCTCTGGCGTAGGTTTGACTGAAAAGCGTATCCAAGCATTTAAAGACGGTGGTTTAGACCATATTCAGCTTTCTATGCATGATATTACTGAAGAAATTAACAATTTCATCACCAATACCAAAACCTTTGAATTGAAGAAAAAAGTGGCTGCCATGATTAAAAATCATGGCTATCCAATGGTGTTAAATGTGGTCATACACCGCTACAACATTGGTCACATGAAAGAAATATTAGAGATGGCACAAGCACTTGGTGCTGATTACATTGAGCTGGCAAATACGCAATATTACGGATGGTCATTAGTTAATCGCAACCAATTGATGCCAACCAAAGAACAAGTAGATGAAGCTGAGGCAATTACCAACGAGTTTAGAGCTAATCCTAACAATAAGATGAAAATATTTTTTGTGGTTCCAGATTATTTCTCTGATCGCCCTAAAAAGTGCATGAATGGCTGGGGTGAAGTCTTTATGATTGTGACTGCTAATGGCGATGTATTACCATGTCACTCGGCAAGATCATTACCCAATATGCAGTTTCCAAATGTGCGAGATAGCGGCCTAGCCTATGCATGGAAAGATTCTCCTGCATTTAACAAGTATCGCGGTGATAGCTGGATGAAAGAACCTTGTCGCAGTTGTTCTGAAAAAGAAAATGACTTGGGCGGTTGTCGTTGTCAGGCATTTCTGTTGTCCGGTGACGCTGAGATTGCTGATCCCGTGTGCACTAAATCACCTTATCGCCATTTGATTGATCAAGCGATTGAAGACTCAAAAAATCCAGTGTTGGTCGCTCAGCCAATAGTGTTTCGTAATGATAAGAACTCTAAGAGAATTATCGCGGGCGAGCTTAATGACCGTGTTGAAGGCTTTCATTCCTTACCTTAATTAATTCATCATAAGTTTGTCATAGTATGGTTAAATTGAACGCGCTAGCTTAGCGCGTTTTTTTATTTGAGAATTTTATTTAGATGTTTAAACCATCCCCATTTCTGCTATCCGTGGTGCTTGCAAGTCTTGCCGCTCTAGCGCCGTTTGCAATTGATACTTACCTGCCAGCATTTTTAACATTAGAAACGGCCTTGCAAGGTACGCCGCTAGAGTTACAGCATAGCCTTACTTTTTATTTGTTACCTTATGCCTTGATGACGCTATGGCATGGCGCTATTTCAGACTCGATAGGACGTATCACTACTATCAAATGGGGTTTGGGTGTTTTTGTCTTGGCCTCTATAGGCTGCGCTTTGGCACCCAATGTTGAGATTCTTTGGTTTTTCCGGGTACTACAAGGGCTTTCCGGCGGTGCAGGTAACGTTGTGGCGCGCGCTATGGTGCGTGATTTGTTTGAAGGCCCGCAAGCACAACGGGTGATGGCCACAGTGCAAATGTTGTTTGGCATAGCACCTGCGGTTGCCCCTATCATTGGCGGGGTATTGCTTGGTATACATTGGCAAGCAATTTTTATCTTTTTGGCCTTGTATGCTGCGCTGAGCTTGTGGGCAGCTATACGCTACCTGCCTGAAACAGTGCCTAAGGCGAAGCGTCTGCCGCTATCTGCCAAGCAGGTGATCAAAGACTATCGCATCATTTTTGCTGATAAAGAGTTTAATTTAGTGGTGTTCGCACTGGGGGCAAATTTTGCTAGTTTTTTTATTTACGTGCTAGCGAGCCCAGTATTTTTAGTTAAACAGCTTGGGTTAAGTCAACATCAGTTCGGCTATATGTTTATTCCAACCGTGTGTGGCATGGTTTTAGGTTCTTATTTTGCAAAATGTGCGGCGGGGAGATATGCCAAACAATGGGTAATAAAAGCTGCTTTCACTTGGATGGCCGCTATGGCTATATTAAATTTGCTGATTAGTTTTACCTTGCCTGCACAAGCGATTTATAACATTTTTCCGATTGCTTTATTTAATGTCGGTATGGCGCTAGCGATGCCTGTACTGTCTATTGCCGCGCTTGATCGCCATCCAAAAATTCGCGGTACTGCAGCATCTGGTCAAGCTTTCATACAGATGCTACTGTCGACTATTTCAGCTGGTTTAATTGTGCCATTGGTCTGGTATGCGCCATCTGGTTTAGCCTTAGCTATGGCGGGTTACTTAATATTTGGTTGGTTAATGATCCGTAGAAGTCAATTGTGGGCTGGAAAGTAAAGTGCCTGCTTGTTGTTTGTCGGTATAGCTCGGCGTATAGTGATTTTATGTCGATAGCCTGACAAGTAATGATTGTTTAAATTTATGAGTCAATAATTGGAGAAATAGTATGGAGCCGTTATCAGATCAATTTAACGAAGACCAATTAAGTAAAGATTTTAAGGCGGTAGTAGCTGACGTAGAGGCCTTACTAAAAGCCACGGCCAATACTGGTGGTGAAAAGTTGGCAGTGGTTCGCGCCAAGGCAGAAGCGTCACTTGGTGCGGTAAAGACGACGATGGTCGATACACAAGCGACAGTGCTAGCTAAAACTAAGGAGGCGGCTAAGGCCACCAATGATTATGTACAAGAAAACCCGTGGCGCTCAATTGGCTTGGCAGCTAGTGTTGGTGTTGTTATTGGCTTGCTAATAGGACGTCGTTAGTTGCTCAATTATGCCGGACAATAACCCTAAGCAAAGTAACGGCCTAATGGATTCGCTAGCTGCGCTAGTCAGTACGTTTGTTGTCATCATACATACGCGACTAGAACTTTTATCGACAGATATTGAAGAGGAGCGAGAGCATATCTTATCCCTGCTTAAACTGTCGCTCATCGCGCTATTTTTCTTGATGCTAGGACTGTTGTTAATGGCAGTTTTTATCATAGTCGCCTTATGGGCAAGCTATCGATTAGCCGCAATAGGCGCACTCGCTAGTTTTTTTATAGTAGCAGGGCTGATTGCATGGCACTTTGCTAAGCGTAAAGCCAAAGCAAAACCAAGACTCTTTTTAGCTAGCTTAGTAGAGTTGCAAAAAGATCGGCAGACGCTTGATCCACAGCAAAGTAGCGACCAAAAATAACATGAACCAGAACTTACTTAGGTTGGCAAAACGGCGCGAACACTTGGTGGAAAAAGCTGAAGCGCAAAGATTAGCCTTAGCGCAAAATGTTGAGGTATGGAGCAAGCCCTTGACTATGGCAGATCAAGGTTTGAATGTATTACGCTATATTAGAAATCACCCAATCATGATAGCTGGCGGCGGTACGGCCGTACTTTCAATGTTGCGACCCAGCCGGTTTGGAAAATGGTTTCGACGCGGCTGGCTAGCTTGGCAGATTCTGCAAAAACTGAGCAATAAATCAAAGCCCTAATAAATTTCTGCGCATACACAAATCGGTATACCTCTCAAATAAAGTAAAAATATCATGGAGCTGTTAGTTAAGGTATGAGAGAACAAAAAATAAACGCGCAGATGCTAGCGTCGGCAATGACTAGGGGTCGAGAAATCACGTTCATTCGCTGGTGATGATGGCAACAGTGTTTGGTATTTATTTATGTTACCTGATGGCTTTGCCATTTTTAGCGGTGCTTGTTTGGGTGTTGACGTTGGCTGTTTTGTTTAGTCCTTGGCAGCAATGGTTTAAGTCTAAGATAAAGTCTGCCAGTTTGGCTGCGTCTGTTTCAGTGTTATTGATTGGTTTAATTATGGTTATTCCAGCGCGTTTGTTGGCCAGCAATTGGCCTTACATGCGGTGAAAGGCAGTCAATTAATCGAGGCAAAGCTAAGTTCTGAAGATTGGCTGCACACATTAGAAACGCAACAAAAATTAGCGCCAATGATAGATAAGATTGTGCAGAAAATGGACTTTTCAGGAAGCGCAAAAACCATCACCACGTGGTTAGATTCTAATGCCGGCGACATTGTAAAATCCTCCATATTTCAAGTGTTAGGATTATGCTTAATCTTTTATATCCTATTCTTCTTCCTTCGTGATCGTAAGGTAGCTTTAGCGTCCATTGTGTCGTTGGCGCCACTTTCGCAGGTTGAGATGGCTGGCCTGTTTAGTCGAATTGGCGACACTATTTATGCAACCGTCTACGGCACTTTTGCGATTGCTTCCGTACAAGGATTTTTGGGTGAACTGAAGTTCTGGCGGCTAGATTTACCTGCACCCTTGCTTTGGGGCTTAGTCATGGGCTTGCTAGCGGTGGTGCCTATGTTGGGGGCTTTCGTTATTTGGGCGCCTGCGGCGTTATTTTTGGCTGTTGAAGGAGATTTTGGAAGTGCATTAATACTTACGCTATGGGGCATGTTTGTGGTTGGCACTATTGATAATTTATTTTGTCCAATCTTAGTCGGTAATCGGCTCAGACTGCATACAGTTCTAACCTTTTTGTCGGTAGTGGGAGGCTTGCTCATATTTGGTGCCGCAGGTCTTATTTTGGGTCCGATTACATTGGTGGTTACCATTGCTTTGCTAGAAATTTGGGTGAGCAGAAACGCAGTTTAAACTTTTTTCTGAGTCGCATCACATTTCTCATTGGATTGTTTGTGCTGACCATAACTGCAATTTAGTTACTAGCTTATGGCTAGGCGTATGGCTATTGAGTTATAATGCTAACTTAATTTGAGTTAGGTGTATTTAGGTCTGAATAAAGCGTTAAATGAAACTGTTACTAAGCGTTAAATGGTCGAGACTGGCCTTAGTTCTTGCAGTTTTTGTCATGACCACGTCATAAGAAAATGTAAAAATAAAGTGTTATCGTTAATTAAATTTTCTTGATTGGTTTTTAAAAATTTAGGTTTCAGCTATTTAGTTTAGGACTAGTAAGTGTTAGAAAATTACTTTCCGATATTGTTATTTATTCTCGTAGGCTTAGCGGTCGGCATTGGTCCTCTTGTGTTGGGCTTGTTGGTCTCTCCGCATAAGCCGGACTCTGCAAAAAACTCCCCTTATGAATGTGGCTTCGAGGCGTTTGAAGACGCACGTATGAAATTTGATGTGCGCTATTATTTAGTCGCCATACTATTTATTCTATTTGATTTAGAAATCGCTTTTTTATTCCCGTGGGCGGTGGTGCTTCAAGAAATTGGTTTATTTGGTTTCATTGCCATGATGGTATTTCTTGGGGTCCTAGTCATCGGCTTTATTTATGAATGGATGAAGGGCGCATTAGAGTGGGATTAAGTTCGTTATGAGTATTGAGGGTCTTTTAGAAAAAGGGTTCGTGACGACTACGCTCGATACGGTGATTAATTACACGCGTACCGGTTCAATGTGGCCTATGACCTTTGGTTTAGCCTGTTGCGCGGTTGAAATGATGCATGCAGGGGCTTCGCGCTACGACTTGGATCGTTTTGGTATTGTGTTCCGTGGTAGTCCTCGCCAGTCTGATGTAATGATAGTGGCTGGCACTTTAGTGAATAAGATGGCGCCAGCACTTCGTAAAGTTTATGATCAAATGGCAGAACCGCGTTGGGTCATATCCATGGGTTCCTGTGCAAATGGCGGTGGCTACTATCATTATTCTTATGCAGTGGTGCGTGGTTGCGACAGGATTGTGCCGGTAGATGTCTATGTGCCTGGTTGTCCACCAACTGCAGAAGCTTTGCTGTATGGCATTATCCAGTTGCAAAATAAAATCAAACGTACCAACACCATCGCGCGCTAAAAAATTATGTCAGTTAAATTAGATCAACTTCTTACCAATTTACAAACTGTCTTGGGCGATAAAATCGTTAACCATGTTGTGGCGCTGGGAGAGGTGACGATTGAATGTCAGGCAGTTGATTGTCTTGCGGTCTGTCGAATGCTGCGTGATCAGGCTGGTTTGAAGTTTGAGCAATTGATTGATTTATGTGGTGTAGATTACCAAGCCTACGGTGAGGGTGCTTATAAGGGTTTACGCTATGCCGTAGTGAGTCATCTGTTGTCTGTTACGCTCAATCAGCGAGTACGTGTGCGCGTATTTGCTCAAGATGAAGATTTTCCAGTTTTACCCACGCTAGTGGATGTTTGGCCGGTGGCCAATTGGTATGAGCGCGAGGCGTTTGATCTTTACGGTATTATGTTTGAAAATCACCCAGATTTACGCCGCTTACTCACTGACTATGGTTTTGTTGGCCATCCGTTCCGTAAAGATTTCCCTATGATCGGTAATGTTGAAATGCGCTATGACCCTGAACAACAGCGCGTGATTTATCAGCCAGTGTCCATAGAAGAACGCAATAACGTACCACGCGTGATTCGCAATGAAGGAGCGCACGCTAAATAGGCGTTGATTATGGCTGAAATTAGAAACTATACAATGAACTTCGGGCCGCAGCATCCTGCGGCACACGGCGTTTTGCGCTTGGTGTTAGAGTTGGATGGTGAAGTAATTCAGCGTGCTGATCCGCACATAGGCTTGTTACATCGCGGTACTGAAAAACTTGCAGAAAACCGCACTTACTTGCAATCAATTCCTTATATGGACAGGTTAGATTACGTGTCCATGATGTCGAATGAGCATGCTTATGTGATGGTGATTGAAAAAATGATGGGCATTGATGTGCCCATACGCGCCCAGTACATTCGCGTCATGTTTGATGAAATTACCCGTGTGCTGAATCATTTGCTTTGGTTGGGTGCACATGCGCTAGATATCGGTGCAATGACGGTGTTTTTATATGCGTTCCGTGAGCGTGAAGATTTATTTGATTGTTACGAAGCAGTTTCTGGTGCGCGTATGCACGCTGCATATTACCGCCCAGGTGGCGTGTATCGCGATTTGCCAAATCAAATGCCACAGTATGACGTTTCGCCATTACGCAATGCTAAAACAGTTAAAAAACAAAATGAAAACCGCCAAGGTTCATTGTTGGATTTTATTGATGATTTTACCCGGCGCTTTCCCAAATACGTTGATGAATATGAAACGCTGCTGACAGATAATCGTATTTGGAAACAGCGCACCGTAGGGGTTGGTGTTGTTACGCCAGAGCGTGCATTAGCGTTAGGCATGACAGGGCCAATGTTGCGGGGTTCTGGCATCGCCTGGGATTTGCGCAAAACGCAACCTTATGAAGTTTATGCCAAACTGGATTTTGATATTCCAGTGGGTGTTAATGGCGATTGTTATGACCGTTATTTGGTGCGTATGGAAGAGTTTAGGCAATCCAATAATATCATCAAGCAATGTGTGGATTGGTTACGTAAAAATCCAGGTCCAGTGATTACGACTGACAATAAAGTAGCTCCACCAGATCGTGAGGGTATGAAAAGCAATATGGAAGATCTCATCCATCACTTTAAATTGTTTACGGAAGGGTTTCATGTGCCAGCAGGTGAGGCATATGCGGCGGTTGAGCATCCAAAAGGTGAATTCGGCATTTACATGGTTTCAGACGGGGCAAATAAGCCTTACCGTTTAAAAATTCGCGCACCAGGTTTCCCGCATTTGGCAGCATTAGATGAAATGACGCGTGGTCACATGATTGCCGATTTGGTGGCGATTATAGGTACGCAAGATATTGTATTTGGCGAAATAGACAGGTAGACATAGAGCATGCTAAGTAGCGAAGCTATTCAAAAAATTGATTATGAACTGACTAAATATCCAGCGGATCAGCGCCAAGCGGCGGTGATGAGTGCTTTGCGTATTGTGCAAACTGAGCGTGGATGGCTGTCGAAAGAAAGCATCAGCGAAGTCGCCCAATATTTAGCGATGCCAGAAATTGCGGCGATGGAAGTGGCTACTTTTTATAATATGTATGACTTGGCGCCAGTTGGAAAGTACAAAATTACGGTTTGCACTAATATCTCTTGTATGTTGCGCGATAGTGATGAAATTGTTGATTATCTTAAAGCTAAGTTAGGTGTCGGTTTTAATGAAATTACGGCGGATGGTAAATTTTGCCTCAAAGAGGGTGAATGTATGGGCGCCTGTGGTGGTGCGCCGTTGCTGATCGTCAATAATCACACTATGCATGAGTTTTTAACGCCAGAAAAAGTAGATGCGATTTTGGATGACTTGCAATAATGCTGACTCAAACCACAAAACCTAAAGCGCCAGTGATGACTGATTTGAAAGGTCAAACCTTAGTCTGTCTGCGCACACTGCAAGAAAAGAACCCAGCTTCTTTAGAAACCTACATTAAGTTAGGCGGTTATTCTGCCTTAAAGCGCATCGTCAGCGAGAAGGTAAAAGCGACCGATGTGATTACCGAAGTTAAGCGCTCTAGTCTACGTGGTCGTGGTGGGGCAGGCTTTCCTACTGGACTTAAATGGAGTTTTATGCCGCGCTATTTTGACGGTGTAAAGTATTTGGTGTGTAACACTGATGAGGGTGAGCCAGGCACATTTAAAGACCGCGATATTATTCGCTACAACCCGCATCAGTTAATTGAAGGCATGGCGATTGCTGCATATACGCTTGGGGCAAAAGTCGGTTATAACTATATTCATGGTGAAATTTGGCAAGATTATGACACTTTCGAAGCTGCGCTAGGTGAAGCAAAGGCTGCTGGATACTTAGGTGAAAATTTATTCGGCACTAATTTTAGCTTTAATTTATATGCAGTACATGGCTACGGCGCCTATATATGCGGTGAAGAAACGGCACTCATAGAATCCATTGAGGGGAAAAAAGGTCAGCCACGTTTTAAGCCACCATTCCCCGCTAGTTATGGCGTGTTTGGTAAACCTACCAATGTTAATAATACTGAAAGCTATGCTTCTATTCCGTGGATTATGCAGCATGGTGGCCAAGCTTTTGCAGACTTGGGTGTAGAAAACTCTGGCGGTACAAAACTATTCTCTGTATCAGGTCATGTGGAAAAACCAGGTAACTATGAAATTAAAATGGGTACGCCATTTATTGCGTTATTAGACTTGGCTGGTGGCGTTTGGAAAGGTCGAAAACTAAAAGCAGTTATTCCGGGTGGCCCATCCACGGCAGTTTTGCCGGCAAGTGTGATTGAAGCGGCTAGCATGGATTATGACAGCTTGAGTAAAGCACGATCAAGCTTAGGGGCTGGTTCTATGATCGTGATGGATGAAACCACTTGTATGGTAAATGCATTACATCGGTTATCTTATTTCTTTTATGAAGAAAGTTGCGGTCAATGTACACCATGTCGTGAAGGTACCGGCTGGGTTTATCGGGTGCTGGATCGCATTGTCAAAGGCCAAGGCAAGATGGAAGATTTAGACTTACTGACGGATGTGAGTAAAAATATTTCTGGGCGCACTATTTGCGCATTTGGTGAAGCTGCGGCAACACCGGTATTAAGCTTCATTAAACATTTTAGATCAGAATTTGAATATTACATTGAGCATGGTAAAAGCATGGTTGGTTGTAAAGCGGAGCCACAATAATGTTGAATATTGAAATAGATGGCAAAGCGCTAGAAGTTGAACATGGCAGTTCTATCATAGATGCGGCTGACAAGGTCGGCATTGCTATCCCACGTTTTTGCTATCACCCCAAGCTATCTGTTGCTGCAAACTGCCGCATGTGTTTGGTGCAAGTGGAGAATTTCAATAAACCATTACCAGCCTGCGCTACGCCAGTGGCTGATGGCATGAAAATATTTACCCGATCTAAATCTGCCATAGAAGCGCAAAAAAGTGTGATGGAGTTTTTACTTATCAATCACCCCTTAGATTGCCCCATCTGTGACCAAGCAGGCGAGTGTGATTTACAAGATGTTGCGGTGGCTTATGGCACCAGTGGCTCACGCTATACTGAAGAAAAGCGTGTGGTGTTTAATAAAAACATTGGCCCATTAGTAAGCACAGATATGACACGCTGCATTCAATGCACGCGTTGCGTTCGCTTCTTGCAAGAGGTGGGTGGCATGATGGAGCTTGGCATGGTAGGCCGAGGCGAGCACTCTGAAATTACTGCGTATGTTGATAAAAGCGTTAATTCAGAACTTTCTGGCAATATCATTGATTTATGTCCAGTAGGCGCACTGACAAGTAAACCGTTTAAATATTCTGCCCGTAGCTGGGAGCTCACGCGCCGTCCTAGTATTGCGCCACATGACGGCTTAGGTTCACACATTGAAGTGCAGGTTAAAGATAATAAAGTCATGCGTGTATTGCCTCTGACAAAAGAAAGTATCAACGAGTGCTGGTTATCCGACCGCGATCGTTTTTCTTACGAAGGTTTAAATAGTCCGGATCGACTTAAAGTGCCGATGATTAAACATAATGGCGCATGGGTAGAAACGGATTGGAAAACAGCATTAGAGTTTGCTGCGGGGCAAATTAAAGACATTACTAATGAATATGGCAGTGAGGCGCTTGGCGTGCTGGTTTCACCAAACAGTACTATGGAAGAAGGTTATCTAGTTAAAAAGCTGGCCAATGGGTTAGGTTGTGGCAATGTCGATTATCGTTTACGTCAAACTGATTTCAGGTTGGATGGTAAGCGCTTGGGTACACCTTGGATGGGTTGTAATATTCATGAAATTGAAGAGCTAGATCGCATTTTAGTGATTGGTTCCAATATGCGTAATGAGCACCCACTGCTCGCACAGCGCTTCCGAAAAGCGGTAGCGAATGGTGCTGAACTTTCCATTATTAGCCCGTTAGACAATGACCCGTTGATGGATGTTAGCCATAAAGTCATTGTGCGCCCGAATGATATGGTGAATGTGCTCGGACAAATCCTTAAGGCAATGTCTGGTTTACAGCGTTTATCGCTCTGTTTGCCGCTGTCACTGAATGCGCTACTTGAAGATATTAAAGTGCGCCCTAATACGCAAGCTATTGCTGAAAGCATGGCTGGTCATGGTAAAAATTACGATTTAATCTCACCAAAAGTAGGTATTTTTTTAGGGAATATGGCTTTAAGCGATCCGCGCTTTACTGAAATGTACAGTATGGCTGAAGCGATAGGTGGTATTTCTGGCGCCAAAGGTGGCATATTGCCATCTGCCTGCAACAGTACCGGCATGCATATGATGGGCGTGATGCCGAATAGTACCGGCATGCATGCGCGTGCGATGCTTGAAGTGCCACGTAAAGCTTATTTAATTGTGAACATAGAGCCTGAGTTAGATTGCCAGCACGCGGCCTTAGCAAAAGCGGCAATGGAAAAAGCAGAATGTGTTGTTGCGCTGACGGCTTTCAAATCACAAGCTTTAGAACATGCCAACGTGTTGTTGCCTATTGCACCATTTACTGAAACTTCAGGCACCTTTATGAGTATGGAAGGGCGTGTACAAAGTTTTACAGCTGTCGTCAAGCCACTAGGCGAATGTCGCCCGGCTTGGAAAGTGTTGCGTGTATTGGCCAATACTTTAGGATTGCCTGGTTTTGATTATGAAACCAGTGAGCAGGTTAAGCAGGCTATTTTTGCAGGTGAAAAGCCTTCTGCTGTGGTTTGGCGTAGCCTCAATAACAACTTAAAAGAGTTGGTTGAGATTCACGTCAACATTAAACATGAAGGCTTGCAGCGCATTGGTGAAGTCCCGCAATATAAATCTGACCCAATAGTGCGACGTTCACCGCCCCTACAGAAAACAAAATATAACATTAAACCTATGGCGCGCATGTGTGCAAAGCAGTTAGATGCATTGGGCTTAACGGAAGGTGATTATGTCTTGGTGAAGCAAGATAAAGGCAGTGCCGTATTGAAGGTGAAGCTTGATCATCATGTTGCAAAAGGCTGCGTGCGCGTTGCTGCGGCGCATCCAGACACCATAGGCTTAGGCGATTTAATGGGGGATATTAGTGTTGAGAAACTATCACCTCAACAGATTCAAGCTTATGCATCTGTCATCAAGGAAGCGTGCGCATAATGGAATGGTTTGCTAATTTATTGGGTAGTTACTGGCCTGCAGTGCAAATTACCGGCTGGACCTTAATTAAAATTATTGCAATAGTAGCCCCGCTAATGATTGCTGTTGCTTATCTCACGCTGGCTGAACGTAAAGTGATTGGCTATATGCAAGTGCGCATTGGGCCTAATCGCGTGGGTTACTTTGGGCTATTGCAGCCCATTGCCGATGGTTTAAAGCTGTTATTTAAAGAAATCATAGTGCCTACGGCATCTAATAAAGCACTATTTTTATTAGGGCCGGTGTTGGCTATTGCCCCAGCTTTCGCCGCTTGGGCGGTAGTGCCATTTGACATGAATATGGTGCTAGCTGATGTAGATGCCGGTTTACTGTATATTTTAGCCATGACTTCTGTTGCCGTGTACGGCGTCATTATTGCTGGATGGGCATCAAATTCAAAATATGCATTTTTGGGTGCGTTACGTTCGGCGGCACAAATTGTGTCTTACGAAATTGCCATGGGCTTTGCCTTGGTAGGCGTTCTCATGTGTGCGAATTCGCTGAATTTAGGCAAAATTGTCATGGGGCAAGCGGGTGGATTCTGGCATTGGTATTTCTTGCCCTTATTTCCATTATTTATAGTTTATTTCATTAGTGCAGTGGCTGAAACTAATCGTGCACCATTTGATGTGGCTGAAGGTGAATCTGAAATCGTCGCGGGTTTTCATGTGGAATATTCCGGCATGGCTTTCGCGGTATTTTTTTTGGCTGAATATGCCAATATGATTTTGGTGTCCATGTTAGCCGCGCTTATGTTCCTGGGTGGTTGGTTATCACCACTGCCATTTATTTCTGACAGTTTCTTGTGGTTGCTCGCGAAAATCGGATTTTTATTGTTTTTCTTCTTATGGTTTAGAGCAACGTTTCCGCGATACAGATATGATCAAATCATGCGTTTAGGCTGGAAAGTATTTATTCCTATTACTATCGTTTGGATTGTATTTGTCGGCGGCATGATGCAAACCCCATGGGCCCATTTTTTCCATTAGCGAAGCATGAATATGATAAGAACCCAACAGAATAATGACTAATATTTTATGATTGCAAAAATTAAATCTACGCTGGCTAGCTTAATGCTAGTTGAGCTGTTAAAAGGAATGGCCCTCACTGGCCGCTACTTTTTTGCGCCCAAAATTACTGTGCAATATCCCGAAGAGGTAACCCCGCAATCTAACCGGTTTCGAGGCCTGCATGCGCTACGTCGCTATCCAAATGGAGAGGAGCGTTGTATTGCTTGTAAATTATGTGAAGCAGTTTGCCCGGCCATGGCGATTACGATTGAGTCTGAGCAGCGTGAAGACAATACCAGACGGACTACTCGCTATGATATTGATTTAACTAAATGTATTTTTTGCGGTATGTGTGAAGAATCATGTCCGGTAGATTCTATTGTAGAAACTCGTGTTTTTGATTATCACGGTGAGCAGCGTGGCGATTTACTTTACACCAAAGAAATGCTGTTAGCAGTAGGGGATAAGCATGAAAAGCAGATTGCCGCTGACCGTGCTATGGATAAAACTTTTAGATAATTATTAAGATATAACGACACGAACCCATGACATTTTTTGGCTTACTTTTTCAAGACATCGTTTTTTACGCATTAGCCGCCATTTTGCTATTTGCCGCACTAGGCGTGATTACGACGCGCAACCCAGTGTATGCGGCACTGTATTTGGTATTGGCATTCTTTACGGCCGCTGGTATTTGGCTGTTACTAGAAGCTGAGTTTTTGGCGATTGCATTAGTTTTGGTCTATGTAGGCGCCGTGATGGTGTTGTTCTTATTTGTGGTGATGATGCTAGACATCAACCTAGATAAATTGCGGGAAGGTTTTTGGAATGCCTTGCCGGTAGCATTGCCTGTAGGTGGTTTAATGGCGGTTGAAATGGTGATGATCGTGGGCGTGGGTAACTTTGGGGCGGATAAAGTGGTAGCGCCAGCAGCAAGATTGGCGGATTACAGTAATACTGCGGAATTAGGACGCGTGCTTTACACCGATTACCTATTGCCATTTGAACTGGCCTCGATAGTGCTGTTGGTGGCTATTGTGGCCGCCATAGCGCTTACCCTGCGTGACCGCAAAGACAGAAAATCAATGGACCCAGCTCAACAAGTCTTGGTGAAAAAAGAAGATCGTATTCGCATTGTGAAGATGGTTGCCGTGGTTGAACAAGTAAGCCCACAAGCCAATGATGCCTCATCTCATGCGAAAGGGGTTAAATAATGGTCGGTTTATCTCACTACCTTATTCTTGGTGCACTACTTTTTGCCATGAGTGTGATTGGCATATTTTTGAATCGCAAGAATGTCATCATTTTGTTAATGGCAATTGAGTTGATGCTGTTGGCCGTTAATCTAAACTTTATTGCCTTCTCACATTATTTACATGACATTGCCGGACAAGTCTTCGTATTTTTCATATTAACGGTTGCAGCCGCTGAGTCTGCCATAGGTTTAGCAATTTTGGTGGTGCTATTTAGAAACTTGCGCACCATTAACGTTGACGATTTAGATCGCTTAAAAGGGTAAGCCGAGAATGACAATGCAACAAATTTACTTGGCAATTCCTTTACTACCCTTACTAGCCGCGATTGTGGTTGGTTTGTTTGGCAAACAATTGCCGCGTGCCAGTGCTCATGTGCTTACTGTTTTAGCTGTAGGGGTGTCATTTGCTTTATCGCTTTATGTGCTTAATGAGGCCATGATTGCTGTACCTTATAACGAGACCATTTATTCTTGGTTAAAAAGTGGCAATTTCAGTTTCGAAATAGGCTTTTTAATCGACCGACTGTCGGCCATGATGATGGTGGTGGTTACTTTCGTGTCACTTATGGTGCATATTTATACTATCGGCTATATGAAAGAAGATGCGGGTTACGCACGTTTCTTTAGCTACATTTCTTTGTTTACTTTTGCCATGCTTATGTTAGTCATGAGTAATAACTTTATGCAGTTATTTTTTGGCTGGGAAGCGGTTGGTTTGGTGTCTTACTTGCTGATTGGGTTTTGGTATACACGCCCGACCGCTATTTATGCAAACCTGAAAGCGTTTTTAGTGAATCGCGTTGGTGATTTTGGCTTTTTGCTAGGCATAGGCCTAGTGTTGTTCCACTTTGGTAGTTTAGATTACGCATCGGTGTTTTTAGTCGCACCACAAATGGCCGATGTGCAGATTACATTAATTGGCAACACGCCGTGGTCGCTCATGACTGTGACCTGCATCTTATTGTTTATAGGGGCGATGGGTAAGTCTGCGCAAGTGCCATTGCATGTTTGGCTGCCAGATTCTATGGAAGGTCCAACACCAATTTCAGCATTGATTCACGCAGCCACAATGGTGACTGCAGGTATTTTTATGGTGGCCAGGATGTCACCCTTGTTTGAGTTGTCATCCACCGCACTGTCTTTCGTGATGATTATTGGTAGCATTACCGCCTTATTTATGGGCTTTCTTGGCGTTATTCAAAATGACATTAAACGCGTAGTGGCTTATTCAACCCTCTCGCAATTAGGTTATATGACTGTGGCACTAGGCGCTTCAGCTTACTCGGTGGCAATTTTCCATTTAATGACGCATGCTTTCTTTAAGGCCTTACTATTTTTAGGCGCAGGTTCGGTGATTATGGGGATGCATCATGATCAAGATATCCGCAATATGGGCAATCTCAAAAAATATATGCCGGTCACTTGGATAACCTCACTTATTGGTTCTTTAGCCTTAATTGGTACGCCATTTTTATCTGGATTTTACTCAAAAGACAGCATTATTGAAGCGGCCCAAGCCTCCACCATTACCGGCAGTAGCTTTGCTTATTTTGCGGTGCTGGTGGGGGTATTTGTGACTGCATTTTATAGCTTTCGCATGTATTTCTTAGTGTTTCATGGCGCTGAAAAATGGCGCGCAGTGAAGCATGATGACCATGACCACTATCACGGACTGGCACCTACAGATGATCCACATGAGCCAAATTGGGTCATAAAACTACCGCTGGTGCTACTTGCCATACCCTCAGTGTTGATTGGTTATATTGCCATTGAACCGATGCTTTATGGCGATTTTTTTAAGGGCGTGATCGCGGTCGATTCAGCAGCGCACCCAGCGATGCATGAATTAACGCATCATTGGCATACCGTGTTTCATTCAGCTTTAGGTATGGCATTGCACAGCTTGATGACGCTACCGTTTGTGCTAGCGGCTTCTGGCGTTACTTTGGCTTGGTTCTTTTATATGAAGCGCCCAGACATTCCAGCAAAAATGCAAACAAAATTTTCCGTGATTAATCAAATTCTTGAAAATAAGTATGGCTTTGATAACTTTAATGAGCGCGTATTTGCAGCGGGCTCTCGCTTTATTGGACATAAACTCTGGCAAATCGGTGATGTAACAATTATTGATGGTGGTATGGTCAATGGCACCGCTAACTTGATCAGCAAGCTCTCTAGTGTCGTGCGTAAATTACAAACGGGTCTGATTTATCATTACGCATTCGCCATGATTATTGGCGTATTTTTTATGCTTTCATTTTATACGCTCAAACTTTAAGTAAAGAACATGCTGAATTATTTTACTCAACACCTATTAAGTTTTGCCATTTGGTTGCCAGTATTCGCTGGCATCATCGTGCTTGCTGTTGCCAATGACAATAAACCTGACGCCACGCGCTGGTTAGCGCTGCTTGCCAGCGCCGTCAGCTTTCTAGCGACGATTCCACTGTATACGCAGTTTAATTTTGCTGAGGGCGGTTTTCAGTTTCAGGAAGGCTTTAGGTGGATTCCAGCCTTCAACATTAACTATCACTTAGGTGTGGATGGCTTGGCGGTGCCGCTCATATTATTAACCAGCTTTACCACACTCATCGTCATTATTTCTGCTTGGGAAGTCATACAAAAGCGTGTTGCACAATACATGGCCTGCTTCCTCATCATGAGTGGTTTGATGATAGGGGTTTTTAGTGCATTAGATGCTATTTTGTACTACGTATTTTGGGAGGCGATGCTGATACCAATGTTCTTGGTCATCGGTATTTGGGGTGGACCTAATCGTGTTTATGCCACCGTGAAGTTCTTTTTATACACCTTACTTGGCTCGCTACTGATGTTGGTGGCCTTCATTTATTTATATCTCAAAACAGGGAGTTTTGAGGTGGTTGATTACTATAAATTCGCCATGCCACTAGACGTACAAGTGTTAATTTTCTTGGCATTTTTCGCGGCGTTTGCCGTAAAAATTCCAATGTGGCCGGTGCATACTTGGCTGCCAGATGCGCACGTTGAAGCCCCAACTGGTGGGTCAGTAGTGCTGGCGGCTATTGCGCTTAAGCTAGGGGGATACAGTTTCTTACGCTTTGCCATGCCAATCGCGCCAGATGCGGCGCATCATTTATCTGGCTATATGATTGCCTTGTCGCTCATCGCAATTGTTTATATCGCGTTTGTGGCCTTAGTGCAAAAAGATATGAAAAAGCTAATTGCCTATTCATCCATCTCACACATGGGCTTTGTGACACTAGGATTTTTTATCTTTAATAACCTTGGCCTAGAAGGGGCTATCGTACAAATGGTGTCGCATGGGTTCATCTCTGCAGCAATGTTCTTGTGTGTAGGTGTACTTTATGACCGTGTGCACAGTCGGCAAATTGAGTCTTATGGCGGTGTGGCCAACACCATGCCAGCTTTTGCCGCTTTTGCCGTATTTTTTGCGATGGCGAATACTGGGTTGCCTGGCACGTCTGGTTTTGTTGGCGAATTCATGGTGATATTAGGGGCCATCCAAACTAACTTTTGGTACGCATTTTTAGCATCACTCACACTTATTTTTGGCGCGGCATATACCTTATGGATGGTAAAGCGCGTATTTTATGGTGCAGTGGCTAATGAAAAAGTAGTGGTATTAAAAGATTTAAATAAACGCGAGTTTTTAATATTGGCGGTTTTAGCGGTCATGGTATTAGCCTTAGGTGTCTATCCACAACCACTCACCGATATGACCAATGCAACGGCCAACCAACTTCTTTCTACTCTAGCGCAAAGTAAACTGCCAGTAAGTTTAGGTCTATAAGTCATGGAAAATATACGTTACGACCTCATTACTGCCTTACCTGAAATAGTCATCGTTAGTATGGCGATGTTTATTTTACTGGCAGATTTATTCCTTAAACCGGCCAACCGCATTGCGATTTATGTGTTGGCACAATTGGCATTACTAGGCGCTGCTTATTTCACCTTTAGCACGCACGTGCCTAGTGTTAATTACGCCTTTAGTGGGACATTTGTGGATGATGCTCTGTCCGACGTGCTTAAGCTGATGATTTACCTCGGCACGTCATTAATCTTTGTCTATAGCCGTCAATATATACAGCAGCGCGATATGTTCCGTGGTGAGTTTTATGCTTTGGTACTGTTTTCTGTTGTCGGAATGATGATTATGGTGTCAGGTCAAAATATGCTGACACTTTATGTCGGGCTAGAACTGTTGTCGTTAAGTTTGTATGCCCTTGTGGCGCTAGATCGTGATAATGCCAAAGCTACCGAGGCTGCTATGAAGTACTTTGTGTTAGGTGCTTTAGCTTCTGGCATGTTGCTTTATGGGATGAGTATGATTTACGGCATGACAGGTAGCTTAAATATTGCCGATATTAATAATGCTTTGATGGCTGGAACTAAAATTCATTCAGTACTTATTTTAGGCTTAGTCTTTATCGTATCTGGCTTAGCATTTAAATTAGGGGCAGTGCCTTTTCAAATGTGGGTACCAGACGTTTACGAAGGCTCACCAACAGCCGTCACTATACTCATTAGCTCCGTGCCTAAGTTGGCGGCTTTCGCATTAGTTATGCGTCTCTTGGTGCAGGGCTTGCCTACGCTTGCGGCTGATTGGCAGCAAATGCTGATGATCATGGCGGTGCTGTCTATCGTTATTGGTAATGTTACGGCTATTGCACAAACCAACTTAAAACGTATGCTGGCGTATTCTACAATTTCGCATATTGGTTTTGTACTCTATGGCTTAATGAGCGCGACGATGAATGGTTTTATTTTTGCCATGTTCTATGTGATCAGTTATGTGCTCATGACTTTAGCGGGTTTCGGCATTATTTTACTGTTATCACGCAAAGGTTTTGAAGCGGATGAATTAGACGACCTGAAAGGCTTAAATCAACGTAGCCCCTGGCATGCTTTTTTAATGCTCATCGTGATGTTTAGCATGGCTGGCATTCCGCCGACATTGGGCTTTTATGCTAAGTTTAGCGTGCTACAGGCGGCAGTGGCGGCAGGTTATGTATGGTTGGTTGTATTTGCCGTATTAATGGCGGTGATCGGCGCATTTTATTATTTGCGCGTGATTAAGCTCATGTATTTTGACGCGCCCACAGAGCATCACGCTATAGAAGCGCCAATGGACATGCGTCTTGTCTTAGGGGTCAATGCATTAGCTTTGTTGGTCTTTGGCATCATGCCAGAAAAGATTATGGAGCTATGCATTTATGCTATGACGAGTAGCTTAAGTTAATGAGCGTTGCGATACCTTGAGTTTGCATCGAATCGACCTTTAATGACCACCACCTTCATTGACTTAACTGAGCATTGCCTGAGCTCACAAACTGTCGCTTCTGGCGGCATGTTGACGGTCAAGTGTGACCAGGTACGGTTGCCTAATGGTAATATCAGTCAACGTGAGTATGTCACACATCCTGGCGCAGTCATTGTCGTCGCGATGTTAGCGAATGGTTGCGTGGTGCTAGAAAAGCAATTCAGATATCCATTACACCAAGTGTTCATTGAATTACCCGCGGGCAAGATTGACGCAGGAGAGGATGTTTTGCTGACAGGTCGTCGTGAGTTGCTAGAAGAAACCGGTTATATGGCAAATCACTGGGTGAAGTTGGGTCATCAGCATCCGTGCATAGGCTACTCAAATGAAGTGATTCATATGTACCTTGCTTGGGGTTTAACCTTAGGCGAACATCACCGCGATGAAGATGAATCATTGGAAGTGTTTGACGCCAGCTTTGAAGATTGTTTGGGCATGATACAAAACGGACAAATAACAGATGGTAAAACAATTATTGCCTTATTCATGGCTGAAAAATACTTGGCGCTTCATCCTCAATTCTTCAATGTTTAGCGCACCTAAGTGAACAGTTGTGGTGGAGGTCTTAATTGTCGGTTGTGGGGACTTAGGCGGCGCGATTGCAAGTCAGTTGGTGAAATTTGGTGTTCAAACGATAGGCCTTAGGCGCAGTCCTCGTAAGCTGGATGGTGTCACGATTATTCAAGCGGATGTCACGCAAGCAGCAAGCTTAGCGCCGCTTAAGATAATCCAACCTAAAATAGTCATTTATTGTGTGGCGGCTAACGGCCAGACTGATGCGCAATATAAAGCGCAATATGTTGATGGCTTGCGTCAGGTGCTGGCAACGCAGTCAGAAAATTCAAATCTAAAACATGTATTTTTTGTTTCTAGCACGCGGGTATATGGATCATCGCCTGAACAACATACAGATGCATTGTTAGATGAAACTGATGTGGCTATCCCAGCTGATTTTGGTGGTAAACGTTTGTTAGAAGCGGAAGGCTTGCTTAAATGTTTGGCCTGCAACAATACGGTGTTAAGGCTTTCTGGTATTTACGGGCTAGGTAGGTTGCGGATGATTATGCTGGCACAATCACCTGAAAATTGGCCATTGAAAAATAGTTGGACCAATCGTATACACCGGGATGACGCGGCGGCATTCATTGTCTTCTTAGCCATGAAGGCGTTAGTGGCACCGGTAGTTTCGGGCAATGTAGTTACCCGTTCTTGCTATATTGTGACTGATTCAAAACCAGTGCCGCAATATGAAGTGTTGAACTGGATTGCCGATCAATCGCATGTCAGCGCTATTGATCAGATCAACCCACCAATTGAATGTGGTAAGCGTTTGAGCAATAAAGCCATGTTGGCAACAGGATTTACCTTGCAATATCCAGATTACCAAACCGGCTATCAGGCATTGTTGTTAGGCCTATCCACGCGTTAAAAACCAGCCTGTTAGGCTTTTTCTAATTCGGCTGGCGGGCAATACTTCATGGTAAAAAGTGTCTGATAAGAACAGGACTAATCTGCCACCCATAGGTGCGATATCAAGATGTTCAGTTTCATCGTCGTCATTAAGGTAAAGTCGTAAATGACCACCATATTCTTCTAACCAGTTTTGGTTTAAGTATAAAATACAGCTGATTTGGCGCACAGCTTGGTCATTAGATTTAATCTTATTGGTCTTAAATCGATCAAGGTGTTTTTGATAACCACTACCAACAGGGTAAAGCGCCATATGGCTTTCTAGTGCAAATAGACCTAAATATAAATGCTGATTGAGCGCGTGCCGTAAGCCCTCCATTTGAGCTAAGTAAGTTTGCTGCGCAACGCTTGAATTGGCCGCATTAAGCCAATAAATAGAATCGCCACGCAACTGTTTATTGACGGTTATTTTCGATTGCCCTGTGCCAGCATCATGCATATGCGCAGCATTATTTAACATGGTGATTTCGTTGGCTAAGGCTAACACTGTAGCTGGCGTGAGGAAGTTTTCCGTGACACAAAAACCATGCGTTGTGATTTTATTGAGTTGATCTTCTAGGCCGTGTGAAAAATATTGAGGGATCATCTAGCTATTATAGCGTTTGTCGTTTGCGCGTAAGGCCACAATCAGCTAAAATTCTGCTCTGTTTGAATTTATGCTTAAGTTTTAATATAAAACGTTTAGCGTAATCAACAATTCAAAATTCAGGCGGTTAGCTCAGTTGGTTAGAGCGCTTGGTCGACATCCAAGAGGTCACCAGTTCGAATCTGGTACTGCCTACCAAATATTTAGAAGCCGCATGCTGACCATTGTGGCTTTTGTTGTTTTTGAGAGAAGATATATGCCAGTAATACGCTTGCCTGATGGCTCTGAACGAAGTTTTGATGCGCCTGTAACTGTGGCTGAGGTTGCTATGAATATTGGCGCTGGCTTAGCTAAAGCGGCGTTGGCGGGTAAAGTGGATGGGGTGCTGGTTGATACTTCTTATCTCATTACGCAAAATGCAGAGTTGGCGATTATTACTGACAAAAATTCTGAAGGCATTGATGTTATTCGTCATTCAACTGCGCACTTATTGGCTTACGCGGTCAAAGAACTATTTCCCGATGCGCAGGTGACCATAGGCCCTGTGATTGAAAATGGGTTTTTCTATGATTTTTCTTACAAACGCCCATTTACCCCTGAAGATTTAATTGCCATTGAAAAGAAAATGGTTGAGTTGGCTAAGAAAGATGAGTTGGTGACACGGCAAGTATTGCCGCGTGATGAAGCGGTCAGCTACTTCAAATCCGTCAATGAGCATTATAAAGCTGAAATTATTGCTAGCATTCCTGCTGGTGAAGACGTTTCACTCTATACAGAAGGCAGCTTTACCGATCTTTGTCGTGGCCCTCATGTGCCAAATACAGGCAAGCTCAAAGCATTTAAGCTGATGAAGTTGGCGGGTGCTTATTGGCGTGGGGACAGTAATAACGAAATGTTGCAACGCGTTTACGGCACGGCTTGGCGTAACAAAGAAGAGTTAGAGGCTTATTTATTTCAGCTTGAAGAAGCTGAAAAGCGTGATCACCGTAAGTTAGGTAAGCAGTTAGACTACTTCCATATGCAAGATGATGCACCGGGTATGGTGTTCTGGCATCCCCGTGGCTGGAGCATTTGGCAAGAAGTTGAGCAGTATATGCGCAAAATGTTTCGTGACTACAATTACCAAGAAGTACGTACACCCACCATTATGGATAAAACTTTGTGGGAGAAGTCTGGGCACTGGCAAAATTATCGCGAAGGCATGTTCGTTACCTCCTCAGAAAGTCGGGATTACGCAGTGAAGCCGATGAACTGCCCAGGACACGTACAAATCTTTAATAGCAGTTTGCATAGTTATCGCGATTTACCCTTACGTTTGGCCGAGTTTGGTTCATGTCATCGTAACGAGCCTTCAGGGTCATTGCATGGATTAATGCGCGTGCGCGGCTTTACCCAAGATGATGCACATATATTTTGTACAGAAGATCAAGTTGAAGCAGAAGTGGCTGATTTCATTACAATGCTCTACAAGGCCTACGGAGATTTTGGTTTTAATGATGTGTTGGTGAAGCTCTCTACCCGTCCCGAAAAGCGTATAGGTACAGATGCAGACTGGGATATGGCAGAAACATCATTGGCCAATGCCCTGAAATTAAATAATCTTGATTTCGAATATCAGCCAGGAGAGGGTGCATTTTATGGCCCTAAAATTGAATTTACCCTTAAGGATTCATTGGGTCGATTGTGGCAGTGTGGCACCATTCAGTTAGACCCTAATTTGCCTGAGCGTTTAGGGGCAGAATACGTGGCTGAAGATAATAGCCGTAAACGCCCTGTGATGCTGCACCGCGCCATTGTTGGTTCGATGGAGCGTTTCATTGGTATTTTGATTGAGCACTATGCTGGCGCGATGCCACTTTGGTTAGCGCCTGTGCAAGTGATGGTACTGAATATTTCTGAAAATCAAGCAGATTACGTGCGCCAAGTAGTTGAAATGCTAAAGAAAAATGGCATTCGGTGCGAATTTGACTTGAGAAATGAGAAGATAACCTATAAAATACGCGAACATAGTATGCAAAAAATGCCTTACTTGTTAGTTGCAGGTGAGCGTGAGATGCAAACAGGACATGTAGCCGTGCGTACCAGAAAGGGCGAAGACTTAGGTTCTATGCCGATTGCAGCGTTAATTGAACGCTTAAAAGCAGAGGTTGAAACTAGGTTTAGCTTTACTTAAAGGAGGTTATTAAGACTCACCTTAAGTGATTTCTGAAAATGCGCGGCTTAACTATTTGGAGAATTTGATATAGCACAGGACAAAGAAACACGAATTAATGGCGACATTACCGGATCGCAAGTTCGTTTGGTAGGTATAGAAGGTGAACCATTAGGCATTATGTCGTTAACGGAGGCATTTGCAAAAGCAGAAGAAGCAGATATAGATCTTGTGGAAATTGCACCTAATGCCGTACCGCCAGTGTGCAGATTATTAGATTACGGTAAGTTTAAATATGCCGAAAGCAAAAAACAGCATGAAGTTAAGCTTAAACAAAAGCAAGTAGTGATTAAAGAAATTAAGTTTCGCCCGGGTACAGATGACGGCGATTACGCCATTAAAGTACGTAATATAATTCGCTTTATCCAAGATGGAGATAAGGCAAAAATTACGTTACGCTTTAGAGGTCGTGAAATTACGCACCAAGAATTCGGTTTGGCACTACTTAGACGAGTAGAGGCTGATACCAAAGACGTAGCAGTGGTCGAGCAGTTTCCAAAGATGGAAGGCCGCCAAATGGTGATGGTTTTAGGGCCGCCAAAAAAGAGTTAAGTAAAGCAGGGTAGCAGCTTATTTAAAAGTAGTAGTGTTGTTTAGTAGTAAAGATTTCGAGTGATACGGCTTAACGGCATGCCTAAGCACTCATAACTAAAGTTCAAGGAGAACAAAATGCCAAAAATGAAAACCAAGAGTGGCGCTAAAAAGCGCTTCAAGTTCTTGGGTAATGGTAAAGTGAAACGTACGCACTCTCACTTACGCCACATCCTAACGAAAAAGACCACCAAGCAAAAGCGTAAATTACGCGGCACGGCGATCATCTCACCAACAGACGTCAAACGCGTTCGCGCAATGATGCCAACACGATAAGGAGACCGATATGCCTAGAGTAAAACGTGGTGTCATTGCTCGCGCTAGACACAAGAAAGTATTAAAAGCCGCTAAGGGTTACCGCGGTCGTCGTAAAAACGTTTACCGCGTTGCCAAGCAAGCGGTAATGAAAGCGGGTCAATACGCTTACCGTGATCGCCGTCAAAAGAAACGTCAATTCCGTACCTTATGGATTGCACGTATCAATGCGGGTGCACGTGAGTGTGGTTTGACTTACAGTCGCTTCATGCATGGCTTGAAAAAAGCAGCGATTGAAGTGGATCGTAAAGTATTGGCAGATTTAGCCGTATTTGATAAAGCAGCATTTGCACAATTTGTTGAAATGTCAAAAACAGCTTTAGCCGCTTAATTGCAGAAAAATAAAAAAAAGAGGCTTCGGCCTCTTTTTTTTATAGTAAAATCAATACATTATAAAATTTACTGCATTGAAAATATTACGGTAAATTAAATCAAAATAGATTAAAGACAAGAACTCACATGGCCGATTTAACGCATTTAATTCCAGTAGCTGCAGTAGACTTTGCTAATAGCGCTACGATGAACGATTTAGAAGTGGCTAAAGCCAAATACCTAGGCAAAACCGGTGCGCTGACTGAGGCATTAAAGGGTTTGGGTAAGCTGAGTAATGAAGATCGTCCGGCGGCAGGTGCTGCGATCAATGTCGTAAAACAGGCCATAGAAAGCGCCTTAACCGAGCGCCGTGAAGCATTATTAAATGCTGAGCAGGCCAAGCAATTAGCACAAGAGTCGATAGATGTAACTTTACCAGCGCGTGCGCAAGCTATGGGTGGCTTACACCCGGTGACCTTGACCTTACAGCGTATCGAGCAGTTATTTCACTCCATCGGCTTTGAAGTGGCGACCGGTCCAGAAATTGAAACAGATTTCTATAATTTCACCGCATTAAATATTCCCGAAGATCACCCGGCGCGTGCCATGCATGATACTTTTTACATCGATGAAGCCAATGTGCTCCGTACGCATACGTCACCGGTGCAAGTGCGTTATATGGAAAACGCACTGAAAAATAATAAAATACCACCGTTAAAGATTATCGCCCCAGGGCGCGTGTACCGCGTAGATTCTGATGCAACCCATTCCCCTATGTTTCATCAAGTGGAAGGCTTGTGGGTGGATGAAGATATTAGCTTTGCCAACCTTAAAGGCGTGGTGCAAGATTTTCTGCAAAAATTCTTTGAGCGAGATGATTTAACTGTGCGTTTTCGCCCCTCATTTTTTCCATTTACTGAGCCCTCAGCTGAAATGGACATGAGTTGGAATGGTGGTTGGTTAGAAATTGGCGGTTGCGGTATGGTGCATCCAGAAGTATTTAAGCATGTGAATATTGATCATGAAAAGTATCGCGGTTTCGCCTTTGGTTTAGGTGTAGAGCGCCTCACCATGCTGCGCTATGGTGTCAATGATTTACGCCACTTCTTCAATAATGATTTGCGTTTTTTGAGCCAGTTTAGATAAGCGATCCGTTCAATTTTACGTTTAATTTACACAATTAAGGTCATCCCCGCATTATGCAGTTTTCAGAAAATTGGTTACGCAGCCTAGTAAATACTGACTTAGATAGTCAGGCTTTAAATCACGCCTTGACGATGGCTGGTCTCGAGGTGGAAGAGATGCAGCCGGTGGCTGCCGCCTTTACTAAGGTCGTTGTCGGAAAAATACTCACCACCAGTAAACATCCAGATGCGGATCGTTTACAAGTGTGTTCTGTAGATGTGGGCCATATTGTCAACGGTAAAAATCAGCCTTTACAAATCGTCTGCGGCGCACCTAATGCCCGACCTGGCTTATTAGCACCTTGCGCCTTAGTTGGTGCCGAGTTGCCTGGCTTCTCGATTAAAGAAGCCAAAGTGCGTGGCGTGGAATCTTTTGGCATGATGTGTTCGTCTAAAGAACTTGGTTTAAGCGCTGAGGCCACAGGTTTATTAGAGTTGGCGGCTAATGCCTTGGTTGGGCAAGATATACGTCAGCATTTAGATTTAGATGATCATCTGCTCACCCTAAAGCTTACGCCTAATCGCAGCGACTGCCTCAGTATTACCGGTATTGCGCGTGATGTTGCCGCCATTACCGGCGCGACCACCCAGTTTGAAGCGATTACTGCGGTGGCCGCCGATACTAAAGAGACTAAGGCTGTCGTTGTGGCTCAGCCTGAGGCCTGCCCACGCTACTGTGGCCGTTTAGTGACAGGCATTAATGCGCAAGCGAGCACGCCAGATTGGATGCTTAGACGCCTAGAGCGTAGTGGCTTACGCAGTATCGGTGCGGTGGTGGATATTACCAACTATGTGCTCTTGCAATTGGGTCAGCCTATGCATGCCTTTGATGCATCTAAATTAAGCGGGGATATCAAGGTACGCTTTGCCCAAGCGAATGAAAGCTTACTATTGCTAAATGATCAGGAAGTCGCACTTAAGGTCGATGACTTGGTCATTGCAGATAGCCAGGGTGCGCTGGCCTTAGCCGGAATTATGGGTGGAAAATCAACTTCGGTAGGTAGCGACACTACGAATATTTTCTTAGAAAGTGTTTTTTTCTCACCCTCAGTCATCGCCGGAAAATCTCGCAGAATTGGATTAAGTACTGATTCATCTTACCGCTTTGAGCGTGGCGTAGATTTCGGCAATACCCGCAATGCGCTGGAATATGCCACGATACTGATTAAACAAATCTGCGGCGGCCTAGCCGGCCCAGTAACTGAAGTGATTGCCACGTTACCAGAGCGTGCCCCAGTTCAATTAAGGTTAGCACGCCTGGTGTCTGTGCTCGGCATTCCGTTAACGCAAGCGGATGTGGACAAGCTATTAACCCAGCTCGATTTTTCATTTACTGTGGCGAATGAAGTCTTTGTAGTGGCGCCACCAAGCTATCGCTTTGACATTAGTATAGAAGAAGATTTAATTGAAGAAGTGGCGCGCTTACATGGTTACGACCATATCCCAGCGATTGCGCCGGTAGCTGCCTTAGCGCTATTGCCGGCCACTGAAACTAGCTTGCATCAAAATAAGTTGCGCGATTATTTAGTCGCCGCGGGTTATCAAGAGATTATTGGCTACAGCTTTGTTGATGAAAATTGGGAGCGCGATTTATTAGGTAATACCCATCCGATAAAACTTAAAAATCCAATTGCGAGCAATCTAAGTGTCATGCGTACTGGTTTATGGGGTGGATTGTTAGACACCTTAAGTTATAACCTGAATCGTAAGCAAGACCGCGCGTATCTATTTGAAGTGGGTGCGGTTTACCAGCAACAGGGTGCTGCCTATGTTGAGGAAACGCGTATTTCTGGACTGGCGTACGGCAGTGCTAAGCCTGAACAATGGGGCGTAGCTAGCGCTGATATTGACTTCTTTGAAGTTAAAGCCCATGTAGAGGCCTTGCTAGGGACAGTATCAGACCAAGTGGTCTATGAGAAGGCGGAACATACCGCTTTGCACCCCGGTCAATCCGCGCGCATTTTACGCAATGGCAAAGCGATCGGTTGGTTGGGTAAGTTGCACCCTAAATGGCAACAGCATTACAGCTTAAGCAAAAGCACCTTTCTATTTGAGTTAAGTACGGAAGCGATATTGGCTCGCCAATTGCCAGCCTACCAAGAGGTTTCTAAATTCTTACCATTGCGGCGAGATTTGGCGGTGGTGTTAGATGAAAGTATTGCGGTAGATATTGTATTGCGCACGATAAAATCGGCCAATATTTCGCTAATTACTGAAGTTGCATTATTTGATATCTACCAAGGTCCAGGTATCGCTGAGAATAAAAAAAGCCTTGCATTATCAATACTTATGCATGATACTCAAAGAACTTTGACAGATAGCGATGCGGACACAGCCATCGAAAATCTGCTAAAATTACTACAAAATCATTTCAGCGCAATTCTTAGAAATTAGCCCACTAAACTAGTGGGGTTTTGGCGATTATGAATGGCTAATATTTGTTGTAGTTAAGGGAATCATAAGCCGTTGCAAGTAAATGATTGATGAATTATAAAAGCCTTTAAGGCTACAAGTGAAATGGAGTGTAGTATGACATTAACAAAAGCTGAACTTGCAGATTTACTCTATGAGCAAGTTGGGTTGAATAAGCGCGAAGCTAAAGATATGGTGGAAGCGTTTTTTGAAGAAGTTCGCATGGCTTTAGAAACAGGAGGTAGTGTGAAATTATCTGGTTTCGGTAATTTTGAGTTGCGTAAAAAATCTGAGCGACCAGGCCGCAACCCTAAAACAGGCGAAGAAATACCAATTACAGCACGCCGTGTGGTAACTTTTCACGCTAGTCAGAAGTTAAAAGGTAAAGTCGAAGCTAATTACCTTAATTAAAAGGTCATTGGTCTAATTGTGCGTCTATCGCAGTACTAAGTGAGAAAAATGCAGTATGAGTCAACCCGCTCCAAAATTGCAGTTGCCGCCTATCCCAGCTAAGCGTTACTTTACCATTGGTGAGGTGAGTGAGTTGTGCGGCGTTAAACCGCATGTGCTCAGATATTGGGAGCAGGAGTTTACTCAGCTCAAGCCTGTTAAGCGTCGTGGCAATCGGCGTTATTATCAGCATCATGAAGTATTGTTGATTCGTCGTATTCGTGAGTTGCTTTACGAGCAGGGGTTTACTATTAGCGGGGCCCGTAATCGTCTAGATGATCCTGTGGCTAGTAATCTTAGGGTAGAGGCCGGGCAAACGCCTGATCAGTTAGCTAAACAATCTAGTGATACGCAAGCGTATGATTTTGCGTCAGCTAAAGTGGAATTGTTGGAAATTCTAAATTTATTGCGCCCAGAACTACAGGTTCATTAGCCGTTCCCTAAATTTATTTCTCAAGTGCTTTTAATAGCGCAACCCCTTTTAAGTTATAATCCAGCCTGTTGTCGTTTGTATGCAACATCGGTTCGGGGCATAGCGCAGCCTGGTAGCGTACATGCCTGGGGGGCATGGGGTCGCAAGTTCGAATCTTGCTGTCCCGACCAATCAAATCAATGATTTACAAATAAGCAATTAAATGCCTAAAGTTTCTACCCATGCTAGCGCGGAAATATGGCATTTATTGACTTTTTTGGCATCAAGTTGCAGTAACTCGGCTAATGCGAGAACTTTCTCACTGTTAGCATCTTCACAGGCTAGCGCTAGTTGCAAGAAGGGCTATAGATTCCATCGTGCGTTAATAGCGCTTCACTCACTGTGTTTGGTGATTGAATTTTTTCTAATACTTTTTCCATGGGCATATTCAGTATGGCGTCCAATAATGAATATGTGCCGACAATAAATAAGTTGTCTCTATCATGTTTGTCAAAGTAACTTTCACCTCGCAATTCAGTAAGGCGCCCGCGCGTGATAGAGGTCTTCATCAGTGCCGGGGGATGTAGCGTTTTCTCCGGCAGTCACCATGAGCAAAGTAAGCCATCGGTATAGCTGTTTTCTGCCTAAAATTGTTAAGGCGTGGTTAATCGACTGAATTTCGCATGAAAGGCCAAATCCTACCGAGTTTATATAACGTAGTAGCTTGAACGACAGCGCCGCATCACGTTTAAAGCCAATTTCAATCCCACTATTATCAGCCTCTTGATTCACTTTGTTTAATATATTCAATACGCTATCAAATGACGCGTCGACTACTTTTTCTGTAAAAATTTCAGGGCGGGAAAAATTAAATCCTTGGAATAAACGAAAGCCAATATACTGGCAGACTTCAAATTCTTGATAGGTCTTAACTTTTTCGGCCGCCATTTGGATTGGGGGTAGGTTAAATCGTGCAAAAATATTCGCCAGCTCGGCGGGATTATGCTTTAAATGTCAATTTTGATGTAGTCGGCACACGTTAGTAGGGGCGGGGGCGGTATTTAAATGCGGATTATCCAATCCAATCATAAAGCCTTTACTGCGTAAGTATTGACAGCGTGCCACCACATCGTCACTAGGGGCACTTCCCGTAATACTTCAAGCACAGTGCGATTGGACGGCATTAACTCAATAAATTCGTTCTTGAGCTACGAATAGTATATTAGTTTAATGCCACATGCATTGAATTACTTTGAGGAACAACAGCTATTTATATGATTTTTTCTTAGCTTAGGTGATGATATTTACGCCTCTTAAATATAGCAAGCGAGCCCTTTCACGACAGCTTGGCTCTGCACTATGCACGGCTTGAGGTAACGCATTTTCTAAACGATTCGCCAGCATGGCTATGCTATGCTACAGGCTATTATTTTACAATTCACGCCCATGGCTCGATTATTACGCAACATGACCAAAAATCAGCAGAAAAATGATATTCAGCTTGCTGTGAGCCAATCGCTCAATTTAATCCCAGAGGCGGAGCGGCGAACGGCGCTGGTCGAGAAGATGGATCTGCACCAGCGGAACAAGCATAGAGGCCGCTATGATTTTGATCAGCTGATTGCAGCTTGCCCAGCTTTAGCTAATTTCGTTAAATTGAATGCTTATGGAGATGCTTCGATTGATTTTGCGCACACACAAGCCGTTAAAGTGCTCAATCAAGCGTTGCTAAAACTATTTTATCGTATCTCTGCATGGGACATTCCAGCGCAGTATCTTTGCCCACCAATTCCTGGTCGGGCAGATTATTTACACTATATTGCCGACTTGCTGACAGGTACTAATGGTGGCGTTACCCAGCAGGCCGAATCCATTCGGGTGCTCGATATAGGCGTTGGCGCTAATATCATTTACCCGCTAATAGGCAGTCGTGAGTACGGCTGGAATTTCGTAGGGAGCGATATTGACCCCATCGCACTGGCAAATGCGCAGCATATTATTGATAGCAATGACAAGCTTTCATCGGCAATCGAGTTGCGCCTGCAACGCTCGCCATTAGCTGTGTTTAATGGCGTACTGCAGCAGAATGAAACTTTTGATATCACCATGTGCAACCCGCCTTTTCATGGCTCATTAGCTGAAGCGCAGGCTGGCACTCAGCGTAAATGGCAGAACCTAAGTAAGCGTTCTGGTAAAGGCTTAGCTCAGCGTCATGCGTCAACAAAATCTGCGGCGCTCAATTTTGGTGGGCAATCTGCTGAGTTATATTGTGCGGGTGGGGAAGTGATGTTTATTGACCGCATGGTGAGCGAGAGCAAGCAGATAGCAACGCAATGTTTATGGTTTACCTCCTTAGTGTCTAAGGCGAGTAGTCTGCCTAGCATTTATCGCGCACTTAAAAAAGTTGGCGCACTAGAAGTTAAAACGATCAACATGGCGCAAGGGCAAAAGAAAAGTCGTATGGTCGCTTGGACATTCCTCAACGCTAGCCAGCAGCGTAATTGGATGGCTTCAAAAAAATAATAGGCTATTATTTTTGCAAATAAATGTTGAAATCAGCCTGTCAGGTAGCGGATAATCGTTAAAAAATAAGGCTAGAAATGGCGAAAGAGCTATAGGGTAAATGTATGTGGAATGAACGGTATAGTGCGGAAGAATATGCGTATGGCAAAAGCCCAAACCAATTTTTGGAAGAAAATTATAAAGTTATTCCAAAAGGTAAAGTTCTTAGTCTGGCAGAAGGGGAAGGGCGAAATGCGGTCTTTTTAGCCAAGCAAGGCTATGTGGTTACCGCTGTAGATGCGTCTCAAGTTGGCTTAGATAAGGCTAGAAGGTTGGCTGAAGAGAATGGGGTTACTATTGAATTAATTTATGCGGACTTGGCTGATTTTGACCTAGGAGAAAATAAATGGGACGGCATAATCTCAATCTTCTGCCCGTTGCCGTCAGCACTAAGAAAAGAGTTGCATAAAAAAGTCGTCTCTGGATTAAAAACAAAAGGCGTATTCCTAATCGAGGCTTATACCCCAGACCAGTTAAAGCATGATACCGGTGGTGGAAAATCGGCGGATGTGATGAACACCAAAAAATCGTTAAGCCTTGAGTTAGAGGGCTTGAAATTTAAACATCTGATAGAGCTTGAGCGGGATATAGTGGAAGGCATTTACCACACAGGTATAGGTGCAGTTGTTCAAGCCATTGCATTGAAATAAGTAAAGTAGGCTAGTGCGTAAAACATATCACGGCAGATGGCTACACAAAATACTGGATACCCTCGGAATTGTAGTGTCATTTTTCTGATGCGACTTCTGTCACAACTTCTAGCAAAGAAGACGGGGTGCATTTTGATATTGATCAGCATTTAACCTTAGGCAATGCCATTACCGCGCTGATTAGCAAAACTAATTTTTCATAAACCGTCAATTCTTTTCACGCTTGGTCGATAGGCGAGAAGTCGCTACAATAAGGGCGTGCATAACTTTTCAGTTCACAGCAAGACTATTTAAAAAAATATATATCATTCATGACCCGTCCCGCTATTGCTCACATTCGCCTAGATGCATTTAGGCACAATTACCGCGTCGCCAAACAGCGCTATGGCGGAAAAGCAATGGCTGTGATTAAGGCTAATGCTTATGGTCATGGTGCCGTGCACTGTGCTAAATCACTCAAAAATGAAGCCGATGGTTTTGCAGTAGCTTGTTTAGAAGAAGCATTGCAATTACGTGAGGCGGGAATTGCGGAGCCTATTTTGCTGTTAGAGGGTTTTTTTGATGCGGCTGAATTAGCGGAAATTGTGGCCAATGACTTGTGGATTGTGATTCATGCGCAATGGCAAATCGATATTTTTCTGGCAGCTAAACTCACACAAGCGCTACAAGTCTGGCTAAAAATGGATAGTGGCATGCATCGAGTGGGCTTATCACCCAGCGAATATGTACGCGCTTATACCTGCTTAAAAGCACATAAAAATGTGGCTAAAATTGTGCTAATGACACACTTTGCTAATGCAGATAACTTAAGTTCAGCTCACACGTTGCAGCAAGTTGATATTTTTCAGGACACCATTCATGATTTGACCAAGTTAGCTAAGCTTGAGACTAGCTTGGCTAACTCAGCCGCCATTCTAGGGTGGCAGAAGATTAGGCCGTTGGCTGACATAGAAAACCACTGGTCTAGGCCGGGTATTATGTTGTATGGTGCAAACCCGATTATTCAGGCGTCCGCAGATGATTTGTTACAGCCTGTTATGCAGCTTAACGCACGTATTATCTCCATACGGTATATTAAGAAAGGTCAGGGCATTGGTTATGGCAGTCTATTCACAGCCGAGCGTGATGCTACTGTAGGCGTAGTCGCCTGCGGTTACGCAGATGGCTACCCACGATCAGCCAAAACGGGTACCCCCATGGCGGTGGAGGGTAGAATGACGCGCTTACTTGGTCGCGTCTCCATGGATATGTTGTTTGTGGACCTCACCGACATTCCCACAGCAGGCGTTGGTAGCCAAGTAGAGCTCTGGGGTAAGCAGGTCTCAGCCAATGCGGTAGCGGCCAGCGCCGGCACTATTGCCTACGAGCTCTTTTGCAATGTCAAACGCGTTCATTTTCAATATTTCGACCCGTCTAATATATAATCTTTTTAATTGATTTAAGAAAAAGGTTTTAACATGCACGTCATTCAAACACCCAATGCCCCAGCTGCTATCGGTCCTTATTCACAAGCTATGGTGACGGGCGATTTGTTATTTACCTCTGGCCAAATTCCATTGCGGGTAGATGGTACTTTGAATGATGGTGATATTGTTGTGCAAACTACACAAGTATTAGCCAATTTAAAAGCCGTCATTGAAGCCGCCGGCGCAAACTTAAATAAAGTAGTGAAAACCACGGTATTTCTGAAAAATCTAGATGACTTTGTCGCCATGAATAAAGTCTATGGCGATATTTTCGGCAGTCATACGCCAGCCCGATCCACTGTGCAAGTGGCTAAATTGCCGCGAGATGTATTGGTTGAAATTGAAGCCATTGTTTCGCTAACGTAATACTGGCAGTACTTTATTAGGGATATTTAATTCTTTTACGGTCAATCATTATGCATAAACCAGCGATTACCCAAATGCCCATTCATGAAACAATCGCGAATCGCTGGAGTGGACGTGCTTATGACGCTAACCAAGTCGTCACTCAGGGGCAAATTATTGCCTTGCTAGAAGCGGCGCGCTGGGCACCTTCTTGCTATGGTGATCAACCATGGCGCTTTATTATTTGGGATAAGCACATAGATATGCCTGCTTGGCAGCAGGCGTTTGATTGCTTGGCGCCAAGTAACCAAACGTGGGTCAAAGATGCAGCACTGCTTATTTTAGTGTGCGCAGATACTTTATTTAATCACAATCAACAACCTAATCGCTGGGCGCAGTATGACACCGGCGCAGCAGCAGAAAATTTATGCTTGCAGGCCACAGGTATGGGATTGATGGCCCATCAAATGGGTGGTTTTAATGCTGATTTAACGCGTGAAAAATTTAATGTCCCCGCACAATTTACGCCAATGGCAATGATTTGTGTTGGTGTTCCAGCTGAGATTGCCACGTTGGTGGGGGATACGTTAACGCGCGAAGCAGCGACGCGTTCTCGCCGTGCACTGAATGCGTTGTTTTTTTCAGGACGTTGGGGTCAATTAATTGACGGCTAGTGTAGCGTGCTGTCTAACTAAACAGGTATGTCGCTTAACTAATCTGCCTAGGTCTGATAAACTCTCACCTGTTATTAAAAATATCAGGTTAACCCATTAAGTTTAGGATTAAGTTATGGCAGTTGTCGTACTAAATAAAGAGAATTTCAAAGAAACGATCGAAAAAAATAATTTTGTTGTTGTCGATTTTTGGGCGCCTTGGTGTGATCCCTGTGTTGCATTCACGCCTACGTTTGAAGCAGCGGCAGTGGCAAACCCTGATATCGTATTCGGCATGGTCAATACAGAGGCTGATCCTGAGATTGGCGAGTACTTTCAAGTCAATCAAATCCCCGGTATTTTGGTGATTCGTGAGCAAGCCGGTATTCATGCGCAAGTGGGTGAAATTGGCGCACCAGCTTTGGATGAAATTATTAAATGGGCGCGAGAGTTTGATATGAAAAGCATAAGAGCTTATTATCAAGACGAAGTTAAAAAAGCCCACTAATTTAGGTTTATTGGGTTCAATAAGTACGTATTTCTTTACTGGCTTAGCAGTACTTATCAGTTTTCCTGAGGAAAATAGATTCCCACTTTCGTGGGAATGACGGAGTCAGGTATTTTTGTATCAAATTACGTTCTACTTGGCTTCGTGCAAAGATCTCTTATACTTAATTAATTCAGAAAGCACCTGTGGTAATGAGCTTGAATTGATAGTAAGCCCCCGCAGCCATCATTAAATACATCGGAAAATCACCACTTCTTGAAGTTTCAGGTTTATTGGGTGAGGTCATCCAGCGATTAAGTAACCATAATACAAAAATAATCACTGGGATAAACATCATGCTGGTGGTGCTTGCAAATAGCTTGGCTAGCGTTGTTTTTAGCCAGCTATCGTCACGAAACGGCTCCATGGCAAGGCCAATAATGCCAATTAGCATTAGGCCCATACGCCCAATTGCCACCAGTGAGCTTAAATTACTCTCGGGTTTAATGTCTTTATTTTTTAGTGTATTTATTCGGATCTAAATTAGCCATGCTTGTTTCCTTTTTACTGACAATTAATCGATTTAAATTGCCGCCAAATACTTACTTGGATCAACGGATTGACCCAGGCGGCGGATTTCAAAGTGTAATTTTATAGCATTGCTATCGCTACTGCCCATCTCAGCAATTTTCTGACCAATACTAATTTGCTGTCCTTCTTTGACTAATATTTGGCTGTTGTGGGCGTAAACAGATAAATAAGTGGCATTGTGTTTAATGATGACCAGCTTGCCATAACCACGCAAATCTGAACCGCTATAAATGACTTTACCCGCTGCAGCTGCATTGACGGGTTGACCTGTAGTGCCTGCTATATCAAGCCCTTTATTACTAACCTCATTAAAGTTTGCCACGACTTTACCTTTGGTCGGCCATGCCCACTCTATATCTTCAGACGATTCATTGGTCGGTTTGACTTCTATCTTGCTGTCAACAGTAGGTTTGTTGGTGGGTTCTGCTGTGATAGTGCTGGTTACTTTAGCCGCAGGCGGTGGTTTTTTCAGAGCTTCATCGCTATACGGTTCACGTAATGCCTTAGGTTCATTAACGGCGCCGACGCTTGGCGAGGAGGCGGCGCTTGCCGTATTATTTTCAGTGTTGATCGAGGTGATTTCTATGCCATCACTATTGGGCTGGCTAGTATTATATTTTTGTGATTTTAATTTCAATACTTGGCCCACTTGAATGTTGTAAGGGGGCGCAATATTATTATTTTGTGCAATGTCTTTGTAGTAATAGCCGTGCTCAAGCCCGATGCTAAATAAATTATCCCCTTTTTTTACCGTGTAAGTATCAGGTCGCCAATCGCCAGCTTTATAGGTTGGTCTAATCACAGTTGTTGGCTTTTTTGCACTAGTGTGGTCAATTTTGCTAGGTTTGTTCACTGGCAAACGGTCAATGACAGATGCCGGAGGGGTGCTGCTACAGCCGACAAGGCTTACTAGTAGCCATAATGCAGTGAAGAGTAGGACGTTACGCATCGTTATAATAAGCCGCCTAATAAGGGCACAAATTTTACCGCCTCTAGTTTAGTTTGACGGTATTCTAGCTGCGATAAACGCTCTACTAAATATAAAATTTGCTCGTCGGTGCCAACCGGTATCACTAAACGCCCGCCGATACTCAGCTGATCTAATAAGTCTTGTGGGATGTGGCTAGCGGCGGCGGTGACAATAATGCTATCAAATGGTGCTAGGTCTATTAAGCCCATATTGCCGTCAGCATGACCAAGTTTTACGTTGATGCATTTGAGTTCGCGTAAATGACCGCGGGCTTTCATGACCAAGGGTCGAATGCGCTCAACAGAATACACCTCTTTGGCGAGTTTAGACAGTACGGCGGTTTGATAGCCACAGCCGGTGCCAATTTCAAGCACTTTATTTAATGCATTGCCATTGCGTAAAATTTCGGACATGCGCCCCACAATATAAGGCTGTGAAATTGTCTGACCAAAACCGATGGGTAGAGACACGTCTTCATAAGCTCGGATAGAGAGCGCTTCATCCACAAAAATATGGCGTGGAATAGCGCCGATGGCGGAAAGCACCACTTCATCTTTAATGCCTTGTTCGCGTAAACGCACCAACATGCGATCGCGCGTGCGTTGCGATGTCATGCCGATGCCAGTTTGTGCTGAGGTTCTTGAAATTGCCAACTTAGTGCTGCTTTCTTGAATTGTTATTTGCCAGGCCTAACCAGTCTTTAATTTCCGTGAGTTGTGCGTGATTAGTTAAATCAACCTGAATGGGTGAGATCGAGACTTGTTTATTCGCTACCGCATAAAAGTCAGTGCCTATGCCGCCATCGTTGGGCAACCCTGCAGCCCCCACCCAATACACCGTTTCATTGCGCGGTGTTTTGAGCTGTACCACTGGCTCAGCCTTATGGCGCTTGCCTAGGCGTGTCACTACGCGACCTTGAAGTTCATCGTAGGGAATATCTGGCACATTCACATTGAGCAAGGTGGCAGATTTGAAGCCAGTTTTTTGGTGGTGTTGTATCAACTCCACAACAACTCTTGCTGCAGTTTCAAAATGCGTGGCGTTATGCTGTGACATAGATATTGCGATAGATGGAATGCCCAGTAAATAACCTTCCATCGCGGCAGCAACTGTGCCAGAGTATATTGTATCGTCGCCCATGTTAGCGCCATCATTAATGCCGCTAATGACCATGTCTGGCATACCGTCCATCAACCCTGTTAGGGCAATATGCACACAATCTGTCGGCGTGCCATTGACGTAAAAAAAGCCATTAGCGGCCTTTTTAACACTTAACGGTCTATCTAAGGTTAGTGAGTTGCTGGCACCACTTCTGTTGCGCTCTGGCGCAACCACGGTAATGTCGGCTAGTTTGGCAATGTGTTCCGCGAGGATGTTCAGGCCTGGTGCAAAGTAACCATCGTCATTTGAGATTAGTATTTTCATACGGTGCTTAATGATAGTATTTTTATGTGTAAATTATAGTGGAAGACGAGGTGTTTAGTACGGTGCTTATCTAAAAAATCTTGGAAAAATGTTGAATTAAGACTGTTACGCCGTGATTGCTATGAGACTTACTTAATTACAAGTGACTTCTTTTAGATTTGCTTCTGGGAAAGCTGCTTTTAGTTTCTTAAGTTCGGCTACTTTCTCATCGCTAACCTCTTTAAATATTAGGCTAGCATGGCCTTTACCTTGGTTGCCTATGGCTTTTGCGATATCTTTTATGCCTTTGGCTTTAAGCTCTTTGACGAGGTTGGCAGCGAGTTGCTCACCTTCAAAAACGCCAAAGGAAATTGCATTCTTCCATTTGGCCCCTTGCACAACAAAGAGATCTTCAACGCCCATCACTTTTAATTTTAAAGCCTTTTTCTGTGTGGCTTCGGCAGATTTACGTGGTGATTTATAGACCAAAAAAACGTTTGGCTTCTAGCGGAGATTGTGTTTTTATCGTGGCTTGTAAAGCCATATTGGATGAAGCCACTTGTGCTTCAGTCACCCTAGTTTTTGAAAACACCCCCATTCATAACAGGCAGTAGTTTTAGCTACAAGTATGGTGCTTAGAGGGGGCTTGTACTCTGTTCATTAGCATTAGGCGTGGGCGGTACTGCCGGTGTTGGCAATGCGGATTGTTGACTCGGCAAGGCTTCTATTTGCTGTGGATTGAGTATTTTTATTTTTTCCGGATTAATTTCCGTCCGAATGATCGGGTTGGTATTGGGTAAAATAAGATCTAAGTTGAAATAGCTTAATAAGCCAATATTGATGACTAGCAATAAGTAAACTAACTTTTTCATGGCTGCTCACTTTGCATAAAGTGGTCTATCCAATATAGGCCATGTAAGACTAAATTATCGACGATTAACGCCTGCTCAATCATCTCGCCCATTAGACTATCCTTTATTTGCTGTGCATTGCCACCACTAATGATAATGGCAGGCAGTTGTTTGCATTCCCCATGTAGTGCATGAGACATACTGGCAATGGCGCCAGTAATCGCTTGCAAAGCCCCAGTATATAGTGCGTCGGCAGTATCTTTTGGAAAAACAACTTTATGGCGCGGCGTGCTTGCACCTTCGGCAAGCCATGAGGCGGCTACTGGTAATTGTGCAGTAGCCTGCCCCAAACTTTGTTGCATTAAGTTTAGCCCGGGTAATATTAAGCCACCAATAAACGCCGCCTGATGATTGTTTGAGGTCAGTGCATCTATAGTCACCGCGGTGCCAGCATTAACCACCACGCAAGGGGTTTGCTTAATGTGCCAAGCGGCAATCAGCGCGGCCCAGCGGTCGCTACCTAGGCTGCTTGGGAGGGTGTAGCGATTAATAACGTCGCAGGCTGCTGAGGGTGTGATTAGCCAATTGATCTGCGAATAGTCCATTAATAATGTTTCAAGTTGCGCCTTAATGATATTGCCGGCGACGTTTGAAACTAAAACCCGGCTAGCCTTAGGCAGTATTAAGGTTGTCAGTGCTGTATTTAGGCAGGCACCATGCTTCAGCATGGTGCCACTCGCATCAAATAAGGCCCATTTACTCCTAGTATTGCCGATGTCAATCGCTAAAAATTGAGCCGTATTTAATGATGAAATGACCATTATTCTGCTGCCCGCAAGCTAATTTCGCCCGATGAAAAACGTTGCTCGCCAAGTGGCGTGCTGATGAGTAAAATACCGTCATCCGCCACATTGGTGACGGTGCCAAAAGTTTCTCTACCATCAGGGTGTAACATTTTGACCGGCTGTTGATGATAGGCGTGGTGTTTAATCCATTCATCACGCAGGCTGGTAAAGCCTTGTTGCTCAAAGCTGCTCAGCACTTCAGCCAAGTGTTTAAGTAGGGTGCCGAGTAACTCGTTGGGATTAATTTGGCGGCCGGCAACGCTGGCAATATCGGTTGCCGGTTGGTCAATGTGCTGTTTTATTTTAGTCGGCAGATTTAGATTAATGCCCACGCCAATCACGGCTGCGCTAGGGCCTTCCATATCGCCTTGTAGCTCAATTAAAATGCCCGCTAATTTTCCGGGAGCTTGATTGTTCGCTACAATCAACACGTCATTCGGCCATTTGAGTTGTGCTTGGGCTATACCTAAGCTATGTAAGGCGCGAATCAGCGCAACGCCTACCGCCAGACTCAAGCCGGATAATGCCGATGCACCGCATTGAAATCGCCATAATAAAGAAAAAGTTAAGCTGGCGCCTAAGCCAGCTTGCCAGCTACGGCCACGTCTACCGCGGCCGTTAGTTTGTAGGTTAGCTGCCACACAGCTGGCATGGGCTTGTCCGCCACTTAAGTTTTTCATCATATAGCTATTGGTCGATTCTAAGTGGTCATGCACTTCTAACTTAAACCATGCGCGATGCTCGCCGATAGCATTTAACACGGCTTGTTCATCTAGTAAGGTGACGGCTTGCGAAAGTTTATAACCACGCCCACGCACTGAAAAAATCTCAACCCCTAGCTTTTCAGCCTCTTGTATAGCATTCCAAACGGTGGCGCGCGACACCTTTAACTGCTGGGCAATATCCTCACCAGAGTGAAATTTTCCATCGGCAAGTAAGCGTAATATAGGGAAAGTAAGTGCGTTCATATGAAATTGTAGTTTATCACAGCCCTATAGCCGTGGCATTGTGAATGTACAGTTAGCGCAGATGCCAATTGATTTGAGTTCTATAGTGTAAAATAAGCAAAATTATTTTGAGTTAACTGTTAAGTTCATCATGGCATCTGAAAAAATACCCACTCCCTTAGGCTCCAATTTTATTCGTACCATTGTTGATAAAGACCTTGAGCAAGGCGTATATCAATCACGTAAATGGGCGGGTAGCCCAGGTGATGCCGCGCATCATGCGACTGGTCAGCCTGATGTTGCAAAAATTCGTACGCGTTTCCCACCTGAGCCCAATGGCTATTTGCATATTGGCCATGCCAAATCTATCTTTTTGAATTTTGGCTTAGCGCGTGATTACGCTGGCGTTTGTCATTTGCGTTTCGATGACACTAACCCGGAAAAAGAAAGCCAAGAATACGTGGACAGTATTACGGATACGGTGAAGTGGCTAGGTTTTGGCTGGGAAAATAAACATGAGCGTCATTTATATTTTGCCAGTAATTATTTTGACTTTATGTATAGCGCCGCAGAAAGTTTGATTGAACATGGGCATGCATATGTCGATAGCCAAACCGCTGAAGAAATGCGTATCACTCGCGGCACTCTGACGGAAGTAGGCAAAAACTCACCATGGCGTGATCGTACTGTGGCTGAAAATTTAACGTTATTCCGTGAAATGCGCGATGGCATACATGCCGATGGCAGCTTGATTCTGCGCGCAAAAATAGACATGGCTTCAGCCAATATTAATCTGCGCGACCCGGCTATTTATCGGGTACGCCGCGCCCACCACCACAACACCGGTGATAAGTGGTGTATTTATCCGATGTACACCTTTGCCCATCCGATTGAAGATGCGTTAGAGCAGATTACCCATTCTATTTGTACGCTGGAATTTGAAGATCAGCGTCCGTTTTACGATTGGTTGTTAGCGCGCTTGGCTGAGGCGGGCTTGTTAGCACAGCCGCTTCCTAAACAATACGAATTTTCCCGTTTAAACTTAACTTACGTGGTGTTATCTAAGCGAAAACTGATTCAATTGGTAGAAGAAAAGCAGGTATCAGGCTGGGATGATCCACGCTTACCCAGTTTGGCGGGTGCACGTCGCCGCGGCTACACTGCCGCAGGCTTTAAGTTGTTTACCGATCGCATTGGCGTGTCTAAAGTGGACTCATGGATTGAATACACCATACTAGAAGACTGTATGCGTGAAGTGCTCAATGAGTCTGCTGAGCGCCGTATTGCCGTGTTGGATCCGGTTAAACTGGTGATTGATAACTACCCAGCGGATCAAGTAGAAGACTGTTTTGCACCCAATCACCCACTGAAACCGGAGCTAGGTAAGCGCGTGGTGCCGTTGACGCGCGAGTTGTGGATAGAGCGCGAAGACTTTATGGAAGAGCCTAGCAAAGGGTTCTTTAGATTAGTGCCCGATGGCTTGGTGCGCTTGCGTTACGGCTATGTAGTGCAGTGTACCGGCTGCGAAAAAGATGCCACAGGTAATGTGACTGTGGTGCATTGTGAATATTTACCGGATACCAAATCGGGCACGCCAGGTTCAGATAGCGTTAAAGTCAAAGGTAATATCCACTGGGTATCGGTTCAGCATGCTTATGAATGTGAAGTGCGTTTGTACGATAGATTGTTCAAGGAGGCGCATCCAGGCGAGGGTGATAGAGATTTCTTAAATGACCTTAACCTAAATTCAGTGACGGTGATTACTGCACAACTAGAGCTGGGCTTAAGAAATGCGCATGCAGAAGACGGCTTCCAATTTGAGCGGCATGGTTACTTTGTGGCAGATAGCAAAGACAGCGTAGCAGCTAAGCCGGTGTTTAATCGCACAGTCACCCTGCGCGATGCTTGGCAGAAGTAGGCCACTAGTGCAAGGCACACCTACTTAATTAACTGTGCATATCTTGCCCTTATCTTTTCCGCCTTAGGGGCCGCCACCGCCATGCAGTAAGGCTGATTAGGGTTCTTGTCAAAAAAATACTGGTGGTAGTCTTCTGCAGGGTAAAAGGTATCTGCGCCGTTGATTTGCGTAACGATGGGCGCTTTAAAAACAGCTGCAGCATTAAATGCCGCAATCATTTTTTCAGTGGCCTCACGTTGCATTTCATTTTGGCAGAATACCGCTGAGCGATATTGTGTGCCGATGTCATGGCCTTGGCGATTGGGCGTAGTTGGGTCGTGCGAGACTAAAAACACCTCTAATAAAGTTTCAAAACTGACTTGCTCAGCGTCAAAGCTGATGCGTATGGCTTCAGCATGCCCTGTATTGCCATTGCAAATCGCCTTGTAGTTGGGGTCAAGCGTATGTCCGCCTATATAGCCAGAAGCCACACTGCTAACACCACGTAGCTGGCTAAATACTGGTTCTGTACACCAAAAACAACCGCCCGCGAAAATTGCAATTTGTGCATTATTCATCCAGATCACCTTTGAATTATCTTTGAAATTAGCCTTAAATTTCGTCAATTAACTTTACAATAGTTAGTCTATCTTCTGTTCAAAACATTACATTAAATTTAACTTTTTATCATGCGATTAAATGCCTTATATGTAGATTTTAACGCGTATTTTGCGTCGGTAGAGCAGCAACTGTTGCCTGAATTGCGTGGCAAGCCCATAGGTATATTGGCTGTGATAGCTGAAACAACCTGTTGTATTGCGGCAAGTTATGAAGCCAAAGCATTTGGTGTAAAAACCGGTACGCTTGTACGTGATGCGCGAAAACTGTGTCCTGATATTATTTTTGTAGAAGCAAGACCGCCTATTTACGTGGAATTTCATCATAAGCTGATTGAAATAGTAGAAAGCTGTACGCATGTAGAAAAGGTGCTTTCGATTGATGAGATGCTGTGTCGGTTGACGGGTAGTCAGCAAGTACCTGAAAATGCGCTCAAACTGGCGGCAGTAATTAAACAGGCACTACACCAACAATTCGATTACATTCGTTGCTCCATCGGTATTGCGCCCAATACCTTTTTAGCTAAAACTGCGTCTAATATGCAAAAGCCAGATGGCTGCGTTTTGATCGCGCATCATGAATTACCCAGCCGCCTTTATGGCTTGCACTTGCGTGAGTTAAACGGCATTGGTAAGCAAATGGAAGCGCGGTTGAATCGCTACAAAATTACTACAGTTGAGCAATTATATGCGGCTAATCGTCAGCAACTGCAAACAGTGTGGGGCAGCATAGAAGGCGAGCGCATGTATGACAAGCTCCGTGGCTTAGAGCCATATTACGTTAAACGTGCACGTAGCAGCTTGGGGCATTCGCACGTGTTGCATCCTCTGCAACGCAATGAAGTGGGTGCAAAGGCAGTTATGCATCGTTTATTGCAAAAAGCCTGCGTGCGACTGCGCAGCTATGATTTACTAGCTAGTAAAATGAGCGTTAAGGTTAAGTTTAGAGCGCGTGCTGCGTACAAATCCATCCCCAGTTGGGGGATGGAAAGTGCCATATCGCCAACGGATAACACCTTGCGCCTAATAGGGGCGCTTGAATCGTTTTGGCAACATTATCCAAAAAACAAACATGAACCCTTTGCTGTGGGCGTGTCGTTCTCTGGCTTAGTCACCGCAGACGAGGTGGCGCGTGATTTGTTTCAAATTGAACCACTGGAGAATGAGAAAAAACTGAATAATGCCATTGATACGCTCAATGTAAAATTTGGTAAAAATACCATATATTTTGGTGGGGCGCATGACGCCATAAAGGATGCGCCTATGCACATCGCTTTTGGGCATATTCCAGATTTAGTGGTGGGCGACAAGGAAGCATGACTATACTGAGATTGTTCATTTAGCTCATACCCCTCCGCTGCAAGGGGGAAGGGACTAGTTTTTCTCTAATGGACAGACCGGTCTAAAACCTAGCGCCACGTACATTACATAGTTTGGTGGCTGTATTTTCAGCGGTCATCATCTCTATTTGGCTTAATTTCACGGTGATTTTGCAATCGATACATTTGCCTTTAGCCTCATCGTAACCAATAATAGCTTCCAAACCTTTAACATTGGTCATAATCGTTTCATCTAAAACGGCTTCACCCATTTTTGCGCCAGTAATATCGGCGCCGGTTAAATCGGCTTTACTAAAGTCTGCGCGGAATAAATTAGTGTGACGTAAGTTGGCATTTCTAAAATTGGCAAACTTGAAATTAGAGCGATTGATGTCTGCACCTTCAAAATTGCTGTTGGAAAATTTACCGCCTATGGCATCAAAACGCATGGCGCCCATCGGTTGATTGCCGATATCTAAGCCAAAGCGGCCTTTTATGATGGTGGCATCACTCATGTTGACATTACCTAAGGTGCCTATCATGCGGGCGTTGGTGAGATTGGCGCTTTGGAAATTAGTTTTATCAAAAATTGCCTGAAAAATCGTAGCATTAGTGAGATTGGTGTCACTTAAGTCGGCATTTTCAAGTCGCGCTAAATTTAAATAAGCATCTTGTAGATTCGCCCCTTTTAATTTAGCCCCCATTAATTCAGCGCCAAAAAAGCTGATATTTTGCATATTACAATGGCTTAAATTCATGCCATTAAAAACCAAGTAACTGGCATCTTTGTTGCTTAAATCGCAAGTGCTGCTGTTAATTTGTTTAAGCGCATCCGCTTGGCTGATTTTTTCGCGCATAGGCTCAGCATTTTTAGCAAAAAAGGTGGTGGCTTTAGCTATGATTGTGTCGGGGGTCAGTAAAAATGTCTCGCGTGAGGCTTTGCTACCAAAGCAGTAAGTTTTGCTTTCATAAAGCACATTAATTTCGCATTTGGTTTTAATCATCACCCCATCAAATAAGCCAGTAGTGCAGTGGTCGCCAAACTCGCCAGCAATAGCAATGCTGGTAAAGCTTAAGCCAAAGACTAGTATTAATTGTTTGAGTATAGTCATGATTATTCCTCAAATAGTTTGTCAATTGACAATAGCCGCATCATTTAGTTCAGTAATAAATGAAAGGTACCTAACCTTGCCTGCAAGGGCAATACTTGTTTGCCTACCTATGCCGGTGATTATGAAAATAATTATTACATATGGTTAACAATTGCTTGGTATTCCTATTTGAACTGAGTCGCGTTAACTGACTATCTGCAGAATAAATCGCAGCGATTAAAATAAAAAATCAATCTATCGCGCTAACCATCAGCGTAACCAAGTTCTAGTAGGTATGGGCTAGAAAATAGGAGAAGTAAAATGCGTTATTTTAAATTGAATTTTTCTGGAAAAATGAATGTTAAGTTATTGTTACTAACTTTATTGGCCGCTGTATTTACTGGGCCTGCCATGGCCGATGATCAGTATAGCGATACGGCCCGTGTGATTTCAGTCAGCCCACAAACAGAACGTGTGAATATGCCGCACCAAGAGTGTCGTACCGAATATCAACAACAAACTTATAGTAATAATGCTAACAACTCCATTGCTGGTGCGGTGATTGGTGGTATTGCAGGTGGCCTGCTGGGTAATACAATAGGTAAGGGTAATGGCCGGGTAGTGGCGGCGGCAGTAGGCGCTGGTGTAGGGGCGCTTGCTGGTAATAGCATTGCTAACAATCAAAATAGTGGTGGTACTAGGTCTGTTCCAGTGCAAATCTGTTATCAAATAGATAATTGGCAGGCAGTAAACAGCGGCTATTTGGTGACTTATGAATATAACGGTAGAACTTACACCACAGTAGCAAATAGCCATCCTGGTACGTATATTGATGTGAATGTAATCATAGAGCCACGTAGTCGTATGGCGCCGCAAATAAGTTACCTTGAGCCGATTCGATATAACCAGCAAGGGCATCATGAGCGTGACGATTATCGCAGTTGGGGTAATCGTCGCGATGGCGATGACCGTTATGGCGAGCAATATCGAGAACGCCGTTATTATTAGAGGCACCATTATAACAAAAAACCCAGCAAGTTAAGCTTGCTGGGGTTTTTGTTGATTAATATGTGCATATAGCCATGCTTGCAAGTAAAATCTAAGCTATAACCACTACATTAAGAATATTGCGTGAAAATAATTATAGATTGTGAGTTAACGTCAGTGCTACCCGTGTGGCAAAGCCAAAGTGCATTGGCGAAATTGCTGGCTAAAGGGCGCGTAGAAAGGCTAAACCTGCCGCTTGAGGCTGTCATTTGCCAGCAGTATGGGTTGCCCTTTACGCCAGATTATCCCATCGCCGCAATTGCTGCTGAAGCGGATGGTGTGGTGGTTGGTGATGCCTATTACTTACGAGCTGACCCCGTGCATTTGCTGTTGCAGCGTGATTGTTTTAGTCTAGGCGAACCTATTCCCGTGCTCGTGGCCCGTGAGCATGCTACGCTTATGCTAGCTAGTTTGAATCAACATTTTAATCAAGACGGGCTCAGTTTTTTACTGGGTAATTCAGGGGCTTGGTATTTAAAGTCGATGCAGTCGCCGCAAATTACAACCACACTGCCTAGTGCCGTCATCGGCAAAAATATCCATGATTTTTTACCGCAAGGGCTATCTTCATCAAGCTGGTTGGCGGTACTCAATGAGGTGCAAATGTTGTTACATGAGCATCCTGTCAATGCAGCGCGTGAGGCCGCGGGAGAAGTGGCGGTAAATAGCGTTTGGCTGTCTGGTGGTGGTGGTAGGCCAAAAGCTAAAGCCCAGCTCGACAATACAACTGCGCTGATGGCTAATAGCATTTTTCATCAAGGGCTAGCCACATGGGCGGGTTTGCCATGGCAAAGCTTACCTAATCAGTTAGAGGCGGTGTTGCAAAAGCCTCTACCGCAGGTGCGACTGCAATTACCTTCAAACGCTGATTTAGATGAAAGTTGGTTTAGCCCACTATTGGCGGCATTGAAAGATCAAAAAATAAAACAGTTAAGCTTAAACTTGGGCTTTTATGACAAATGCTTAATGGTGGAAATTAAGCCGATTGACCTTTACAAATTTTGGCGCAGTGCAAAGCCGGTGATGGATTATCTGCAATGAGAAAAATCGTGCAACGTAAGAGCCAACCCAAAGTAGCCCAGCAACTAGAGGCGTCAGGTATTTCTGCACTCATGGCGCGCTTGCTGTCTGTGCGGGGCGTGACTGAGGTGATGCAAGTCAGCGCCAATTTAAGTCATTTACTGCCACCAGATACGCTCACACACAATTCAAGCATGGCTAGGCTATTGGCAGATGCGATTGAAGCGAATAAGCAGCTATTGGTCATTGGAGATTATGACGCTGATGGTGCGACCGCGACTGCTGTTGCCATTAAAGGCTTGCGTGCGTTTGGCGCTAAGGTAGATTTTTTAGTGCCCAATCGTTTTGAATATGGCTATGGCTTAACGCCGGAAATTGTAGCGCTAGCCGCCAGGAAAAAACCAGCGCTTATTATTACGGTAGATAATGGCATTGCCAGTGTTGAAGGCGTAGCTGCGGCCAACGCGCTTGGCATACAGGTGCTTATTACGGATCACCATTTGCCCGGTCAAGTACTACCACAGGCCGCTTGTATTATTAATCCTAATCAGCACGGCTGTACATTTGAGAGTAAAAATTTAGCCGGTGTTGGCGTCATGTTTTATGCTTTATTGGCTTTACGTGCAGAATTTCGCGCACGTGGTGCTTACCAGGTAAATGCCGAAGGCAGAGAAGGTGCCCTAGGGCGTGCACGCACTGCCGAGCCAAATTTGAGTGAATTGCTTGATTTAGTGGCGTTAGGGACAGTGGCAGATTTGGTTAAGCTAGACGATAATAATCGTATTTTAGTTGAGCAAGGTTTGCGTAGAATTAGAGCTGGCGCTTGTTCTTCAGGCATATTAGCCTTGCTCCGCGTCAGTGGTCGCCAGTCCCAAACCACGCACGCGCAAGATTTAGCTTTTAGCGTAGGACCGCGCTTGAATGCGGCTGGCAGGTTAGATGACATGACGCTTGGCATTCAATGTTTGCTCGCTGAAACAGAAATTGAAGCCACAAAAATTGCCCAACAACTGCAAGATTTAAACCTGCAGCGCCGTAGCCTAGAAGCGGATATGCAAGAGGCGGCAAGCCTATCTTTAGATGACATTGATGTGGAAAATCAATGTTCAATTAGCATGTACCAAGCAGATTGGCATCAAGGCGTGATTGGTATTCTAGCCTCGCGCATCAAAGAACGTTATCACCGCCCCGTGATCGTTTTTGCCAATGCTGGAGATGGTTTGCTCAAAGGTTCAGGCCGTTCTATTGCCGGATTGCATTTGCGTGATGCACTGGATTTGCTAAGCAAGCATCACCCTGATTTGATTTTAAAATTTGGTGGCCATGCCATGGCGGCAGGCTTGACGATTAAACAGCTTGATTTTGAATTATTCAATCAAAGCTTTGAAATGATCGTCAAAAGCCTGATTACTGTGGCGGATTTAGAATCGGTGCTGGAAGTGGACGGAAGCTTAAATGCCAGCGACATGACCTTTGTTACGGCGCAGATGTTAGAGCGTCAAGTGTGGGGGCAAGGCTTTGCGCCGCCTTTGTTTTATGACGAATTTGAAGTGATTAATCAGCGTGTGTTGGGTGAGAAGCACCTTAAACTCACCTTAAAAACGATAGATCAAGCTTTAGTGATTGATGCGATATATTTTAATCACCCAGCATTACTCACTAGCCCCGTTCGAGCCGCATATCAGCTACAAACCAATAGCTACAATGGCGCACAAAAAGTACAATTAAATTTGCAATACATAGAAAGCACACTTTAGGGTGACCTATCATCAAAAACGAGCAATCTAATCTTCATTTACTGGTGCAAAATATGTTTCAGCCTGCTTTGCCACCGCGTAACATTGATACGCACAAAGGCGTACTGGGCAGTATGGCGATTATTGGCGGCGATGCTGGCATGCTAGGCGCTGTGCTTTTAGCGGCACGAGCAGCGCTATTGAGCGGTGCTGGGCGTGTTTATGCGGCAATGTTGGCTATAAGTGCGCCCACGGTAGATTTAATTCAGCCAGAGATTATGTTTCGCTCACCACAAGAGTTAAGCCAATTAGCACAGTTGAACGCGCTGGTCATTGGCCCTGGTCTTGGGCAATCAAATGCTGCCATGGAATTACTTGAGTTTTGGTTAGCGCAAGCTGTGCCTATGTTAATGGATGCGGATGCACTTAACTTGATAGCAAAGCACGCCCACTTGGCTACCATCTGCAAAAAACGCCAGGCAGCAACAGTCATTACCCCACATGCGGGCGAAGCAGCAAGATTGCTCGCTAGCACGATTGCAGATGTCCAAAATAATCGTACTGAATGTGCGCTAAAACTAGCAAAAACACTGCACGTGACTTGCGTGCTTAAAGGGGTTGGCAGTATTTGTGCGCATCATGACGGGGCTTGGTTTATTAATGGTACTGGCAACCCCGGGCTAGCTAGTGGTGGTACAGGAGATGTGCTGAGTGGCATTATTGGAGGCTTAATGGCGCAGGGGCTAAGTACGTTAGATGCCGCTAAACTAGGCGTTTATGTGCATGGTGCCGCAGCAGATGCTTTGCTTGCCCAAGGTCTTGGTCCTGTTGGATTGACTGCCTCAGAAGTGGCGCTAGAAGCACGCAATATCATTAACCAATTAAACGCAAGCAAGGCAGTTTAAGCAGAAAGTTGATCAGGAAAATAGACCGTTGACCAACCCGTTAAATAGCACATGGACCCTTAGCCTAGGCGGCTTGAGTTGTGCCTCTTGCGCTAACCGAGTGGAAAAAGCCCTGACTAAAGTGCCAGGAGTATTGTCTGCTGAAGTTAACTTAGTGCTGGAGACAGCACAAGTGTCAGGCTTGGCTAGCACAGTCAACCTTAACCAGTTGATTGATGCAGTCGTGGCGGCAGGTTATCAAGCCAAGGAAGTGAATAAAATAAATGCCGCCAATGTAGATCTTACGCAGACTAATCAAATCCAAGTTGATCATTTAGCCACTAAGCTTTGGTGGCCTGTGGCACTTTCTGCATTACTCTCCTTACCATTGCTGATCGCTATGTTGGCGGAGTGGGCGGGTTGGCAAGGTCAGTTGGCGGGTTGGTTACAATGGGCATTGGCGACGCCGGTGCAGTTTTTCTTGGGCTGGCGTTTTTATAAATCGGGTTGGAACGCACTAAAGGCTGGCGCAGGCAATATGGATTTATTGGTTGCGCTCGGTACTTCGGCGGCTTATGGTTTGAGCGTGTACTTGTTATTTAGCCCGCTATATGCTGGTATGCAACACTTATACTTTGAATCTTCTACTCTCGTCATCACCTTGGTGCTACTGGGTAAATGGCTAGAAGCGCGCGCTAAAAAGCAAACGACAGCAGCAATTCGGGCACTCAATGCCTTACGCCCAGAACAAGCGAGCGTGCTACGTAATGGCCAAGAACTGCAACTCGCCATTGCCGCAGTGATGGTTGGTGATATGGTGGTGATACGCCCAGGTGAGCGCATTCCAGTGGATGGGTGCGTGGAGCAAGGTGAAAGTCAGGTCGATGAATCTTTGATTACTGGCGAAAATTTACCCGTTAGCAAAAAAATAGGCGATAGGGTGACTGGCGGCGCCGTGAATGGCGAGGGGCTGCTACATGTTAGTACTACAGTCGTAGGCGCTGAATCGGTATTGGCGCGTATTGTTCGCTTGGTAGAGTCGGCGCAAGCTAAAAAGGCGCCGATTCAACGCTTGGTGGATACCGTGAGCGCTGTTTTTGTACCGGTAGTCATCGGCATCGCCTTGCTTACTTTTCTGGCTTGGGGTCTGTTGGGTGGGGATTGGCAAGTGGCCATCTTAAATGCCGTATCGGTGTTGGTGATTGCTTGTCCTTGCGCACTTGGCTTAGCAACACCTACCGCTATCATGGTGGGCGCGGGGGTTGCTGCGCAGCATGGCATATTGATTAAAGATGCCGAAGTGCTGGAATTAGCCCATGCCGTTAAAATCGTGGCTTTTGATAAAACAGGTACCTTGACTGAAGGGCATCCCCAGTTGATTGCATTGCAATCAACTACGGGTAATGATGCTCAGGTATTAACGCTTGCGGCTAGTTTGCAGGTGGGTAGTGAACATCCGCTTGCTAAGGCTGTGGTGAATGCGGCGCAAGCACAAGCAATACTGTTACAACCAGCGCTAGCGCTACAGGCTTTACCAGGCAGGGGTTTAGTCGGCGAGGTGGGTGCTCAGCGTCTGCACTTAGGCAATACTCGCTTGATGGAAGAATTGGGTGTTAATTTGGCAGCATTAAAAGTGCGTGCTGAGGCGCTAGAAGCAGAAGGGCGCAGCGTTTCTTGGTTAAGTGTATCAACGCTTGCTGCCGCACCAACATTGCTTGGCTTGCTGGCATTTGGCGATGCGCTTAAGATGACAGCCGCAACGGCAGTCGAGCGCCTGCATAGTCAAGAGATCTTAACCGTGCTGATATCTGGCGACAATCAGGGTAGTGCGTCCAGTATCGCCCAGCAACTGGGGATCAGCCGTGTGTATGCACAAGTGCTACCCGAAGATAAAGCCAATATAGTGACGCAATTAAAGCGCGCGGGCGGCTTGGTTGCCATGGTAGGTGATGGTATTAACGATGCCCCCGCACTGGTGGCTGCGGATGTCGGCATTGCCATGTCCAATGGTACAGATGTTGCTATGCATACTGCAGGCATTACTTTAATGCACGGCAATCCCGCATTGGTGGCTGATGCGATTGATATTTCAAGACGTACTTATGCCAAGATTAGGCAAAATTTATTTTGGGCATTTGTCTATAATGCTGTCGGTATTCCGCTTGCAGCGCTGGGTTTGTTGAGCCCAGTCATTGCAGGGGCCGCCATGGCGCTTAGTAGTGTGAGCGTTGTTTCTAATGCATTATTGCTTAAGCGCTGGCGTCCAGAGGTAGATCAATAGCAGTTTTTATGCGTATTATTTACAATAGTAGCGCACAAAAAGCGTAAAATCACGGCTGTAAATTTAATGAATAAGGTCAACATGCGTCATAAACTAGTCGTAGCGAATTGGAAAATGCATGGCAACTTAGCCTCAAATAAACAGCTTTTTGAGACCTATATAGAGAAGTTGTCCGCGCTTAAAAATACCGATGTTGTGGTTTGCGTGCCTTATCCATACCTCGGACAAGCGCAAGCGATGCTGCAAAATACCAATATTGCTTGGGGCGCACAAAACTTAAGTAAAGACGCGGTCGGGCCTTTTACCGGCGAAGTGAGTGCCGTCATGCTGAGAGACTTCGGCGCCAGCTATGTGATTATTGGGCACTCTGAACGTGCAACCGCTTATTGCGAATCAGATGAAAATATTGCCACTAAATTTATACAAGCACAAACGCATGGCTTAATACCTATTCTATGTGTGGGTGAAACGCTAATTGAGCGTGAAGCCGGGGTAATGGAAATGGTGGTAGGCAAGCAATTAGATACCATACTTAATACCTATGGAGCGGCTGTTTTTGCTAATGCGATAGTGTCTTACGAGCCAATTTGGGCGGTAGGCACGGGCTTAGCAGCCACAGCAGAGCAGGCACAAAGCATGCATGAATTTATTCGTGGAAAAGTTGCAACACTCGATAAATCGGCAGCCGTCAGCCTTAAAATCCTCTATGGGGGCAGCGTAAACCCTCAAAATGCGGTACAATTATTAGTTATGCAAGATATAGACGGTGGTCTTATCGGTAAGTGTTCGTTAAACGCGCAAGAATTTGAGAAAATATGCCTTACAGCAGCCTAGAAATTGGCTAACGTAATAAATGGCATGAGGTGAAAAATGGAAAAATTAGTATTAGTCATTCATGTATTAGCAGCGCTAGGCGTTATTGGATTAGTGTTATTACAACATGGTAAAGGCGCTGATATGGGCGCATCTTTTGGTAGCGGCGCATCAGGCAGTTTGTTTGGTGTGTCTGGCGCAGCTAATTTCATGAGCCGTGCAACAGCTGTTTTCGTTCTAATATTTTTTAGTACCAGTTTGACCTTGGCTTACATGGCCAGTCACAAAGAAAGTGGTGGTAGTGTAGTTAAGGCAAATGCCGCTAGTGTAATAGATGCGGCTAAAGTAACGCCTGTTGATTCTAAGTCTAGCCATCTGCCAGCGACCTCAGAAACGCCAGCAAATTCAAAAGAAATACCAAAATAATCAAAATCACTGAGCGTAAGCTCAGTCAAATGCCGTCGTGGTGGAATTGGTAGACACGCAACCTTGAGGTGGTTGTGACTTAGGTCGTGAGAGTTCGAGTCTCTCCGTCGGCACCAAAAATATCGTTATAAATCAATATGTTATTTAATTTTTTATAAGCATTAGTGGTGTATAATCACTGTTGCTCAATCAACACGTTCATTGCTCGTAAAGTATTGAAGTGTGAGAAAATATGTTTAGTTAAGGATTGCCCTCGTAGCTCAGTGGATAGAGCATCCCCCTCCTAAGGGGAGGGTCACACGTTCGATTCGTGTCGGGGGCACCAGTTAAATCGACAAGTTGCTGATAAGTAGCTTATCAAAAACACCAATCATTAGCTTTTTCTTGCGTCTAGAGATTCCCAGCTGGCCAGTAACCTTTCCAGCAGATTGTCGATTTCAAGAAGCCGCGCTTGTAAGGTTTTAACTAGCTCAGCTTGTGTTCTGTAAAGTTTACTATCGGCAAGTTGGCTGTTGATAGCGGTTTGCTCGGTTTCTAATTGCTCAATTTTCGCGGGTATTTCTGCGAGTTCTTTTTCTTCTTTAAAGCTTAGTTTTGCCACAGCTTTAGCTGGATTAGCAGGCGTTTGTTTGGCTTGGTTTTTTGTTGTTTGGACTAAATCGCTCAAGCGCTTTTCTTCTGCGCGACTGTCTTGTAAGCGTTGCTGAGTAAAGCGTTGCCAGTCATCATAGCCGCCGCCAAATTCAGTGAGTACGCCATCGCCTTCAAAGGCGATCACTTGTGTCACAGTATTTTCTAAAAATGCACGGTCATGGCTGACTAAAAATAGCGTGCCAGCAAACTCTTGTAATAAACTTTCTAGTAGTTCTAGTGTGTCAATATCCAAGTCGTTGGTGGGCTCATCTAGTACCAGAACATTGGCTGGCCGGGCAAATAGGCGCGCTAATAGTAAACGGTTGCGCTCACCGCCAGACAGTGACTTAACAGGAGAGCGCGAGCGTTGTGGCGGAAACAGAAAGTCTTCTAAGTAACTAATGACATGTTTGCGCTCATTGCCAATTTCTACAAAATCTGAACCTGGACTAATGGTATCGACCAGCGTCGCTTCTTCATCTAACTGCTCACGCATTTGGTCAAAGTAGGCGACATTGATTTTAGTGCCGCGTTCTACTTTGCCACTATCAGCTTCAATGTCACCTAAAATCATTTTCAGCAAGGTGGTTTTGCCTATGCCGTTAGGGCCGAGTAAACCAATTTTGTCGCCACGCAAAATACGTGTACTAAAGTTCTTAATCAGGGTTCTATCGCCATAAGCTTTCGTGACATTTTCTAGCTCGGCCACGAGTTTTCCGCTACGTTCACCGGCATCTAAATTCAATTTGACGTTACCCTGGCGTTCGCGCCGCGCCGCTCTATCTAAGCGCAAGGCTTCTAATCTGCGCACACGGCCTTCATTACGGGTGCGGCGTGCTTTAATGCCTTGGCGTATCCACATTTCTTCTTGGGCTAAAAATTTATCAAACTTTGCAGCATGAATTTCTTCAACTGCGATTAACTCTTCTTTTTTAACTTGGTACTGCGTGAAGTTGCCGACAAAGTCCGTGAGGATGCCGCGATCAAGCTCAGTAATGCGGGTGGCTAGACTGTCTAAAAATCGCCTATCGTGGGTAATGAATAATACACTGCCAGTAAAGCCTAATAGCAAGCCTTCTAGCCATTCAATGGCTTCTAAATCGAGATGGTTGGTGGGCTCGTCGAGCAATAAGACTTCAGGTTCCGCTACCAACGCACGACCCAGCGCCACGCGTTTTCGCCAGCCGCCAGATAGGGTGGACACCAGTGCATCAGCATCTAGCTTCAAGCGACTTAACACGGTTTCAACCCGTGATTGTGCCGCCCAGCCATTTTGTACATCTAAGTCATGTTGCAAGTGCTGCATTTTTGTCATCAGCGCATCTATATCTGCGTCTGGCATACCCATGTCATGCGTGACCTGGTGGTAATCAATAATGGTTTGCTGTAGCCCGCCCAAGCCTTCTGCCACCGCTTCAAATACAGTGTGGCTCGTGTCTAGCTCTGGTTCTTGCGGCACATAGACCACGCGTACATTCGGCGCACGCCATACTGTACCTTCGTCCAATTTAATGGTACCGGCAATGGCTTTTAATAAGCTAGATTTACCAGCACCGTTACGACCAATCAAGCCCACACGTTCGCCAGCATCTAATTGAAACGAGGCATGGTCGAGGAGGGCGTGATGGCCAAAAGCTAAGGAGGCGTTATCTAAGGTAATAAAAGGCATAGTGGTTTATTTGATTTCTACAGGTGGGTTTTATGCGCGGTGGTAAAAGTAATACTGCAAGGCGCTAAGAAGTTGCATTATAACTTAGGCTGGGCGTATTCAATGGACTTCAGTTGCTAATTCAATCACTTATTCGCCAACATGGCTTTAATATTGGCCATTTTTGATTTGCCAAAGTCTTTGCTAATTTCTGGGTCGTTAAAGGGGTTGCCGAAATGGCGCACGTCGTCTTTAGGTAGTTCTGCAATAAAGCGGCTAGGTTCACACATTTGTAGTTCACCGGCACGTTTGCGTTTTTTGCACCATGAAATATTAAGTGACTTTTGCGCACGGGTAATGCCCACATACATCAAGCGGCGTTCTTCTTCAATCTTACTCGGGTCTAGCACGCCGGCATCAATGCTTTCTCGATGCGGCAAAATGCCTTCTTCTACGCCAATTAAAAATACGTGGCCAAATTCCAAGCCTTTAGCCGCATGCAGTGTAGATAGCTTGACTGCATCAGGTTCACCTGCATCTGCGCCTTCTAACATACTCATGAGCGAAACCATTTGTGTCAGTTCTAGCAGGTTTTTGGCTTCAGTTTCATTGCCATATTCCGTACTCGCTTCACCTTTTTTTGTTAGCCAGCCAATAAAGTCCAGCACGTTTGACCATTTGCTTTCGGCGGCACGCGGTTCTTCGCTGTCGTACAGAAAGGCTTCATACTGAATGGTACTGAGTAAATCGTTGAGCACTTCACCCGCGGGGTCACGCACGGCCCTAGCTTGTAATTTATTAATGTATTGGCAAAAGTTAAGTAAATCATCTAATTGTTTATTGCCCACATCACTTTGAAAATCTGCTTCAAAGGCGGCGGCAAATAATGAAATTTTGTGCGCACTGGCAAACTCACCCAAGCGCTCTAACGTGGTGTTGCCTATGCCTTTTTTAGGGGTGGTCGCGGCGCGGATGAAAGCAGGGTCGTCATCTTCATTGGCAATTAAGCGTAAGTAACTGATTAGATCTTTAATCTCACCCTTATCAAAAAATGATTGGCCGCCAGAGACGGTGTAAGGGATTTTATGGTTGCGTAATTGTTGCTCGAATATGCGGGCCTGATGGTTGCCACGATACAAAATGGCGTAATCGAGGAACTTGGTTCTATGTTCAAATTTATGCGCTTGTAATTTCATGATGACTGATTCAGCCTCGGCTTCTTCGCTCATGGCGGCGGACACTTGAATTAAATCGCCCGTCCCTAAGTCACCCCAAAGTTTCTTTTCAAACAGCTTAGGGTTATTGCTAATGATTTGGTTGGCCGCTCGTAAAATACGTGCGGTAGAGCGATAGTTCTGCTCTAATTTAATCACTTTAAGTTTACTGAAGTCATCGGTGAGTTGGCGTAAGTTTTCCACATCAGCACCCCGCCAGCCATATATTGCTTGGTCATCATCACCCACTGCGGTAAATTGGCCGCGTACGCCAGTGAGCATTTTGACGAGCTTGTATTGGCAAGCGTTGGTGTCTTGATATTCGTCTATCAGCAAATATTGTAATTTACGTTGCCATTTATTAAGGGCGCTTTCGTGCTGTTCAAACAGTTCTACCGGTAGTTTTATTAAATCATCAAAATCTACTGCTTGGTAGGCTTTAAGCGTTTGTTGGTATAGCTGATAGACCTTAGCGGCGGCATGGGTCAGTTCTTCATTGGCTTGTGCTTTGGCTTGATCGGCATTAATAAAGGCATTTTTCCAAGCCGAAATTTGCCACTGTGTTTTACGTAACAATTGCTTATCGGTGGTGGCTAAAATATCCGCCACAATTTTAAAGCTATCGGAAGCATCTAAAATTGAAAATTGCGGTTTGTAACCCAGTAGTGATGCCTCAGCCCGTAGCATTTGCAAGCCTAGCGAATGAAAGGTGGCGATGGTGAGACCTTTGGTGCTCTTGCCTTGCATGAGTTTTGCGACACGCTCTTGCATCTCACGTGCGGCTTTATTGGTAAAGGTAATCGCGGCAATTTCTTTTGGATTGTAACCGGCTTCATCAATCAAATAGCTGATTTTTTGCGTGATCACGCGTGTTTTGCCGCTACCAGCCCCAGCCAATACCAGCAAAGGGCCATCGAGATATTTGACTGCCTCGCGCTGCGGCGAGTTAAGGCTGTTTAGCATGCGTGACTTAGTCGAGAGGTTGAATTTCAGCGGTAAAACTTCAGCCTGAGATTTTAGCGTTTAAGGCGCCAACTAGCTATCTAAACTTAAGCTTCAGCCAGAATTGCTAAACCATGCCATAATATTTAGCATCCAATCGTACTAAGCAAGATAACCCAAGGAATAAATACTGCATGAGATCCACCAAAGCAAGCGCGGCAATCGATAGGCTTAAGCGTCGTAGCGACAATCCACATTACTCAATGACCATGAATAGCAGCGGTTTTTTTTGTTTGGTGCTGCCAATTGGTGCAGGCGATTCGGAACGTTTATGTGAGGCGATGATGCTAGATGACTTTGTGGCTTTTGTGAATGCTTATGGGCCGCAAACCCCCAAGCGCGTAAGCAAGTTGGAGCTTGAATTTAGCAAGCAGTTGGTTAAAAAAGACCATTAGTCAGGTTTATCTTTAGTCTCTAGCACTGGCTTAGTATTGGCTTCTACCGGTAAAGTTTTCTGCATCATCGCGGCACGACTTAAGGGTGTCTCCAAACTAATTCTGCCAATCGCACCGCTACGGTAATCAGTTAAAAATGCGACTGCCGTTTTTTCCATGTCGTATAAGCCATCATGACGTTTGTATGAGCGGCGTCTGGCGATGGCTTCGAGTAAATCCACCCCATCCATTTTGAGCACATCTAAAAAGCCACCTGCATGTTTCATGGTGTCTAGTTTATAGCGTGCATTGATAAGGGTAGGGTAATTTTTGAGTAAATTGTCTGCTAAAAATAGCGCTACATCTTCATCAATGACGGCATTGCGACCAATCGCATGACTGGCCGCTAGCATGTAGCCATCAGATTCATACTGAATTTTCGGCCACATCATGCCAGGAGTGTCAGTAATGCTCATGGTTTCAGAAATATCAAAGCGTTGCTGGCTTTTAGTGACCGCTGGTTCATCGCCTACTTTAGCCACACGGCGGTTTAATAGCGCGTTCATTAAAGTAGATTTACCGACGTTAGGAATACCCATGATTAACATGCGTAATGGCTTTAAATGCGTGCCACGGTGTGGTGTTAGCGCCAAACATAGTTTAGGGATTTTATTGGCTTCACCGGGCTTTTTACATGAAAGCGCTACAGCTTTGGTGTTAGGTTGTCGGTTAAAGTAATTGAGCCAAGCCTCGGTTGCTTTAGGGTCAGCCAAGTCGGATTTATTCAATATTTTTAGGTTGGGGCGCTGGCGAAATAAGCGCATTTCATTGATAACGGGATTATGGCTGGCTTCTGGCACGCGCGCATCAAGCACCTCAATCACAATGTCCATAAACTCCATGGTTTCTTCGGCCTTTTTGCGTGCTTGGGTCATGTGACCCGGATACCATTGGATTGCCATTTATTTACTTCCTCATCAATTCTGACTTTTTCGCCTCGTCATTTGTTGATGATGAAGCGAAATTCTTTGTTTCTAATCAGACATTTTAACATTTAGCACTACAAATCAAGTTTTTATCTGCATTCAATAACCTTATTGAGTTTTTGCCTTAAAATAGCGCCATGACACAAATCACTGAAATCCGCCCCAATCAATCCGTCGAGCTGCTTAAGGCGTTGCATATCCTGACGCGTGATGGCAAGCTTAATCAAGATAGTCGGCGCAAATTGAAGCAGGTTTATCATTTAGTCAATTTTATTGAACCCTTGTTTAATGAAGTGCTGTTGCAAAATCCTAACCCAGTGATTGTTGATCATGGTGCAGGAAAGTCATACCTAGGCTTTATTTTGTATGATTTGTTGCTTAAGCAGCACGCCGCAGGGCAAGTGATTGGCATTGAAACGCGAGCTGAATTGGTCGAGAAATCAAAGCAATTAGCGGCAGATTTACATTTTGAGCGTATGGATTTTCAACACTTAACCGTTGAAGAGTCGATTACATCGAACACCCTTCCTGAGAAAGTAGATATCGTCACTGCGTTGCATGCGTGTAATACGGCCACGGATGATGCTATTCAATTTGGTTTAAAAAAGCAGGCAAAGTACATGGTGTTAGTGCCATGCTGTCAGGCTGAGGTGGCCGAGGTGTTGCGGCAACATAAAAATGAAAGTTTTGCTAAAACGCCACTAAGTGAGATTTGGCGACACCCCATTCATACGCGTGAATTCGGTAGCCAAATCACTAATGTCTTACGTTGTTTGCAGCTAGAAGCCGCAGGCTACCAAGTGACGGTCACCGAGTTGGTGGGTTGGGAGCACTCCATGAAGAATGAGTTGATTGTCGCTAAATATACCGGCCAAGCACGTAAGAATGCACAAACGCGGCTAGAGGCAATTCTTCATGAACTTAATTTAGAAGCCTTGCAAAGCCGCTTCGTTAGCTAATAATTTAGCACCCCCAACGCAAAGCGGCGGTATGGACCGGGCTATCCCAGTGTTGTTTAATTTCATCATCAAGCAGGCATAAAGTGACAGACGCGCCCGCCATATCAAGTGCGGTGGTGTAGTTGCCGACCAATGAGCGCGAAATATTAATACCATGTTGTTTGAATAGCTTAGCGGCAATGTTGTAAATTAAATAAAGCTCCATCAAGGGCGTTGCGCCAAAGCCATTAATTAATAGCAAGGCTTCATTATTTTTCTCTAGGGTTAAATTTTTAACTTGAAAGTCAGCCAAAATCGCATCAACACAGTCAGTAATAATAGCATCAGCTTCACGCATGACTTCGCGCCTACGGCCTGGCTCACCATGAATGCCTACGCCCATTTCAATTTCAGTGTCACTAATGTCAAAAGTAGGGCGGCCAGCAGCGGGCACGGTGCAGCTTGTTAAGGCAGCGCCCATGCTGGAAATGCGCTGATTCACTTTGTCGCCTAGCGCTTTGCAAGCGTGTAGATTTGCCCCAGTTTCTGCCAAGCTACCTACACATTTTTCTACAATGACTGTCCCCGCTACGCCGCGGCGCCCTGTGGTGTAGGTGCTATTCACGACCGCGCAATCATCGCTGGTGTAAACAGTGGCATTTTCAAAGGCGAGCATTTCTGCAGCCATTTCAAAATTCATCACATCACCCGCGTAGTTTTTAACAATAAATAATACGCCTTGATTTGCATGTGTGGCCTCGGCTGCCGCTAGCATTTGATCGGGCGTAGGGGAGGTGAATACATGGCCAGGGCAGGCCGCATCTAGCATGCCATAGCCGATATAGCCGGCATGCAGTGGCTCATGGCCAGAGCCACCACCAGAGATAATAACAACTTTATTAGAGGCTTTATTTTTACGCTCAATATAGGCGGGGTCTAAGTGCAAGCTGACTAAATCAGCATGCGCGGTGCTAAAGCCGCTTAAGCTTTCAACTAAAATATCATCAACCTTATTGATAAATTTTTTCATGATTTTTCTTTCGTTAAGCTGTTATTTTAACTAAAGCGAGAGTCACTAAAAGTAGTGCCTGTTGTTTAGGATTTTAATATTAAATTGCACACGGCGGTGATCATCAATTGGCAACTTTTAGCACCAGGGTCAATATGCCCAATTGCCCTTTCACCCAAGCCTGCGGCGCGGCCTTTACTGGCAATTAAGTCTTTAGTGGCTAACATGCCTTGTTCGGCGGTGGTGATCAAGCTACTGCAGATAAACGCAACATCGTGATTTTGTTGGGCGAGTAATAGCCACTGATTGGATACCGGAATGAGTACATCGAGCATGGTTTTTTCGCCTAAATCAGCCTTGCCACGCTGCATAATGGCTTGCACGCCTGCGGCAAAAGCGTGGACAAATTTTAAATGTGCATGATCATTGTTGTTGTTGGGCAACTGCTTGGCCATGCTAATAAAAAAACTGGCAAGTAATGGCCCAGAGGCGCCGCCTATGGTGCTGAGAAGTTTCAGACCAATTTTATTTAGCGCTGCCTCAGGACTAAGCTGTGCTAATTCCGCTTCTATCCCAATAATGGCGTTAGCACCACGCTTCATGTTGATATAATGGTCACCATCGCCAATAGCACGGTCTAAAGATTCTAAGGTGTTTTCATTGGTTAAAATAGCCTGCTGAATTTCCTTAGCGGCATAAAGGATGAAGGCTGTTTCCATGTCTTGTTGATCCCAAGCGGTTTATATAATGAACATCACTATAGGGCTATTTGATTAAAGTTGTTAAACTCTACACATGTTAACTTGTCATGACAACTGCGGCTCTTAACTCTACAAAACTAGAATGCATAAACCTTAATTACACAGACCTTAAATACAAAGTCATCAAAGTTCATGAGCTTAAAATTTCGCTTAAATTTATTAATTACCCTGTTGTCATTGGCCTTTATATTGGTCGTGGGTACGATTTCAGTCAATGACACGCGAGTTTCAATCCGTGAGCGTGTCGAGGCCGCTAGTCGGGTAACGGTACAGTTACTAGATACCGTCATTATTAGCTCTGCGCTCAATCCTGAATATGGTCCAACGGATAAAGTGTTACAGAGTTTTTTGCAGTCGCTCGGTTATGTGCGTAGTAGTCATATTGTGCTTTATGATATTCGAGGGGTGATGCTTTATACCTCGCCAGCATCTACTTATAAAACTGGCGTACATGCACCCTTGTGGTTCGTTAAACTGGTGCAGCCACCCGTGGAAACCGTGGAGCGGAGAATACGCTATGGCACCTTAGTGGTGTCATCTAGCGCGGCGGGGTCGATTCGAGAGGCTTGGTCGGGCTTTAGTCAGCTTATGTTGGTTGGTTTGGTTTTCTTTGTGTTGCTGAACGTGCTGGTGTATGCGCTACTCAGCCATTCTCTCAAGCCAATTAACCGCATTTTAGCCTCGATTAACCGTATGGAAAAAGGAGATTTAAGTACACGATTACCCGCCTTCAAATTACCAGAATTTGACCGTATTGGGCATAGTCTCAACCATATGGCAGAGTCGCTGGCTGCCGAGCGGCAGTTAGAAGAAAACCGTCAACTGACCAAACTCATTCAAACGCATATAGAGGATGAGCGCCGTAGTTTAGCCCGAGAGTTGCATGATGAACTGGGGCAGTATGTGACGGCGATTAAGACTTTTGCGGTGGCAATAGTGAATAAAACCAAGGGAAAATCACCTGATATTGCGCATAACGCCCAAACCATAGTTGCGGCGGCGAATGAGATTTATGATGGGATGCATAATATTATTCGCAAACTACGCCCTGGCGCATTGGATAATTTAGGACTGGCTGAGACATTGCGCGATGCGGTCAATTATTGGCAAAATCTGAATCCGCAGATACGTTTTAATCTAAGCTTAGAGGGTGATTTAGATCAGCTCGGCGAAATGCTTAATATCAATGTTTATCGTATTGTGCAAGAAGCCATCAACAATGCATTGAAGCATGCGCAGGCGAGTTCGATAGAGGTTAAATTGGCTATGGAAGCCCATGTGCTACAGCTGACCATTAAAGACAATGGTGTTGGCATGAATATGGCGGTAGTGGACCAAACCCAGCATTTTGGTTTATTGGGGATGCGCGAGCGTGTGCAGGGTTTTCATGGCCACTTTAGTTTAGTTTCCGAACTCAATCTCGGTACTGCTATCTATATCAACATACCGCAATTCACACACACATAAATTTACATAATGGATACCATACAATGAGTTTAATCAATGTCATGCTAGTCGACGACCATGCAGTGGTGCGCATGGGGTTTAAAATGTTACTAGAGACTGACGCCGATATTAAAGTGGTGGCGGAAGCTGAGAGTGGTGAGCAAGCTATTTTGCGCTACATGGATCATAAGCCTGATATCGTGGTGATGGATATCACCATGCCTGGCATTGGCGGCCTAGAAGCGATTGAGCGCATACTCGCCAAAGATGGCGCCGCTAAAATTTTAGTGCTCTCGGCACATGAGGATTCAGTGCATCCCAAAAGGGTGTTAAATGCGGGTGCTATGGGTTATTTAACCAAGCGCAGTGCGGCTGAAGAGATGATTAAGGCGATTAGGATTGTCGCCAGCGGTAAGAAATATTTAGAGGCGGGCATTGCCCAGCAAATGGCCATACAGCAACTTTCTGGCGATCAAAATCCGGTGGATGTGTTGTCGCCGAGGGAGTTTGAGGTATTTATGGCGCTGGCAAAAGGCAAAACAACCAATGAGATTGCTGAAACTTTGTTTTTAAGTCCACGCACTGTGGGTACGCATCTTTATAACATCAAGCAAAAACTCAATGCTAACAACTCGGCAGAAATAGCGCTTATTGCTATGCGTAGTGGGTTGTTGGACGCTTAAATTTTAACTATTTCGCAGAGATGATGATTAAAAAATAACACCGCTTTTAGCGGTGTTATTGATCGGCTTGCGGGCTGCCGTTAGGTCAGTTATAGAAAACTGATAAGGTCAAGCATTAAAAATCAACAACGAAAGAAGTTCCGATAAGTGGATCCTCCGAAAGTAACTTTTTACCAAAAAATCACAGATTAATTTATACGCTTAAATTTTAGGTTATTCAACATATATTTTATGAACTTAACAGATTAAATTAAGGCATCACTTTTACTGTGTAGTGCCATTAAATACCTAGCCGTTTGACTGCTTCAGCACAGACCATTAAGCAGCCTTGAGTGGCGCCACCGACAGACAAATTCGGGTTTAACTGTGGTCTAATTTCAAGAAGTAAGCTTTACATTAGCAAGCAAATTGCCGCATAATTCAGGCGGAGTTCCCGTCAGCTAAATCGGACCCAGCTCACCACAAAAGAGGTGTGAAACATGAAGAGATTTCTTATATTACTTGCTGTTCTGGTTAATTCTCCGGCGCTAGCCGATAGCGAAGTCTACGGTATAGATAATAGCCATACCTTTGCTAGCTTTACCATTCGTCATGTGGTGTCAAAAACCACCGGTACTTTTTCAGACATTAAAGGAAAAATTCTGATTGACCGCTCGGACTTATCCAAGTCCAGTGTGGAAGCCAAAATCAACATGATGAGTGTCAATACAAACCACGCCAAGCGTGATACACATATTCGTGATAAGGCAGAATATTTGGATGTTGGCAAGTACACCTGGATGGATTTTGTCAGTAGCAAAGTGTTAGCAATGAGCAATGATGAAGGCATAGTTACTGGAAATCTAACTTTACATGGCGTCACCAGAGAGATTTCATTCCCCTTTAAAGTGCTTGGTTTTGGTTCTGACCCATGGGGTGGTCAGCGGGTAGGATTTGAGGCGCATACAGCAATTAAGGCTTCTGACTACGGCTTTGGTTGGGCCTCTCAGCCAAACGGCCCAGTCGGCAATGACATTGAGATTACACTGCTTATTGAAGGCGTTAAGGAAGTCCTTATTTTAAAGCCGTAGTAGATATTTATTGATAACTTAGTAAATGCTATGGTTGCGCGCTGCGTAGACTGATGATGCCACTTAGCACAATCAAACTAATCGCAATCCAGGCCCCTGGGTTGAGATGTTCCTGCCAGCAGATCACCCCCAATAAGATTGAGAGCAAGACCGTGACATAGGCTAAGCTGGCAACGACAAGCGTATCGCCTGTGCGATAGGCGCGCGTCATCGCCAATTGTGCAATGGTGGCAAAAAACCCCAAGCCCAATAAAACAGGTAAGTCTTGCCAGCTAATGGCATGAAAGCGATCAAAGTGAATAGCAGTAACGCTACTGGAACTGCTGTCTTGGGCCGCGAACAGCATCCACAGACCTGCGCCTACGCTAGACACTAGGGTAAAATAAAATACCGTGCGCCAGTCTGGCTCATTCACTTTGCCTAGCTGTTTTACTTGCACATAAGCTAGTGCTGCACCTATGCCAGAAAGTAAACCTAGGCTACCAGCCAACCAATCTGCACTAGTTATAGTCGGCTTAAGGAGTAAGCTAATACCGATAAAACCGATAATCAGACCAGTAAATAATACTTTTTTTGGCTTCTCGTGCAGTAAAAATGGGGTGAAAACGGCTAAAAACAGAGGTGAAGTGTAGTTGAGCGTAATCGCCGTCGCTAAAGGCAAATGGGCGATCGCATAAAAAAATAGCACAAGTGAAATAAAACCAACTAAGGCGCGCGACAATTGTTTAATTAATACTGGTGTGGCTAAGGGTAGTTTTTTACTAAAGATATACCAATAAATGACCATTAAGCCAAATATAGAACGGTAGAATACCAGCTCGCCACTGCTGAACTTCTGTGAGCTCACCTTGACTAGTGCCGCCATAATGGCAAAACCAAGTGCGGCAACCAACATCCATAAGCTGCCTAAATTAGGTAGGCTAGCACCGGCTAGTTTCGCGGGTAGTTTTTTTAATATTAATTTCATGCGATAAGTTACTGTTTATTCAATGCTGGAGCGAGTGCTAGGGTTGCCAATTAAGGTGTTTTCAGATAATCTCACATATATTGTGTGATTGATAATATATAAATAATAACTAGTCCTCTTTTCGTCCTTTGTCTGCTGGTGTAAATTTAGGCACGCGCTGCATGATCAATTGACCAGGATCAGTCTCAAACGGCGGCATTAGTCGCCGTTTTCTATTATTGTGGTGAAATTTAATTTGTTATTAAAGAGCGTTATGTCAGATCATTTAATGAATACCTATATGCGTCAGCCCGTCACCTTTATTAAAGGTGATGGCGTATGGTTATGGGATGCTAACGGCGATAAATATCTAGATGCACTTGCTGGTGTGGCAGTGAATGGTCTAGGTCATGCGCACCCTAAGTTGGTGAAAGCGCTTAGCGATCAAGTGGCTAAACTTATTCATGTCTCTAATTATTATCATATTGCTGAGCAAGCGACTTTAGCCGATAAACTGTGCGAAATTTCAGGCATGGATAAAGTATTTTTTTGCAACTCAGGATGCGAAGCTAACGAAGCCAGTATCAAGCTGGCGCGTTTGTATGGTCACAATAAGGGTATTGATAATCCTGAAATTATTGTCATGGATCAGTCCTTTCATGGCCGCACCATGGCAACGCTTTCCGCCACTGGCAACCGTAAGGTGCAGGCAGGCTTTGAGCCATTGGTCAGTGGATTTATTCGGGTGCCTTATGATGATATTGAAGCCGTTAAACAAGTTGCGAAACACAATGCTAACGTAGTCGCTATTTTGGTTGAGCCGGTGCAGGGTGAGGGTGGTATTAACATTCCCAAACAGGCGAGCGCCTATTTAGAGGCCATGCGTCAAATTTGCGATGCGCATGGTTGGTTATTAATGCTGGATGAAGTGCAAACCGGCATCGCGCGTACCGGTACTTGGTTTTCTTTTCAGCATAGCCATATCAAGCCAGATGTGATGAGCTTAGCTAAAGGCTTGGGCTCTGGCGTGCCGATAGGCGCTTGTGTTGCACGGGGTAAAGCGGCGGAAGTTTTTACTTACGGTAAACATGGCTCAACCTTTGGCGGCAACCCATTAGCTTGCGCGGCTGGGCTGGCTACACTTAACGCAATAGAAGAAGAAGGCTTATGCCAAAATGCCGAAAAAATAGGCAATCTAATTCGTTCTGAATTTGCGGCTGAATTTAAAAATACCCCAGGTGTGACTGCAGTGCGTAATGCCGGTTTAATGATAGGCATTGAGTTAGATCGCCCTTGTGGAGATTTGGTGAAAATAGCCTTAGCGGCCAAACTGTTGATTAACGTGACCGCGGATAATGTGGTGCGCTTATTACCACCATTGGTCATGAATGAGAATGAGGCTAAAGAGTTGGTGCAGCGGTTGGCTGTAATCATTAAAACTTTCTTAAACAGTTAGTTACATCCCGCTATATAATCAATTTAGATTAAAGTAACCTACTGAAAGTCATTGGAATCAATGCGGTAAATATTATGGCAATAAAACATTTTCTACAATTTAACGACTTGAATCGTGAAGAGCTCGAATATGTGTTTGAGCGTACACGAATAATTAAAAGCCAATTTAAGGCGTATCAACAATATTGGCCGCTACAAGACCGTACTTTGGTGATGATTTTTGAAAAAGCCAGCACCCGCACTCGCTTGTCATTTGAGGCGGGTATGCAACAGTTAGGTGGCTCGGCTATTTATTTGAATACGCGTGATTCTCAGCTAGGCCGTGGTGAGCCAGTAGAGGATGCTGCACAAGTGATTTCGCGTATGAGTGACGTGGTGATGATACGCACTTTTGAGCAAGAAATTATTGAGCGCTTTGCGGCTAATTCTCGCGTACCTGTGATTAATGGGCTAACTAATGAATATCACCCCTGCCAAATTTTGGCGGATATTTTTACATTTATTGAGCATCGCGGCAGTATTCAAGGTAAGACAGTGGCTTGGATAGGGGACAGCAACAACGTCTGCAATACTTGGCTGCAAGCGGCTGAAGTGTTGAATTTTAATGTGCATGTTTCAACCCCGCCGGGCTATGAAGTAGAGCCTGAGCGCGCCAATTTGTATGGCAATGACCATTTTGAAGTGTTTTCTGACCCGATGGATGCGGCGCGTGACGCTCACTTGGTCACCACGGATGTTTGGACGAGCATGGGTTTTGAAGCGGAAAATGAAGAGCGTTTACGTGATTTTGCCGACTGGCAAGTGGATAGCGATATGATGCGCATAGCAGCTAAAGATGCACTCTTTATGCATTGCTTGCCAGCACATCGCGGTGAAGAAGTGTCGGCAGATGTCATTGATGGCAGTCAGTCAGTGGTGTGGGACGAAGCAGAAAACCGTCTACATGTGCAAAAAGCATTAATGGAATATTTATTATTAGGAAAAGTTTAAGCAATGAGTACTGTTAAAAAAGAGATTAAGAAGGTCGTGTTAGCCTATTCTGGCGGCCTAGACACATCGGTTATTTTGAAGTGGCTACAAGATGAATACCAATGTGAAATTGTTACTTTTACTGCGGACTTAGGTCAAGGTGAAGAGTTAGAGCCGGCGCGGGCAAAAGCCAAGGCGGCGGGTGTCAAAGAAATTTATATTGATGATGTGCGTGAAGAATTTGTACGTGACTTTGTGTTTCCAATGTTCCACGCCAATACTGTGTATGAAGGCGAATACTTATTAGGCACCTCAATTGCACGTCCGTTAATTGCTAAACGTTTAATTGAAATTGCCCGTGAAACCAATGCCGATGCTATTTCACATGGCGCCACTGGTAAAGGTAACGACCAAGTCCGCTTTGAGTTAGGTGCTTACGCTTTAAACCCTAACATTCAAATTATTGCACCGTGGCGTGAGTGGGATTTATTAAGCCGTGAAAAGTTGATGGCTTATGCTGAAACGCACGGCATACCAGTCGATATGAAGCACAAGCAAGGAGGTAGCCCGTATAGCATGGATGCTAATTTGCTGCATATTTCATATGAAGGTCGTCATTTAGAAAACCCAGCCGCTGAGGCTGAGGAGTCGATGTGGCGTTGGAGTGTTAGTCCAGAAAAGGCGCCTGATGCGGCTGAATATTTAGACATTGAGTATGTGAATGGTGATCCCGTCAGTTTAAATGGCAAAGCAATGAAGCCACATGAGCTATTGGCACATTTAAATAGAATTGGTGGTAAACACGGTATTGGCCGCTTAGATTTGGTGGAAAACCGCTATGTCGGCATGAAGTCACGCGGCTGCTATGAAACACCAGGCGGCACGATTATGCTCAAAGCGCATCGTGCTATTGAATCAATTACCTTAGACCGTGAAGTGGCACACTTAAAAGATGACTTAATGCCACGTTATGCCAGCATGATTTATAACGGTTATTGGTGGAGTCCGGAGCGTATTGCCATTCAGACGCTCATCGATCATACACAAACGGTGGTGAATGGCTGGGTACGCGTTAAGCTCTATAAGGGCAATGTGATTATCACTGGGCGCGACAGTAATACTAACTCGCTGTTTGATTCTACTATTGCAACTTTTGAAGATGATAAAGGTGCCTACGACCAAAAAGATGCAGGCGGCTTTATTAAACTGAATGCTTTAAGATTGCGTATTGCGGCAAATCTAAAGAATAGGCAGTAATCAATAATTAGCCTCGACATTCGTTTGATAGGCGTAGCATAGTCGCATCTCAAACGGATATCGGTTAAACGGCGTTTTAATGGTAAACAACCCCCATGTCTTTTAAACATATCGTTTCTCGTGATAATCCAGTGTTTAAGCACCTTAAAAAGTTGGCGGATAATGCCCGTGAGCGCCGTAGTGAAGGTCAAACATTGTTGGATGGCGTGCACCTTATCGAGGCTTATATGACGGCTATTGGTGAGCCGATCATGGTCATTATTCCTGAGGGGCAAAGCAGTGTAGAAGCTACTGGCTTAATTCAAGCGCTAGAGCATGTTTCTACCATGATGTTGCCAACATTGATGTTTGCCGAGCTAACGCCGGTAGCAAGTGCTACTGGCATACTTGCTTTGGTAAAAATCCCACAAATAAGCGTGCCAGAAAACCCAAACTTTGTATTGATGTTGGAAGACATTCAAGATCCGGGTAATTTAGGTAGCCTATTACGCACTGCCGCTGCCAGCGGCGTTGCGGTGGTTTATTTAAGCAGCAGTTGCACTGACGCTTGGTCGCCAAAATCCTTGCGTGGCGGGCAGGGCGCGCAATTTGTCTTACCCGTGGTCGCGCGTGCTGATTTAATTGCCGAACTAGCCAATTTTAATGGGCATAGTTATGCCACTGCCATGGTTGGCGAATCCTTGTATGCACAAGATTTAACACAAGCAACGGCATTCGTCATTGGCAATGAAGGCGCGGGTCTGCGTCAGAAAACCATTACTGCCGCCACTAAAAGTATTACTATTCCTATGGCTAAAAGTAAGCTTGGTGCGGTTGAATCACTTAATGCCGGCGCTGCCGCAGCGGTGTGCTTGTTTGAGCGTAAACGACAAACCGGCTAATTCAATGTACTTTTGGATTGCTAGGGATTAGTGTTTCAGTCGCTAGCAATTGCGCGGCATCGACTTTATCAAACGTATAAAGTGCGTTACAAAAATCACAATTCACTTCAATAATGCCACGTTCTTCAATAATGCCAGTTAATTCATCATGACCTAGCATCCGCAGCATATTGGCTACGCTTTCGTGTGTACAACTACAATAGAATTGCGTGTCCGTGGCTTCAAAAAGGCGGACATTTTCCTCAACGAATAGTCGCGTGAGTAAGGTTTCTGTCGGTAAATGCAATAGCTCATCATCTGTCACTGTGCTTGCCAAATGACCAACACGGTTCCATAGGTCGGCATCTTGTGCTTGTGTCATTTGGTTCATGGTGTCAGGTAGTTTTTGAATTAACATGCCGGCGGCAGATTCTCCGTCACAATATAAGTAGATTTTGGTGTCAATCTGTTCTGATCGCAGCATATAGTTTTCAAGTATGGCGCTGATGCTATCCCCCTCTAGTGGCACAATGCCTTGATAGGCTTGGCCACCATCTTTAGGATCTAGAGTAATGATAAATTGGCCATGTTCAATTAAATCAAACATGGATTGCTGATCCTTAATCTCGCCGCTCCATTTGGCAGTAGCGCGTATCTTCAGGGCAGTGCCAGCGCCCGAACTGCATTCTACAACTAACAGTTTTAATGCACCTTTACTTTGGATTTGCAAAACCAATGCGCCATTAATTTTTAGCGTGGCAGCGAGGAGGGTGCTAGCGACCATAAGTTCACCCAGTGACTTTCTTAGTCCTGTAGCAAGATTTTGTTTATTAAGGGCTTGCTGTAACGTTTGCGTCAGATTAACAAGGTTGCCGCGCACCGGCGAGCTTTCAAATACAAAGCGTTGTAGGCTGTCTTGATTATTTTTCATAACTACATTTTAACATTTAGAAATAAATATATTAAAAAACTTATTGCAATTGCAAATAAGAGTGATTATCATTAACAATCTTAATTTAAAAATATATCCTATGAAAAATCTTTATTTTATCTTGCTACTACTTCCTCTGCTGGCAACAGCGGCTGATGCTGATTACACATTAATCATTAAAGAACATCGCTTTCAGCCTGCTGAATTAACAATTCCGGCAGGGCAGAAAATAAAACTGCTAATTGACAACCAAGATGCCACCGCAGAAGAATTTGAAAGTCATCCACTGAATCGTGAAAAGGTAATTGCCGGAAATAGCAAAGCGACGATTTATATCGGACCGTTAAAGGCTGGCAGTTATCCATTTTTTGGCGAATTCAACGAAGCGACCGCTAAAGGTGTGATTATTGTCAAGTAAGCCCGGGCTTAAGTCAATCAGGAGTTAGTATGTTTGGAACTGCAATTATAGTTTTTAGAGAGGTGCTTGAGGCGGCTATTATTATTGGCATCGTAGCTGCCGCAACACGAGATGTGCCTAATCGTACAGCTTGGTTGCTTGCAGGTTTGCTGTTTGGTTTGGTAGGCTCAGGATTCGTGGCGGCATCCACTGACACGTTAGCTTCACTAGCAAGCGGTGTTGGGCAAGAAATATTTAACGCGATGGTGTTAGGTGTTGCCGTATTGATGCTGGCTTGGCACAACATCTGGATGGCTTCTCATGGTGTGGAGTTAGCCGCGCATGCCCATAGTGTTGGTGCGAATATCCGAGAGGGACGCAGTGAATGCTCTATCTTGCTGGTTGTGGTAGGTTTGGCGGTGCTGCGTGAAGGCTCTGAAACGGTTTTATTCCTTTATGGGATTGCGGCATCAGAAGGCGGTGGCATTGGTGGAATGCTGACTGGCGGGGTGATGGGTGCCATTGCTGGGGTTGTTGTTGGATATACGATCTATGCAGGGTTGTTGCGTGTGCCTATGCGCTGGTTCTTTACTGCCACAAGTGCCTTGGTGCTTCTACTGGCCGCAGGGATGGCCTCAACCGCAGCAAAATTTTTAGTGCAAGCCGACTTATTGCCTAGCCTGGCATCGCCATTGTGGGATAGCTCAGCGCTGCTTCCAGAAAATGGCATCGCTGGAATGCTGTTGCATAGTTTAATTGGCTACGACGCTCGCCCCGCCGGGATGCAGATTGTTTTCTACATTAGCGTGCTTATTAGCATAGGCATAGGCATGAAATTATCGGGGAAATCCCGTAACAAAAATCAAATATCAGGAGTTATTTAGCATGAAGGTTCAACAACTTATTCTTTGTCTTAGCGCACTATCGTTTGGCAGCGCGATGGCAGGCCCCGCTGATTATATGTACAGCCCTACAGTAGAGCTAGGTGAAAAAGAAATTGACTTTAAGTTTGGTACGGCTAAACAGCAAGACGGAACGCGCAAGACAGTCAGTTCTCTTGGCTTTGGCTACGGGGCAACCGAATATTGGTTTACTGAGCTTTATTTAAAGTCTGAGCGTCAGGCCGGCGATGGTTTGGCATTGGCCGAATGGGAGAATAAATTTCAACTCACCGAAACTGGAAAATATGTGGCTGATCTGGGCTTGATTGTAGAGCTTGAGGCGCCGCTAAATAATGGCCAAGAGCCTTGGGAGTTTAAGATTGGCCCATTATTTCAGACTGAGTTCGGCAAGCTGCAATTGAACGGTAACGTGCTGTTTGAGCGAAAGTTTGGCCCTAAGGATGCTGACGACCATTACAACACGGAAATGGGCTATCAATGGCAAGTAAAATATCGCATGAAGGCAGCATTGGAATTCGGTGCGCAGGGCTTTGGCGAAATGGGCGAATGGAATCACTGGGATAATTCAAGTATGCAAAATCACCGTTTTGGACCAGCTGTATTTGGTAAATTAGCGCTAGGCAATAAGCGGGCGGTTAAATACAACGCAGCATGGTTATTGGGAGTGAGTGAGGCAGCACCCAATAATACTGTCAGGATGCAGCTTGAGTACGAGTTTTGAATTATTGTTGGTAAGGTGGAATGTGCCAACTACCGAGTTGATTACCGAGTAGTATGAGATGACAATTCAAGCGCTCTACGCCACTAGCGCTTACCTCAAATTCGTAAGTGCGCAGAAAGTGCACCTGTCCACGACTGTTGCGTGCAAGCCATAGCTTGCTACAGGCAACAGTTTCATCCAGCAATTGTAAGTTGAAGCGCGCGGCCAGTTCACTGCCTAGTAAAATGGCTCTTTCTCGCTTATCCATGCTGTCTAGCCAAAACCAAGCGAGTGCAATCAGTATCAGCAATAGTATTAATTCCATTCAGTAGGACTCATTTTTTAATTTTTAGGCGCGCAAAGTGCGTATCAGTTTTTGTCAAAAGTATGTATGCCGCACCCAATATTGTAAAGCGGATATTGCACTAAAGGCGGGATAAAATAGCGTGCAGAAGGCAAAAAAGATAACAATATTAGACGTTCAATGCAGACTGCTCATCATGGTGAAGTTTTTGATCAACAAAATTTAGATGCTGTTATGAAATATTTAGGTTATTAGTTAAATAGTTTTTTTCTTTTTCTAATTCTTGAATAACATCATTAATGAAATCTAATTTCCATTGATGTGTTGCATCTTGATATGTTGATGATAATTTTAAATATGCACCTTCATTTTTAAAGTCATATGAATTATATATAACAATTTTGTTAGCCATAATATTGTCCTTTATTATCCCTCAATCATTCCAATGTCGCAGGTATGTCGCTCTACTTCAACATATCAGAATTAATAGTAAGCCTAGACACTTCTCCGAACTCTTTGCTATAAGTAATAACTTTGGCATCAGTGCTACTCAGCTAACAGTGCGCTATAATTGTGCATTGAATTGCCGCTTGACTAGACGTAACCAATATACAGCAATGACTTAATTGTAGGCGCGTTATTTGCTTAGATTCCTAGCATAAAAATTATGGAGTAATATCAGTATGACCGAATTAGTCACCCCCAATGATGTTTTATTTGTTTTATTAGGTGCCGTCATGGTGTTAGCCATGCATGCCGGTTTTGCCTTCTTAGAAGTAGGCACGGTCCGTAAAAAAAACCAAGTGAATGCCTTAGTAAAAATTATGGTTGATTTTTCAGTATCGACTATTGCTTACTTTTTTATCGGTTATAGCATTGCTTACGGCATTAACTTTTTTAGTGGCGCGGAAGTATTGGCCGCTAAAAATGGTTACGATTTAGTTAAATTCTTTTTTCTACTAACCTTTGCTGCAGCGATTCCAGCCATTGTCTCTGGCGGTATTGCCGAGCGCGCAAAGTTCAACCCACAGCTTGCGGCAACTTTTGCGCTGGTTGGTTTTGTCTATCCGTTTTTCGAAGGAATAGCTTGGAATAATCATTATGGTTTTCAAGATTGGCTCAATGTCACTTTCGGCGCTAAGTTCCATGATTTTGCGGGTTCTGTAGTGGTGCATGCGATGGGGGGGTGGATTGCGCTGGTAGCCGTTATTTTATTGGGCGCACGCAATGGTCGCTATAGTAAAGATGGTCGCTTGCATGCTTATCCACCATCCAACATTCCATTTCTCGCATTAGGTGCGTGGATACTGACGGTGGGTTGGTTTGGTTTTAATGTGATGTCGGCGCAATCTATACAAGGGATCTCTGGTTTAGTAGCGGTTAACTCATTAATGGCATTGGTTGGTGGCACCTTGGCGGCCTTGATTATGGGTAAAAATGACCCTGGTTTTGTGCATAACGGCCCGTTAGCGGGTTTGGTCGCCGTCTGTGCTGGCTCAGATGTGATGCATCCATTAGGCGCGTTAGCCACGGGCATCATGGCCGGCGTCTTGTTTGTTTGGGCGTTCAATCAAACACAAAATCGCTTAAAAATTGATGATGTACTGGGTGTGTGGCCGCTGCATGGATTATGTGGTGCTTGGGGTGGTATTGCTGTGGGTATTTTTGGTACGCAATGGCTAGGTGGCAGGGGTGGTGTCAGCTTCATGTCACAATTGCTCGGTACCACTTTAGGGGTAGCAACCGCGCTGATAGGCGGCGCTATTGTTTACGGCGGGCTTAAAAAGATGGTGGGTATTCGTATGGGTCAAGAAGCAGAGTTTGATGGGGCAGATTTAAGTACCCATAAGATTGTATCTACTGCGGACGATTAATCTGCCCCGTCAATGCTGATGCTGCGCTAGCGCCCAAGCCACATGTTCACGCAGCATTGCCGAATCATCATGCATGCGCGTCTGCAGGGCAGCAATCACTTCAGGTGAACCCTCTGCATTGCCTAGGCCGATGGCGATATTACGTAGCCATTGTATATAGCCAATGCGATAAATAGCACTGCCAGCGAGCTTGGTTTTGAAGGTATGTTCTGACCAAGTAAAACATTCAATCAAGTGCATATTATCTAAACCATTTTTGATAGAAAAATCTGGTTCGCGGCTAATTTCGGCGAATTTATTCCATGGGCAATACAGCTGACAATCATCACAACCATACACGCGGTTGCCAATGAGGGGCCTCAATTCAAGTGGAATGCTGGTTTTAAGTTCGATCGTTAAATACGAGATGCAGCGTCTGGCATCAACTTGGTAAGGCGCTACTATGGCTTGAGTCGGGCAGACTTCTATGCAGCGCTGGCAAGTGCCGCAATGGTTGCTACTAGGCTGGTCGATGGCTAATGGTAAGTTGGTATAAATTTCACCTAAAAAGAACCATGAGCCACGGTCTTTATGGATGAGTAAGGTGTGTTTACCGCGCCAACCTATTCCCGCTTTTTCGGCAAGCGCCACTTCTAGCACCGGTGCGCTATCGGTAAATACCCGATATTCAAAATTGAAGTTTTCCAATTGATTGACTGCGGATTGAATTTTTTCAGATAGTTTTTGCAGTTTATTGCGCATGACTTTGTGGTAGTCACGGCCTAATGCATAACGTGATATGAAGGCTTTTGAGCGATCTTGTAATACCTGTTCGCTGTCTAAAGCATTGGGCGGTAAATAATCCAATCGCGCTGAAATCACGCGCAAGGTATTCGGTACTAATTCAGCAGGACGAGTGCGCTTCACTCCGTGTTTTGCCATATAATCCATTTCACCATGAAAACCTTTAGCAATCCAAGCTTGATGCAATTTTTCTGCGGTCTGCAGATTTGTATCAGTAATACCAATCTGATCAAAGCCCAGCGCCAAGCCCCACAGCTTAATGTCATGGGCTATTTGTATAAAATCTGGCTTGCTGCATTTGGTGGTGTTGTGCATGGGTAATAATTTTACACTTGATTTGCCAGATGAAGCAGCAACACTCACATTTGCAGCACTTTTAGCTAAAGTGATTCAGCCAAACCTAATCATTTATTTGCATGGTAATTTAGGCGCAGGTAAAACCACGTTAGTGCGCGGCCTATTGCAGGCATTAGGTCATCTAGGAAAAGTGAAAAGTCCAACTTATGCACTGCTAGAACCCTATCAAGTTGATACTAACGACTACATTAAATTAAACATTTATCATTTTGATTTATATCGTTTTAATGATGAAGAAGAGTGGGAGTCCGCAGGTTTTAGAGATTACTTTAATGCGGAAAGTGTCTGCATCATTGAGTGGCCTGAAAAAGCGCAAAATGTCTTACCGATAGCAGACATCGATATTGTTTTTGACGTTAAAATGATAGCTCAGTGTTTAGGACGCAGCCTTAAAGTGTCGGCGCATTCACCATTAGGAAAACAATGCCTACAGGCCATATCCACAGCAGTGTCATGAGGTTTTTTAAAAACACCCAAGTGCGCTTAAGGTCGCTCTGCAAGACGCGTCATTTAAGCTTGCTATTGTTGTTGGCGCTAGGACTAACAGGAACGGTACAAGCCGCCAATCTAGTTACGGCGACGCGCATTTGGCCTGCACAAGACTATACGCGCATCACCCTTGAGGCTAACCAAGCCTTTGTTTACAAAATGACGGCCATGAAAAACCCTGATCGCGTTGTTTTAGACATTGAAAATATTGATTTAAACTCTGCGGTCAAATCCTTATCTGACAAAATTCAGGCGAGTGATCCTTATATCAAGCAGATTCGTGCGGCTAAGTCTCAGCAAGGCATTCGTGTCGTGGTTGACTTAAAAGCAACGGCTAAGCCTAACGCATTTACTTTAGTGCCCACCGGTACTTATAAGTACCGATTGGTGCTAGACGTACATCCGATGATAGATCCGCTCATGGAGATGCTAGCTGAACGAGAGGCGGCTAAATCGCCTGAAAATACGGCGCCAGCACTTGATTTGACCATGCAGATTGCCCCGCAAGCCACAACGGCAGTCGCACCTACGCCAGATCAGGCGGAAAATGTAACCCTGACTAGCAATGAAAGCGCGCTAATTAGCAGTTCAACGCTTGAACAAAATAGCCCTCAAGAGCAGGCGGCGACTAAGAACAATAACCCGCAAATTAAAAAAGTGGGCCGGCAAATTATCGTTGCAATAGACCCTGGCCATGGCGGAGAAGATCCGGGGGCCCTTGGGGCAACGGGTAGTCGTGAAAAAGACATTACCTTAATGGTCGCGAAGAAACTTAAGCAGCAAATTGATAATGAACCCAATATGCGCGCAGTGTTAACGCGTGATGGTGATTATTTCATCCCACTACACGGTCGCGTAGTGAAGGCGCGCAACATGCAAGCAGATTTATTTGTTTCTATACACGCCGATGCTTTCACTAACCAGTCCGCAAGAGGCTCATCGGTATTTGCCTTATCCGAACGCGGCGCCACCAGCGCCAGTGCCCGCTATTTAGCCAAGAAGGAAAATGAATCCGATTTAATCGGTGGCGTCAGTTTGAATGATAAAGAGCCCATGTTGGCTAGAACCTTGCTTGATTTATCACAAGACGCAACCATTAAAGATAGCTTGAAGCTAGGCAAAGCGGTACTTAGTCAGATTGGTGAGATTAATAAGCTGCATACTAGGCATATCGAGCAAGCTGCTTTTGCCGTACTAAAGTCACCGGATATTCCTTCAATACTGATTGAAACGGCTTTTATTAGTAACCCAGAAGAAGAGCGTCGGTTGAACGATGAGTCTTATCAAGACCAGTTGGTGGCGTCAATTTTGACCGGTATTAAAATGTACTTTGCGACCAATCCTGCGCTTGCAAAAAGCAAGATTGCATTGGAGTAATATGACTGACCTAGATAAAATGTTTATGCGCGGTAAATAAAAAACATGATGCCTAGCCCCGCAATATTTCTGATGGGCCCTACCGCCAGCGGTAAAACTGGCGCGGCGGTTGCGTTAGTTGCCAAGCTACCAGTAGAAATTATTAGCGTAGATTCCGCCTTGGTGTTTAAGGGTATGGATATAGGCACAGCCAAACCAGACGCCGAAACATTAGCAATAGCCCCGCATCATCTTATTAATATCATTGAGCCGACCAGCGCGTATTCAGCAGCTAACTTTAGAACCGATGCTTTGCGCTTGATGGCCGATATCACTGCGCGCGGCAAAGTGCCGTTATTGGTTGGTGGCACCATGTTGTATTTTAAAGCGCTGGAGGGCGGCTTAAGTGGACTGCCAGAGGCTGACCCCCAAGTGCGCGCAGCATTGGACCTAGAAGCCGCACAAATAGGTTGGCCGGCCATGCATCGTAAGCTTGCCGCCATTGATCCCGACACTGCCGCACGCTTAGCGCCCAATGATACGCAGCGCATACAGCGTGCTTTAGAAGTACAGCAAATCAGCGGTGAAACCTTATCTAGTTTATTCGCTCAACAGAACAGCGAGCGCCTACCGTACCATTTACTAAAAATTGCCCTAGTGCCCAGTGACCGTAAAGTGCTGCATGATCGCATCGCCTTGCGATTTGAGCAGATGTTGTCTGCTGGTTTTGTGGATGAGGTGCGGGCGCTGAGGGAAAAATATCCTACACTCACAGCTGAATCTACCGCAATGCGTTGTGTTGGTTATCGGCAAGCATTAACACATTTGGCGGGGGGGTATGATAGTGCTGAATTGTGCGATAGGGGTATATTCGCCACGCGCCAATTAGCCAAACGGCAGCTTACTTGGTTGCGCGGCATGGCGGATGTACGGCTGTTGGACTGTCTAAACCCAGCACTTAACGACATGGTATTTAATGAAGTAAATCAATTAATTAACTATTGAAGTTAATTAATTGATTTAACTAAAAAGACATTTTTTTAATGCGATTCGCCGCTTCAATGCACTCGTCTAGACTAGCTACCAATGCCAAGCGCACAAAATTTTCTCCAGGATTTAGCCCATGCGCTTCGCGCGCTAAATAACTGCCGGGCAATACGGTAATATTTAATTCACGATAGAGCTTCAGTGCTAGTGCGGTATCGCTTTGTTGACTTCTGGCCCATAGATAAAAGGCGGCATCAGGCATTTCAACTGCTAAGGCATCTTGAAGTAATGGCGTCACCGCCTTGAATTTCGCGGCATATAAGGTGCGATTCTCTACGACATGGGCTTCGTCATTCCATGCCGCGATAGAAGCCGCTTGTACGGCAGGATTCATTGCGCAGCCATGGTAGGTACGGTAGAGGGCAAATTTCTCGATAATTTTCTCGTCACCAGCCACAAAGCCGGAGCGCATGCCTGGTACGTTAGAGCGTTTAGACAGTGAGCTGAATATGACGAGGTTTTTATAGCCGCGATTAAGCTGCTGCGCGGCTTGCAGTGCGCCCAATGGCGGATGTGCTTCATCAAAGTAAATTTCTGAATAACATTCATCAGCGGCAATGACAAAGCCATATTGATCAGAGAGGTCAAAAATTACTTGCCACTGGGCTAAGCTCATGACTTTGCCAGAAGGATTGCCTGGGCTGCAAACATAGACTAACTGTGTGCGACTTAACACCTCAACCGGTACGCTGGCAAAATCCATCGCGTGACCATTTTCAGGGAGCGTATTTAAAAAGTACGGTTCAGCCCCTGCTAAAAATGCCGCCCCCTCATAAATTTGATAAAAGGGATTAGGTGAAATCACTACTGGCTTTTCTTTTGAGCGGTCTATAATCAATTGTGCGAAAGCGAACAAGGCTTCGCGACTGCCAGTCACGGGCAATATCGCGGTTTCAGGATTGAGTGGCGCTAAGCCATAACGGCGTGAAATCCAGTTGGAAATTGCTTCACGTAGGGCTAATGTGCCGATAGTGCTTGGGTAGCTGGATAATCCTGCCAGATTCTGCACTAGCGCCTCTTTAATGAGCGTTGGCGTGGCGTGCTTAGGCTCACCTATTGATAAATTAATGGCGCTGTATGAGGGGTTCGGTGTAGTGCCTTTAAATAAGTCGCGTAAGCGCTGAAATGGGTAAGGTTGCAGTAAATTAAGATTTGGATTCATAGGCGCTATTGTAATATAGCGCGCCTAGTTACCATAGTCATTCGCCATAGACTTTGGCTAAAGCGCTGAATCAAAGTGAACAAAGTCATTAAAACTGTTAAAGTGCATCTCGTGGAAAATATCAAACCAAGCAAAACCATTGTCACCAGCCAAGCTATAGCCGTATTCGGCTTATTGTTTGGCGCGCTTTGCTGGGGCATCATTTGGTTCCCTTACCGCATGATGGCGCAAGCAGGCATATCTGGTGTTGCCTCAAGTTTTTATACCTACGCGATAGCTACACTCATGGCGGCTATTTACTGTGCCAAACATTGGCGCGGGGTTTTTGCATTACCACTGAACATCGTTATCTTAAGTATTGTTGCCGGCTGGACTAATTTATCTTATGTATTAGCGGTGATTGACGGCGAGGTGATGCGTGTCATGCTGTTATTTTACTTATCACCGTTGTGGACATTGATACTGGCGCATTTTTGGCTCAAAGAAAAGACCAATGCAAAGGGCTATATCGCCATTGCCATTTCCTTATTGGGGGCATTTATTATGCTCTATGACCCGCAGGTGAGTGCCTTGCCCTTGCCAAAGAATACTGCAGAATGGTTGGCATTATCTTCGGGCATCGGCTTTTCTCTGACCAATGTGATTACCCGGCAATCTACCCATCTCACTATTCTGGCGAAGTCTTTTGCGGTGTGGTTGGGTGTTTTTGGAATGTCGCTGCTGTTTATCTCGTTGAGCAAAGGAACATTGCCTAGACCCGATGATTTAATGGCAACGCACTGGCTGGTGATGATCTGCATCGCCATGTTGCTCATGGCGGCAACACTGTTGGTGCAATATGGCGTGACGCAAATTCCAGCCACACGGGCATCGGTTATATTTTTATTTGAGCTAGTGGTTGCCGCTGTCGCCTCTTATTATTTGGCGCATGAAACGATGGCGATCAATGAGTGGATAGGCGGCAGTTTGATTGTGCTCGCCGCAATATTTGCCGCGAGCAACCAACCTGACTAAGCCGTAAAACTGCTACCGCGTGCGCCTTCTGCCGAAAAACGTATTTTTAACGATAAGTCATTGCGTGAATCAGCATTTGCTAGCGCGTTATCTTCATCAATTTTGCCGTTACTAAACAATTTAAATAATGACTGATCAAAAGTCACCATGCCAATATTATTGTTATCCGCCATGGTTTCTTTGATTTAGCTCAGTTTTTGTTTTTGAATCAGTTCAGCTATATAAGGGGTGTTGATCATAACTTCTGTGGCGGCCGCACGCTTGCTTAATTTACCTGAGATTAAGCGCTGAGAAATAATCGCCACTAAGTTTATTGATACGCCGAGCAGCAAGCCGGCTTTAGCATCCTCCGGAAAAAATGAGATGGCACGTTCAAGGGCTTGATTGGCATTATTCGCGTGTAAGGTCGCTAAGCATAAGTGGCCTATTTCAGCATAAGCCATGGCATTTTTCATGCCTCCCATATCACGAACTTCACCGATCAAAACCACATCAGGCGCTTGGCGCATGGCATTTTTTAAGGCGTTTTCAAAAGACAGCGTATCGATGTCCACTTCGCGTTGATCGACGATGAATTTTTTATGCGGATGCATGAGCTCTATGGGGTTTTCAACCGTGACGATATGCCTAGTGAAATTTTCGTTGCGATGATCAATCGTAGACGCTAAGCTGGTGCTTTTTCCTGAACCGGTGCCACCGACCACTAAAATAAGCCTACGCTTACGCATAATTAAGTCTTTTAATATGGCGGGTAGGCCCAGACTGTCGATTGACGGACTAGCTGTTTTGATATGACGTACGACCATACCCACCTCACCGCGCTGCCTAAAGGTGCTAATGCGGAAACGGCCGATGTCTTTTTTATCAATGACAAAATTACATTTTAGCGTGGCTTCAAATTCTTTAATTTTCTCGGCACTCATTAATGAGTAGGCAATTTCTTTAATCATGTCAGGCTTCATGATCTGCGCATTAATCGGCAGCGTGTAATCTTCGACTTAAAAATGGATGGCTGCACCAGTGCTAAAAAAGGTCGGAACCGCCTTGTTCCCGTATGAATTTTAAAATCGGATTAATGTCGATTGCCGCCATATTGTGATCCTAGGTGTCTTTTAAAATGCTCAGCATGACTTTAGCATAAATTTTTTACACTATTCTTTAGTGCTGCCTGCAATTTTCAATTCGTCTAAATAGCAATGCCACATGTCGTGATAGCGTTGTTCTAATGAGCGTGCAAAAAGCGTGCTATCAAACAAAGGCGATTGCGCAATGTTGTCGCGTAATTTTTGTTTGATTGCGACGAGTGTTTCAGGATGATTGTAAAAATAAAGGGCTTTATTTTTATACTCTTGTAATGAATAGGTAATCAATTCAATTAAGTTTAGCGTGTGCAATAAACTCGCGGCAACGCGCGCCGAAAAAGTATCGCCGATACAGGTTAATAGCGGCAAGCCCATCCATAAGGCATCGCTAGCCGTGGTGTGTGCATTATAAGGTTGCGTGTCTAAAAATAAATCGGCATGCACATGGCGGGCAAGATGTTCTGCAATGGCAAGCCTAGGGGCAAAAATTAATCTTTCTGGCGCAATACCGCATGCAGCAGCTTCGCCAAGCAAGTTTTGTTTAGCCCAGCGGTTGCAGTCTAGTAGCCAAAGCACACTATTCGGTGCGGCTTTGAGTAGATGCAACCACACGGCAAAAACATCAGGGCTAATTTTGAAGCTTTGATTAAAACAGCAAAAGACAAATGCGCCTTCCGGCAGGCCACAACTTGCGCGCGATGGTGTTTTGCCGAGCGGGCGTTGGCTATCGTTGGCTTGGTAGCTATGCGGCAATAAGGCGAGTTGTTCGGCGTAATGTGGCGCGCTATCAGGCGGGGTAATCCATGCATCGCTTATTAGATAGTCAAATAAGGGCTGTTTGCCAGCACCCTTGTCCTTAATCATCTCACCACTAACCATCTCACCCATAGTGCCGGGAAAGCCTAGCCAATTGACATTGATAGGCGCAGGACGTAACGCGGCTATGCCGCTACGACTGGTTTGCGTAAAGCCAGTTAAATCAACCAATAGATCGATATGGCAGGCGTTAATTTTTTTAGCCGCGTCTAATTCAGATAAATGGCGGATGTCATAAAATTGATCAAAGGCTTTCTCTAAGCGGGCTCTAGCGCTGGATTGGTCGTTAACACCATAGGAGAAGGCGATGATTTCAAATTGAGTTCTATCGTGCTGTTCCATCAATTCAGTGACTAAAAAAGCCAGCGGGTGCAATCTAAAGTCGGCGGATAGATAGCCAATCTTTATTTTTTTAGCTTGCTCGGCTGTTGTGTAGCTAAAATTAAGCTGTTTGGCCTGTGCAAAGAGGGCGGTGTAGCGATTAGTTAGCCAATGATCGGCGCATATTTTTTGTTCTGCCGCAGTGGTGCCTGGCATCGCCAAAAAGGCAAAAGGCGATATTTGTGCTACAGAGGCAGTGTTTAGCCACTGCCGAATTTCATTCACGTCATCCTCTAAGCCTTGCCAGTCACAGCAATGTTGCTTCTGGTGCACTAAATGTACTTTTGCATGGTATAGCTTAGGGTTAATGGCCCATGCTTTTTGGTAGCTTGTCATGGCTAAATCCAGCTGACCTAACTCGCGCTGCACATTGCCTAGATTGTTGTAAGTATCGGCATCATTAGGGCTTAATTGCAGGGCTTGTTGATAGTGCTTGCGGGCCTCAAGCGTCTTGCCTAGCGCGCGCTGGGCGTTGCCTAAGTTGTAATATAGGTTGGCTTGTTGCTCATGCCCCTCAGCACTAAAAAGCAAGGCTTCCTGCAAGTAGGTTTCTGCTTGCAGATAGTTGCCGGCAGTCTGCGCTTGGTTACCTAATGTGCTTAAGCAATGCGCTAGCGCCGCGCGTATATTGGCGGTATTAGCATCCGCTTTTTTGGCCAAGACCTGTAAGACCCGACGATAATAGCCCACCGCTTCTGCAAATTGATTCAGCGCTAGCAGGGTGTTGGCAATATTCAGTTGAATATCTAAATCTTTGGCGTCTATCAGTAGCGCTTGCTGAAAGTTTTTTAAGGCGGCCTCAACTTGCTGGTTGGCGCGTAACGCAAGTCCATGGTTATTCAGATAATTGAGGTTGCGTGGTTCAATCGCCAATGCCTGTTGTATATATTGCACAGCCTCACTGGCGCGATTGCTTTGGTAGTGAATAATCCCCAGTAGATGCAATGCACCAGCATGCTTAGCGTGCAAGCCAAGTGCTTGTTTAAGGACTTGTTCAGCTTGGCTGAGTTGGCCGTTGCGATACAGATTGAGTGCAGTTAAATAATGGGATTGTGGCATGGCTAGATTTTAACCTGAAATAGGCGGGGTCATGCCAGTTGTAGCCGAAGTTGCCAGAGTTTTAGCCAAGCGCTTTAAGCCTAATTTTCGCAAAAGAAAGCGGTTTGGATTTAATAAGCCGGCCAGTGCGTCCGGCAGGGGCGGGGTTTCATCGCAGATGAAACAGGCTAAAAGTTCTGCGCACAGTGGCGCGCTAGTAAAGCCTCGGCTGCCATGCGCTATGTTGAGATATAGCCCTTTGATCCACGGCAATGAGGCGGCTTGAGCATTATGGCGCGGCGGCTTTGATTTTAGTGCCGCACTATCACATAGTTCGCCGGCTAAGGGAAAGTAGTCAGCACTGGTGCATCTAAATGAAACGCGCCCACCGCTAATCTGGTCTTTGAGGTCGTCATACAAAGTCATAGACAAGACTTTGAGTCTGGCGAGATTAGCCTGATGGTCTAAGACATCAATCGCGATATCGGTATTTTCCGTGGAGAAGGTAGCGCCCAAGCAATGTTGTGTTTGCTGGGCGGGACATAGATAGCCATCACTACATATAATGGTGTTAAGCGCACTACTGCGAGCACTAGCGTTTACTAGGCTGACTTGTCCACGTATCGATTGTGTTCTTAAGTTTAAGTCTAGCCCCATATTCTGCGCTTCATTAGCATTGGCAATGATAACAACATCCGCTTTTTCTATGCATTGATCGTTAGAGTAAACTTCAAATACATCATTATTTTTCAATAGTTTATTAGCATTTGTTAATGTTTTAATTAAAATATTTTTGTGGCGAGCTAAGCGCAGGCATAGTGATTGCGGGTTGACCCATGCCGCCTGTGGAAAATATAAAGCATCATGCGCGAGTGCAATGCCAGCCAATGCGCTAGCCTGGTCTGCAGTGACATAGTTGAGCCAGTCTGCAGATGCAAAATAGGCCGCTACTTTTTGAATGCGTGCCAGTTCTCTGGTATTAAAGCCCAGTTGTAGCATGCCGCAAACATTAAAATCAGCCGGTAATAGATCTAGTGTTTTAAAAAAATTCAAGCTATAGTGATAACTTGCAAGGGAAAATTGGCTGGCCGTATCATCGCCGCTTAAACGCGGATAAAGCATGGCCTGCGGATTACCCGAAGCTTCGCTGGCAATGCTGGCGCGGCGTTCTAGTAGGGTGACTTGAATACCTCTTTGCGCCAGCGCATAGGCGCTACTACACCCAGCAATGCCACCACCAATGACAATAGCCATTTTAGTGCGCATCGGCACTACCAATAAAGTGGCCACACAACATTTCACGCTTTTTACCAAACCCGGCTTGCTTGATCACGGCAAACCCAACTTGCGTTAAGGCGCGCCGCACCGCGCCGGCACTGGTAAAGGTGGCAAAAGTAGTTTTACTGTTGGACAACAAGGCCATTTTCTCAAAAAGTGCCGCTTGCCACATGGTAGGGTTTTTTGCCGGTGAAAACCCATCTAGAAACCAAGCGTCGATAACGGGCTTTGTCGGTGTAATGGCGTGCGATTGATAGGCCGTTGTTGCATCGCCTATACATAAGCTGAGTTGAACGCGATGGTCGAACAGCATGCTGCTAGTGCCACGGAGTAGGTGCGCATACTGCGCTAAAAATGGTTCGATTAGGTCCATGAGGCTTGGCCATAACTGTAACGCCATGCTGATTTCCGCTAAGCTGAGCGGGTATTTTTCGACACTGATAAAGTGCAAACGGGCCTCTTTAGGCGCAGTAGCTAGCCATAGCTTTGCCGCGCATAAGAAATTTAAGCCCGTGCCAAAACCAGTTTCAGCGATAGTAAAGCGTTGAGTTTGTAGAGTTTGCCAGCGACGGGCTAAATGGTTGCCTTGTAAAAACACGTGCTCAGTTTCAAGTAAACCATTATCAGTAGAGAAATAAACGTCTTGGAAGGCACTGGCATAAGGCTGGCCGTCACGCCATTCAATGAGGGCGCTATGCTTGACTGGCATCCAGCGCAATCTTAAACACTATTTTATGAATGTTTTGCTTGGCAACCAGTGGCGCATGTGCATCTTCTGGGAAAAAAATACAAAACGAAGCCGTCGGCGTAGCAAGCCAAGCATCAGGCCGGTCATGAAAGAATTGAATATCAGCATCAGCACTATAATCGCTCACCGGTTGCTGGCAATGGCTGAGGGGTTTCCAGCCCATTTCATCTACCCCATCTAGCACTAACTGAATATCGATGTATAGGCGATGACACTCCAACTGCGCAGCATCGCGGCTGCGGCCCGCCACGCGTTGCACGATGGCAAATGCCGCATCACTTAAAATTGCGTGTCGCCCAAGGCTAAGTGCTTGCAAATCGGTCTGTCGCATATAGGAAAATACTTGTGGAAACAGCGGGTGCAGAGCGGCGTAACGATCTGCGTTGGCTAAGGTGTCTAAAATCATGGTAATGTGATCCTTTAGCGCTTCCACACCTTGCCATAGGCGGCTAGCAATTGTTGGTGCATTTTACTGCCTTGCATATTTTCGCCTAAATGCACTAAACCAAAATATTGTTCGGTTTGATTCAGCAGGGCTTGCGCTAGCTGCACGTTTGCTTTGCCGTACAGCAACTGCAGATTAGCTTCATACAGGCGAGTGTCACCAGTTTCAGCGCCTTCTGCGACTAATTCTTCGCTAATTTGCACTAGATTGGCGATGCAGCGATAGACTTTGGCCCGCTCGGCATTAAGTTCGTTAAATTGTGCAATCCAGGCACAGCCATCGAGTATGTCGTCTATGTTGTTGCAAGCCAGTGCCGCCAGTGTTTTAAGCTCACCCACACGCAAATCAACCCAAGTGGTATTGGGGTCGGCACATAGGCCGATTAAAGTCGTCACCGGCAGTTCGTCGGCCAACTCTAGCTCGCGCAAGGTTTCAAGTAATTCGGCAGATTCAGCGTGTTTAAGTGTAGGCAGTCTGATGGCAAAAGGGCGCACCAAATTACCGACCGAGTTGTTCTCCCATTGCAACTCTTCAACCGGGTAAATTTCACTCATGCCGGGTACAAAAATACGGCAAGCGTACACGCCTAGATGGGTAAAGTCGGCGATATACACCTCATGACCGCTATTGTGGATGGTATTCACGCACCAATCATAATCTTCCTGTGTGGTCGTACCAAAGTTCCAATCGACAAAGGCGTAATCAGGCGTACTACGTAAAAATTCCCAGCTAATCACGCCACTAGAATCGACAAAATGAATCTCTAAATTTTGCGAGTCAGCGATTTCTTCCATATCAAAACCAGGGGCGACAAAACCTTTTAAGCTATCTAGAGCACGGCCTTGCAATAACTCGGTCAAGGCACGTTCCAGAGCCACTTCAAAGCGTGGGTGCGCACCAAAACTGGCAAAGCAGCCTTGGTCTTCAGGGTGCAGCAAGGTGACGTTCATCACCGGATATTGCCCGCCTAATGAAGCATCTTTCACTAAAATGCCGTAACCTGCATCGCGTAACCCTTGAATACCAGTCGCAATGCGTGGGTAACGGTTAATGATCGCTTCAGGGACATCAGGCAGGCAAATGCCCTCGCGGATGATTTTGTATTTAATGTCGCGCTCAAAAATCTCTGCCAGCGCTTGTGTGCGGGCTTCCATCAAGGTGTTACCCGCGCTCATGCCGTTGCTCACGTATAAGTTGCCGATAAGATTCACCGGGAAAAGTACAGTGGTATTATCACGCAAACGCGTATAGGGAATGGCACAAATACCACGCGCTTTATTGCCTGAGTTTAGGTCTATCAGTTGGCTGGCAAGCGCTGTACCTTCAGGGTTGTAGAACTTTTGTAGTTCAGGCGTGAGTAGTTCTTTAGGCCATTGCTCGCCCTTGAGCTTAAACCATTGCTCATTCGGATAATGCACGAAATCTTTATTGGCGATGGTTTCGCCTAAGTAAAAATGCGTCCAAAAATAATTGGTGCTTAACCGCTCAAAATACTCGCCCAGCGCACTGGCGCGCGCCGCCAATTGCGATGCCCCTTTGCCGTTGGTAAATAGCCGCGTGCAATCTTTATCAATCACGTGTACAGACCAAATGCCTTCAATCTCATTGAGCCATGATTTTTCTTCAACATGAATGCCTAGGGCTTCTAGCTTGCCTTGCAGGGTGCGTATAGACGACTCGAGCGAGGCGTCCTTACTCGGGATAAAGGTTTCTGTAGTATTCATGATGCATGCCCTAGGTGAAAGGCTGACAGAATATCATGCTGTGCTCAGAATGCGAAAAGTGGCGCGCTTAATTAGCGCTTATAGTTAGCGCTCAGGCAAAACAATGGCGGATGGCGAGGCTATGTCTTACTTAGGTTGTTGGATGGCTTGCACTATCGATTACGCATTAAATCATGTATCAATGGCGCTAAAATAATTTCCATGGCCAAGCCCATCTTGCCACCTATGTTTTTTTACGCAGTAGGGCTAGTTTATGCGTCTTTGGCTAATGCGCGGCGGTATTCCTCAAGCTTAGCCTCATAGTGTTCAGCAGCCCCGTAATCCAAAAATTGCGCGTAGCGCTGATGGGTACCCAGTATCTTTCGGGCATGTTTAATCGGGCAAAAGTACTGCTCGGTACGCGCAATAATTTCACTCACATACGCAATCATGCCGCTGCCATAAGCACAGTAGCTGCAATGAAATTTTTCAATAAAATTGAGGTAATGGAGCTGTTGCCGATCAAAAATAATGTAGTCCGAGCGCCGTACTTTTTTGATGCCATAAATCGGAAAACAAATCAGTTGGTAAAAACTAACGAATAGGTCGGTCACCAGCAGGGGAATAATCATCGCATAAATAATCGGGCCGGTAATCAAGTTCTGCGGGCGATCGGTAATGAGCCAGCGAAAAAAATTCCGCTTCAGGCGCCGATGCGTTTCTTTGATAGATTGCTCAAACTCAACGCGCTTACCTTTTATTTGGAAAAACATGCTAGCGGGTTGCTCGCTAAGGGCCTTACGTAGATCGTCTTCCAGTGCGGTAATTTGCCCAAGCAACTGCTGAATATGATTGTTCATTTAAGTCCCAAATATCAAAGCTGATTGGGCTAGTATAACCCGAACTAGACTTAATTTTTTGTGATTAGCCCGATAAAATTTAAGCATCCAGTCATGACCTTAAGTACCGAGCTTAAATATAAAGCGATGGTAAAAAGTATACATGGTTGTATACTTTAGGTGACGTCTGTTGATTAGTTTATCTTTAAGTTGAAAAGAGTGTTGCCATGCATCAGCCCGCAATCTATTGGACATTAAAGCCGCGTGCGGCGCACTGCGTTGCGCTACTCAGTTGTTTAACCCTGTTGTCTTGTAGCGGGTTAGCCAATAAACAATCCACTACCGCGTGTGTAGACCAAGACTGGCCAAGCTTTGGCCGTGACTTCACCAATCAGCGTTTGTCGCCATTGACACAAATCAACCCACAAAACGTGCAACATTTGCAACTGGCTTGGCAATTCAAAACTGGCGTGGCGGCTAGTTTTCAGGCCACGCCTATTGTCATTCAGGGCGTGATGTATGTCGCCTTACCGTTTAACCATGTGGTCGCCTTAGATGCAAAAACTGGGCAAGAATTGTGGCGCTATCAGCACACTCGCAGAGCGCACTGGAAAATGTGTTGCGGCCCCGCCAATAGAGGCGTGGCAGTCAGTGGCGGCAAGGTATTTATCGGCACAGTCGATGCGAGATTGATTGCCTTAGAGGCTAAAAGTGGCAAAAAACTTTGGGATATCGATGTCGCGGACGATACCGCGCTGACAGAAAATACCCGTTCATTAAGTAAGTTAGATGCTAAAAGTGCAAAAGAGGCCTATGGCGGCACGGGCGTAGGCGTTGCGATGGCGCCTGTGGTGTTTAATGGCAAGGTGCTGATCGGCATCACCGGTGTGGGCTATGGCTTGCATTTAGCCACCCCTACATCCTCTGCACCGCTAGGCGCAGTAGTGGGGGTAGATGGCCGTTATGGTCGCCCCGGATTTTTAGCGGCTTATGATGTGAATAGCGGTAAGCGTGTTTGGCAGTTTGATACCATTCCCACCCAAGGTTGGGAGGGCAATTTTGCAGCCACCACTTCAGATGGGATTAGCCTCAACCGTGACATTGCGGCGGAAAAGGCCAATATCAAAAATAACACCGAGGCCTGGCGTTATGGCGGCGGCTCAGCTTGGAGTACGCCAGCAATTGATATTAATACGCATACGCTATTCTTTGGCACTGGCAATCCGTCGCCGCAAATGAACGATATTTCTCGCCCTGGTGATAATTGGTATACCGTGTCCTTGGTCGCACTGGATACTGAAACCGGTCAACTGAAATGGCATTATCAACAAGTGCCACATGATGTTTGGGGTTACGATTTAGCCAGCCCACCGGTCTTGTTTGATTATCAGATGGGTGGTAAGTCCGTGCCTGCCGTGGGCCAAGCCAGCAAAACTGGTTGGTATTATGTCAACGATAGGGCGACCGGCAAACTATTAATGAAGTCAGACGCTTTTGTGCCGCAACACAACCTATTTGCCAAAGCCACTAAAACCGGTACTGTGCTTTACCCTGGCATTTTAGGTGGCTCTAATTGGAGCCCGACTGCTTTAGATGAAGATAACCAAACCAGCTATGTGGCTGGCATACACGCCCCGGTTAAATACACGCTGGTAGAAGAGCCTGCCACAAAGGATGCCGCCGCCGTTCGCTACGCCTCGACTGAGCCGACTACAGACCCACGTTGGGGGGTGATATCCGCCATTAACTTAACGACCGGAAAAATGCGTTGGCAAGTGAAAACCGAGCAGCCGCTGATGGGCGGTCTATTGGCAACCCGTGGCAGTTTATTGTTTATGGGTGAGGGTAACGGCAATTTCAACGCTTACCATAGCCAGACCGGTGCCTTGCTATGGCAAACTAAGGTCGATGCCGGCGTGAATGCACCACCGATTAGTTACGCCATAGACGGTGTGCAATATATAGCCGTGGTGGCAGGAGGTAATGCTATTTTTGGCTATACCGCAGGTGATAATATTATGGTGTATGCCTTAGCCAAGTAATCTGCATAGCCAGCACAGGCCCATGAAAAAATTACTTAGCACGATGTGTTTAGCCTTAGCCCGGTCGCTTGTGGGCGTGGTCCGCATTATGCGGTGATGCCGGCGCAGGCCAAGGCCATCATTTTAGGTGATGCCCTACTATTGGCGCTGGCGTCAATAGTAGTGGATTACGCCAGCTTACTGGCCAGAAAGACCGGTTGGCATGTTGTAAATGCAGATGTGCCTGGCAATACCACGGCTAACGGGCTAGAGCGCCTACCAGCAATTTTAGCCGTTGATCACATTGATTTATTGATTATTGCTCTGGGTGGCAATGACTTTATTCAACATTTACCACTAATTTTCCATAGTTGGCCAAAATAAGCACCACCCTTAACTCCGCCAGCACTGAAATACGGGGTCTAATCTGCGTTAAAATCACTTAATTCACCCGATATTCTCTCTATTTAACCCCTAAAAGTTGCTGCCACCTTTTTGCCATAGTTAATACCACTGATCTGCCATAGTTGGCGATTGAAAGAGCCTTAGCCGCAAGTCATTCGCTATACACCTTATGTCCAGCAGTCCGACGCGATACACCAGAATGCCGAGGGTTACCGTGCGGCGGCAGAAAACTTACAGAAAGCACTGATTAAACTGGGTTTTTTGGCCAAGCCCTAAGCTGTATTGACTTCATCCGTCATTTTTCGCTTTGCTCAGCCTGACGCAGGTAGCTAAGCGTAGCGTTTTTGCTATTTTATGCGTTAGCTTTTATGCTTTAGCTTTAAGTGCAGCACCGTGCAGGCCAGTATTAAGGTGATGCTGTTGGCCGCAATAATTGGCCAACTGCTAATCAGCAGTCCATACACCAACCAACCCAGCACGCCTAAGCTAAATAAGCTGTACATGGGCAGTGACACGCCGGATAAATCGCGGGTTTCCCAAGAATGGAGTGCTTGTGGCACGAAAGCCAAGGTGGTTAAAAATGCCGAGGCATAGCCAATTAGATCTGCAGTAGTCATATTGAATGTGGCGCTATAAGGGGTTAGTCAACCATGTGCCGGGGGTAGGGGCAAAAAAATGACCCAATGAAGGGCCATTTTTTTGGATACTGTGTAACTTAAGCTTTTTGAATGTTAGAAGCTTGTTTACCTTTTGGTCCGTCTGTAACATCAAAACTTACACGATCATTTTCTTTTAAGCTTTTGTAACCGCTATCAACGATTGCTGAGAAATGAGCGAATAAATCGTCGCCGCCTGCATCAGGAGTAATGAAACCAAAACCTTTAGAATCATTAAACCATTTAACTAAACCTGTAGCCATATCTTTATTCCATACTTTAAAAAAGGGAGGCAACCCTAAATGAATGGGTTTTTAACAAAAAATCAGTTTTGACAACTAGACCAAATTAAACAACCATACGCCGAAATTGCTTTTTACGGGGAAACTCTTAAGCTGTCAAGTGTTATTTGCTGTTTATTTTAGAAATAGTCTGTTGTGCCAGTTAATTTATTCTACTAGGCGCATAATCAATGCTCGTTTGGCATTACGATTGCGTTTATTGCTAAATCATCAGCGCAAGACTATAATGCGCGCGAGAAACTATTACTGGAGATAAGCATTGGCTAAAGAAGAACTCATTGAAATGAATGGCGTGGTGATGGAAATATTGCCAGATTCGCGCTACCGCGTGACGCTGGATAATGGCCATAAGTTAATTGCCTATACTGGTGGCAAGATGAAAAAGAATCACATTCGTATTCTCGCCGGTGACAAAGTGACGCTAGAGTTATCGCCGTACGATATCAATAATGGCCGTATTACCTTTAGGCATATTGAAGCCGGTGGCGCAACTTACACACCAAGAAAACGTACCTATTAATTTCATCGGCTGAAACGATTCGGCCTATTGAAAGGTTTATTTCACTGTGATTAAGTGGCCAGCCACTTGTACCGTTTGACCGCGACGAATTTTAGCGGTTTTTCTAGTCTCAACGACACCATCAACCTGCACTAAACCCTCTGCCACCATGGTTTTTCCGCGGCCGCCACTATCGGCCAAGCCGACTAATTTAAGCAGGTTGCACAGCGCAATATAGGCCGTGCTTAACTCAAATACTATGTTTTGTGACATCGCCAGACTCCTTTAACAATTCTCTTGCTACTAGACCGCCATGCTATGGCACGCTTATTTTACCATTGGCGGCATAAATATTATGCTTAAAGCCTGGTAGGCTGATGTTAATTTTATCAAATTTCGTGTAATGTGCTAGTTATTATCTATGCTGGGCAGTCACACTAAACGTAAAATGGCTTATGGTGAAAAAGATATTGATTGTCGATGACCACTCAAATCTGCGTAACTCATCCGCCTAAGCTTGAATGCCTGTTATGAGGTGCTTGAGACCGACAATGGCGCGGCCGCGCTGACGATCATGCGCAATGCCCTGCCAGACATGGTGGTGCGTGTCTTTTCTAGCCGCTGTAAAATGTAAATGTCGTAGCCAGAAATAGTGCGATAATGTACTTCAAGGGGTTTAGAATGCTGGTACCCAGAAGAGGACCCGAGCCCCCACAGCCTAAGGCACATGGACCCGAACCATGCGCGTCTACCAATTCCGCCATCTGGGCTTAGTGCTTTTGCGATGAAGCAAAAGTCGCTTTAAATTTTATAGTAAAGGGTAGTTTTGTCAATGACAAAAAAAACGCACCACCATAAACGCATGAATGACCCACACGCTGAGCGTGAGGCCAGTCGCTACGATACGCCGCTACCTAGCCGTGAGGTGGTGCTCAGCACCATGACTGAGCAGTGCGCGCCGGTCAGTGTTGAGCAACTGTATGTGCTGTTAGGCATTAATGATGACGAGCGTGACATTTTTAATAAGCGCCTTAACGCCATGGAGCGCCAAGGACAGATTATTAAAAATAGAAAAGGCGCGCTGTGTATTGCCGATAAGCTCGATTTGATTTCTGGCGTGGTGCAAGGGCATCCTGATGGCTTTGGCTTTTTAATTCCTGATGATAAAGGCAAATGTAATGGCGAGGACTTATTTTTAAGTCCTAAAGAAATGTCGCAAGTGATGCATGGCGACCGCGCCATGGCGCGTATGAGCGGCTTAGACAGAAGAGGGCGGCCTGAAGGTAAGTTGGTTGAAGTGCTAGAACGACGCACGCAAACGCTGGTTGGTCGGGTCATGCAGACCAGTGGCGTGACGATAGTGGCGGCAGAAGATAAGCGCATCAATTTAGATATATTGATCCCTTATCATTTGGATATGAAGGCTAAAGCCGGCCAAGTGGTGATGGTGGAATTGACCGCGCAACCGTCAGCTCATGCCCAACCGATGGGAAAAGTGGTGGAGATATTAGGCAATTATGCTGATAGCGGCATGGAAATTGAAATTGCCCTGCGTAAACATAATTTACCGCATGAATTTAGCAAAGAGGTGGTGGCGCTAGCAGAGTCCTACCCTAAATTAGTCCAAGCGAGCGATTACAAAAATCGGATTGATTGTCGTGACATGGCGCTGATTACCATAGATGGCGAAACCGCACGGGACTTTGATGATGCCGTTTATGCTGAACCACAAGGCAAAGGTTGGCGTTTAGTCGTCGCGATTGCTGATGTGAGTTTTTATGTGAAGCCTAAGGATGCATTAGATACCGGGGCCTATGATAGAGGTAACTCGGTGTATTTTCCGCGCCGTGTAATTCCGATGTTGCCTGAGGCTTTATCTAACGGCTTGTGCTCGCTCAACCCTGATGTAGAGCGCTTGTGCATGATTTGTGATATGCAGGTGGATGGCCTAGGCGTCGTCAAACAATATAAGTTTTACCCCTCCGTCATGCGCTCAAAAGCGCGCATGACTTACACGCAAGTGCATGAGATTTTGCAACACCCAGACGCCGAATTGGCCCAAGAATATGCTTGGCTAATGCCACATCTGCAGCATTTACAAAGTGTTTATCAGCTCATGCTCACGCAGCGCGAAAAGCGCGGTGCCATTGAGTTTGAAACCTCTGAAACCATTATGGTGTTTAATGATAATGGCAAAATCGACAGCATCGTGCCTAGCCATAGAAATGAAGCGCATAAATTGATTGAAGAGTGTATGTTGGCGGCCAATGTCTGTGCGGCAGATTTCTTACATACCCATGAGCACCCCGCCTTATACCGCGTGCATGAAGGCCCAACCCCAGAAAAACTCGAGCTATTGCGCACTTTTATGGCCGAGTTTGGCTTTGGTGTCGGTGGCGGCGATAAGCCGCACGCTAAAGATTACGGTAAATTATTAGACAAAATTAGACCGCGCCCAGATGCGCAGTTATTGCAAACCGTGTTGTTGCGCTCTATGCAGCAAGCAGTGTATAGCCCGGATAACCTCGGTCACTTTGGGCTGGCTTACGAGGCGTATGCGCACTTTACCTCACCGATACGCCGTTACCCAGACTTGCTGATTCATCGTGCTATTAAAGCGGTGCTACACGGTGAAAAATACAAGGCCGGCGATTGGAGCCAATTGGGCACCCAGTGCTCGATGACCGAGCGCCGCGCCGATGACGCCACGCGTGATGTGACCAACTGGCTTAAATGCTTTTACATGCAAGATAAAATTGGCGAGGTGTTTGAAGGCACGGTGGCCGGCGTCACTAGTTTTGGTTTGTTTGTCGCCTTAGATGGTGTCTATGTTGAGGGCTTATTGCATGTAACTGAGTTGGGCAATGATTACTTCCATTACGACAAAGCCCGCCATGAAATGGCCGGTGAGCGTACCGGGGTGCGCTACCAACTAGGCGACAGGTTAACGATTAAAGTGGCGCGAGTCGATTTAGAAACCACTAAGATAGATTTTTCTTTAGTCAATAAAAACAATAATTTAGAAGATTGTGTTAATGTTGAACCCCATAAACCGTGGGTGGGTAATAAATCACGCGCAGGCGAGCAAAAACCTGTAAAATCCAGCGCTCATTTTGGTGAAAAAGCCAAAGCGAAACACGCTGGAAAATTGTCCTTAGGCGCAAAGCCAAAATTAGCGGAAAAAGCCAGGGCTAGAAATCCAGCCAAACCGACTAAATCTAAAAAAAGTCACCAAAGAGCAAGCAAGCGTTTAGCGTTAACTATCAGAAATTAAGGTGAGATCATGAGTGATGCCCGTATTTTATTTGGCTTTCATGCCGTATTAAGCCGTTTGCGCCAACACGGTGCTAGCGTGCAAGAAATTTTAATCGACCGCGATCGTATGGATGCGCGCATGAAAGATTTGCTGAAAATGGCTGAATCTGCTGGCGTGCGCACCATGGAAGTGGACCGTAGTCGGTTGGATGGTATTGCCGGCATGAATGGTCGCCACCAAGGCGTGATTGCCCGCGTTGTCGATACGCCCATTCCATATAAAGATATACACGACATCTTGGAATCGGACTTAACCGAACCACCATTCTTTTTAATCTTAGATGGCGTAGAAGACCCGCATAACTTAGGTGCGTGCTTGCGTGTAGCCGATGCGATGGGTGTTCATGCGGTGATTGCGCCTAAAGACCGGGCGGTGGGTTTGAATGCCACCGTGCGTAAAGTGGCCAGTGGCGCCGCTGAAACCGTGCCGTTTATTGCCGTGACTAATTTAGCCAGAACCATACGCGAACTTAAAGAGGCAGGCGTTTTTGTGGTGGGTACTACCATGGATGCGCCGAGTAATTTGCTCAACATTAAGCTAGATGGGCCTATCGCCATTGTGTTAGGCGCTGAGGGTGATGGCATTCGTCGTCTCACAGCAGAAACCTGCGATGCGTTGGTGACGATTCCGATGTTTGGTTCGGTAGAAAGCCTTAACGTGAGTGTGGCGAGTGGTATTTGTCTGTACGAAGTGCGCCGCCAGCGCAGTTTACTCAGCTAAAGCCGGCTTTAGCAGGGTGCTTAAGGTGCGCTGTCTGATGCTGTGTAACAAGTCCACATTGTCAATCAATGATACGCCATAGCTATGCACCAGCGCCTTCATTTTAGCTTGCCAAGCGCTAGATTGCAGTTGTGTGCTAAAGCAACGCTCTATCACCTCTATCATGGCTTGTACAGCCACCGAGGCACCGGGTGATGCCCCTAATAGGGCGGCAATGCTACCATCCTGCGCCGCCACTATCTCGGTACCAAACTCCAGCTTACCACCTTTGATGTCACATTTTTTAATAATTTGCACGCGTTTACCGGCGTTTTCTAAATGCCAATCGGCCTTAAGCGCTTGCGGATAAAATTGGCGCAACACGGTGATTTTTGAAGTGCGCGTTTTCAGCGCCTCGCTAATCAAGTAGCGGGTTAAATCGGTGTGCTGACAACCGACTTTCAACATGGGCTGTATATTGCCCGGTTTGACCGATTTAATTAAATCTAAGTACGAGCCCGCATTCAAGAACTTGGTGGTAAAGCCAGCGTATGGCCCAAACAGCAAGGCGGGCTTACCGTTAATCATGCGCATGTCTAGGTGCGGTACCGACATCGGCGGCGCACCCAAGGCGGCTTTGCCATAAACCTTGCTGTGATGGTGCTGAATCACCTGTGGGTTATTGCACACCAGCCACTGACCGCTGACCGGAAAACCGCCATAGCCATGACTTTCAGGCACACCAGATTTTTGCAGTAGTTTGAGTGCGCCACCACCGGCACCTAAAAACACAAAGCCCGCATCAATGACTTTAGTTTTTTTCGTTTTTAAATGCGTTAACGTGACTTGCCAGCGGCCGTTACTCAGCTGTTTTAGGCTTTTTACTTCGGTATTGAGCTTGAGCTTAAAGTTGTTTTTTTGTGCTAAATTGCCCACCAAACTGCGCGTTAAACTGCCAAAATCTACGTCGCTGCCATGTTTAATGCGGGTTGCTGCCACCTTTTGGCTTTGGTCACGCCCTTGCATGACAAGTGGTATCCATTGGGCGAGTGTTGCAAAATCATCGCTAAATTCCAGGTCTTGAAACAAGTGCTGCGCTTTGAGTAAATCATAGCGTTGTCGTAAAAATTTTACATCGGCATCGCCCCAGACAAAACTAAGGTGCGGGGTCGGGTTGATAAAGTTTTTGGGGGCTGGTAGGGCGCCACTTTCAACCAAATAAGACCAAAACTGTAATGACACTTCAAACGAAGCATTAATCGACAAAGCGCGTTTGATGTCAATCTTGCCGCGTGCGTCTGCTGGTGTGTAATTCAACTCACAATAGCCCGCATGGCCGGTGCCCGCGTTATTCCAAGCGTCGGTACTCTCGGCGGCAACGCTAGGTAAGCGCTCTACCATCAGCATGCTCAGTGTGCCCTCTAGTTCGGCAAGCAAGGATGCCAGTGTGGCGCTCATGATGCCACTACCCACTAACAGGATATCTACTTTATTTGCTGTCATCATTCAATGTGTTGGGCTTTATCAAAGTTACGGTGGTGGTCAAGCCGGAAATAGTGCGCGAATTTTACAGTAAATGAAACGGTTTTAGGAACTAATCATGAACGCGCTAAATGGCTAATCGACAAGACCGGGCGGATTCATGTTCAGCTAAAATAGCGCTTAGCCTAGCGCCAATATTTTAGCGATTAAGCAGTTGGCATGCCGGGCAAAATTGCCATGAAATAGCGCGGTCTTCTATAAGCGTTAGGATTTTTCACCGCTTGACTTAGCATAGCGATGCAGGAATAACGGGGCTTTACTGGCTTAGAACGCACTTGTTTTGCTGGCGTGAATCAGGCGCTTCTTCAGCGCTACCTGCAAC
>SHXQ01000008.1 GCA_009693255.1 Methylotenera sp. | reverse complement strand
AGTTGTTAAATTGTTAAAGAACAGTTGACTCGTAAGTCGCTCATCAACGCTTTGCGTTAAAGAGGTGCGCATTATACAGAGCTTTTACGGCTCGTCAATCATAAATTTGAAATGTTTCGCATTTATTATTGATTGTAATTTTTGCTGCAGTTTTTATTACTTTACTAGTTATTACTTTACTAGCGCGCTACATTGTTTTGTTAGCGAAGCGGCGCATTTTACAGGGCTATGAAATCTCGTCAACTGTAATTTACTAAAATCTGCAATTATTATTAACTTAGTTTTAAAGCGACCTATTTTTGATCTGTTTTACTGATCTTCACTCACTTGTTTCGTTAGCGAAGGCGCGCATTCTACAGTGGTTGGCAATTTGGTCAAGCGCTAAAGTACAGTGTTACAAAACTGTTACACTTGCGAACTTACGCTTACCCACCTGAACCACGACCACTACCCCTTTATTCAGCTGTAAGTTTCTATCCGTGACTTTCTCACTGTCAAGTTTTACACCACCCTGCTCAATTGCTCGATAGGCTTCCGAGGTGCTTTCCACCAAGCCCGCAAGCTTAAGCAACTGCGCAACACCAATACACTCCCCCTCAATCTTGATGCTAACGTCAGGCACATCATCTGGAATGCCGCCTTTAGCTCTAGTTTGAAAGTCTGCTAGCGCTTTTTCTGCGGCGGCTTGGCTATGGAAACGCGCTACAATCTCTTGCGCAAAACCCACTTTAATATCACGCGGATTATTACCTGCCGCTACATCAGCCTTCCATTTGGCAATGGTTTCTAGCGATTCGAATGATAGCAACTCTATATAACGCCACATTAATACATCTGAAATTGACATTATTTTTGCAAAAATGACTTCAGGCGCTTCGGCAATGCCGATGTAGTTGCCTAATGACTTAGACATCTTATTGACGCCATCCAAGCCCTCGAGTAACGGCATAGTCAATACACACTGTTGCGACATGCCCGCCTGCTTTTGTAACTCTCTCCCCATGAGTAGATTGAATTTCTGATCCGTACCTCCCAGCTCAACGTCCGCCTTTAGCGCAACAGAGTCATAGCCTTGTAGTAGTGGGTATAAAAACTCATGAATCGCAATCGGCTGATTTGACTTATACCTTTTAGAGAAATCCTCACGTTCTAGCATACGGGCAACAGTATGGCTGGCGGCTAACTTGAGCATGCCGGCGGCCCCCAAGTTATTCAACCAGGTAGAATTAAATACCACTTCGGTTTGCTCTAGTTTTAGTATTTTGAATACTTGGGCGGTATACGACTTAGCATTTTCTGCGACTTGCTCTGCCGTTAATGGTGGTCGCGTGGTACTTTTTCCCGTTGGGTCGCCTATCATGCCGGTGAAATCACCTATTAAAAACAGCACTTGATGACCCAACTCTTGAAATTGACGCAATTTATTGAGCAGCACTGTATGCCCTAAGTGCAGATCTGGTGCGGTCGGGTCGAACCCCGCTTTAATTCTAAGCGGCACATTTTTTTTAAGTTTTTCTACCAACTCAGCTTCAATTAAAAGCTCTTCTGCGCCGCGTTTAATAATTGCAAGCTGTTGATTGATGTCGCTCTTCACGTATTTTTATCCTTAATCATTACCGAAAACATTGATAGTGAGCGCTCATTTAGTTGTTCTAATTGAGTTTTCTGTTAATATCCAGCACCACACTAAACTTATATAGGTCAGCCCGTGGATACTAACGAGCTCAATCAACATCACACCACCTTTAATTATTTTGCTAAAGGCAATCTAATACCAGCCTCTGAGCAAAGTGCTATTTTAGCCCAAATTGAAGATAAAGCTGAATGTAAGCTTCAGCTTATTTCTGAGCGGAAAATAACATTGCGCTGGATTTTAGCAGTTTCTTGCCTGCCTTTATTCGGCATTTATGCCGCCTTTGGTATTGCCCCACAAGCCATGGTGGGTAATATTTCTTCCGTCACCGTGGTAGAGGAAATCGCACTTCATGACACCGATGATAGGCTTGCTAATGTTGCTGAGCAACATTTTTGGTATAAAGATCATGTGCGCCGCGATGACACCTTGAACAATATACTGTCGCGCTTAAACATTCATAGTCAGGATGCGATTAACTTTATTCGTAATAATATGGCCGCCAACGAAATTAGCGCTGCATTAAAACCTGGCCATACCATGGAAGCGCAAACTGATAGCGATGGAAACTTGATTTCGCTTGAATATCAATTAAATGCGGATCTGTTTATTAGCATCAAGCAAACGGCGGTTGGCTATGAAGCGAGCAAAGTGGCGCATGTACTTGAAAGTCGACCCCTATTAAAGTCTGCTATCATCAAAAATTCATTGTTTGGCGCAACCGATGACGCCAACATTCCTGACAATATCGCCATTCAAGTCGCTGAAATGTTTGAAAGTGAAATTGACTTTAATACAGATTTGCGTCGCGGAGACCACTTCAATGTGATTTATGAAGGCAGTTATGACCAAGGCGAGTTAGTAAAAACAGGTGACGTACTTGCAGCGGAGTTCGTAAATAACGGTATAACCTATCAAGCGATTGGTTACCGCGCTGTTGCAGGCGAGATGCAGTACTACACCCCTGAAGGCAAAAGCTTGCATAAATCATTTTTACGCTCCCCTCTTGAATTTACCCGCGTGAGTTCGGGTTTTAGCTTAGGGCGCTTTCACCCAATTTTACAGCGTATAAAAGCGCATGAAGGCACCGATATGGCTGCGCCTATCGGTACGCGAATTAGGGCGTCTGGTGATGCTGTGGTTAATTTTGTTGGCCAAAAGGGCGGCTATGGCAATGTGATTGTACTTAAACATGATAATGGCATTAGTACGGTATATGGCCATTTGTCGCACTTTACAAATGGACTACGCCGTGGAAAAAAAGTCAGTCAAGGTGATGTTATTGGCTTTGTCGGCATGACGGGTTTAAGTACGGGACCGCATCTGCATTATGAATTCTTAGTTAACGGTCAACATCGCGACCCTATGACAGTAGCCTTGCTCAAAGCTAATCCAGTGGTCGGGCAAGATAAGCTAGCCTTTGATAAGATTAGTGCCCAACTGAGCACTAATCTTAAGTTGCTAGCTAACAGTAATATCGCGGCCTTAGATTAACTTCAACCCTTACAAACGGTAATGATAGACATGACAGGCACGCTTTTCATCGGACTAATGTCTGGCACCAGCCTAGATGGTGTGGATGTTGCATTGGTTGAGTTTAATGACAGCAAGCAGCCACCGGCTAATGAGCAAGCGCGTGTATTGCACACCCATTTTTTAGCCTACCCCTCAAGCTTGCGCTCAGAAATTCTAGCGCTACAACAGCCCACAGCAAACGAATTAGAAGCGACGGCGCTGATAGGTAATGCGCTCGCCAAGCTATACGCTAGCGCGGTTAATCAATTGCTGTCTAGCGCTGACTTATCGCCCAGTAAAATTACAGCCATTGGTTGTCATGGCCAAACGATAAGGCATAGGCCTGGATTTAAAGATGGGGTCGGGTTTACCTTACAAATCGGTAACGCCGCTTTACTTAGTGAGCTGACGGGTATTACCGTAGTCTCCGACTTCAGAAGTCGCGATATTGCTGCCGGTGGCCAAGGCGCACCACTAGTGCCGGCATTCCACCAAGCCGTATTTGCCAGCAAGCACGCTAATAGAGTGATTATCAATATTGGTGGCATTGCTAACATCACTTATCTTGGGCGCACCGAGTCTAGTCGCTCACCCGTGTCAAACATCATCTTTGGTTTTGATTCTGGACCAGGGAACATGCTACTAGACGCATGGATTAAGCAACATAAAAATCTAGACTATGATGCCAATGGTGCCTGGGCTAGTACAGGCCAGTTAATCGCACCCTTATTATGTGCGATGTTAGCTGAGCCTTATTTTGCATTAGCGCCGCCAAAAAGCACAGGCCGCGACTTATTTAACGACGACTGGTTAGAAAAAAAGCGCCAGACCGCATCTACCTTAGCCACCAATAACCGCCCGCAAGATGTGGCGAATACCTTAGTTGCGCTGACAGCGCAGACTATTTACAAGGCACTCACTCAATATTGCGGGCAATTTGATGAGGTATATCTGTGCGGCGGCGGTGCGCATAATGATTTACTGGTGCAAAACCTGCAAGCCTTACTAGGCAACACCAAGTGCGACAGCACTACAAGCCTTGGTATTGGTGTAGATTGGGTAGAAGCTATAGCTTTTGCATGGCTAGCCAAGCAATGTATCTATGGAAATACAGCTAATGTAGCAGAGGTCACTGGGGCAAAAGGCCGACGCATATTGGGTGCTATCTACCAAAATTAACCGCCAATCGGTTAGGTAAATTGTGGCAAGCAAGCACTTTTCATTGTGCATCTAAGCGCTTCATTAAAGTATAATTGTCCTCAATTAAGACTAATCATTAAGACCCACTCAAATGAATAAACCAACTAAAGCCACGATTACTTTTGACAATGGTGCAGCGCCTATTGAATTGCCAATACTCTCTGGTAGCATTGGCAATGACGTCATTGACATCCGCAGTCTAGGTAAGCATGGCTTATTTACCTATGACCCTGGCTTTATGTCTACCGCGGCCTGCAACTCTGACATTACTTTTATTGACGGTGAAAAAGGGCTGCTCTATTACCGCGGCTACCCCATTGAACAACTGGCTGAACATTGTAATTTCATGGAAGTATCTTACCTGCTACTACATGGTGAGCTGCCTAACGTTGAACAAAAACAACAATTCACCAATACCATTAATGGCAGCACGATGCTGCATGACCAGCTTAGCAATATATTTCGCGGTTTCAGGCGTGATGCGCATCCTATGGCGGTCATGGTTGGGGTTGTCGGCTCACTTTCAGCATTCTACTTTGATGCGATGGATATTCGAGACGCAAAACATCGTGAAATTTCAGCCCACCGCCTACTCGCTAAAGTACCGACTATTGCCGCCTGGAGTTACAAATACAATCTAGGCCAGCCGTTTATGTACCCGCAAAACCATCTCAATTATGCAGAAAACTTCATGCATATGATGTTTGCAACGCCATGCGAAAAGTATGAGCCTAACCCAGTATTATCCAAAGCGTTTGAGCGTATTTTAATTTTACATGCCGATCACGAGCAAAATGCCTCAACAAGCACCGTTCGATTAGTAGGTTCTAGTGGCGCCAACCCGTTTGCCTGCATTTCAGCTGGCATTGCATCCCTTTGGGGGCCTGCACACGGTGGCGCCAATGAAGCGACACTGAGCATGTTGGAAGAAATTGGTGACGTTTCACGCATAGGTGAATTTATTAAACGCGCCAAAGACAAAAATGACAGCTTCAGACTGATGGGATTTGGTCACCGGGTCTATCGCAATATGGACCCGCGGGCAAAAATCATGCGGACCACTTGTCATGAAGTGCTAAATGAACTGGGATTAAATGGCGACCCCATGTTCAAACTAGCCATGGCGCTTGAAAAAATAGCGTTGGAAGATGAGTATTTTGTCTCACGCAAGCTTTACCCCAATGTCGATTTCTATAGCGGTATTGTTATGCGCGCGCTGGGCATTCCAAACTCAATGTTCACCGCAATTTTTGCAATGGCTAGAACAGCCGGCTGGGTTGCGCAGTGGTCTGAAATGATTTCAGATGAAGATCATAAAATTGGACGCCCAAGACAATTGTATACAGGGGCCAAGAGGCGCGACCTAGTCCCTATTGGTGAACGCTAAATTTACGACCATTCACCAAATAAAAAAGCCAAGCAATCGCTTGGCTTTTTTCATATCAGCGGTACTTAAACTGAAAAAGAAGAGCCGCAACCGCAAGTGGTCGTGGCCTGTGGGTTACGAATGACAAATTGCGAACCTTGCAAACTATCTTGGTAATCAATCTCAGCGCCCATCAAATACTGCAAGCTCATGGGATCTATCAGCAATGTTACGCTGTCTTTTTGAACTTGCGTATCATCTTCGTTGACTTCTTCTTCAAAGGTAAAGCCATATTGAAAGCCTGAGCAACCGCCACCGCTGACAAACACACGGAGTTTAAGATCAGGCGAGCCTTCCTCTTCAATGAGTTCTTTCACTTTCTTAGCCGCATTATCAGTAAAAACTAAAGGGGCCGGCATTTTGCTTAAATCTACATTTTGCATCTCAGTTACAGCATTCATCATATACTCCTAAATTTCTCAATAAAATCATTATGCTACGGCAAAGCTGCTAGGTCAATCAATGTTTGGTTTAGCCCTAATGATTAGCATCATCTCACTCTGGCGAGTTATCACCCAATAAAACCAACTTACCTTCAATCACAGCGCCGGTGTGCATTTCTAAGGATTTATAATAAACATCACCCGTAATACGTGACTTCGATTGCAACTCAATAAATTGACCCGCCGTTACTGTGCCGGTTACTTTTCCGTTAAGAACGATTTTAGAGGCCGTCACTGCGCCTTCAATACTTCCAAGCTCACTTAAAATTAGCGTGCCTGGGCTAGCATTTGGCTCACTCACATTTCCACGAATAGCGCCATCAACACGTAAGCCACCCGAAAAATGAACGTCACCTTCAATACAGGTATCTACACCCACAAGGGTCTCTATGCTATTTTGCACGCGGTTACTTTTTTTAAAAAACATATTAAATCCCATCCGGTTCGTTAGCGTAATATTGCATATGACTTACTTAAAGCGCCTCTTACTAGCCACCATATTTTTATAAAACAACAAATCTTCTTTAATTTTTATATTCTCATCTTGCACAAGATTCAACTCTTTATCAAGATTATTTTGTGCGGCTTGCTCTATTTGCAGTTGGCGCTCTACCTGGATGATCTTGGTCTGTAAGCTTTGATTTTCAGAGCCCACTTGCTTTAGCTGTTCGCCCAACTTCTTACCTAAAGTTTCACTACCAGAAAATTGCCAGTATGCGGCAAAATAGCCCACCGCAATAAATACGGCAGAAACTGCCCACTGAAAATACCATGGGCGTTGCGAGCGAACAGCCACTTGCTTAGCTGTTAAGCCAAAATGCCTACGAATTTTTCTTCTTACTGGCTTCATTATCTTTGTCAGCCGAGCTTAAGGCAAAAGCGGAACAACTTCGAGTCCGGTATTTTCAGCTAAGCCAAACATAATATTCATGTTTTGCACGGCCTGTCCCGCCGCACCTTTAACCAAATTATCAATGACCGACAGGATAACCACCATATCGCTATCTTGGGGCTGATGTACTGCGATTCGACAAACATTAGAACCCCGCACTGACCGTGTTTCTGGGTGTGCGCCACTTGGCAACACATCGACAAACCGCTCATCGGCATAGCGCCCTTCATACAAAGCTTGTAAATCAGTAGGTTGAGTTAACTTAGCATATAGGGTGGTATGAATACCACGGATCAATGGTGTTAAATGCGGCACAAAAGTGAGGCCAACGTTAACATTGGCCATAGTCGTTAGGCCTTGGCTGATTTCTGGCAAATGCCTATGCCCATTCACAGCATAGGCTTTAAAGTTATCTGCCGCTTCGGCAAATAAACTAGGAATTTCTGCCTTGCGTCCGGCGCCGCTAACGCCAGACTTTGCATCGGCAATCAAATAATCGACGTCAACGATACCAGCCTCTAGCAATGGCATGAAACCTAATTGCACCGCTGTTGGGTAACACCCTGGATTCGCTACTAACTGAGCAGTTTTAATGGCTGCCCGATTCATTTCTGGCAAGCCATATACCGCTTGTGCGACTAAATCTGGGCAGGCATGTGTCATGCCGTACCATTTTTCCCAAGTCGGAATATCTTTAATCCGGAAATCGGCAGCAAGGTCAATCACCCGAACACCTTGAGTGAGCAATGCCCGTGCTTGTTGCATAGCAATACCATTAGGGGTCGCAAAAAACACCACATCACATTCACTCAACTGGGCTTTGTCTGGGTCGGTAAATGCCAAATCCACATAGCCACGCAAGCTCGGAAACATATCTGCGACCGCTACTCCAGCGTCACCCCGTGAAGTAATAACAGTAAGGGTGGCATTGGGATGAGTACTCAGCAGACGTAACAGTTCAACGCCGGTGTAACCCGTGCCGCCAACAATAGCTACTTTTAGTTTTTTATTAGTCAATTTTTTATCGCTCATTGCGTCATCATAACAAAACTTATCTACAGAAATCCCTATGCGCTAAAATTGTCGCCAAAATAAAAAAGGCCGCGTTAGCGACCTTTTCGTTCCTCAACCGCCAAACACAAGCATATGAAGCATTAGCGTTTAGAGAATTGTTTACGACGACGCGCTTTGCGGAAACCAACTTTTTTACGTTCAACTTCACGTGCATCACGTGTTACGAAACCAGCTTGTGATAATGCACTTTTCAAGTTTGCATCAAAATCAATCAATGCGCGCGTAATACCATGACGTACTGCGCCAGCTTGGCCAGACTCACCGCCACCGATCACATTGACCATAATATCAAAACTGGCAAGATTGTTAGTCAGTTCTAATGGCTGACGTAGAATCATACGTGCAGTAACACGTGAAAAATACTCATCAACAGGTTTATCGTTCACAACGATATTGCCTTTACCAACCTTCATAAACACGCGCGCTACTGAACTTTTGCGGCGGCCTGTACCATAATTATATTTACCGATCATCTTTTATATACCCTTAGATTTTCAATTCTTGCGGTTGTTGTGCCGCGTGCTCATGCGTGCCGCCTGCATAAACTTTCATTTTTTTAATCATTGCATAACCTAAAGGACCTTTAGGTAACATGCCTTTTACTGCTTTTTCTAAAGCACGACCTGGGAAACGGTCTTGCATTTTTGCAAAAGTAGTTGTACTGATACCACCTGGATAGCCAGAGTGACTATGGTAAAGCTTACCGTCAGCTTTATTACCAGTCACTTTTAATTTATCGGCGTTAATCACGACAATATAATCACCTGTATCTACGTGAGGAGTATAAATAGTTTTATGTTTACCGCGTAAACGGTGTGCGACTGCGCTGGCTAAACGTCCTAACACTAGGTCTGTGGCATCTACCACGAACCAATCGCGCTTCACTTCATGTGACTTTGCTGAGAAGGTTTTCATTGTCTTATCAATACTATGGCTAAAAAAATTAAGAGGCGGATTTTATGCTGAAGCAGAGCACTTTGTCAAACATTATGTTGAGCATATTCATGAATTATTCAAATTCACATCATTTACAAACTTTAATATAGGTGAACTGCGGTCAATCTGACCATATTACTACATAGGCACTCGCTAGCTGTATGTCACGTTAAAAATATAGCCAGTTAGTGTATAAGCAATTATCACAATTATATCTCATTACATAGGTTATGCTAGGATAAATTCCTAGACTAGAGATTGACGAGTTGCTTCTTGCGGAAGAAATAAATCTCACGGCGCCGACAGAAGCACTTGAAACTGAGAAAGATACGCTTTTAGAACCCCCACAAGCCAGCCTACAAAGTAAATCCAAGACAAAAACTAAAGCATTGCCTAGCGCGCAAAAAACAAACTTAGTTAAATGATATTGAGTGGGATTTACCCGAAACCAAGCCAAAATCTGATCAATCAATAGTCTGCTTATTGCATAAGATAATGTGTGACTAGGCCGGCAAGCACAACGAAACCAAACCAGTTATTGTGTAGAAATGCCTTAAAGCAATTGGGTTTTTCCCGCCCGACTATCAGAAGATAATGGTAGCTCGCAATGCCTGCGGCTACCGCTAAACCTAGGTAATAGGCTACGCCTAATAACAGCCATTTTCCGGCAATCACTAGTAACAATAGTGTTAACGCATAACAAATCATTACGGCGATGACCTCAAAACGGCCAAATGTAATCGCCGATGATTTAATGCCTATTTTTAAATCATCTTCACGATCAACCATGGCATACTCGGTATCATAAGCAATCGCCCAAAACATATTGGCCAACAACAAAATCCAAGCAATAGGCGGAATGTAGCCCAAAATAGCAGCGAAGGCCATAGGTATACCACAGCCAAATGCAATGCCCAAGTAAGCTTGTGGAATTGCTAGAAATCGCTTAGTAAATGGGTAAGTGACTGCAAGTAACATCGCAATGCCCGACAATTTAATCGTTAAGATATTTAACGTACAGACCAAACCAAAGGCGAGCAAGCTTAAAATAGCGACCACAATATAAGCCTCCTTCTTACTCACTTCATTACTGACCAAAGGCCGATGTTGCGTACGCATTACCAAGCCATCGTATCGGCTATCCGCTATATCGTTCATAACACAACCTGCGCTGCGCATGAGCACTGTGCCTGTGACAAATATCAGCCCTATTATCCAGTCCGGCTTGCCATGCCCAGCAATGAATAGCGCCCATAAGGTCGGCCACAATAGCAATAAAATACCGATAGGCTTATCTAGACGCATTAGACGCTCATAGGCGTTTAATTTTTTAATCATTTTTTGCATGTTTATGTCGCAAGTAATGGCGGTAAAAATACCTCTGTGACCATAATGTTAGCGCAATTCAAAGTAAATACCGAGCGTCGCGCCCATAAGCAAAGCGGTCTGACCTGCATCGATTGAGTGGCATGCTGATATAAGGCATGCTGAGGGGATAGCTTTTTATAACTTAAAGGCGTGCGCCTGACTTGCGGATTGGCAAATAAGGCGGCACCTAAGGGTTTGCTGCCTAATCGACTTAAGCCTAGCCATCGGCCACACAAACTATTGCGCGGCAACACACTATGCGCAAACACTATGGCCTGCTGATTACCCATCAAGGTCACCTCACGAATCAGTGCATTTTTGCGCACCGAGATTGCTAGCGGTGCAGCTTCATCCAAAAAAGGTTTTGCATAAGTCAGTAGCAAGGGCTTGACTAAAAAATCAGTGTATTTTTGCTGTAATCGCACCGTCAATGAGCCGTTATCTATCAACCATCGATGATATTCGCCACTCATCATCGGTTTTTTAAGCCAATGAGAGCGGTTACTGAGCTGTGCATGGTGATTATTTAAAGAAGGGATTTTCACGGCAAAAATTATGACACATAAACCAATAAAATGAAGCGCTACGGCTATATTTAGCAAGGGCGGATAATGAAATACGCTGACTGCTAGCGACGCAAAACTTGAGCATTAAACCTTGACCAGTTCCACGACACGCCCTAGCCATCGAGCCAAATGCCGCTCTACCTCCATCGGGCAATCATTGACTAGCCGATCAGCAATGGCTTTAGCTTGTGTCAGCAATTCTGCATCTCGATCCAAATCAGCAATTTTTAGCATAGGCACACCACTTTGTCGTAGGCCTAACAACTCTCCTGGGCCACGCAGATTCAGGTCTGCTTGGGCAATGGCAAACCCATCGTTACTTTCATAAATCACTTTTAGTCGCGCTGTTGCCGTCTCGGATAATTGTCGCTGATAGAGCAGAATACAAGTGCTTTTTGCCGCGCCTCGACCGACGCGACCACGCAACTGATGCAATTGACTCAAGCCCATGCGTTCGGCATGCTCTATGACCATCAAACTAGCATTAGGCACATCTACGCCCACCTCTATCACCGTGGTAGCCACCAGTAACTGTAATTCGCCTGCGCTAAACGCCGCCATAACAGCTTGTTTTTCTGCCGGCTTCATGCGGCCATGCACTAGCCCTACGCGTAACTCTGGGAATTCGTTCTGCATTAACGCGTAAGTGTCGTTCGCAGTCGCTAATTGCAGGGCTTCAGACTCTTCAATCAATGGGCACACCCAATAGGCTTGATATCCTTGTGCACAAGACTCTCGTACACGCTGTAAAATTTCATCGCGACGGCCATCTGACACCAGCTTAGTCAGAATCGGCGTGCGACCTGGTGGCAACGCATCAATCACTGAAACATCTAAATCGGCGTAATAACTCATGGATAAAGTACGCGGAATAGGTGTTGCAGTCATCATCAACTGATGCGGCTCTGGTTGGCCTTTTTTTCGCAGCGCTAAACGTTGCTGGACCCCGAAACGATGCTGCTCATCGATAATCGCCAATCCTAGTTTTTTAAACTGTACCGCGTCTTGGAACAAGGCGTGCGTACCTATGATGAGCTGCGCGCTACCATTCGAGATGCTCTGCATTGCTAGCGCGCGGTCTTTTTTAGACTGGCCTCCCGTAAGCCACGCGACTTGAATGTTGAGCGGCCTTAACCATAGCAGCATTTTTCGATAATGCTGTTCGGCCAAAATCTCTGTAGGCGCCATCAACGCAACTTGCCAGCCACTTTCTATACTTTGCAGTGCCGCCATACACGCTACGATGGTTTTACCGCTGCCGACATCGCCTTGTAATAAACGCTGCATGGGATGTGGCTGGGCTAAATCACGCTCAATCTCTATCGCCACTTTTTGTTGTGCTTGCGTTAGCGCGAATGGCAAGCTCTTGAGTAAAGCTGAAACTAATTGTTTAGAAGGCTGAAATTGCGGCGCATCTACACTGCGGCGGTGTGCGTAATGTTTACGCATCGATAACTGTTGCGCGAGCAGTTCATCAAAGGCAAGGCGACGCCATGCTGGCGTGGTTTTGTTTTCTAGGCCCTGTAAATCCGCATCTACTGACGGGTTGTGTAAAGCTTTTATCGCTGCGAAAAAACTTGGAAATTGAAACGGCTGGTATACGCTTTCTGGCAAAGTTTCATCTAGGTACTCTCGGGGTGCGGATGGGTGTATGTTGACTAGGTTTAATGCCGTCGCGATGGCTTTGCGTAAACTTGCTTGGGTAAGCCCTGCCACGCTAGGATAAATAGGCGTTAAGGTTTCTGCCATCACTGTTTTTTCACCCACCACTTTACAGCTAGGGTGCACCATTTCATAACCAAAAAAACCACTACGCACTTCCCCATACACCCTTAACTGATTACCCACTTTAAGCGCCGCAATTTGACTAGGGTAAAAATGTAAAAATCGCAGAGTCAGCTGGCCGCTAGCCTCTGCAAGTCTTGTAATGAGAGCTTTCCGTGGCTGATAACTGACTTCTGTATGCACAATTTCACCCTCAACTTGCGCCGCCTCGCCAACCCGTAAATCACGTACGGCTGTCAAGTGGGTTTCATCAATGTAGCGCAAAGGTAAATGCAACAATAAAGCTGGCACCGTATTGATCCCTAACTTGTTTAGGTTGGCAATAAGCGGCTTGCTAAAAGTCTTGATTTCGGAAAGAGTGCTCATGCTAACGCATCAGAATTTGTGCTGGCGGCCCTACATTGAACGACTTAATCATGCGGCACTATTGAGAATACTTTTTAGTATCGCTAGCCGCCAAATTACCTTTAGTGCGGTTAATCCGCACCACATCAGGTATTTTGCGTAAGCTTCGCACCAGCTCGGCCAAATGGATGCGATTTCTAACTTGCACAGTGAAGTAAAGGTTGGCATAACTACTACCATCCGCTTCTTCTACACTCACATTGTCAATGTTAGAGCCTGCATCCGCGATGCCAGTAGCGATTTTTGCCAGCATACCTGGTTGATTTGCCACCGTTAAATTGAGGTTGGTTTTGTATAGGCGCTGACTATCTGGCTCCCATTCTACATCTAGCCATTTGTCTGGATCTAAACGAAACTTGCGTATCGCCGGGCAATCATGCGTATGCACCACCAAGCCTTTATCTTTATTGATAAATCCTAGAATTGGGTCGCCAGGGATTGGGCGACAACACTGCGCAAACTGCACTGCCATGCCTTCAGAGCCGCGGATGGTAATGGTGTCTAATGGTTTAGTCGTTTTTCCAAAAATTTTGCCTAAGAACTTGCCTATTGTTCCCTCGGACGACTCTTCTTGCACCTCGCCCATGGCCAATAGCTGATGCGCCACCATGACATTTTGACGCTTACCTAAACCAATGTCCGTCAAAATTTCAGATTTCTTTTTAAGCCCATAATCACGAATAAGCTTTTGCCAATGTGCGTCTGTAATTTGACCAGGTTCTACATGCAAAGCACGTAAAGCTTGATTCAGCATGCGCTCACCCAAGTGTGCTGACTCTGTGGATTGTTGCGACTTTAGAAAATGTCGTATATGTGCCCGTGCCCGGCCTGTTACCACATAGTTAAGCCAAGCTGGATTAGGTTTTGCCAGCGAACCCGTGATGATTTCAACATGGTCACCATTGTGTAACTCTGTGCGTAGCGGTGCTAAATCTTGATTAATGCGAACCGCGACACAACTGTTACCGATGTCTGAATGCACCGCATAGGCGAAATCTACCGCCGTTGCGCCTTTAGGTAAAGCTAATATTTTACTTTTGGGGGTAAATACATAGACTTCATCTGGGAATAAATCAATTTTTAGATGCTCAAGAAAATCTAAAGAATCCGCGCTTTCGCTTTGAATCTCTAACAAGCGCTGTAACCATTGATGCGTTTTTTGTTGTAATGCGGTTAACTGCGCATCGTTGGATTTATACAACCAGTGTGCAGCTACGCCAGCATCGGCAATATTGTGCATTTCAGCACTACGGATTTGCACCTCAATTGGCGTACCGAAAGGACCGAATAGGGTGGTATGTAAAGATTGATAACCGTTCGCCTTGGGAATCGCAATATAATCTTTAAATTTACTAGTGATAGGCTTATAAAGCGCATGCAAAGCGCCTAAAGCGACATAACAACTGCTTAAATCTTTAACCACCACACGAAACCCGTAAATGTCGTAAATTTGCGAGAATGCTGTTGTTTTTCCGCTCATCTTCTTGTAAATGCTGAAAAGATGTTTTTCTCGGCCAGAAACTTCGGCAGCAATGTGCATGCCCGTAAGCTGATGTTTGATCGATTCAAGTGTCTTGCTAACCACTTCTTTGCGATTGCCACGGGTAGCCTTAACGGCATTTGAAATAGCACTATGGCGCATTGGATGCAGGTACTGGAAACTCAAGTCTTCAAGCTCTTGATAGATTGTATTAAGGCCTAAGCGATTAGCAATTGGCGCGTAAATATCAAGTGTTTCTTTAGCAATCAGCTTTTGTTTCGCAGGTTTCATCGCACCTAGCGTTTGCATATTATGTAATCTGTCAGCCAATTTCACTAAAATTACCCGCACGTCTTGCGACATAGCCAGTAGCATTTTTCGGAAATTTTCCGCCTGCGCAACGCTAGCGCTCTGAAACTCTATTCTATCTAACTTGGTAACGCCATCAACCAATTCGGCCACTTGCCGGCCAAATTTTTCCTTAATATCCTGCGTGGTGATATCCGTATCTTCCACCACATCATGTAGCAGTGCGGCCAAGAGCGTTGGCACGTCCATATGTAAATCGGCCAATACACAGGCGACAGCTACTGGATGCGTAATATAAGGCTCACCTGTTTTACGCACCACGCCTTCATGGGCATGGTAAGCATAGCGATACGCCTCCCAGACTTGGGCTATATCTTGAGGTTTGAGGTATTGTTTAAGCCGTAAACTTAAGGCAGAATCCTCGCTGTCCGCGGGCAGCGAGGGGGCCGAACCTAAGTTGGCTGAAATAGGCTTTGATAATTCCGCTTTATGATGGTTTGCGGTTTTAGGCATGACATTTTCACTACTCGTCTAAAAACAAGGATTAACCGCGGCTTAAAATTTCCACGCCGACTTTACCAGCGGCAATTTCACGCAAAGCGAGTACCGTTGATTTATCACGCAAACCTTGCACATTGATCAATGGTTCAGCGCCGTTATGCAATTGACGTGCGCGATAAGCGGCCACTAATGTCAGTTGAAAGCGATTTGGGATTTTGTCTAAGCAATCATCTACCGTAATACGTGCCATGATGGTGTTTCCTGTTGTGAGCTAAAAATAAAGGGTGAGCTAAAACAAAAGCGTTAGCTTAAATTAAGTGAGTGTTTGAATCAAATTAGCATAGCGCTGCAGTTGCGCTGAACCTGCAAGCCGTTGTGTACGAACAATTGCACGAATATCTTGCAAGGCCACATTAAAATCATCATTGATTGTAACATAATCAAACTCACCCACGTGGCGCATTTCTGTCCGCGCCGCAGCAACTCGCTTTGCGATGACTTCCGCACTATCTTGACCGCGGCTATTAAGTCTACGCGCCAAGGTGTCTATTGATGGTGGTAACACAAAAATGCTAATCGCTTTTGGATACAAATGCCGTACTTGCGCTGCCCCTTGCCAATCTATTTCCAACATGACATCAAAGCCTACTTGCAATGGCGCTTCAACCGCCGATTGTGAAGTGCCGTAGCGTGCGCCATGCACCTCAGCACTTTCCAAGAATTTAGCGTCGCCTAGCATCGCCAAAAATGTGGCATCGTCTACAAAGTGATAATCCACACCGTCAATTTCACCAAGCCTAGGCTTGCGCGTCGTGTGAGAAATGGACAGTTTTAAATGCTCATCTTCTGTCAACAAAGCTTTAATCAGGCTGGTTTTACCCGCGCCTGAGGCTGCGGTGACAATAAAAAGGTTACCGTTAGTCATGCGTCCATTCTATTATAAATTGAGCTTATTGAGATGCATTGCTATTCAATATTCTGGATTTGTTCCCGCATCTGTTCAATCAACACTTTTAGCGCTATCGACACTTGCGTCGTTTGCACTGAAACAGATTTTGAGCCCAGCGTATTGGCTTCTCGATTTAGCTCTTGCATCAAAAAATCTAAGCGCTTACCTGCGGGGGCGCTGCTACTCAATATGCGCTTTACTTCACTCACATGAGCCGTTAGCCGAGTAAGCTCTTCATCCACGTCAATACGCTGAGCAAATAGCACCAGCTCTTGCGCGATACGTTCTTGATCTATGTTCTTCAAGGTTTCATGCAGCTTGGCCTCTAATTTAGCCTGATAGTCTTTAGTCAAGGCGGGCAAAAGCGGTTTAACTTTTTCGACTAAAACTTCAATTTGGCTAAGCCGCTCTAACACCAACGCTTTAAGTTTCTCGCCCTCGCGCGCACGTGAATCATTCAGCGCTTGCAACCCTTCTGTAACTAACTTTTTGACATCCTCCAACAACGTGCTATCACTTAATGCCTCACTTAACACCACGCCTGGCCAGCGCAATATATCTGCCACACTGAGTTCACGGCTTTGTGGAAAATGCGCACGCGCTTTGGTTTGCATTGCGGCTAATTGCTGCATTACATTTTCGTCTAATTGCGCCGCTTGGTTAGATGGCACGCGCTGGATTAAATTGACCTTGCATTCAATCTTTCCACGGCTTAATTGTGCCCCGATAAGCTCCCGTATGCTGGGCTCTAAGCTCCTTAAGTTTTCATCCAGCTTAAAGTGCAGGTCTAAATAGCGGCTATTGACGGCGCGTAATTCCAACAACAAGGTGGCGTTACCTGAGGCTTGTTCTAGCGCTGCGAAGCCTGTCATACTGAAAGTCATAATCTATATCCTAATGAATGCCCTTAAAACTGGGGTGAACTACTGTCAAATACCTGCTGCTTTATGCCGAAATTACTATGAATCACTTTAGTTACAATCAATTCCGCGTTATATTGCTGACTAAGCACTAAGTCTGAGCGTGAGATTAAGATCAATTATACTTAATGTCACAAGCCTGACAAAAACCAAACGAAATTAACCCATTAGGATTAGCCGCATGCAAGCCAGCAATAGCAGACCAAGTCAACGTACCCACCATCAATTACGCAATGTTGAAATTATTCGCCATTATACCAAGCACGCCGAAGGTTCAGTGCTGGTGAAATTTGGTGATACCCACGTATTATGTACCGCCAGCGTAGAAGAGCGCGTACCCGGCTTTTTAAAAGGCAAAGGGCAGGGTTGGGTAACCGCAGAATACGGCATGTTGCCGCGCTCAACCGGTAGTCGCATGGATAGAGAGGCCGCTAAAGGCAAGCAATCTGGGCGCACACAAGAAATTCAACGCTTAATTGGCCGTTCACTACGGGCGATTATTGATTTAGAGAAACTTGGCGAGCGTAGCATTCAGATTGATTGTGACGTTATTCAAGCGGATGGCGGCACACGTACCGCTAGCATTACCGGTGCGTATGTTGCGCTACATGACGCAATTTCCACCTTATTAACCAGCGGGAAAATTTCTGAAAATCCGCTGAAACAAGGCATTGCAGCAATATCAGTAGGCGTTTACAAAGGCCAAGCGGTACTGGATTTAGACTATATTGAAGATTCTGATTGTGACACTGACATGAATGTAGTGATGACCGCTGACGGTGGTTTTGTGGAGATTCAAGGCACCGCTGAAGGCGAACCCTTTAGTCGCGATGCTATGAATGCCATGCTGGATTTAGCGACTCTGGGCATTACGCAACTCATCGCTAAACAAATTGAGGTGTTAAGTGCTTAGCAAGCTAGTCATTGCTTCAGGCAATCAAGGTAAGTTACGTGAAATCCAGCACATACTTTCACCGCTACAAATTGAAATTATCCCGCAAGCCCTACTCAATGTACCAGAGTGCGCTGAGCCTTTTTTCACCTTCATCGAGAATGCGCTAGCTAAAGCACGCCACGCCAGCAAACATACCGGCTTGCCTGCCCTTGCAGATGATTCTGGCTTATGCGTCGATGCCTTACACGGCGCGCCAGGCGTGCGCTCTGCACGCTATGCTTGTTTTGATGAAACCAGCCCAAAATCTGACGCGCTTAATAATAAAAAATTACTTGACGTATTAGCTGCAGAACAAAACCGTCACGCCCATTTTTACTGCGTCATGGTGCTCGTTCGCCACGAACATGACCCAGAACCACTCATCGCCGAAGGGCGCTGGGCGGGTGAAATTTTAAATGAATATCGTGGCAATGACGGCTTTGGCTATGACCCGCTTTTTCTTGATGCAAAAACTGGTAAAACTGTGGCTGAATTGCCGCTAGAAATTAAAAGTCGCATTAGCCACCGTGGTCACGCCATGGCGAAATTACTGCTCACACTGGAAAAACTCAAGCATGAGTAACCGTAAATCAATCTGGCCTAAATGGCTGCGTGATGACAACGGCGTAGTCTCTTGTACCGAAAAAGTCAAAGTCATGACCGAGAACTTTGACGAAATCAAACAAATTGCCCAAGATGCGCTTGAAGATGGTTTGTTGATGGAAGTGAGCGAATCACAAATACGCGAAACCTTGCATCAACTTGTTGATTCACTCATCAATCCCTACAAAAGGTAAGTTCATATCAAAAAAATTATTGAAATTAAAGCTGCGGAAAATTTCAACCATAAAGCCGTCAACGCCATAGCACCGCTAACTGGTGAAGCCACAGTCTCTGGGCTCACCCACTCGCCACCGCTGTCTTTATATATTCACATTCCTTGGTGCGTTAAAAAATGCCCTTATTGTGATTTTAATTCGCATGAAAGTCGCAATAAAAATGGCGCAATTCCTGAGAGCACTTATGTAGACGCCCTGATTGCAGACCTTGAGCTTGCCACGCCTAAAGTGTGGGGGCGTAAAATAAAAAGTGTATTTTTTGGTGGTGGTACGCCAAGCCTGTTCTCAGCCGAATCTATAGATCGAATTTTAAGCCATGTGCGTATGCTCACGCCGTTAGAGTTTGATGCGGAGATTACACTAGAAGCTAATCCCGGGGCGATAGATGCAGTCAATTTTGTCGGCTACAAACAAGCAGGAGTCAATCGACTTTCTTTAGGTATACAAAGCTTTAATAATAATTATTTAAGCGCTTTAGGCCGCATTCACGACCGTGAGCAAGCCGTTCAAGCGATCACACTTGCACTCAACACTTTTGAACAAGTCAATTGCGACATCATGTATGGTTTGCCAAATCAAAGTTTAAAAGACGCCATGCAGGACGCACAAACCGCGGTGCAATTAAACCCAGCACATTTATCTTTTTATCACTTAACTTTAGAGCCCAATACCCCGTTCTACCGCACGCCACCTAGTTTGCCTGATGATGATACGAGCAGTGATATGCAAATTGAAATTGAAAGTTTATTAGCCCAGCATGGTTACGAACATTATGAAACGTCTGCGTTTGCTAAAAAGGGTAAACAAGCCAAACATAATCTTAATTATTGGCAATTTGGTGACTACTTAGGCATAGGTGCAGGTGCACACAGCAAACTCAGTTATCACGATAAAATCACTCGGGAAGTTCGGCCCAAACATCCTAAAGCCTACATGGAGCAATCCTTACAGGGCAAAGCGCTCGAGCGAGAATGGATCATTCGAAAAGATGAACTCGGTTTTGAATTTATGATGAATGCATTACGCTTAGTTGAAGGGGTGCCTATAGCCCTGTTTCAGCAGCGCACAGGCTTGAATATACACACGCTGGAGGCTACCCTTAAAAAGGCACAAAACAAAGGTCTGCTAGTGATTGAGCAAGGGCAGATTAAGCCCACCTTATTGGGCCAACGGTTTTTAAATGTGTTGCTGGAGTTGTTTTTAGTTTGAGGTCTTAAATTGACCTCAAACTAATCTTAGTTGCCAAAATTAAGGACGATCTAAGCTACCCATAGATTTTGGATAAGTCACGATACCCCAAGGCATATCTTTGGCGGCAATGCGCTTAGTCACTTCCAACTTATTGGCGTCAATCACGATAATTTCATTCGATTTACCGCAAGCGAGCAATATTTGCTGATCATCAGGGGTGAAACTAAAGTGCCAGCAGCGATCGCCTGTAGAAATGTCTTTGATCTTCTCAAAGGTCTTCGCATCAAAAACTTGTAGCGCTTTCTCCTTATTAGCCGCAACAAAAATACGGCTGCCTGAACGGTCAAAAGAAACGCCATAAGGGGTCTTGCCTGTGGTCACCTCCCTGATGACTTCAAACTTGTCGTTGAGTACCAGCATTTTGTCAGCGTACTCTAGTGTGGTCACGATGATCTTGCCGTCTGGAGAAGTCTTAATCCCACGTGGACGCTCTCCATACTTACCGACAGGTATACTTTTGAGTAATTTTCCTGAATGCATGTCATGCACTGTAATTGAATTGTCAGATTCGTTAGTCACAAGCATTTGTTTGCCATTCTTTGAAAACTCTAGGCCTTCAGTTTCTGGTTTACCAATAATTTCACTGATGACTTTGCCATTATTCAAGTCAACAATGGCAATGCGTCCAGGTGTTTTATCTTCTTTGTCATCGTCATCCTTGCTAGGCGCAGCACCAGGTTTTGCCGGGGGACCAGATTTAGCGCTAGGTTCATAAGTCACGTAGGCGCGGTCGCCCATGACACGCACAAACTCAGGGTTCTTACCGATGCTGACGAACTTTGGACCACTAGCACCACTGGTATCAATCACTGAGATATTGCCATCGTCTTTGTTAGCTGTCACCAACCATTTACCATCCGCCGTCACGCCGATACCGCGTGGGCCTTTAGCACCAATCTCCACGCCACCTTTGCTTTCCATGCTGGCCAGATCGATGACCATCACGCCACCCTCCTGGTTGGAGACATAAGCCACGCCTTTTTCTGTAGCCATAGCACCCCCCATGACCCCAAAGGCTAGCAACATAGTTGCAAAAAATCGTTTAATTAATTGATGTTTCATATATTAAATTCCCTAGATGCATTAAATGGTAAAAACTATGCCTATGACATGGGTAATAAGACTGCGCACTATTTCTTAAATAAACCTTAACCGGTACCTGTTGAATAAAACAGAAGTGCCTATTGTTTTACGCTGAGTTCATCATGAATACTATGAACACCTCCGACACTACGTACTAATTGCTCGACATAGTCAGTTTGACCCTGCTGATCAACCAAACCGTTAAGTTTAACATCGTTCTTAAGCGTGACTACCGCAATGTTAAAACGTTTGATTTTTTCATCATGTTGCAAGGCACTTTTAACTTTTATCGTCACTTTGCTATCTTGAACCTCAGCCGCAACAATAGGCTTTTGGGCAACTGTAGATTCTTGTGCTTGATGACACGCAGTTAGCGTTGTCATCGCCATTAACGTCGCACTCAAGATCAAAAATTTTATCCTTATTTTCACTTTAAACTAACTTCTTATTATGGCTTCACCGTGGATGATGCTCATCATTATTACGTGCTTAACTTAAGATAATCTTAAGTTAAGCACGTAATAATGACCATAGGCGTTGACTGAATGCATCTGTATTTTGTCGATAGGATAATTGTTTAAAATAACCGTATAATCTGACTCATATAAGCAAAGAAGCCCACACGATGAACAAGCAAGACCAGACAAACATTTCTTACGACGATCCAATACGTCATTCTTTAGCCAACCGCTCTACTTGGGCCAGTGTTGCAATAAATACCTTGTTAACCACTGCGCAGATTGCAGCGGGGTTCCTTGCGCATTCGCAAAGCTTGATCGCAGATGGTATGCACTCTCTATCTGATTTAGTTTGCGATTTTTTGGTACTCACTGCCAGTCACCACAGCAAAAACCCTGCTGACGAAGGCCACCCCTATGGCCACGGTAGGGTCGAGACCGCAGCTTCATTTGTGTTAGGTGCGATTCTTGTTGCAACAGGTGGCGCCATCATGGTGACAGCCGCAATAAAACTGCAGAACCTTGAAAATCTACCATCCGTTGCCCCGTTAGCCTTATGGGTTGCACTCATTGCACTGGTTACCAAAGAGCTATTATTTCGCTACATGCTAGGAGTAGGAGAGCGACTACGCTCTCCCATGCTCATTGCAAATGCTTGGCATGCACGCTCTGATGCGGCATCTTCATTGGTGGTAGCGGTTGGCGTCGGCGCCAACCTACTAGGGTTTATTTATGCTGACTCCGTGGCGGCAATCTTGGTTGGTTTCATGATTGTGCGCATGGGTATTGTCTTTGCTTGGGATGCTTTTCAGGAACTCATAGATGCCGGCCTTTCTATTGAAGAAGTAGACAGTATTCGCCAAACATTAATAGACACCCCTGGTGTCGAAAGTTTGCATGAACTGCGTACGCGTCGCATGGCGCACCGAGCACTGGTAGATGCTCACATTCTGGTAAACCCGCGCATTAGTGTTTCCGAAGGACACAGCATTGCTGAGCGTGCGCGTGGCCGGGTTCTTCAGAGCCATCAAACGGTGTCTGATGTATTGGTACATGTCGACCCTGAAGATGATATTGATCATGACAGCAACACCCAACGCATGCCTGGGCGAGAGAGTTTATTGACGCATTTATCCCCCCTGCTTCATGACCTACCAGAACCTCTGCGTGTCGTATTTCATTACATAGGCGGCAAAGTTGAAGTGGAAGTTTTTTTGCCGCATGATTTTTTTGAACATGGCACCGCATTAGTTGAAGCGGAGGCAATGGTGGCAGAGCGACTGATTGATAATCAATATTTCAGCGCAGTATCCCTCAATTGCTTAGTGCGTCCTAAGTGAACGCCACCACAAATACCCCTTAAGAAAACTTTGAGTTCTTTGAGCAATACTGCAAACGTTATCAACCGTGTTTTTTAAGCCTGATCTACAATGTGGCTCTGGCCCGCGCAATGGCGGCCTTTACCTGTGCTGGTGCTGTGCCACCAATGTGATTGCGGCTATTCAATGAACCTTCTAGCGTTAACACCGCATAAACATCGTCACTAATCTCAGCTGCAAATTGCTGTAATTTTCCCAGTGGTAAATCACTTAACGCTACTTTTTGATCAACAGCGTAACGTACAGCCAGCGCCACTACTTCATGCGCATCTCTAAACGGCATGCCTTTTTTAGCTAAATAGTCAGCAAGATCAGTGGCAGTAGCGAAGCCTTCACTGGCGGCTTGGCGCATTTTGTCTTTATTGACGGTAATGCCGCGCATCATATCCGCATAGATTTCCAGCGTCACTAGCAAAGTATCTGCCGTATCAAATAATGGCTCTTTGTCTTCTTGATTATCTTTGTTGTAGGCAAGTGGCTGACCTTTCATCAGTGTCAGCAAAGCGGTTAAATGGCCATAGACGCGGCCGGTTTTACCGCGCACCAGTTCCGGTACATCAGGGTTCTTTTTTTGCGGCATGATAGATGAGCCTGTGCAAAACCGATCAGCAATGTCTACAAAAGCGAATCTCGGTGAACTCCATAAAATAAGCTCTTCAGATAATCTGGATAAATGCGTCATCACCAAGGAAGCTGCAAAGGTAAATTCAATAGCAAAATCACGGTCAGAAACTGCATCTAATGAGTTTTCACAGACCCCATCAAACCCTAGCTTTTTAGCAACCAATGCACGATCTATTGGATAGCTCGTGCCAGCCAAAGCGGCAGCTCCCAAAGGCAAATGATTGATGCGACGACGACAGTCAGCAAAGCGCTGACCATCACGGCCAAGCATTTCAACATAGGCCATTAAATGGTGGCCAAATGTCACGGGCTGCGCTACTTGTAAGTGGGTAAAGCCTGGCATGACCGTATCAAAATGGGCGTCGGCTAAATCTAGCAAACTTAATTGTAGTTTTTTTAAGCCAGCTATGACTTGGTCTGTCGTTGCACGTAACCACAACCTAACATCGGTTGCCACTTGGTCGTTACGGCTTCTTCCAGTATGTAAGCGCTTACCTGCGTCACCAATTTTATCGGTCAGACGCTTTTCAATGTTTAAATGTACGTCTTCTAGATCTAACAACCACTCAAACTGCCCAGCCTCAATTTCTTGTAAAATTTCAGCTAAGCCAGCTTCAATCGCTTGCACGTCATCCAAGCTGATAATTTTTTGGGCGCCTAGCATTTGTGCGTGGGCAAGTGAGCCTTGGATATCAAATGCTGCCAATCGATAATCAAAGCCAATTGAAGCGGTATATTTTTTTACGAGCTCCGCCACTGGCTCATTAAATCGGCCTGACCAGCTGGTATTTTTGTTGTTGAGTGCGCTTGTCTTTTGTGTCACTTTACATTTCTCATTTACAGGTCAATATTAACTAACTATTTAAAACATACATCTAAATTCGGCTTCTTTTATTTAGATATTTTTCACACAAATATCTAAATATTGTTTAATAATAATATACTTATATCATCATTATAATGCAAAACACAAAAGCTACGATGCTACTCAAATTGAGAAACCGCGATGATAGAATCTAATCGATTGCCAAATCTGCGTAATTTGGGCGTTAACTTACGTATATTACTCATCGTCAATATATTATTCGCGTTGGCGACGGCTGTACTTAGCCAAAATATCAACGGATTTTCTACGCTAATCACCAGCTTCTCTGCTGTAGCGCAGCCGATGCTACTACTATATGCAAGCTACCCCTTACTCGCCAAGCTACGTTACTGGCAAGGCCTTTTAGCAACCCTCTGCATCATACTATTTGCCTGTAGCAGTATGTATAGACTGATTGCACAATTATTTATATTTAGCGATTTACCCAGCAGTGCACGTACGCTTTTTTTCGTTTTCATTGTCAGCGCAATAACCTTATATTACTTCTATTTGCATCAACGCGCTCCAACACATGATGATGCGCTAGAAACCGAATGTCATACTAACAAACACTGGGTGGCCTTATTAAAAAATATTCCTGAAACTATCGCAGTGAGCCGTCGCCAACAACACTTAGTCCGAGCGAGTTAAAGGCGCGGCGATGCTTGTGTTAAAATTAAACCTTACAATCAAATTAATTAGCCAGACCTACCGCACATGACTACCCCACCCCACTCCACAACGGCTAAGTTTACGGCGTCTCGCTTTACAGCACCCAGCAAACTCGTCATTGCTTCACGTGAAAGCCCGCTGGCTATGTGGCAGGCCTTGCATATCCAAAGTTGCTTACAAGCACTTTACCCTGAAACAATAGTCGAAATTTTAGGCATGACCACTACTGGCGACCAAATTTTGGACATGCCTTTAGCTAAGGTCGGTGGCAAGGGCTTATTTGTAAAAGAACTGGAAATGGCACTAGCAGATGGTCGTGCAGATTTAGCCGTGCATAGCATGAAAGATGTGCCGATGAATTTACCTGATGGCTTTATGATGGCCGCCACTGGTGAGCGTGAAGATCCGCGGGATGCTTTTGTTTCAAATGATTTCGCCACACTAGAAGACTTACCTGTTGGCAGTATTGTCGGTACATCAAGCCTGCGCCGACAAAGCCAACTTCAAGCACGCTTGCCGCACCTAAAAATTGAGTCCTTACGTGGCAACTTGCAAACGCGCTTACGCAAGCTAGACGAGGGTCAATATGCGGCCATTATTCTGGCTGCCGCCGGCTTAATTAGGCTGGGTCTTAAGGCGCGTATTCGCAGCGTTATTTCACCAGAACAAAGTATTCCTGCAGTCGGGCAAGGCGCATTGGGAATTGAAATAAATGCTAATCGCCCTGACTTGCTCACGGTTCTTGCACCGCTAAATCACGCAGACACTCAAGTATGTGTAGAAGCCGAGCGCGCCATGAGCCGAGCGTTAGCAGGCAGTTGTACCGTACCGTTAGGCGCTTATGCGACCTGTGATGGCGATCAAATTCGGATTACCGGCTTTGTTGCTAGTATCGATGGCCAGCAAATGTTGATTGAGACAGCTAGTGGCAGCCGAAATCAAGCAGACTCTTTAGGTAAACGATTAGCGAATCAACTGCTAGAAAAAGGCGCCAACGAGATACTTTCTGCATTAGATGGTCATTAATAGGGCGCGCATATTTACTTCACCATGGCGGATGGCTTACTAAAAGGACTACACATTGCAGTCACGCGTCCTGTAGATCAGGCGCTGAGTATATGTGAAGCGATTGAACATCATGGTGGCAATGCCATACCATTTCCACTCATTGCCATATCTGTCTTAGAAGATTACCATACCTTTGAACAAGCCATCGCCACGCTTGAATATGCGCATTGGGCAATATTTATCAGCACTAACGCAGTAGATAATGCCTTACCTAGAATACTCAAAAGAGCCGGCAAACTGCCTAAAAATTTAAAGTTTGCAGCGATAGGCCCTCAAACTGCAAAACAACTTAGCCGCTATAACATTCATCAAGTCCTCAGCCCGCTAGCGCGTTTTGACAGTGAGGCGCTATTAGCTTTGCCAGAAATGCATAGCGTTGCCAATCAAACCATAATCATTTTTCGCGGGCTAGGTGGGCGCGACGTATTGGCAAAAACACTTAGGTCGCGTGGCGCAAATGTTATTTTTGCGGAATGTTACCGCCGCACTAACCCACAGACAGACACGCAAGCACTAAGTCGCCTTTGGCAACAAGGCCAACTTGACGCAGTCATTGTGACCAGTAGCGAAGCCATGCGCAATTTAGTAACCCTAGCCGAGAAATCAGAATGGTTACAACAAATCACGCTGTGTGTGAATCACGCTAGAATAGCTGAACTACCATTACAGCTTGGCTTAAAAGTTTTGCTCGCTGATGCGCCTGGAGATGGCGCAATGATTAACTGCCTATCACAACTAGTGAATAATCATGGCTGAAGAAGACCTAACAATCTCTAGCAGAGGTAAGCCCTCACTATACAAAAACACCGCGTTAATGCTAGTGGTTGTGGCCTTGTTTACGCTCACGTGGCTATGGCTAAATACGCGTCAGAGATTTACTGAAGTAGAAAAATCACTTAGCCAAAAACTAGAAAACTATCAAGCACTCAACCACCAAAGTCTAGCGCTCGCAAAGCAAGCTGCTGAACGCAGCTCGCAAGCTAATGCCCGCACCATTATTTTGGCGCAAAAATTAGAAGAGTCGCGCGACCAACAGGATGTATTACAGACCTTGTACAACCAACTGGCTGAAAACCGTGAAGCCACGGCACTGGCTGAAGTTGAGCAGCTTGTATCCATGGCCAATCAACAATTACAACTTGCTGGCAACATAAAATCTGCATTATTGGCATTGCAAGCAGCTGACAAACGCATAGAGCCAATCAAACTACCGCGGGCGATACAACTACGTGAAACGCTCACGCTTGAAATTGAAAATCTGAGAAAATTACCTCAAATAGATGTCATTAGCATGAGTGCACAGTTAGAGAAATTAGCCGCTTTATCTGCTAATTTGCCTTTAATTAGCGAACGTCAACCAACACTCAATGCAAATGCTACGCAAAAGAATGTGCTTAAAGCTGGCCCACTTAACGTTTTGCAAAAGATCATATTTCCGATTTGGAGTGACATTAAAAACTTAGTGACGGTGGAGCGCATCGACAAACCTGAGCCACCACTACTGGCTGCCGATCATGAATTTTACTTACGTGAGAACTTAAAACTACGGCTGTTAACAGCACGTATTGCTTTGTTGCAGCGGGATGAAACAAGCTACAAAACTGACTTAAATACCGTCTCCATATGGCTGAATCAATATTTCGACAGCAAGCACTCGGATGCCATCCAGTCATTCAAATTACTAAAAAAACTTTCCGCTAATAACATTAGCATTGAGTTGCCACAACTCAATGAAAGTATTGCAGCAGTCAGCCGATATAAGCAAAGCCTAGAAAAAAGTAATTAACCCTACTCCCAATAGTACTGATTAAATGATGATAAAACGCAAACTATTTTGGTGGTTATTAATGCTCTTAGTGCTGGTCAGTGTGGTCTGGTTTGCCAGCAACAACGAAGGCTATGTGCTCATCATCCGCCCGCCTTACCGACTACAATTTTCATTCAATTTTTTATTAATTTTGATGGTTTTAGGTTTTTTATGCATCCATTATTGCCTGAGATTTATACTTTTTTTACGTCGCTTACCCGCAAACAAACGCAGTAAGCAAAAGGCGCAGCGCCTAAAATCCAGTAATGCCGCCCTACTTGAAGGATTGCAATCACTAGCAGAAGGCGATTTTGAAAGTGCTGAGGTCGCCGTTAAACATGCGCATGATTTAATACAAATGCTATCCATGAAAAATTAATGGATTAAGCTAAAAACTCAGCGAGCCGCTCAAGGACACTTAAATTGCAGTTGTGCTTGTAGGCGTTGGTTTCGCATAGTTAAATGCGTCTGAGAAAAAAGCATCCTCGGCTAAACCCGCTTGCACAAAGCTCGCATGCGCAACTTCCACCATGGCTGGTGCCCCACAGCAATACACTTCATAGTCGGCTAAACCAGTATTCGCAAAATCATCCAACACGGCTTGATGCACATAGCCTGTGCGGCCCTGCCAATGGTCTGGTGTCGTCGCATCGGACAATACCGGAATGAATTTAATATGTGGATGCTCTGCTGCCCACGCCTCGGGCAACGCTGGCATATATAAATCTTTCAGTGCATGTGCGCCCCAGTACAAAATCACATCACGCTGAATATTGTTGTGTAACATGTGCTCAACAATCCCTTTGATGGGGGCAAAACCGGTGCCACCGGCTACCATAATGATGGGTTTGTTTGTATCTTCACGCAGAAAAAAACTGCCGAATGGCGCTTCTATGCGCAAAACTGCTTTGTCAGGCATTTCATTAAAGACGTATTCGGTAAATTGGCCGCCTGGTATCAAGCGTAGATGTAGCTCAAGAAAATTATCTACATGCGGCGCATTGGCGAGAGAAAAGGCGCGGCGCTTACCGTCCTTCAACAAAAACTCAATATACTGACCCGCCATAAATTTTAAATGTTCTGTGCTTGGCAATTTCAAGAACAAGGCCATGACATCATGTGAAAGCTGTTCTTTGCGCTCTACCCGCGCCGGCAAAATACGTGGCGGAATAACGTCTGCATTAATTTCTCGGCATTCTATGGTTAAGTCAGAAAGTGGGTGAGCGCAACAAAACAAAGCCTTACCTGTGGTCTTTTCTGCCTCTGTCAGCGCACTAACCGCATAATCACCATAATCCACCTCGCCACTGACAATATCACCTTTGCAACTACCGCAACTCCCATTACGGCAGCCATAAGGCAGGTTAACGCCTGCGGCTATGGCCGATTCCAGCAAGGTTTCCGAGGCCTTGGCGGTGTAATGATGTCCACTGGATTTTATGGTGATTTGGTAGCTCATGCTTCATTCTCAGGTGATTTAATGTGCAAAGCGTTCTCTAAAAATGTAAGCTTCTAGCGATGCCCTTTATTCTTCGCGATGAAACTCGCCCTCAATGACATCATCATTTGCTGGTTTTTGCGTATGCCCAGATGCTTCTTGTGCGCCCTTGTTGACTGGGATTAATAATAAAAACACCGCGATTAAGTCCGTTATAAGCCCTGGTATTATAAGCAATATGCCGGCAATAATATTGCGCGCACTACCAAATATTGCTTTTATTGGGTTGCCGCCTTGGTTTAAATTTTGCATCATACGACCAGAGAATAATAACTTTTCATCTCGAATGAGCTGTAAGCCAAGCAAAGCCATCACGACTAAGTATAATAATACCCACCAACCGTATTGATGGGCTAAGTTAATTAAAATCCAAATCTCTGCCACAGGAAAGGTGAGTAAAGTCAGTAAAAATATTATTCGCATTAATGTATAAGCCTTCAATTATTGAACGTATGATAGACCTTGCCTATCCAACTTTATGTTAACCGCAGTTTCTTAGTCCTTTGTTGTGACGATATTCTATAATTACAAGATACGCCTATTACATTTGCTTAAATTATTTATCATGGAACACTAGTACGTGAAAAATTTATTTCTAAACCGCTTCATAGCATTGCTTGCTATGGTCTTTTTGCACAGTGCCTGTTTAATAAGCGCACATGCGGCTAATGCTAGCACAAGCTCAATTGCAAATTTGTTAATGGATGACACCGCGGCTGTGCTACCCCCTGAAGTTGCATTTCAGCTCAATTTAAAAGTTATTGATGCGCAAAATATTCAGGCTAATTTTACCATTGTGCCTGGGCACTATTTATATCGGGATCGCGTTAAATTTGAGCTTAAATCTCCTGCGGAAATTAAAATATTGGCAATCTCCTTGCCTCTCGGTGAAATAAAAAACGATGCTAACTTTGGTCAACAAGCCGTGTATCGCCACGACTTTAAAGTCAATATTAAGCTTAGTGCGCCTAACAGAAATAGCGTAACGGTCAATGCAAGCTACCAAGGTTGTAGTGAAAAAGGCTTATGTTATGCGCCCATAAAAAAAACCATAGCTGTCGACATGGCCTCAGCCAATATAAATCCCACCAACCTCGCCACGCCAGCGATAGCCGCGGATGACAACACCACGCAGATTTTAAAATCGGGCAACTTGTGGTTGATCATCGCTGGGTTTTTTGTGGCAGGCCTACTACTTTCCCTTACGCCTTGCGTGTTGCCGATGATACCAATTTTATCGAGCATTATTGTTGGTAGCCAAAGCCAAGCCGTTAAGCCCTCTAAACTACATGCGTTTGGCTTATCGGTCGCTTATGTGTTTGGCATGGCTTTGACCTACACTTTAGCTGGCGTCGCCGCTGGCTTGTCTGGACATCTGCTCAGTCAATCGCTACAAAATGCTTGGGTACTAGGTGCAATCTCCCTCATTTTTGTCTTATTAGCTTTTTCTATGTTTGGTTTTTATGAATTAAAACTACCGCAAAGCTTTGAAGATAAAATGCTAAACAGTAGCAATCAATTAAAAGGCGGTCACTTTCTCGGTGTGTTTATCATGGGTGCCATATCGGCATTAATCGTAAGCCCTTGTGTGGCGGCTCCCCTAGCTGGCGCCCTCATTTATATCGGCCAAACACACAATGTGTTGCTTGGTGGCGTAGGGTTATTTGCACTTGCCATGGGCATGGGCTTGCCTTTGCTACTCATAGGCGCCTCGGCGGGTAGCGTGTTACCTAAAACGGGTGACTGGATGAACGCGGTACGCAACTTTTTTGGCGTACTCATGATAGGTATGGCCATTTGGCTAATTTCACCCATCATTGCAATCAGCCTTCAACTAGCGCTATGGTCTGCTTTGTTGATTATGACGGCGGTTTATCACAATGCTCTAGATAACTTACCTGCACCGGCCTCTAACTTCTCAAAGGTTGGTAAGGGTGTAGCCGTGATTCTTTTGATTGTTGGTGTGGCATTATTGGTAGGCGCACTTTCTGGGGCAAAATCTGCGTTGCAACCTTTAAATGCATTTATCGCCAGCTCAAAAAATCAACCAATAACGTCACCACTTGCCTTTACCCGCATTACCAGCATAGCAATGTTGGAAAAAAAATTAGCTGAAACTAACGGCCGGCCGGTCATGCTAGATTTTTATGCGGATTGGTGTGTCGCCTGTAAAGAGCTGGAGGCGCTTACGTTTAGCAATCAAAAAGTACAACGCTTACTAAAAAATACCACCTTATTGCAGGTGGATGTGACCGCCAACACCGAGGAAGATAAAGCGCTACTCAAACGCTTCGGCTTATACGGTCCACCTGGCATCGCTTTTTTCAATGGTCATGGCCAAGAAATGGCCACATTAAAAACTGTAGGCTTTCAAAATGCAGATCGCTTTAGTGCCACACTCTCAAGGCGAGATAGTTGCATGACTAGGCCTCAATCCAATGAAGCTTCAACCATACCATGTTAAAAAAATTATTGTCGCATATTGGCGCCCTAGCCATGATGCTCGGCCTTGGCTTTGCGCTTTACTATTTCGCATTAAACCCCAATTCGCCACTTAAAAACTTAAATGCTGACTACAGCGCCCTATCTACTCAAACGCTATTTACCAGTAAATTGAGCAATGAAAATGGCGTACTCCAAGACTTAAGCCAATACAAAGGCAAAATTATCGTACTTAATTTCTGGGCCACTTGGTGTCCTCCATGCCGTGAAGAAATGCCCGAGCTCTCACAATTACACACAGACTATACAAACAAAAATGTCGTCGTCCTTGGCTTGGCCATTGACGAATTAAACTTGGTCAAAGCGTTTTCGCAGAATACGCCTGTGAGCTACCCTTTATTTGTCGCTGAAAATGAAGGCATGGTCATAGGCAGTAATTTGGGGAATGACAAAGGGGTGCTTCCCTATACCGCCATCATCAACGCGGACGGCTTAGTGGTAGAAACCTACTTTGGTCGCATCAATAAATCACTTTTAGAGTCCGCTTTACGGCCTTTATTAGCCCGTTAACCGCCTACATTTTGCCGGTCGGCTTTATGCTAACAATATCAATCACTTGAATCACTAATGCTGTGTAATTTCGCTTAATTATACTAATTTAGCTGGACAAAACCGGCTAACTTCGGCAAACTTGCAATTATGAATTACAGAAAATTACACCATAAACCAGTAAAAATAGCGTTAGCTTATGTCCGCTAAATCTATTTTAGTGCTGCATGGCCCTAACCTTAATTTACTAGGGTTACGTGAACCTGAACACTATGGCAACGCTACCCTTGCTTCTATCAATCAGTCACTTGTAGATGTTGCAACGCTTGCAGGTGTTGCATTAGAAACTTTTCAAAGCAACGCTGAGGCTGAGCTGGTTACAAAAATCCAGTCTATGGCGACAAGCAAAGTTGGCTTTGTGATTATCAATCCCGCTGCTTTTACACACACCTCTGTCGCCATGCGCGATGCATTATCCGCCGTTAAAGTGCCTTTTATTGAAGTGCATTTATCTAACGTTTATGCGCGCGAAGCCTTTCGTCATCATTCCTATTTTACTGATATTGCTGTTGGTGTCATTAGCGGTCTGGGCGCACAGGGTTATACGCTGGCGCTTGATTATGCCATTCAGCATATTAATCACTCTTAATTATTAACACTTATTTAACTAAATCTTTCCTAGATTTTTAGAGGTTATTATGGACTTACGCAAACTTAAAAAATTAATTGATCTCGTTGAAGAGTCAGGCATTGCTGAACTTGAGTTGACAGAGGACGGTGAGAAAGTACGCATTAGTCGTAACTTCACATCCAGCGCACCAGCGCAGCAGCATTACGCTAATTATGCACCTGCGCACTATGCCGGCGCGCACGCACATTCGCCTCAAGCGCCGGTAGCGGCTGTTGCCGACACGCCAATCGTTGAAGATGGTCATGCGGTTAATTCGCCGATGGTAGGTACGTTTTATCGTTCCGCTTCGCCAGATTCAAAAGCCTTTGTCGAAGTCGGGGATACCGTTGCAGTAGGCGACACACTGTGCATTATTGAGGCGATGAAATTATTAAATGAGATCGAATCCGATAAAGCAGGTGTCGTTAAGAAAATCTTAATTGATAATGGCCTTGCCGTTGAATACGGCGAACCTCTTTTTATTATTGCTTAATCGCGGGGCTTTAATCACATGGCTATGTTTGACAAAATCTTAATCGCGAATCGTGGCGAAATTGCCTTACGCGTACAGCGCGCCTGTCGCGAACTTGGTATTAAAACAGTTGCAGTACATTCCGAGGCTGATCGTGAAGCTAAATATGTAAAATTAGCCGATGAATCCGTGTGTATTGGTCCAGCGCCTTCAGGTCAGAGTTACTTAAATATTCCTGCCGTTATTAGCGCAGCGGAAGTGACAGACGCGCAAGCCATACATCCAGGCTATGGCTTTTTATCTGAAAATGCCGATTTTGCGGAACGTGTAGAACAAAGCGGCTTTGTATTTATTGGCCCGCGCGCTGAAACCATTCGCTTAATGGGTGACAAAGTCTCCGCCAAAAACGCCATGAGAAAGGCCGGTGTACCTTGTGTGCCAGGCTCAGAGGGCGCACTTTCAGATGATCCCATTGAAATTATCAAAACCGCTAAACAAGTGGGTTATCCGGTCATTATTAAAGCCGCTGGTGGTGGTGGTGGACGTGGTATGCGTGTGGTTCATACAGAAGCGGCATTAATCGCCTCGGTCAATATGACTAAAGCTGAAGCACTAGCCGCCTTTGGTAACCCTGTGGTTTACATGGAAAAATACCTAGAAAAACCACGCCATATTGAAATTCAAGTGTTAGCTGATCAGCATGGTAATGCCGTGTTTTTAGGAGAGCGTGATTGCTCAATGCAACGCCGCCACCAAAAAATTATTGAAGAAGCGCCAGCGCCTCTATTGAATACCAAATTACGCGATAAAATTGGTGAACGCTGCGCTGAAGCTTGCCGTAAAATTAACTATCGTGGCGCGGGCACTTTTGAATTTCTATATGAAAACAATGAATTTTATTTCATTGAAATGAATACACGCCTACAAGTTGAGCATACCGTCACAGAAATGATTACGGGCTTAGATTTAGTACAGCAGCAAATTTTTGTCGCGGCTGGTGAAAAACTTAAATTCCGCCAAAAAGATATTGTCCTTAAAGGTCATGCGATTGAATGTCGCATCAATGCGGAAGATCCCTATAGCTTTGTACCCTCCCCAGGGAAAATTAATACTTTCCATATGCCGGGTGGCCCTGGTGTTAGAATCGACACCCACGCCTACGCTGGGTACACGGTGCCACAGCACTATGACTCAATGATAGGCAAGCTCATTACCTATGGCGATACGCGCCAGCAAGCCATCGCTCGCATGCGCATTGCGTTGTCTGAGATGATGATTTCTGGTATTAACACGAATGTTGCCCTGCATGCTGATTTAATGGCAGATGCTGCATTCCAAGCAGGTGGGACTAGCATTCATTACCTTGAGCAAAAACTTGGCATCTATAATAAATAAATTGGTTAAGTATGGCTTGGGTATCGTTAAAAATTGAAGCACAAGATAATACCGCTGATTTAATTAGCGATACCCTGATGATGCAAGGTGCGCTATCAGCCATTATTGAAGATGCTAACGCCGACACGCTTGATGAGCAGCCTATTTTTGGTGAGCCCGGCGACCCTCCCCCTGGTATTTGGCAGCAAAATTTAGTAAGTGCGCTGTTTGATGAGGGGGTTAATGTCGCTAAAATTATGGCTGATTTACAGCAGCGAACCAAACTTAGTCATCTGCAATACTCTACCGAAATTATTCAAGAACAAGACTGGGTGCGCGCTACCCAGTCGCAATTTGACCCCATTAAAATTACTGATCACTTATGGATAGTACCGACATGGCACAGCGCGCCTAATGTCGACGCCATTAATATTGTCTTAGACCCCGGCCTAGCTTTTGGCACAGGTAGCCACCCCACCACACACCTATGCTTAGCATGGCTCACGCAAACTGTATCCGCGCATGACACGGTATTGGATTACGGTTGCGGCTCTGGAATTTTAGCCATTGCTGCAAAAAAACTTGGCGCAGCAAGTGTGGTAGGTACTGATATTGACGCACAAGCCATTCAATCTAGCATATACAACGCCGAACAAAATAACGTCATTGCTGAGTTTTATCATGTCAGTAAATATCAAACGCATGAATTTGATATTGTTGTCGCCAACATCCTTTCTAGCGCACTTAGTGTATTAGCGCCTGCGCTAGCTAAATCATGCAAAGCCGGCGGAAAAATAGCTTTATCTGGCATTTTAAAAGAACAAGCAGCAGACGTTTCAGCTATTTATGCTGAATGGTTTGACATGCAAACCCCTCAATATATGGATGCCTGGGTATTGCTTGCTGGCACTAAAAAATGAGTGCTGTTACCAGCTGCCCTTCCTGCCAAACACAATTTATAGTCACTGAAGAACAGTTTAATCAACATGCTGGTCAAGTGCGTTGCGGGTATTGTTTACAGGTCTTTAATGCCAGAAATGAGCTTGTTGGATCAAACGCACAGATTGAGGTTAATCTTGATGCCATCGATGATTTAGCCGCGACTGCGGGCACTGATTATATTGGCAGTGATACCTTCACTAAAGGCCGGCAATTTAGTTACTTTAATGACCTAGTTAACAGATCTAAACCTAGCAGTACCCGTACGACTTGGTTTATGGGTTTGTTAGCACTAATGTTAGTGTTCACCTCAATTGTACAAAGTGTTTATTTCTTTCGCTCTGAAATTGCCATTTATTACCCAAGCGCAAAAACTTACCTGGTTAATGCCTGCGTGAAATTTAGTTGCAACATAAATCTACCTAAGCAGATTGATCTTATTGTGATTGATGATTCTGCTATACAAGAAGATGAAAATTATCAGGGCTTAATTCATTTATCTAGCACCCTAATCAACCAAGCCCCGTTTAGCCAAGCCTATCCTAATATTGAGCTCACCCTTACCGATATCGAAGACACACCTAAATTAAGACGCACCTTCAAACCTAATGAATATCTTGCAGACCATGCTGCGATTGTAAAAGGCTTAGCCGCGGGCGAAGAGGTAAAAGTTAAGCTTGCAATTACTGCTCAAGATATTACTGTAGCCGGCTATCGCGTGTTTTTAAGCTACTAAGCCCGTCGATTATTTTCATAATGTCCTATACCATCTAATGAAAATCACTAGCTTTATTTAATCAGTTTACATAGCTCACTTTTGCAACCGTTCTGTATTATTCATTACATAGATTGTGTACGACTTAATTAATCAACTTACAGGAGATTTATCATGTGGACAACACCAGCAGCTACTGAAATGCGTTTTGGTTTTGAAGTGACAATGTACGTAATGAATAAATAAGGTTACGTATTCATAAAAAAGGACGCTATATGCGTCCTTTTTTATGCCCGCAGCATCTAAGTCTTCCGTGCAATGGTAATCACCAGCCCTTATCCTTTGCAGCAAAAAGTAATGGGGCTTAAAGCCCTGTTCTTGTTTTACGGTCCTAAGCCTACAACCAACAACATAATTCAACGCATAGTGCCTTCGTGTACGTTTTAAGACTATTTTATGGCGAAGGTGCAATTTACCATGCTGCCTTGGTAACATTACCGATGATATTTCTATGCCCAATAAAAAAGCCCGTTAGGGCTTTTTTAAGAAATCCCACAAATCTAAAGTTTTGGGACAAATCTAAAGTCTAGCGGGATCCTACAAATTTAAATATCTAAATTACTGGCACCCAATGCATTGCTTTCGATAAAGGCGCGTCTAGGCTCAACATTATCACCCATCAGTGTAGTAAAGATTTCATCGGCCGCAATTGCATCATCAATCTGTACTTTTAATAAACGGCGCACTTTTGGATCCATTGTGGTTTCCCACAATTGTGATGGGTTCATTTCACCCAAACCTTTATAGCGCTGAATATTGAGGTTATGTTTTGCTTCTTCTAGCAACCAATCTAACGCTTGTTTGAAAGTGGTAATCTCAGATTCTTTTTCACCGCGTTTGATTAATGCGCCCTCTTCCAATAAGCCTTGTAACATCACTGACATTTTACTGATTTGACGATAATCACCCGAGCCTAAGAACTCGGCATTAATCACACAGCATTGCAAATTACCATGCACAAATTTATTGATTTCTAAGCGATATTCATTAGCCTCTGCGTCAAAACCTACAATAACTTCACTGCCAATGGCGCCTAGAATTGGGCGTAATTTTTCTGCTGCGACTTCTGTGCTTTCTTTTGTTGCTAAGCTTAATTCACCAAGATCTTGTATTGCACGAAGCACACTTTCATCGTAATGCGATGCAATTCTGCGAATAACTGCTTCTGTCAGCACCATTTGTTTGGCAATTTCAGTAAGTGGCGCACCAGTAATTGTTTCGCCACCTGCTTTAGTGATTAGTTCTGCGCCTTTAAGGGCTGATTGCAATAAATACTGATCGAGCTCTTGCTGGTCTTTTAAGTAACGCTCATCTTTACCTTGTTTGACTTTATAGAGTGGCGGCTGTGCGATGTAAATATGGCCGCGCTCAACTAATTCCGTCATTTGGCGATAGAAGAAAGTAAGTAGCAAGGTGCGGATATGCGCACCATCGACATCGGCATCTGTCATGATGATAATGCGATGGTAGCGTAATTTTTCTGCATTAAAATCTGCTTTTCCTATACTGGTACCAAGCGCGGTAATAAGTGTAGCAATCTCTTGTGAGCCTATTAATTTATCAAAACGGGCCTTTTCCACATTTAAAATCTTACCTTTTAGTGGCAAGATTGCTTGAAATTTACGGTCACGTCCTTGCTTGGCTGAACCGCCCGCAGAATCACCTTCGACCAAGTAAATTTCACACTTTGCAGGATCGCGTTCTTGGCAATCTGCCAACTTACCAGGCAAACCCATGGTATCCATCACCCCTTTACGGCGTGTAATTTCACGGGCTTTACGGGCTGCCTCGCGCGCGCGCGCTGCGTCTACAATTTTTCCAACAATTATTTTGGCATCCGCTGGGTTTTCTTGTAAAAATTCCGCTAATTTAGCTGAAACAACTTCTGAAACCACCGGTTGAACTTCTGATGAAACTAATTTATCTTTCGTTTGTGATGAAAATTTTGGGTCTGGTACTTTAATCGACAAGACACAGCAAATACCTTCGCGCATATCATCGCCCATGGTTTCTACTTTGGCTTTTTTTGCCATCTCTGTCTGTTCTATGTATTGGTTTAATGTACGCGTCATTGCTGTACGCAACCCCGTTAAATGCGTACCACCGTCTCGCTGTGGAATGTTATTAGTGAAACATTGTACCGTTTCACTGTAAGAGTCATTCCACTGCATAGCTACCTCTATGGTCATACCCTCTTTTTCACCAATTGCATAAAATGTTTTTGGGTGGAGTACGTTTTTTGTACGATTCATGTATTCCACAAACCCTTTAATCCCGCCTGAATAAGCAAAGTTTTCACTTTTACCGTTGCGCTGATCAACCAATTCAATTTTCACACCATTATTCAGAAAGGATAACTCACGAATTCGTTTAGCTAAAATTTCAAAATGGTATTCAACCAAGGTAAAAGTTTCAATGCTGGCCAAAAAGTGCACCTCTGTACCGCGTTTTTCCGTTTTTCCCGTTAAAGCTAATGGTGCCATAGCTACTCCACGCTGAAACTCCATTTGATGCACTTCACCATTACGGTAGATTTTTAATCGCAACCAATCGGACAGCGCATTAACTACAGACACTCCAACCCCATGCAAGCCACCAGAGACTTTATAAGAGTTTTGATCAAACTTTCCGCCCGCGTGTAGTTCTGTCATCACAATTTCTGCGGCAGATCGTTTTACCACCTTAATATCATCGTGCTTAATGTCTGTAGGGATGCCGCGGCCATTATCCATCACACTTATAGAGTTATCTAAATGAATAATGACTTTAATGTCATTACAATGCCCCGCCAAGGCCTCATCAATCGCGTTATCCAACACCTCAAATACCATGTGGTGCAAGCCAGACCCATCAGATGTGTCGCCGATATACATACCCGGACGTTTACGCACGGCATCCAAACCCTCAAGGATTTTAATGCTGGAAGAGTCGTAATTTGGTGTTATTGGTTTATTTTCAGCCATGCTGGTTTTCTTTATTTAAGTGTTATTTTGGCGGTTTACTAATCTAACAATGTTCCACGTGGAACATTGTTAGATTTTAGTTTATATGCGCATTGGCATCACTACGTATTTATAATTTATATTATTGGGTAAGGTGATTAAGCAGCTGCTACTAGCGTCGGCGAATGAAAATGTTGCTTGTTCGCTGTTTGTGTTATTTAAAACATCAATTAAGTAAGTCACATTAAACCCAATATCTAACGTGTCGCCCGTATAATTTATTTCCAACTCTTCTTCTGCCTCTTCTTGATCACCGTTAGTACTAATTAATTTCAAGTTATTGCTACTTAAAACCATGCGGATTCCACGATACTTCTCATTCGATAAAATAGATGCGCGTTGCATTGCCAACAACACCCCCACCCTATCGGTGGTAAATGAATTTTGATGGCCCATTGGGATCACCCGGTTGTAATCTGGGAATTTCCCATCTATCACTTTGGAAATTAATTTTAAGTTATTAAAAGTAAAATTGGCTTGGTTGTTGGTTAATTCTATTTGCACATCTTCTTCGCTGTCATCCAATAATTTTATTAACTCTACTACTGTTTTACGCGGCAAAATGACATTCTGTTTTTCATAGTTTTGTTTTAATTCTGTTGAAGTAAAGCTTAATCTATGGCCATCTGTACCTACGATATTTAATTGATTTCCTGATATTTCAAATAATAAACCATTTAAATAATAACGAATGTCTTGTTGTGCCATCGCAAACTCTACTTGCTTCAATAGATCTTTTAATTGGCGTTGGCCCATCACTATCCCTGTACTTAATCCTGATGTTTTGGTCATTATGGGGTAATCTGCTGCGGGTAAGGTTTGTAAATTAAAACGGCTTTTACCAGCCCTTAAGGTTACTCGACTATCATTTGTGGTTAAGTTAATTTCAGAATTGTCTGGTAGGGATCTACATATATCTAATAATTTCTTAGCTGATATCGTGGTAGACAAATCGCCCGCGGTAGCACTGTCTACAGATAATGATATCTGCATCTCTAAATCAGTTGCAGTAAGATAAATTTTATTTTGTTTTACTTCTAATAATAGGTTAGAAAGTATAGGTAATGTGTGCCTTTTTTCTACAATACTAGTCACTGATGTTAATGGCTTTAATAATGTTTCACGATTGATTTGTATATTCATCTTTATAACCTAAATAATATATATATAAATAATAACAATAATAATAGAGTGTTTTTTTGCGGGTAACTGATTATTTTATAATAAAATCAGCACCTTAATCTTAATATTTCTTTCTTAATAAAAGCATATTTTACTGTGGATGGATTGTTGAATAAAAGTAGCCTATTAAAAAAATGCAACCTTACACACAATTTATCCACAGTAAATCCTTAACTTTACAGGTCATCTATTTAACCCCTAATTACTTCTACTAAAAACCCAATGTCCCGTGTAAAAATAGGATCATTTTGCCTTAATAAATCAATTTCATCGCAAGCATGCATTACTGTTGTATGGTGACGACCACCAAACGCCTCACCTATCTCAGGAAAACTATGATTGGTGAGTTCGCGGGACAAAGCCATAGCAATTTGCCGAGGCCGGGAAAAATTCCGCGTTCGTTTTTTACTATACATTTCTCCCACTTTAATTTTGTAATAATCAGCAACAGTTTTTTGAATATTTTCTATAGTCACTTGCCTGCCACGCACAGCAATTAAATCACGAAGGGCGTCTTTGGCTAAATGTACATCTATGGCAAGACCAGTAAATTTTGCCATTGCTATGATACGATTTAAAGCACCCTCCAACTCCCTAACACTAGAGCGAATTTGTTTAGCTATAAAAAACGCCACATCTTCAGGTAATTGCAAATTTACCGCTTCTGCCTTTTTAAGTAATATGGCTACCCGCATTTCAAGTTCTGGCGGCTCTACAGCAACCGTCAAACCCCAACTGAAACGAGTTCTAAGCCGCTCATCTACATCTATAATTTCTTTTGGGTACGTGTCACAAGTAATTATAATTTGCTTCTTAGCCTCAATTAATGAGTTAAAAGCGTAAAAAAATTCTTCTTGAGTCCGTGTTTTTTTTGCAAAAAACTGAATATCATCAATTAATAATAAATCTAATGAGTGGTATTGTTTTTTAAATTCATCAAAAGCTTTGTGTTCATAAGCCTTTACCACATCACTGACATAGCGCTCCGCATGTAAATAACGTATTTTCGCATCTGGGTTTTGTTGTTTTAGTTTATTGCCAATGGCTTGTAATAAATGCGTTTTTCCTAACCCCACACCCCCATAAATGAATAATGGGTTATAGGAGGTTCCTGGATTTTCTGCCACCTGTATTGCGGCTGCGCGCGCTAACTGATTGGCGCGGCCAGTGACATAGTTATCAAAGTTAAAAGCAGCATTTAACCCCGAACTTACTTTTGAAGCATCATTAAATTTTTTAATGGCAACTTTTGGGGTTGTAGGGGGTTGAGAAGTTAAGGGTTCAGAATTCTGAACCCTAGTAGTATTAACATTAAGCGCTACTTTAGCCGCAGTATGTGAGGCTTGTCCGGAATCGCTATTAGAGATTACAAAATCAATTTGAATATTAGCAAGCTTTAATTCTTGCGCTAACTGCTCAATTTTTTTAAGAAAACGTTCTTTTACCCACTGCATTACAAATCTATTGGGCGCAACTAGGCGCACCGTATTACCCTCTATCTCAGCGTAGAGCGGTTTAATCCAGGTGTTGAATTGCTGTGTTGAAAGCTCTTGCTCTAAACGACTAAGACAAGTAGGCCAGAAATTTTCCATCTACAGTTTTTAACCTTAAGTATTTATTTATATTGAATATATTTGTAATAATAGATTCAATAAAATTGATATAGTCTATAAGCAGACATCCTGTCATTTTAACCGGTTTAATTAAACTTATCCACAGGCATTTACTTAGCTTAGAAAACTAAATAAACGTTGACAAAATAGGTGGTTATCGTGTCTAATAGCGCCCTTTATAGCTTTTTGCTTGTTGGAGTATTACATGAAACGTACATATCAACCGTCTAAAACACGTCGCGCTACTACCCATGGCTTTTTAGTTCGCATGGCTACTAAAGGTGGTCGTGCTGTAATTGCGCGTCGCCGTGCTAAAGGCCGTAAACGCCTAGGCCTGTAATATAATGCCCATTAGGGCTTTATATTACAACGCAACATTATTGATCTTGGTTTATTATAGTCCTATAGATAATGATGCAAACGTATAGGCTTGTTAAGCAAGCCAAGATGATTAAAACGGATGAATTTTCATCCGTTTTTAATTTTCGGAAACGTATTTCAACGCCATATTTAGTGATACATTACCAGCCAAATACGCAGCAGCGCACACGATTGGGCTTGGTGGTAGGAAAAAAAACCGCTAAATTAGCCGTAAGTAGGAATTATATGCGGCGTGCTTTACGTGAATGTTTTAGGCTACATCAACATGAAATTGCTCATGTTGATTTAATTATCCGCGTGCAAAAAGAGTTTAGTAAAATTGATTTTATTAAAATTAATCAAGAATTTAGTGCTTTAATTGAAAAACTAAATGCGCGCGTAAATGCACAAGTTCAATATAAAGATAAATACGCCAACTAATGATAGCCTCTAAAGACTAGCAATGAATATAATGGCGCGCATATTAATGGCTATGATTAGACTTTACCAGGTATTGCTTAGCCCATTGTTTGGGCAGCAATGCCGCTTTTACCCTACCTGTTCCCAGTACGCGCTAGAAGTTATTAATAAGCATGGGGCTATAGTCGGCAGTTATTATACTGTTCGTCGCTTGCTGCGTTGCCATCCGTGGCATGCGGGCGGGCATGATCCCATTCCTTAACCGTTCAAGCGGCTAGGAATTCCTCTAAATTATATAAAAGATTAACTTAAAAATCATGGATACAAGACGTTTAGTACTGTTTGTTATTTTTTCAATGTCTATTTTGATGTTATGGGATGCTTGGCAGCGCCAGCATGGGCCAGTAGACGTCATACAGCAAGTGGCAGCAACCAACCCAAGTGCCGCTAATGCTAGTAGCGTAAGTCAGGCTGCTGTGGCAGTCGATAGTGACTACAAATTACAAGTGGGGCAACGTATTAGTGTTACGACTGACTTGTATAAAGCAGATATTGAAACTACTGGTGGAGATTTGCGCAGATTAGAGTTACTTAAACAACGCGCTGCGGATAATGATAAGACAAATTATATTTTATTAGGCGAAGTCGATGCTGGCGGCAAACCAATGACCTATGTGGCGCAAACTGGCCTGTTAGGCGCTGACTTACCAACACATAAATCACTATTTACTAGTGCTGCTACTCATTATGAGATGCAAGAAGGGCAAGATGCCTTAGAGGTACGTTTAAGTTCAATCAGTAATGGCGTGGCGGTAGATAAAGTTTACACTTTTCATCGCAATAAATATGTGATGGACGTGAATTATGAAATCAAGAATGGTTCACCATCAGCCATTACGCCTACAGTTTATTATCAAATTGTGCATGATGATGAATCAAATCAAGGCTCTAAAATGATGCCAAGTTTTACTGGCGGTTCTTACTTTACAGAAACCACTAAATTCAAAAAACTTGCGTTTAGTGATATGGCTAAAGAGCCGCTAAAAGTTACTTCAACTGATGGCTGGGTAGGCCTATTGCAACACTATTTTGTCAGTGCATGGGTTCCTAAAGACGGTTTAGCACGCGAGTTTTATACAGAAAAACTAAATGAACATATGTATAGAATCGGTACAAAAAGCACATTAAATACGATTGCGCCAGGCGCTAATTTAACAGTTCCGGCACGCTTATTCTCCGGTCCGCAAACGAAACATGATTTAAGTGAAACGGCTCCTGGCTTAGAGTACACTGTTGATTACGGTTGGTTAACGGTGGTTGCGGCGCCGCTGTTTTGGACGTTATCAAAAATTTACAGCTTGGTTAATAACTGGGGCGTAGCCATTATTCTACTGACATTGTTGATTAAGGCGGCGTTCTACCCATTATCAGCCAAGAGTTACCGGTCAATGGCGCAAATGCGCGAACTGGCGCCTCGCTTAGAAGTGTTAAAGAAAAAATTTGGTGATGATAGGCAAAAAATGCAAATGGCCATGATGGACATTTATAAAACAGAAAAAATCAACCCGATGAGCGGTTGTTTACCTATTTTGATCCAAATCCCAGTATTTATTTCATTGTATTGGATGTTATTGGGCTCGGTTGAATTGCGCCACGCACCATTTTTTGGTTGGATACAAGATCTTTCAGCGGTAGATCCCTACTATATTCTGCCAATAATCATGGGCCTTTCTATGATTATTCAAACTAAGTTAAATCCTAAACCTACCGACCCCATCCAAGCCAAAGTCATGACCTGGATGCCGGTGATATTTAGCGTGTTCTTCTTCTTCTTCCCTGCGGGCTTAGTGTTGTATTGGGTTATCAATAATATTATTTCAATCTGGCAACAATGGTATGTGAATAAGACTATCCATGCTGCAGCTTTGTTAAAAAAATCAGGTGGCAAGCACTAAACCGCTAGACACTATCGCCGCCATCGCCACAGCTAGTGGTGCTGGCGGTATTGGTATTGTTAGGGTGTCAGGCCCAAGAGCAAGCCTTATAGGCGCTGGCGTGTTGGGCAGCTGCCCCGCCCCACGTCACGCCGCATATTTAGATTTTAAGCAGTCCAATGGTGAGCTTATAGACCGTGGCATTGCTATTTTCTACCCTAACCCCCACTCTTATACCGGTGAAGATGTGCTTGAGTTACAAGCGCACGGCGGTACGGCGCTTATGCAGATTTTGTTAGCGCGTTGTATCGCATTGGGCGCGCGCCAAGCAGAACCGGGCGAATTTACACGCCGCGCATACTTGAATGAAAAAATTGATCTAGCCCAAGCCGAGGCGGTAGCGGATGTGATTAATGCCGCTACCGCCGAAGCCGCCAAAAGTGCGATACGCTCATTATCTGGAGAATTCTCGCAGCGCATCAATACGCTACTTTTAAAGTTGATTGATTTACGCATGTACGTAGAAGCCTGCTTAGATTTCCCAGAAGAAGAAATAGACTTTATTACACAAGGCCGCGTTGCAGAAAAATTAGCGGCAATTATAGCCGAATTAAATTCGGTATTTACCAAAGCGAAGCAAGGCAGCTTATTGCGCGAAGGCATTAATGTCGTTTTGGTTGGTCAGCCAAATGTTGGAAAATCCAGCTTGATGAATCAGTTAGCGGGCGAGGAAATCGCGATTGTTACCTCAATCGCCGGGACTACGCGCGATACCATTAAAAACGCTATTCAAATAAATGGCGTGCCCTTGCATGTGATTGATACGGCAGGATTGCGTGAAACCGATGATGAGGTAGAAAAGTTCGGCATAGCTCGAACTTGGGCAGTTGCACAAACGGCCAATATCGCATTATTATTGATAGATGCAGCTCATGGTATTACTGAAACTGAAAAATCGATTTTAGAGCGCTTGCCGCAAGAAATACGCAAAATATGGGTGCACAATAAAATTGATGTCGCCAATGAACCGGCTTTAGTTAAAGAAAAAGATGGTGCCACCCATATTTACCTTTCAGCTAAAACGGGTGCAGGTTTAGATTTATTAAAAAGTCATTTACTAAAACTTGCTGGATATGAAAATAATGCTGAGGGTGTTTTTATGGCGCGCGCCAGACATTTGGAGGCGTTATTTAAAGTCGATGTGCATTTGGCAATTGCTCAGGCAAAAATAAACTCGGCGGAGTTGCTTGCCGAGGAATTGAGAATTGCACAAGAAGCATTGAGCAGTATTACGGGTAAGTTTACACCGGATGATTTGCTGGGTGAAATATTTGGTAAATTTTGTATTGGTAAATAATGTGCTATAAAGTAAGTGGCAAGAAGTGGCGGTAAGCAGGCTATGCAAAAGTAAGATGTTAAAAAAGCAGTGTTTCACGTGAAACACTGCTTTTTATTTGTCAATTCAGGACGATGCCCGAGAGCCTTGCGCGCTAGAAAATTTGTAAATTATTTTTTAGGGCTAGCAGTTTTTTCCGTTAATACATAAGTGATGTAGCTGGCTTTTTCTGCAGCAGTACAGTCGCTACCGATAACTTCAGTACAGTGTTGTGTGAATTTCGCTTCCACTTTTTCAAAGTCAGCAAAGCGCTTGGCGTTCACTGCTGGCGATAATGGTTGAATTACTTTATGTGTGACCGCATGCTTACCGTTATCGGCAGGGTTTGCTGTGTGGCATGATGCACAAGCCATTTCTTTACCGTTACCAAGTTTAATCTTGCGATTGAAAAAAAACTTACCATCGGCAACAGTAGGGCCGGTGTACTCAGGGTTGGCGCCTTTAGCTTGCGTAGTGTAAATCATAATTAATTTTTCTGCATTGGCAACGCTAGCCTGTGCAGAAATGGCAGTAAGGCCTAATAATGCGATTAAAAGGATACTTAATTTCTTCATTTGATGCTCCATCTTAATTAATAAAAAGTAATCTTGCTAAACAACCATGCTCCACTTGACATAATAAAGCAGTTTGATGCATTTTGCTTTAATTTTTATCAAGCTAATTTTCTGCCAAGTGTGTCAAGAAGTTGTGTGCGGATTGTAAAAGTAATGCTTTCGCTTAACTAGTGCAGTCTTAATTCACTAAAGCGCCTGCTTTTGCATGACTAATAGCCGCTATTAAAGTAAAATCTAGTCCTTTGCGCAATAGATTGCCAAATCCGCGCTAGGTTACTGAAGGCTAAGCTTAAACACATGAATTTTCCTGATATTTTTGATGTAATTGTGGTTGGAGGGGGTCACGCCGGCACTGAAGCGGCGCTTGCAAGCGCCAGAATGGGGCAAAAGACCCTGTTGCTTACACATAACATCGAAACTTTAGGCCAAATGTCATGCAACCCAAGCATAGGCGGCATCGGTAAAGGGCATTTGGTTAAAGAGGTTGACGCACTTGGTGGAGCAATGGCGGCCGCAACGGACGAAGGCGGTATTCAGTTTCGCATATTAAATTCTAGCAAAGGACCTGCCGTACGCGCTACGCGTGCGCAAGCGGACCGTGTACTGTATAAGGCGGCAATTAGGCGGCGCTTAGAAAACCAGCCTAATCTTTGGCTGTTTCAGCAGGCGGTGGATGATATCATATTAGATGGAGGCCGAGCTGCGGGCGTCGTGACGCAAATTGGTTTGCGATTTAATTCAAAGTCTGTGGTGCTCACTGCCGGTACATTTTTAGGTGGTTTGGTGCATGTTGGTATGCAGAATTATAGTGCCGGCCGTGCTGGCGATCCTCCGGCCATTTCTTTAGCCGCACGCTTGCGTGAAATTGGTTTACCAGCGGGTAGGCTAAAAACAGGAACGCCGCCACGTATTGATGGCCGTACCGTTGATTATACTGTGATGACAATTCAGCCGGGAGATAATCCGGTGCCAGTATTTTCATTTTTAGGCAATGCGGCGCAGCACCCCCCCCAATTGCCCTGTTGGATTACCCACACTAATGAGCGCACGCATGACATCATTCGTAGCGGTTTAGATCGCTCGCCTATGTATACGGGCGTGATTGAGGGGGTGGGTCCGCGCTACTGTCCCAGTGTGGAAGATAAAATTCACAGATTTGCGGATAAAGATTCGCATCAAATATTTTTAGAGCCTGAAGGCTTAACCACCAATGAAGTCTATCCAAATGGTATTTCCACTAGCTTGCCATTTGATATTCAATTGGCGCTGGTGCGTTCAATTAAAGGGCTAGAAAATGCGCATATTTTGCGCCCAGGATATGCCATCGAGTACGATTATTATGATCCACGCGGCCTAAAAAGCTCGCTAGAAACCAAGGCGGTACAAGGCTTATTTTTTGCCGGACAAATTAACGGCACAACGGGCTACGAAGAGGCCGCCGCGCAGGGTTTACTGGCTGGCGCGAACGCTGCACTGTATGCACAAGGCAAGGAATCTTGGTGCCCAGCGCGTGATGAGGCGTACTTGGGGGTGCTGGTGGATGATTTAATCACACGCGGCGTCACAGAACCCTACCGCATGTTTACCAGCCGGGCCGAGTATAGGCTTCAACTTAGAGAAGATAACGCCGATATGCGTCTCACCGAAATGGGTCGCAAGCTAGGCTTGGTAGACGATGCTCGCTGGGAGGCATTTAGCCGTAAGCTGGACGCGGTAAGCTGTGAACAAGAGCGACTTAAAAAAACCTTTGTGCAACCGGCAAATTTGCCGGCTGATAAAATGGTGGCAATGTTTGGCAAACCATTGGAGCATGAATATAGCTTATTTGAATTGTTGCGCCGCCCTGAAGTGAGCTATGAGGCCTTATTATCACTAGGTGAGGCGGGCCTTGGCGCAGTTGAGCCGGCAGTGCGTGAGCAAGTAGAAATTGCCGCTAAATACCAAGGTTATATAGACCGCCAAACGGATGAAGTAGAGCGCAGTCGTGGTCAAGAGAATACAAAATTGCCTAGCGATATAGATTACCGTGAGATTCATGGTTTACCTATAGAAGCACAACAGAAGTTGAATGCACAAAAACCAGAAACCATAGGTCAGGCTAGTCGTATTTCTGGCATTACGCCTGCAGCAATTTCATTATTATTGGTGTATTTAAAGCGTAAATCGCGTAGCAAGCCAACAGAGCATGCGGAATGACCACAAAAAGTGCGCTGCAAGCCAAGCTAGAGGATGGCTTGTTAGCAATGGGCTTGCTAATTAGCGCTGAAAAGCAAGTGAGTTTGATTGCTTATTTGATGCTCATTGATAAATGGAACAAGGTGCATAACCTAACTGCGGTACGTGACCCACTGGAAATGGTGACGCTACATTTGTTAGATAGCCTGAGTGTGTTGCCGCATGTAGAGGCGCTAGCAGTAAAGAATTTACTAGATGTTGGTGCTGGTGCTGGCTTGCCTAGCATTCCATTAGCGATTTGTTTACCTGAATTGCAAGTGACGGCGATTGATTCTGTACAAAAAAAGACTAGTTTTATGCGGCAAGTAAAAGGCGAGCTAGGCTTAAGTAATTTTCATATAGAAGCTGGGCGAGTAGAGACGCTAGAAAGAAAAAATTTTAATACCGACGCAGGGTTTGATGTGATTATTTCACGAGCATTTTCTGAAATTGGCCTATTTGTTAAGCTTACAAAGCACTTGCTTGCAGAAAAGGGTTGCTGGTTAGCCATGAAAGGTATTGTGCCGGAGCATGAGTTTGCAAATCAGGCATTTAAAGCCTTGTGCTTAAAAAGTGGCGGCATTCAACTGAGTAAAATTGAAGTGTTAAAAGTAGCGGGTTTAGATGCGAAGCGGCATCTTGTTTTTTTAAACCTTAGTGTATTGTAAATTCAATAGATATAAAAATATAACATGAAAATTTTAGCAATCACCAATCAAAAAGGCGGTGTGGGAAAAACCACGACTTGCGTCAACCTGGCCGCTAGTTTGGCAAGTTTAGGCAAAAGCGTGTTGTTGATAGATCTTGATCCACAAGGCAACGCTAGTACCGGTAGCGGCGTTGATAAAGTGCATCTCAAGCACAGTATTTATCATGTGCTCATTGGTGAAAAGTCGTTAAAAGAGGTGATTTTAACCAGCGAAAAAGGCGGTTTTGATATTGCGCCGTCTAATCGAGATTTGGCTGGCGCTGAAGTTGAGTTGGTGAATGAGTTGGCACGTGAGAACCGGCTAAAAGTAGCGCTAGCCAAGTTAGTGAATGCAGATGGTAACATGTCATATGATTACGTACTGTTTGATTGCCCACCAGCTTTAAATCTAGTGACGGTTAATGCGCTCACCGCATCTAACGCAGTGATGATCCCGATGCAATGTGAGTATTACGCCTTGGAAGGGTTATCTGATTTGGTCAACACCATTAAAAAAGTGCGTGCGCGTTTAAATCCTACGCTTGAGATTGAAGGTTTGCTTCGCACCATGTTTGACAGTCGTAATATGCTCGCGCAGCAGGTATCCGCGCAACTCATCAGTCATTTTGGCGATAAAGTTTATAAAACAATTATTCCGCGGAATATTCGTTTAGCCGAAGCGCCTAGCTATGGTGTGCCGGTGTTGAGCTACGATAAAAGCTCAAAGGGCGCGCAGGCTTATATGGAACTGGCGAAAGAAATTACCGATAAAGAAAATATAGGCAAAGAGAAAAAACATGGCTAATTTAAAGGGCTTAAATAGAGGCTTGGGTCGAGGCCTAGACTCGCTATTGGCGGGCGATATGGGCACAGTGGGCGAGGCGGATTCGCTGTTGATGCTCAAAGTGGAACAATTGCGCCCTGGTAAATATCAGCCACGCAGCTATATGGATGATGATGCTTTGCAGACACTGGCTGCCTCAATTAAGACACAGGGCATTCTGCAGCCAATTTTGGTGCGCCACATTGATGATGAGCATTATGAAATCATTGCCGGTGAGCGCCGTTGGCGTGCCAGTCAAATAGCTGGTCTGGAAGACGTGCCGGTACTTGTGCGAGAAATTGCCGATGAGGCGGCGCTAGTAATGGCGCTCATTGAGAATATCCAGCGGGAAAACTTAAACCCATTAGAGGAAGCGCAAGGTATTAAGCGGCTTATTGACGAATTTGCCATGACCCATGAAAAGGCAGCGTTAGCGGTTGGCCGTTCACGGGTCGCTGTTTCTAACTTATTGCGCTTGCTAAGTTTATGTGCCCCAGTGCAAGACATGCTGATGCAAGGAAAAATAGACATGGGCCATGCACGGACCTTAATTGGTTTGAGTGGCGCACAGCAAGTGATGTTGGCTGAAGAAATTATGCAAAATAATTTTTCAGTACGCGATGCCGAGAATTTGGTTAAAAAGCATCATGCGCAAACGCCCCAATCAGCACAAAAAGAGGCGCAAAGATCTGAGCACGAAACCCCTATTAATCATGACGTTTTAAGGCTGCAGGAAACATTAAGTGATAAATTGGGCGCGACCGTGAGCATTAAAGGTGGCGTTAACGGAGCAGGCACACTGAAAATTAATTATGCAAATTTAGACCAGTTGGATGAGATTATAGGGAAAATTATGCGCTAAGTGTTTCATTTTGCTTGAACTTAGCCCTTGACTAAAATGCGCTAATCACTCAAAATCGCGGTCTTTGCTGAATGGTGTAAGTAAAAATAACCCGAACGGCAGCAATTTAAGCACCAATATTAACTAGGTTTAAGCAATTGTCAGCATCCATCACATCAGATGTTTTTAGTAAAATGCTTAAAATTCAACTAGTCGCTACGCTGGCAGTTGCGGTGGCGGCGTTAATTATTTCAGGCTTAAATGCAAGTGTTTCAGCAATGTTAGGTGGTGCAAGTGTATTGCTAGGCGCATTAGCCGCTATGGCGATTGCGAAACGAAGTACTAGCAATGAAGACCCGACCGCTATATTAGTCAATCTTTTAAAAGCTGAAGCAGTGAAAATTTTGGTGATTATCATTTTATTGGTAATCATTTTTAATATGTACAAGCAGTTGGTGCCATTTGCGCTGATTGCAGGTTTAGCAGCAGCAGCCCTGTTTTCAGGCGCGGCGCTTAGTAAATTAAAAGTTTAAACAAACAATTTAGTTAGAGTAAATATTCGATTATGGCTACAGAACACGCAGAACAAGCACTCACCCCGTCGAGCTACATTACGCACCATTTAAGCTTTAATGCCAAACCTATAGGCGACGGTAGCTTTTGGGTATTAAATTATGACAGCTTCATTATGTCGGTATTGTTAGGCGTACTGGTGATGGGTTTAATCTGGTGGGTAGCCCGTAGCGCAACATCAAGTGTGCCAACTAAAGGCCAGGCTTTTGTTGAGCTAATTTTTGGTTTTGTAGACGAGCAAGTTAAAAATATTTTCCACGGTAATCGTCATAGCTTTATTGCACCAACTGCATTAACAGTGTTTTTATGGGTGCTAGCCATGAACGCTATGGACTTCTTACCGGTAGATGTGATGCACCACTTTGTTTACGCGCCGCTAGGTTTAGAGCATTGGCGTAGCGTCCCTACTTCAGACATCAACACTACATTTGCGCTGGCACTTGCGGTGTGGTTCCTCATGATTTACTTTTCTATTAAAGTTAAAGGGCTGGGCGGCTGGATTCACGAGCTTTTTTGCGCGCCTTTTGGAGCACCTAATTTTGCTATACCAAAAAACTTAGGTGGCGTAATTGGTCTATTATTAAGTCCATTATTGTTTGTTGCCAACTTTGCTTTCAATCTGATTGAATATATTTCTAAGCCGCTGTCACATTCATTGCGACTATTCGGCAATATGTATGCCGGCGAGGTTATTTTCTTGCTGATAGGCTTATGGGCTGCAACTGGCGTAACTGGAACAATTTTTGGTGCAATTTTAGGTGCTGGTTGGTCAATATTCCATATTTTAATCGTGGCATTACAAGCGTTTATTTTCATGATGTTAACGGTGGTGTACCTTGCTATGGCGCATGAGTCGCATTAGTTTTTAGGGTGTTTAGTTTTATAATTGAGCAGTTTATTTTTTAGTTGTTTTAGTGGTAAGTTTAATTTTTGAGAGGGTAACAAAATGGATTCTTTAGCAATGATTCAGGCCTACACAGGCGTTGGTATTGGTTTAATTATTGGTTTGGGCGCTGCTGGTGCTTGTATCGGTATTGGTATTATGTGTGCAAGTTTCTTAGAAGGCGCGGCGCGTCAACCAGAAATGATTCCACAATTGCAAGGTAAAGTATTCTTGTTATTAGGTCTTATCGATGCTTCTTTCATTATTGGTGTTGGTCTAGCGATGATGTTTGCCTTTGCTAACCCATTATTAAGCGTAGTAGCTAAGTAATTAGCCTAAATAATTTGGATGCTGACTAAATATTAGGTCAGCACAAATTAAACGACTTAAATATTGGAGTAAGTAATGAACATTAACTTTACACTTATCGCACAAGCAATCGCATTTGCTGTGTTGATTTGGTTCACAGTGAAATTCGTTTGGCCACCGCTATTGAATGCAATAGAAGTGCGCCAAAAGGAAATTGCTGATGGTTTAGCTGCGGCATCTGAAGGTAAGAACTCCTTGGCAGTAGCTGCTAAGCAATCAGAAGTCACTTTGAATGAGGCTAAGCATAAAGCAAGCGAAATTATTAGCCAAGCTGAAAAGCGTGGGTCGCAAATTGTCGAAGACGCTAAAGGTGCCGCTAAGGCTGAAGGCGATCGCATTATAGCGGGTGCAAAAGCTGAAATCGACCAAGAAGTGAACCGTGCAAAAGAAGGTTTACGCGCGCAAGTGTCAGCACTTGCAATTGCTGGTGCTGAGAAAATATTGCGTAAAGAAATTGACGCAAAAGCACACAGCGAGATGTTGTCTAAACTTGCTGCGGAGCTATAATCATGGCTGAAATATCAACCATCGCAAGACCTTATGCAGTTGCCGCCTTTAACCTTGGTAAAGAGCAAAAAGCATTGGCTAAGTGGTCTGAAATGTTAGGCTTTGCAGCTGCAGTCGCAAGTGACGCGCAGATGCAAGTCTACATTCAAGATCCAAAGGTTGTCAGTAGCGAATTGCAAGACACTTTTTTAAAGGTGTGTGACGATAAGCTTAATGAGCATGGCCAAAACCTAATTAAAGTGTTGGTTGAATATAACCGCATGGCAATCTTGCCTGCGATTGCGATTGCTTTTGAAGAGCTCAAAGCTTTAGATGAAGGTACGCTAGATGCACAAATTATTGCCGCTGCTAAGCCTAGTGCTGCAGCGGTGAAGGATTTAGTAAAGCGTTTAGAAGTTAAGTTTGGTAAAAAGATTGAAGCCAATGTTTCTGTCGATTCAGAACTTATTGGTGGTATTAAAATTATTGTTGGCGATACCGTGATAGACGCATCGGTCAAAGGTCAGTTACAAAATTTAGCTTACTCGCTTTCAGCATAAGTTAAATCACATTTTAGGCAAAGAATACATTAGGAGCCACAATGCAGTTATCTACATCAGAAATCAGTGAGCTGATTAAAAGCAGATTAGAAAATTTTTCTACCTCAGCGGAAGCGCGTACCCAAGGTACGGTCATTTCAGTAACCGATGGTATCGTACGTATTCACGGTCTTTCAAACGTGATGGCCGGCGAGATGATCGAATTCCCGGGCAATACATTTGGTTTAGCGCTGAACTTAGAGCGCGACTCAGTGGGTGCAGTGGTTTTAGGTGATTACGAACATATTACTGAAGGCGATATCTGTAAATGTACAGGTCGCATTTTAGAAGTGCCAGTGGGCCCAGAGCTAATCGGCCGTGTGGTCAACGCACTAGGTCAGCCAATTGATGGCAAGGGCCCAGTGAATGCAAAAATGACCGACAAAATTGAAAAAGTCGCACCAGGTGTTATTGCCCGTAAATCAGTTTCACAGCCGGTGCAAACTGGCTTGAAATCAGTGGACTCTATGGTGCCAGTTGGCCGTGGTCAACGTGAATTGATTATTGGTGACCGTCAAACAGGTAAAACTGCAGTAGCGATTGATGCCATCATCAATCAAAAAGGTCAAAACATGACCTGTATCTACGTGGCGATTGGTCAAAAGGCTTCTACAGTGGCTAACGTGGTGCGTAAACTTGAAGAAAACGGCGCGATGGCTTACACCATCGTTGTAGCGGCTACTGCATCTGATTCTGCCGCATTACAATTCTTAGCACCATACGCCGGTTGTACCATGGGCGAATATTTCCGTGATCGCGGTGAAGATGCATTGATTGTTTATGATGATTTGACTAAACAAGCGATTGCTTACCGTCAAATTTCATTGTTATTACGTCGTCCACCAGGTCGTGAAGCGTACCCTGGCGATGTGTTCTACATTCACTCACGTTTGTTAGAGCGTGCGGCTCGCGTGAATGAAGACTATGTAGAAAAATTCACCAACGGTGCCGTTAAAGGTAAAACGGGTTCATTAACAGCATTGCCGGTGATTGAAACTGCAGCGGGCGACGTTTCTGCGTTCGTTCCAACTAACGTGATTTCAATTACTGATGGTCAAATCTTCTTAGAAACTGACTTGTTCAATGCTGGTATTCGTCCTGCGATCAATGCTGGTATTTCAGTATCTCGCGTGGGTGGTGCTGCACAAACTAAAGTGATTAAAAAATTGGGCGGCGGTGTACGTTTAGCCTTAGCGCAATACCGTGAATTGGCGGCTTTCGCGCAGTTCGCTTCTGATTTAGATGAAGCAACACGTAAACAATTAGATCGCGGTCGCATGTTTACTGAATTGATGAAACAAGCACAATATGCGCCATTAAGCGTTTCTAACATGGCAATTACTTTGTTAGCAGCGAATAAAGGCTATTTTGATGACGTTCCAACTAATAAAGTATTGGCGGTTGAAAATGCATTGCACGGATTCATGGCTTCTAAATATAAAGCTTTGATGGATGGCATTGAGAAGAGCAAAGATTTAGCTGGCGATAACGAAAAAGCCGTTGAAGCTGCAATTCAAGACTTTAAAGCTACAAACGCATACTAATCTTTAAACTATTAGGACACTAAAATGGCTGGTAGTAAAGAGATTAGAACCAAGATCAAGAGTGTAGAAAATACACGCAAGATCACCAAGGCAATGGAAATGGTCGCCGCATCTAAAATGCGCAAAGCGCAAGATAGAATGCGTGCTAGCCGGCCCTATGCGGATAAAATTCGCAATGTGGCGGCCCATCTTTCTTTGGCGCATTCAGAGTACAAACACCCTTTTCTTACTAAGCGTGAGCAGGTAAAAAATATTGGTATTATCGTCGTTAGTTCTGATAAAGGACTTTGCGGTGGATTAAATACCAATGTATTGCGACTGACGATTAACCAAATGAAAAGCTGGGAAACAGAAGGCAAGAAAATCGCGGTTAGCGCAATTGGCAACAAGGGTTATGCCTTTATGAATCGCGTGGGTGCTAGCGTTAAATCACATATCACTGGTTTAGGTGATGTGCCACACATGGATACGCTGATTGGTACGATTAAAGTGATGTTGGATGCTTATACTACGGGTGAAATTGATCAGTTGCATATTTGCTACACGCGCTTCATTAATACCATGAAGCAAGAGCCGGTGTTAGAGCAATTGTTGCCGTTAACAAGTGAGCGCTTGGGTACGCATGCAGAACAAGAGAAAAAAGAACTGCTAACGACCAGCGCGGTCATTAAGAGTGCGTTGCAGATTGGTGCTGCTAAAGGTCATTGGGATTACATTTACGAGCCAGAGGCGAAGCCGGTGATTGATGAGCTGATGGTGCGCTATATTGAGTCACTAGTTTATAACGCGGTAGCAGAAAATATGGCTTCAGAGCAATCGTCACGTATGGTGGCAATGAAGTCTGCATCAGACAATGCAAAAGAGGTGATTGGTGATTTGAAATTGATCTACAACAAAGCCCGTCAAGCCGCCATTACCAAAGAGATTTCAGAAATCGTCGGTGGTGCGGCAGCAGTATCTTAAGCGATTGGGCGATACTAATCATTTGCGCAGCAAATGTTATGTAGAGACCAAATTGCAAAAGTGCGGCAGCAGTTTCATAAATTTTTAAGAATTTAATTACAATTCAACAGACTAGCTTGAATAGGATATAAAAAATGAGTACAGCGAAAATTGGTAGAGTAGTGCAATGTATTGGCGCCGTGGTAGACGTTGAGTTTCCACGCGATCAAATGCCAAAAGTGTTTGAGGCATTGTTAATTGATGATGCTTCAAGCCAGGCAGAAGCAGGCCTGACACTTGAAGTGCAGCAGCAACTAGGTGACGGTATTGTACGTACCATTGCCATGGGTTCATCAGATGGTCTTTCACGCGGAACAATGTTCAAATCTACCGGTAGCCAAATCACGGTGCCAGTAGGCGTAGGTACCTTAGGCCGCATTATGGATGTGCTGGGCCGCCCAATTGATGAAGCAGGACCGATTGATTGTGATGAGCGTCGTGCTATTCACCAAAAAGCACCTACTTTTGAAGAGTTGTCCCCTTCGGTTGACTTGTTAGAAACAGGCATCAAAGTGATTGACTTGGTTTGCCCATTTGCTAAAGGCGGTAAAGTTGGTTTGTTCGGCGGTGCTGGTGTAGGTAAAACTGTGAATATGTTGGAGTTGATTAACAACATTGCAAAACAACACTCGGGTTTGTCTGTGTTTGCCGGCGTAGGTGAGCGTACGCGTGAAGGGAATGACTTCTACCATGAAATGGCAGAAGCCGGTGTTATCAAACTTGATAACATGAAAGAATCAAAAGTTGCGATGGTGTTTGGTCAAATGAACGAGCCACCAGGTAACCGTTTACGCGTTGCTTTATCAGGCTTGACCATGGCTGAAAAATTCCGTGACGAAGGTCGTGACGTATTGTTCTTTGTCGATAACATTTATCGCTATACTTTAGCCGGTACTGAAGTATCTGCTTTGCTAGGCCGTATGCCATCAGCGGTGGGTTACCAACCTACGCTAGCGGATGAAATGGGCCGCTTACAAGAGCGTATTACGTCTACTAAAGCCGGTTCTATTACGTCTATTCAAGCGGTATACGTACCTGCCGATGACTTGACCGATCCATCACCAGCAACCACTTTCCAGCATTTGGATTCAACGGTTGTGTTATCACGTGACATTGCTTCTTTAGGTATCTACCCAGCGGTAGATCCGCTCGATTCAACATCACGCCAATTGGACCCATTAGTGGTTGGAGAAGAGCACTACAATGTGGCGCGCTCCGTTCAACAAACATTACAACGCTACAAAGAATTGCGCGACATTATTGCTATTCTGGGTATGGATGAATTGTCACCAGAAGATAAATTAGCCGTTGGCCGTGCACGTAAAATCCAACGTTTCTTGTCACAACCATTCCATGTAGCTGAAGTATTTACCGGTGCGCCAGGTAAATATGTGCCACTAAAAGAAACCATCAAAGGCTTTAAAGCTATTGTGGCTGGTGAGTATGATCACTTACCAGAGCAAGCTTTCTATATGGTAGGCGCAATTGAAGAAGCTGTTGAAAAGGCAAAAACACTTAACTAGTTGATTGTCGATAGACTTTGGTTATTAGTTAAATGGTTAAGGAAAAAAGATGGCAAATACTGTTCATATTGATGTAGTCAGTGCAGAAGCAAGCATATTCTCAGGTGAAGCTGAGTTTGTGGTTGCCCCTGCTAGCGCCGGTGAAGTGGGTATTTATCCAAATCACGCGCCTATGATTTCAACCATCAAACCAGGGGCACTGCGGATTAAGCAAGCTAATGAGGCAGCTGAGGTGTTGATTTATATCTCAGGTGGATTGTTAGAAGTACAGCCAGGCATTATCACTGTGTTGGCTGACACTGCGGTTCGTGGTCACGATTTAGATGAAGCAAAAGCAATTGCAGCGAAAGATGCGGCTGAAGAGGCGTTGAAAAACAGAGCCTCAGATGTGAACTATGCAGCAGCACAGGCTGAATTATCTGAGGCGCTGGCGCAGATTCAAACCATAGAGCGTTTACGTAAAACAGCGCACTAGTTTGAAGTAAGCATGGTATTAAAAGCAAAAAAGGCAGCTTGGGCTGCCTTTTTTGCTATACTTTGCTTGTAAAAATAGACAAATATATAAAATATTACATAATTAAAAATGAGCAAACTTAATATCGTCATCCTCGCCGCCGGCAAGGGCACGCGCATGCATTCCAATACGCCCAAAGTATTACATGAGATTGGTGCAAAGCCTATTTTAGGCCATGTCATTGCCTGCGCTAAAATACTCAATCCGAACAAGATCATTGTTGTTTATGGTTTTGGTGGTGAAACAGTGAAAGATAAGTTTGCGAACGAAAGCATCACTTGGGTGAAGCAGGCCGAACAATTGGGTACAGGTCATGCCGTGCAACAAGCAGTAGCGTATTTAGATGATGATGCCAACACGCTTATTTTATTGGGTGATGTGCCTTTGGTCGATGCTGGCGCCTGTCAAAAATTACTTGCTCAAGCAGAAAATAAACTGGCAATTTTATCTTTTAACAAAGTAGACCCCACTGGTTATGGCCGTATGGTGCGGGACGCCAGCGGTCAAATCAGTGCGATTGTCGAGCATAAAGATGCCACTGACTGTCAGCGTAAAATCATTGAAGTGAATACGGGCATGATGGCTATGCCCAATCAATATTTAGTTAAATGGCTAGCGCAACTGACAAATGATAATGCCCAGGCTGAATATTATTTAACCGACATCGTAGCGTTTGCCGTGCAGCAAGGTGTGGCGGTGGTGGCGGAAATAACAGAGGATGAATGGTCGGTGACGGGCATTAATGCTAAAACAGATTTAGCTCAAATTGAGCGCATTTATCAAACACGTTATGCGCAGCAACTATTGCAGCAAGGCGTCACCCTAAAAGACCCAGCACGTTTAGATATACGCGGCACGCTAAGGTGTGGTTGCGATGTAGAAATTGATGTGAATTGCCTGTTTGAAGGCGATGTTAGCTTAGGCGATGAGGTTAAAATTGCTGCCAATTGCGTGATCAAAAATGCCGTCATTGCGGCGGGCACACACATTGCAGCATTCACCCATATTGATGATGCGCAGATTGGTGAAAATAGTCGCATTGGTCCATTTGCCCGATTAAGACCTGGCACGACATTGGCGGCTAGTACGCATGTTGGTAATTTTGTCGAGCTTAAAAATTCACAAGTGGATGTCGGTAGCAAAATTAATCATTTGAGTTATGTGGGCGATACTACGCTAGGTAAAAACGTGAATATCGGTGCAGGCACCATTACTTGCAATTACGATGGTGCTAATAAATTTAGAACAGTGATTGAAGATGACGTGTTTATAGGCTCAGATACACAATTAGTTGCACCTGTCACTATAGGCAAAGGTGCGACAATTGCAGCAGGCTCGACCATAACCAAAGATGCACCAGCAGGTCAGCTGACTTTTTGCCGAGCGAAAGAGCAAAAAACGATAGCCAGTTGGAAACGACCCGTGAAGATTAAAAAGTAGCCGTTTCAATTAATCGGCAGTAGCATGACCTTACAACAAAAATACGAGAAAGTAATCATATGTGTGGAATCGTAGGTGCAGTAGCTAATAGAAATGTTGTTCCAACCCTTATCGAGGGTTTAAGCCGTTTAGAATATCGTGGCTACGATTCAGCAGGTATTGCAGTATTAAATAGTAGCGGCATAGAACGTGTACGTGCAGTAGGCCGTGTATCTGCCATGACAGAAAAAGCGAATGAATCAGAAATAAGTGGGCAAGTAGGTATCGGCCATACCCGTTGGGCCACCCATGGTGGGGTAACAGAAAGTAACGCACACCCGCATGTCTCAAAAGGTGAAATTGCAGTAGTACATAATGGCATTATTGAAAATCACGATGAACAACGCACTCGCTTAAAAACACTTGGTTATGAGTTCACTTCACAGACAGATACTGAAGTGATTGCACATTTGATTCATTATTATCACCAAGATTTACCACTATTAGCTGCAACGCAAAAAGCGGTTGCTGAATTGACGGGCGCGTTTGCGATTAGTGTAATTTCAGTGAAAGAACCTGAGCATATGATTACTGCCCGTTTGGGTTGCCCGCTCTTGATAGGCTTGGGAGAAAGTGAAAATTTCATTGCCTCTGACGTATCTGCGGTCTTATCTGTTACCCGTAAAGTGATTTATCTCGAAGATGGTGATGTTGCTGATATACGCCGAGGGGGTGTCAGCATTTTTGCACGCGACGGTGCAGAGGTCACGCGTAAAATACATCTAAGTGATGTATCACTGGCTAGCATGGAGCTTGGTCCTTACGCGCACTTCATGCAAAAAGAAATTCATGAGCAACCACGTGCACTGTCAGATACCATTGAGGCATTGATAGATAATAATCAATTCTCTGCTACTTTGTTTGGCAATAAAGCCAGCGATATTTTCCAACAAGTAGATAGCATACTCATATTGGCCGCTGGCACTAGCTACTACGCCGCCCTTACAGCTAAATACTGGCTAGAGAGCATTGCAAAATTGCCGACCAATGTGGAAATTGCCAGTGAATATCGCTATCGTGAATCCGTGCCTAATGCTCAACAACTCATTGTGACAATCTCACAGTCTGGTGAAACTTTAGACACCATGGAAGCGCTAAAGCATGCGAAGTCATTAGGACAAAATCTTACTTTAGCAATTTGTAACGTTCAGGAAAGTGCTATTCCAAGAGCCTCGGCATTGGTATTTTACACGCGTGCAGGAGCAGAAATTGGTGTCGCGTCAACCAAGGCCTTCACCACGCAATTAGTCGCTTTGTTTACTTTAGCCGTTACCTTAGCCAAGCAGCGTGGCTTATTGGACAGCAAGGCGGAGCAATCTTACCTAAAGGCATTGCGCCAACTAGCGGGTAGTGTGCAGCATGCGCTGAATTTAGAACCGAGAATTCGTGAGTGGGCTAAAAGTTTTGCTAATAAACAGCATGCGCTGTTTTTAGGGCGGGGCATACATTATCCAATTGCCTTAGAAGGAGCGCTTAAGCTTAAAGAAATATCATACATCCATGCTGAGGCTTACCCAGCTGGTGAGCTTAAGCATGGGCCGCTAGCGCTAGTAGATAATGAAATGCCCGTGGTCGTGATAGCGCCTAATGATTCCTTGTTAGAAAAAGTAAAATCTAATATGCAAGAGGTGAAAGCGCGTGGTGGTGAATTGTTTGTATTTACCGATGCCGACAGCCGCTTTACTGAATCTGAAGGGGTGCATGTGATTCGTACCCCGCGACATGTAGGTGTGCTCTCGCCTATTTTACATACGATTCCAGTGCAAATGCTGGCTTATCATGTCGCATTGTTGAAAGGCACTGATGTTGATAAGCCAAGGAATTTAGCTAAGAGCGTGACGGTGGAGTAATTCTCTTAGGGGGTAGTTATTCCACAGGGTCTGTAGTCCGTTTTACCGTCCGAATTACCGTAAAAGCTCTCTTATCTGCGTCATATTCTGACTATCAAATTAAGCTTTCTAATCTAATAATTCACCTGCGTGACATTGAAAAGAAAACGTTTAAAGCAATCTCTGAAATACTAATTAAAGATGGATATAAATCCCCACGAGGATTTGAGTTAATTCCGGAAAGTGTTTTCTCAATTTATAAAAAACGTAAGATTCGAGACAAAAGAATTAACTCACCAGCAAAAGAAGAAGTAACTAGAGTTGAAGTTATTGATCTTGAAACTGGTGATTTTGAAATATTTTGATAATAGATTGTTTTTATATTGGTAAAACCACCACTACCGTTTTGCTATTCTGTGATTGAGAGAAACTAAACTCTTTCTGGGTGGATTTTCTTAAGGCTTCGATTAGCTTCTCCTTACTAATTTTAGTCCCCGCCTTTTCAGTACCTTTTATTAATTCGCTAGTATTCATTAAAACATCTCCTCTTTAACTTTATTAAAGTTATCGCTGTTGTTCCAATTTGAACGAATAAACTGCTTTAAAGCATAACGCACGACTTCTGAACGGCAATAACCTAATCGCTCACAGAGATCATCAAACTTCTTAGTAAAGTCCTTGGTCGTTCTAAAAGCAAAGATTTGATTTCGATCCTTAATGTTATTCACGCTTAACTCCATTTTGCTGGTATTTATTATTTAGGAGTGTTTTAATATTCGTATTACTTTGTATAAATAAATTTTCAAAAAATATGAATTCTAAAATCTCATTAGTAACTCCAGTAAGCGAGTTTATAAGAAATAAAACTACTAAAAATTTAATTAATTTACTCGAGTTTTTAGCGAAGTCTAATTCTAAATTATCAATAGATGAGATTGATGCTTTAGAAAGCGACTACCGAAAAGAATTCATTGGTGACCATAATGACCTTATTGAGTTTAATAATCTGTTATGGGAGTGTTTGGGTAAACTAGACCTCCAAATTCCTTGGTGGAAGTTTCTTGAAAAAGATTCAGGGGAGTTAGAAAATCGAGAATTGAACCCCAACATAGTTGAACTGGGATATCAGTTCGCCAAAGCTCTTTCTGATGAAGATCAGAGTAAAAAACAATTGTCAGACCCATTTTCATTCTTTTATGAAATAAATCTTTCATTAAGAAAAGACGAGAATTTTCAAACATTCGTTAAACATTCTAACGAGCTCTCTCAATTGTTTTCGGAATTATTGTTAACGCCGAAAAATAGTACCAGTCCAATCAAACCCTATATAGATTTAAAAGTCTGGAATTGGCTATTTCCAAGTATTTGCCAAGCATACAGCTCATTTTTATCTAATGATATTGAGCCAAAAGACGAGAATGAAATCAAAGATCAAGCCGTAATTGAGTCAATAGGTTTAAGCTCTTTGTTTTTAATTTCTCTATTGGCTATCTATGGGGTTTCAAAGAATAAATACTCCATAATCAATTTGAAGGCGTATCTCGAAAAATTAAAATATATAAATATTAATTCTAATAGCTTTGAAATCCTTAAACCTTTTTATGAGGTGTATGGAAATCTTGAATCTGAACCAACACTTTTTGAGAGGGGATCTTGGACAGCAGTAAGCGTTATGTTCTTAGCTGCCAGAAGATCAAAGATATACATATTACCAGCAGCATACGAAGTGTTTGTTAGTTCTTATATTGAAGAGTTAGGGGATATATCTGAAGCGGAAATTAAAGATATTGGTTATAAAAGCGTTTATGGTTTGACTCAATTTC
>SHXQ01000007.1 GCA_009693255.1 Methylotenera sp. | reverse complement strand
TTGGTAGGGCGTGCGGGGATCGAACCCACGACAAACGGATTAAAAGTCCGCTGCTCTACCAGCTGAGCTAACGCCCCATTGTACTGAATGGGTATTTCTTTACTGCTTATTTCACCGAATGATTTTCATCACTCACGAAAGGGCGCAATTATGCTAGAAACTCTAGATTAGGTCAACGGATAACTGACAAATAAGTTAAGTTTTTATATTCTCAATTTTTATCTAGGCATTCAGTTGCTAAATCAACTTATATTCAACCTAATACTTTAGTTAACGCATGCCAGGCAATTTTCCACCCATCATATTTCCCATGCTGCGCATCATTTTTGCCATGCCGCCTTTAGCAAACATTTTCATCATTTTTTGCGTATCTTCAAACTGCTTAAGCAAGCGATTCACTTCCTGCACTTGCACGCCACTCCCATCCGCTATACGTTTTTTACGTGTCGCTTTGATAACTTCAGGTTTGCGGCGCTCTAATGGCGTCATGCTGTTGATGATCCCTTCAATGCGCCGTATGGCTTTGTCGGCGTCATTAGGGTCCATTTTTGCCGCCATACCCGCCATCTGACTGGGCATTTTATCCATCAACGCACCCATGCCACCCATTTTTCGCATTTGCGACACCTGCATTTTAAAGTCGTCCAAATCAAAGTTTTTACCTGATTTAACTTTATCGGCAAGTTTTTGCGCCTCTGCCATGTCCACATTTTTATGGGCCTGCTCTATTAAACCCAGCACATCACCCATGCCCAGTATGCGTGATGCCATACGTTCCGGGTGGAATGGCTCTAGGCCACCTACTTTTTCACTGACCCCAATAAATTTAATTGGTACACCCGTCACATGGCGCACAGACAATGCTGCACCACCGCGTGAGTCACCATCTAGCTTGGTAAGAATGACGCCAGTGAGCGGCAATGTATCGCCAAAGGCTTTGGCCGTATTGACGGCATCTTGGCCTTGCATCGCATCCACCACAAACAAGGTCTCAATTGGATTCAGTAAGGTATGTAAGGCCTTAATTTCCGCCATCATCGCTTCATCAATCCCCAAGCGACCCGCGGTATCAAAAATAATTACGTCATAATAGCCGCGCTTAGCGAAATCTAATGCGCTGTGAGCAATATCCGTTGGCTTTTGAGTAGCGTTACTATCAAAGCAATCTACTTCTAATTGCTTTGCCAGTGTTTTCAGTTGTTCAATCGCCGCTGGACGGTAAACATCGGCGCTGGCGAGTAGTACTTTCTTTTTTTGTTCTTTTAATAATTTTGCAAGTTTGGCTGAGGTGGTCGTTTTACCAGACCCTTGCAAACCAGCCATCAAAATAATAGCTGGCGCTACCGCGGCTAAGTTCAAAGCGACATTCGCCTTACCCATGAGCGTAGTCAGCTCATCGTGCACCACCTGAATCACAGCCTGACCAGGTGTTAGGCTTTGCAACACCTCTTGACCCTGCGCCCGCTGTTTAACTTGCGCAATAAATTCTTTAACGACTGGCAAGGCAACATCAGCCTCTAATAGCGCCATGCGCACTTCACGCATAGCCTCGGCAATATTATCTTCAGTCAGTCTTGCTTGACCGCGTAAGTTTTTAATGACACCCTGTAGGCGGTCGGTTAGATTTTCTAGCATTTTTACTCTTACCCGTAATTTAGAGCGCAATTTTACATCAAGCTATTATATTTAATGCATATTTGCGCCATAATTACGCCATGATCTATTTCGCACAAAAATTAATCCCTTATTTAGCGCTTGTGTTTATCTATTTAGCCGTTGCGACCAATTTTTGGCGTGACGCAAAAATGCCCACTAAACGAAAATTTTCAAATTTGCGCACCGCTATGCTTGGGCTTGGGCTACTTATTCACGCGTGCTTGTTGTACCAAGTCATTTTAGCGCATGGCTTTAATTTAGGCTTTTTTAATGTGCTGTCGGTTATTGCGTGGCTTACAGTCCTTATTTACGGACTGGCTGACTTGAAACACAACCTCGCAGGCTTGCAAGCTTTCATTTTGCCACAAGCCGCCATTTTTGCCCTTTTACCCGCCTACAATGTGGCGAACCATTACCTGCCTAGTGCAGAATCACCGCTACTTCTAGCGCATATCGCCATTGCTTTGTTAGCGTACAGCTTATTTACCTTCGCCACCTTACACGCCCTATTGATGACCATTGCCGAGCGTAGTCTGCATAACAAATCTATCCTTATTAAATTACCTAGCTTTCCACCTTTAATGGTGATGGAAACTTTGTTATTTCAAATTATTGGCTTGGGATTTATTCTATTGACGATCACCCTTATTAGCGGCATGTTGTTTTCAGAGCAGATATTTGGCAAGCCTATGCAGTTTAATCACAAAACCATTTTTTCCATCGCTAGCTGGATTATTTATGGCGCATTACTGTTTGGCAGAATTCAATATGGATGGCGTGGGATTAAAGCCATCCGCTGGACGTTGGTAGGATTTGTGCTATTGCTACTGGCTTATGTAGGCAGTAAGTTTATATTGCAGGTGATTTTGGGTCGATAGTATTTAACGCAAACTAATCTGCGGCCAGTCTTGCTGCTGGGCATATTTAGTTAAGGCGTCGTCAGCATCTACCGCAACAGGATCTGTCACCAGTTTCATTAATGGCAAGTCGTTGTGCGAATCACTATAGAAATAACTGACTTCAAAGTCTGCTAATTTTTGACCGCGCTCAGCCAACCATTGGTTGACACGCGTCACTTTTCCCTCCTGAAAACTAGGTACGCCAGTCACACCGCCTGTGTATTCGCCATTCACCATTTCAGGATCTGTGCCAATTAAATGCTTAATCCCATAAGCGCTGGCAATCGGCCGCGTCACAAAGCTATTGGTCGCAGTAATGATTAAGCATAAATCCCCTTGCGCCTTATGCTTATCAACTAAGGCTTGCGCCTTTTGCGTCATCATCGGGCGAATGACTTGATCCATAAACTGAACATGCAGGGCATCTAAAAACTTGACAGGGTGTTGTGCAAGCGGTTTTAATTGAAACTCTAAAAACTTGTCAATATCCAAATTGCCATTTTTATAATCTAGATAAAACTGCTCATTGCGTTCTTGGTGGGCTTTAGCATCAAGCAAACCTTGGTTAATCAGAAATAAGCTCCAGTTGTAATCACTATCGCCTGCTAGCAAAGTATTATCTAAATCAAATAGTGCAAGATTTTGTTTCATGGTTAAAGTCTTTATTGTAAGTTTTTTTAAAATCAAATTTCATTATTACTGGCAGATAACACTAAAAATACGCCCACTAATATCACGCCTAGCGCTACCAATTCTATTGCGGCTACATGCTCATTTGCAAACCAAATGCCGACGATGAAAGCCACCACCGGATTCACAAAAGTATTACTACTTGCCACCAAAGGCCGCACGGTTTTTAGTAAATATTGATAAGCACTGTAGGCCACCAATGACCCGAGCACCACTAAGAACACCATTGCAGCCCATGACTTTTGGCTAATGTGTTGCGGCCAAGTTTCGCCTTGCAAAGCACTCATCACTAACAGCACTAAGCCGCCCACTAACATTTGCGCGGCACTGGCCATTAGCCCAACAGGCATGTCTAAGCGCCTACCCCACACTGAGCCAAACGACCAACTGGCGGCAGCAAATATAAGCAATAGCGCACTCGTGAAATCGCCATGCAAACTGCCCCCAACATTCAATAAAACAATACCCACTAGACCAACGGCGACACCCAACCACTCTTGCGCGCTTATTTTATGCCCCCAAATGGATGAGAAAATAGCCATCCAAATTGGCGCAGTAGCGATAGAAAGCGCCGCCACGCTAGAGGATACCGTTTGTTGTACATAACACACAGTACCGTTGCCCAAGGCCGGCAACAAAATACCCACAGCACTTGCTCCTAACCACTGCTGTTTTGTAGGGCTAGGTGAGCCCAGATAGCGCATGACCCTATATAAAATGAGTCCCGCAACAGTAAAGCGCATGCCAGCCATCAAAAATGGCGGGAAACTCTCTATGCCAAAACGAATACCAAGATAAGTTGAGCCCCAAATGAAGTAGGTGCAAAACAACGCTAAAGCAACCAGCAGGCTTTGGTTTTTAATTTTCATCAGACTTATGTCATTCCAAGATTGCGTAAGAACGAGACTTCAAAAAAAGCCATACATGGTGTATGGAAGTTTCAAAAGCCCCATTCCATTTGATGCGCTAATCGCGCAACCCTGCTGCTTACACCTGCGGATGCGCGCGCTCGGATTTCGACTGAATCTTATTAAGTGCGTTCAAATAGGCTTTCACTGAAGCGACCACAATATCTGTATCTGCCCCCTGCCCATTCACAATACGACCGCCTTTAGATAAGCGTACGGTCACTTCACCCTGCGCATCCGTACCGCTGGTGATATTATTCACAGAATAAAGCTGCAACTCAGCCGCGCTCTTCGCAATGTTTTCAATCGCCTTAAAAGCCGCATCCACCGGACCGCCGCCGCTAGCTTCCGCGCGCTTTTCCATCCCGTTTTCTGACAAGGTGATCATGGCATGTGGAATTTCTCCCGTAATTGACGCCACCTGTAAATACACCAATTTAAAATGCTCTGTAGCTACCGACAAATACTCATCACTCACCAACGCATGCAAATCTTCATCAAAAATCTCAGACTTTTTATCCGCTAAATCTTTAAAGCGAGCAAATGCAGCATTCAATAAATCTTCTGTTTCAAGCTCAATCCCCAGCTCTTTCAAGCGTGTTCTAAAGGCATTGCGTCCAGATAATTTACCTAAAGTTAATTTATTTGCGCCCCAACCCACATCTTCAGCACGCATGATTTCGTATGTCTCACGATGCTTTAATACACCATCCTGATGAATGCCAGATTCATGTGCAAAGGCATTGGCGCCAACAATTGCCTTATTGGGCTGTACTGGATAGCCGGTAATGGTTGAGACTAATTTTGAAGTCGCGACAATTTGCGTGGCATCCACACTGGTTGTCAGATTAAAAACATCTTTACGCGTACGCAATGCCATCACCACTTCTTCTAAACTAGCATTACCAGCACGCTCACCTAAGCCATTGATCGTACATTCGACTTGACGTGCGCCGCCCATCACTGCCGCCAAGGAGTTGGCAACCGCCATGCCTAAATCGTTATGACAATGGGTAGACCAAATGACTTTATCGCTATTGGGTACACGTTTAATGAGCTCACGCATGCGCTCACCCCAAGGGGCTGGAATAGAATAACCCACCGTATCCGGCACATTAATCGTGGTCGCCCCAGCTTGAATAACCGCATCAAACACACGCACCAAAAAGTCCATATCAGAGCGCACCGCATCTTCGGCCGAGAACTCAACATCATTGGTATATTCCAACGCCCATTTCACCGCTTGCACGGCACGCTCGACCACCTGATCCTCGGTCATGCGCAGTTTGTTTTCCATGTGGATTTTGCTGGTGGCTATAAACGTATGAATGCGCCCACTGGCCGCATGCTTAATAGCCTCTCCCGCACGTCGCACATCGTTTTCACTAGCCCGCGCAAGTGAGCATACGGTTGCATTTTTAATAATTTTTGCAATTTCTGATATTGCATCAAAATCACCTGGGCTAGCCGCAGCAAAGCCGGCTTCAATCACGTTAACCCCTAACTTCTCAAGTTGACGGGCAATGCGCACTTTTTCTTCTTTAGTCATGGCCGCACCTGGACTTTGTTCGCCATCACGCAAAGTGGTGTCAAAAATGATAATTTGATCTTGTTTCATAGATACTTCCTGACTTTCAATTCGATTTAATCTTTAATTAATCGCTAGTATATGTTGGCTGCAGTGCATTACGCTCAAATAATAGCATTTCGTTGCAGTTTTTATGATGCAACGTTTTAATACATTGGGTGTGGGGGGTTAGTTTGCGCGCTAGCGCAGGTGTTGAGTGCGCTGCGCTTGGCTACTCGATACAGCGGCACGTAACGCAAATAATTTGCGTAAGCGTAATGCGCTAGCCAATAAGCTAAGCGTAAACAAAATACTTGGAATAGATAAATTCAACATAGTGATAGAAATATAGTGTTTTTTAGTGCGTTCCGCAAGCATTTAATTTGCAAGCGATGCCAACGGTATGCGTTAGTAGCACCTCAATCAGCGGTATTTTTCTTTAATCTATCACGCACCCAAAGTACGTAGCCTGAAAGCGCATAAACCACCATCACAAAAAATAACACTTCTGGCGGGCTATAAGACACCAGCACAATGACCGACATAATGCCTAAAATCACAAAAAATGGCACGCTGTGTTTTAAGTTGATATCTTTGCCACTGTAATAACGTAAATCTGTCACCATGGAAGCGCCGGCAAACACCGTAATCCCCCAAGCCATCCATTTCCACTGCAATACCCCGAAAAATACATCTCGACCGCTTACGCCGTACTCGTATGACACCCAGACAAAGCCGGCTAATAATGCCGCGGCACCAGGGCTAGGCAAGCCTTGGAAATAGCGCTTGTCTTGATGCTCGTCTTCCAATTTGGTGTTAAATCGGGCTAAGCGCAAAGCGGCGCAGGCGCAATACATAAAAGCCGCCAACCAACCTAACCTACCTAATGGCTTCAAAGCCCATACATAGAGAATCAGTGCCGGTGCTACACCAAATGAAACCATGTCAGACAAACTGTCGTATTCTGCCCCAAACGCGCTCTGCGTATTAGTCATGCGCGCGACGCGACCATCTAACCCATCTAACACCATGGCAATAAAAATCGCAATAGCGGCAAGCTCAAAATGTCCATTCATGGCCTGCACAATGGCAAAAAAACCAGCAAATAACGCTGCTGAGGTAAATAAATTAGGCAGTAGGTAGATGCCACGCGCGCGCAAACTCGTATTATCAGCGCCTCTGCGCTTGACTTTATCGTTAGGGATTATCTTGTCGTTAGATTCGGCCATGCTTTTGAACCATTCATGAATAAGTTAAGTAAGTATAACAAAGCCTTGTGATAATATCGCGACCTATCAATAAAACTTACGCCATAGAATTTACATCATGCAATTTACACTACACCAACAAGACGGCCTTGCTCGTCGCGGCACATTAACACTTACGCATGGCGAGGTGCAAACACCGGCCTTTATGCCAGTGGGCACTTATGGCACAGTAAAAGCCATGTCACCACTAGAGCTTAAAGAAATTGACGCGCATATCGTGCTGGGCAACACCTTTCATTTATGGTTACGTCCGGGCTTAGATGTGATTGCTGCGCATGGTGGCTTGCATCAATTTATGGGCTGGGATGGTCCAATATTGACAGATTCAGGTGGCTTTCAGGTATGGAGTTTGGGCGCCTTACGTAAAATTACTGAAGAAGGCGTGAAATTTCGCTCACCGATCAATGGCGATAGTTGCTTTTTAACCCCAGAAGAATCCATGCGCATTCAAAAAGTATTGAATGCTGACATTGTGATGATTTTTGATGAGTGCACCCCTTACCCCGCCAGCCTTAAAGAAGCGAATGACTCAATGCAGCTTTCATTACGCTGGGCAAAACGGAGCAAAGAAGCGCACCAAGGCAATTCAAATGCCTTGTTTGGCATTATTCAAGGTGGTATGTATGAAGACTTGCGTGACATTTCACTGGCCGGTTTAACCGACATAGACTTTGACGGCTATGCAATTGGCGGCTTATCCGTCGGCGAGCCTAAAGAAGATATGTTGCGTATTTTGGCGCATACCGCCCCCAAAATGCCGCAAAATAAACCACGCTATCTAATGGGGGTTGGCACGCCAGAAGACTTGGTAGCGGCAGTCAGCCAAGGCGTCGATATGTTTGACTGTGTCATGCCCACACGTAACGCCCGCAACGGCTGGCTATTTACCCAATACGGCGATATTAAAATCAAAAATGCCGGTTACAAAACCGATACGCGGCCTTTAGATGCCGATTGCAATTGCTACACCTGCCAAAATTTTAGCCGCGCCTATTTGCACCATTTATTCCGCGTGGGTGAAATTTTAGGCTCGCGTTTGAATACGATCCATAACCTGCATTATTACCAAGTGCTCATGGCTGGTATGCGTAGCGCCATTGAAACAGGAACATTTGAGACGTTTAAGCAAGAATTTTCCGTAAAGCGCGGGCGTTTATCCTAATACTCCCAGTCTGCACTAACTGCGAGTATGTGTTAAAATCCGAAGCTAATTTTTTGTAAGTTAAGTTATTTTTAAGAGGTCATCATCGTGTTTATTTCAAATGCATACGCAGCAGGCGCCACATCAGCTAATGATTTAATGAGTTTTCTCCCGCTCATCGTTATTTTTGTATTATTTTTCTTCATGATTATTCGTCCACAAATGAAGGCGGCGAAAGAACAAAGAATCATGATTGCCGCCTTACAAAAAGGCGATGAAGTGATTACCAGTGGCGGCATAGTAGGCAAAATCACTAAAGTCACCGATGCATTTGTTACGGTTGAAATTGCCGCCAACACAGAAATTACCGTGCAAAAACAAGCCGTACAAAGTGCATTACCAAAAGGAACTATTAAGAGTCTATAAAATTATTGCGCAAGTATGTTGACCGCTATTTCTTAATCCAAAACCCGTTATTGACTAGAGCCAGACTATGAACCGCTATCCTATGTGGAAGAACATCTTCGTTGCAATCATGATTTTGATTGGGCTAATTTACACCATTCCAAATTTCTTTGGCGAATCACCCGCCGTGCAAATTACGCCAGCTAAAAGCACAACAAAACTGGACGCCGCATTGCTAGGCCAGGTCGAGGCTATCTTCAAACAAGAAAAAATTGAATACGATGGTGTGTATCTTGATGCACGTGGCGTTAAAGCACGCTTTGCTAATACCGACACACAAATCAAAGCTAAAGATGTTTTACAAGCAAACCTTGGTAAAGACTATACGGTAGCGCTCAACTTACTGTCTCGCTCCCCTAACTGGTTACGTAATTTAGGCGCGAAGCCTATGTACCTAGGCTTAGATTTACGTGGCGGGGTGCATTTTCTACTGCAAGTCGACATGAAAGCAGCCTTAAGTAAAGCCGCTGAGCGTTTTGTTGGCGACTTTAGAATCGCACTACGTAAAGAGCGCATTTCCTACGTTGGCGTTAGCCGCGAAGGTGAAACCGTGCAGATTAGCTTCAACAATGAAGCTGAACTGATCAAGGCTAAAGCGGTGATTAGCAAAGAGTATCCAAACTTAACCCTTACCGAATCAACCATCGGTGAAGAGAAAATGCTTAAAGCATCACTCAATTTAGTGGAACAAAAACGCATTCAAGATTTTGCCATCAAGCAAAATATTCAAACCTTACACAACCGTATTAACGAGCTGGGCGTAGCAGAGCCGATTATTCAACAACAAGGGGCGGACCGTGTCGTTGTACAACTGCCTGGCGTACAAGATACCGCCAAAGCAAAAGATATTTTAGGGCGCACAGCTACTTTAGAAATTCGCTTAGTCGATGAAGATAAAAATGATGCTGCCACCCTGGAAAAAGCTGAAAAAGGCCAGGCGCCATTAGGCGACGATGTATTTAAAAACCGTGATGGTCGTGCCATTTTAGTGAAAAAGAACGTAGCCCTCACTGGCGATTACATTACCGATGCAGGACCTGGGGTGGATAGCCAGTCCGGCAGAAATACCGTCAACGTCACGCTAGATGCGCGTGGCGCACGCATTTTTCAACAAGTTACCCGCGAAAATGTGGGTAAGCGTATGGCGATATTGCTGATTGAAAAAGGCAGTACTGAAGTCATTACCGCGCCTACCATTAACGAAGAAATTGGTGGCGGTCGCGTACAAATTTCAGGTATGGCCAACACGCAAGAAGCCACTGACATCTCATTGCTGTTGCGTGCCGGTGCACTTGCCGCGCCTATGGATATTATTGAAGAACGTACCGTTGGCCCTAGCATGGGGCAAGACAACATCAACCGCGGCATGCATTCAACCATGTGGGGGTTTGCCGCCATTGCGCTAATGATGATGATTTATTACATGGCATTTGGTGTGGTCTCCGTGGTGGCACTAGCCATTAACTTATTATTATTAGTAGCGATGTTATCCATGTTGCAGGCCACTCTTACCTTACCGGGCTTGGCCGCGATTGCCTTAGCGCTAGGGATGGCAATTGATGCCAACGTGCTGATTAACGAACGCGTGCGGGAAGAATTGCGCAATGGCAACACACCGCAAGCCAGCATTCATGCCGGTTATGAGCGTGCTTGGGATACGATTTTAGACTCAAACGTGACCACCCTAATTGCCGGTTTAGCACTGTTTATGTTTGGTACAGGTCCAATTAAAGGCTTTGCGGTAGTGCATGTACTGGGTATTTTGACTTCAATGTTTAGTGCTGTGCTGGTATCGCGCGCCATGGTTAACCTAATCTACGGCTATCGCCGCAAGGTCAGTAAGTTGTCCATAGGTCAAATTTACCAAGCTTAACCATACCCCCTATTATTTAGAGTAGAAAATTATGGAATTATTTAGAATTAAAAATGATATTCCCTTTATGAGTTACGGTCGTTTGACGACCGCAATATCATTGGTGACATTCATCTTAGCGATTGTATTTTTAGCCACGCGTGGTTTAAATTTTGGCGTCGACTTTACTGGCGGCACCGTCATGGAAGTCAACTATCCACAAGCGGCTAACCTAGAAAGTGTGCGTAAAGCGGTAGATAGCATAGGCTTAGAGGAAGCGACTGTGCAAAACTTTGGCTCTAGTCATGACGTATTGATTCGCCTACCTATCAAAGCAGGACTGTCTGTTTCGCAGCTTTCTGAACAAGTTAAAAATGCATTAGTTGCCGCAGATCCAAGCGCAGAAATCCGTCGAGTAGAGGCTGTTGGTGCACAAGTGGGCGATGAGCTCTATGAAAATGGGGGCTTGGCGCTATTTTTTGTGAGCTTAGGCATCGTGCTATATCTATGGCTTCGTTTTGAATGGCGTTTTGCGGTAGCCGCAATTGTTGCCAACATGCATGACGTGGTCATTATTTTAGGCTTTTTTGCCTTCTTTCAATGGGAGTTTAACCTGACCGTACTTGCGGCAATTTTGGCGGTCTTGGGTTATTCGGTCAATGAATCTGTGGTGGTCTTTGACCGCGTGCGCGAAAACTTCCGTAAAATGCGCAAAGCTAGCGTGGTGCAAGTGATAGACAATGCGATTACCCGCACCATGTCACGCACCATTATTACCCACACCATGACGCAAACCATGGTTGGTTCTATGCTGTTATTTGGTGGTGAAGTGCTGCATAACTTTGCACTAGCACTCACCATTGGCATTTTATTTGGCATTTACTCTTCAGTATTGGTGGCTTGCCCAATTGCTATGTGGTTGGGCGTAAATCGTGCCAACTTAATTGGTGATGTGGATAAAAAAGAAGGCGCCATAAAAGACGCTGGCAAAAAAGAAACGCTTGCTGAGCCACATCCTTCAGACTTTGCCTAATCCAACCGACTTAATCAAGTGCGCTAGTTATTAAGCACACTTGATTTATAGTAGCGCTCACAGTTACACTCACTATACCGTTCACCACATAAATTAGACTTCCTTGGATAATATTCCCTTAAACTGGCAGTTAGGCGTTTTGCTGTTGCTACTCCTGTGTACAGCTTTTTTCTCCATCTCAGAAACTAGCCTCATGTCACTCAACCGTTATCGGATGAAACATTTGGCCAAGCAAGGCCATCGTGGAGCTCGCTTGGCGAGCATTTTACTTTCCAAAACCGACAAACTTCTAGGCGTTATTCTGCTAGGTAATACGCTGTGTATTGTCGCTTCATCCGCATTAGAAGTCGTGATTAGTCATCAATTATTTGGTGAAGGGGAGTACGTGTTAGCGATTGGCTCGCTAGTGCTGACATTTGTTATTTTAGTTTTTAGTGAAATTTCACCCAAAGTCATCGCGGCCGCCCACCCCGAAAAGTTTGCCTATGCTTGTAGTTATTTACTCTACCCCTTGCTTTGGCTATTTAACCCTATCGTGTCGTTTGTGAATATTTTTGTTAAAGGCTTTATGCGCTTACTCGGCATGCAAGTCAATTTTGAAGAGGCGCATCATGCCGTTTCTACTGAAGAATTGCGCAGCATTGTGACTGATGCAGGGCATTTCATGCCTAAAAAACACCGGTCTATTTTGTTGAATTTGTTTGATTTAGAAAAAATCACGGTAGATGACGTCATGACTGCACACACTTTAGTGGAATCTATTGATTTTGATGCGCCGCTGGACGACATTTTTCAGCAAATTTTCAACAGCCAGCATACGCGCTTACCTGTACGGCAAGGTGAGAAAGAAGAAATTATTGGTATATTACATTTGCGTAAAGTCATGTCGCAATTACGCAGCAATTATGAAAGCAACGATTTAGACAAAGAATCATTACTTGAGATCATTGCCGAGCCATACTTCATCCCATCTGGCACACCACTCTATACACAAATACAACAGTTTCAAGAGAAGCAGCAACGCGTAGCCCTGGTAGTAGATGAGTACGGTGAGTTTAAAGGCTTAGTGACGTTAGAAGATATTTTAGAAGAAATGATAGGTGACTTCACCACACAATCGCCTTCTAGGTCCGGGAGTTATCGAAAAGAAGCCGACGGCAGTTGGTTGGTAGACGGCAGTAGCACCTTGCGCGATCTCAATAAAAAGTTAAACCTAAACTTCCCACTTGACGGTCCACGTACGCTTAATGGCTTAATCATCGAACATTTTGAAGATATCCCAGAATCCAACACCAGCTTTAAGGTTGGCAATCATGTACTAGAAATTGTGCAAACCCAAGACCGGATTGTCAAAATCGTTAAAATATTTCCTTAATTTGCCAGTCTTTTTCCTGCCTATTCCACACAATGAAATTTAATGAGCCATTTATCATCAAGCTATTCAAATTAGACTTGAATTTTTTATAGGTTAGCTCAAAATAGATAGATATGGCTAACTCACCAAACGATAGCAACACAATACTTAAACCTGAAATCGAAAAAACAAAATTGCCACCCATGTTTAAAGTGTTGCTGCTAAATGATGATTACACGCCCATGGAATTTGTCGTTGAATGTATCGAGCGATTTTTTAATAAAAGTCGTGAACAAGCGACAAAAATTATGCTCCAAGTGCATACTGAAGGCGTAGGGATATGTGGCATATATCCACAAGACATCGCAGAAACAAAAATGCATCAGGTGCTAAACTTCGCAAAAGAACTACAGCATCCTTTGCAATGTACAATAGAGCCAGTATAAAGCTGGCGCAATAGTGAAGTTTCCAGCATAAAACTGGCGTAAGCGTAGTGTAATCAACTTGAGTCGGGCTTAGACATAATATTGAAACGTAAGGATCTAAAATGATTGCTCAAGAATTAGAAGTTAGCCTACACATGGCATTTATGGACGCGCGACAAAAGCGTCACGAGCTCATTACGGTTGAACATTTGCTACTCGCGATGATAGACAACCCAACCGCCGCCGAGGTCATGCGTGCGTGTGGGGCAAAACTAGAAATATTACGCACCGAACTCAATCAGTATATCAATGAACATACCCCAACAGTCAGCGGCCAAGAGGATGTTGATACCCAGCCTACATTAGGATTTCAACGCGTCATTCAGCGCGCTATGTTACATGTGCAGTCCTCTGGCAAAAAAGAAGTCACCGGCGCAAATGTACTTGTCGCCATCTTTGGTGAAAAAGATTCACATGCCGTATTTTTCTTACACCAACAAGGTGTAACACGCTTAGATGTGGTCAATTTCATATCACATGGCGTGTCAAAAATTAGTGAGTCGGCAAAAGCAGAAAGTGCCGATCAAGAAGTAGACGCTGAAGTAGCACCCAATGGTGCGCTTGAAAATTACACCCTTAATTTAAATGCACAAGTGGCCGCAGGGAAAATTGACCCGCTGATTGGTCGCGGTCCTGAGTTAGAGCGTGTTGTACAAACACTTTGCCGCCGCCGTAAGAATAACCCTTTATTAGTGGGCGAAGCGGGCGTAGGTAAAACCGCCATCGCTGAAGGCTTAGCGCGGCGTATTGTAGAAAAAGACATTCCAGAGGTATTGGCTAATGCAACCGTTTACGCCTTAGACTTGGGGGCATTATTGGCCGGCACCAAATATCGCGGTGACTTTGAACAGCGCTTAAAAGCCGTCATGAAGCAACTAGCTGAAGACCCTGATGCCATTTTATTTATTGATGAAATTCACACCCTAATCGGCGCTGGCTCTGCCAGCGGCGGCACTTTAGATGCCAGCAACTTGCTCAAACCAGCCCTGTCAAATGGTACGCTCAAGTGTATTGGGGCTACCACTTATCAGGAATATCGCGGTGTTTTTGAAAAAGATCATGCCTTAGCACGCCGTTTCCAAAAAATCGATGTGGCTGAACCTAGTGTGCCTGAAACCATAGAAATATTAAAAGGCTTAAAATCACGCTTCGAGTCGTATCACAACGTTAAATACGCGACAAGTGCATTGATTACTGCGGCTGAATTATCGGCTAAATATATCAATGATCGCCATTTACCGGACAAAGCAATTGATGTGATTGATGAGGCGGGTGCCGCGCAACGCATATTGCCGAAATCAAAACAGAAAAAAATCATAGGCAACAAAGAGATTGAAGATATCGTTGCTAAAATTGCACGTATCCCACCAAAAAACATCTCTAACGATGACCGCAGTGCGCTTAAAACCTTAGGGCGCGACTTAAAAGCCGTGGTGTTTGGTCAAGATAAAGCGATTGAAGTGCTGACATCGGCCATAAAAATGGCGCGCAGTGGCTTAGGTCAAGGCAATAAACCCATAGGAAATTTCTTATTTAGCGGACCCACTGGCGTAGGTAAAACTGAAGTAGCCAAACAATTGGCTTACATTATGGGCATAGAATTGATTCGCTTTGACATGAGTGAGTACATGGAGCGTCATGCGGTATCGCGCCTAATTGGGGCACCTCCAGGCTACGTGGGCTTTGAGCAAGGTGGCTTGATGACCGAATCCATCACCAAACATCCTTATTGCGTATTGTTGCTAGACGAGATTGAAAAAGCCCATCCCGATATTTTTAACATTTTGCTGCAGGTGATGGACCACGGCACTCTCACCGACAATAATGGGCGCAAAGCGGACTTTAGAAATGTGACCCTCATTATGACCACCAATGCTGGGGCGGAGAACTTATCTAAAGCGAACATGGGCTTTACCACGACTAAGCAAACTGGCGACGAGCAAGCTGATATTAAACGCTTATTCTCTCCGGAATTCCGCAACCGCTTAGATGCGACCGTATCGTTCGCTTCACTGTCACAAGATATCATTATCCGCGTGGTCGATAAATTCTTGATTCAACTTGAAGATCAGTTGCATGATAAAAAAGTCGAAGTAACCTTCAGTGATGCACTAAAAACTTACTTAGGTAAAAAAGGCTTTGATCCACTGATGGGCGCTCGGCCTATGGCACGATTGATTCAGGACACAATACGTAAGGCGCTGGCAGATGAATTATTATTTGGCAAGTTGGCAAATGGCGGAACGGTGCATGTGGATATTGATGATAAAGATGAAGTTAAACTTATTTTTTCCAATAACAAAGCCTCATCAGAAAGTGCATTGGTGGCGGTATAACTTTCCCATCATGCGCGCAAGAAAAACAGTCCAATTATTTGACATAAGTGGGCTGTTTTTCCATCACCCTGGCAAATAATTCAGATTCAACAAGCCTCTTCAGCCATGCTTGCAATTTTAGATACGGCGTGGCTTCAAACCAAACATTGTCCACTGCGGCAAACTGCCGAACAAACGGAAATATCGCGATGTCTGCCAAACTGGGTGTAGTACTGAACAAATAGTTATTTTCATGCAGTAAATTTTCCAGCTTTTGCAAAAAAATATCTCCCTGCGCTCTATGCTGTTGCTGCGTTAAACTTTGGTAGCGCTCTGGATATTTATAGCCCTCTAAAGCGCGTTTAAACGCACCATCATTCTCTAAAACAAGAGCCTCATCACGCGCACGGATATTCACTCCCATGGCATGCGCTTGCAATGCCCAATGCATGATATCTAAGCTTTCATCCATCACTTTACCATCTTGCAGCACCAATACAGGGACGGTTGCTTTAGGCGAAACTTGTAATAGGTGGGCGGGCTTATTGCGTAAAGAAATTTCACGGATTTCAACATCAATTTTCGCCAATTTGAGCGCCATTCTTGCGCGCATGGCGTAGGGGCAGCGGCGATACGAATACAATATAGCTAAAGCCATTATCCTAAAGTTTTACAAATCTCATGGACCAACTTGGGTCCTTTATAAATCAAACCGCTATACACTTGCACCAAGTCAGCGCCGGCGGCAATTTTTTCAGCGGCGTCTGCGCCACTTAAAATACCACCCACACCAATAATCGGCAAAGTACCTTGCAAACGTTGTGACAATTTCCCTATCACTAAAGTTGATTTTTCATGTACTGGCGCGCCTGACAGGCCTCCCGCTTCATCGGCATGCGTCATACCTTGCACCCTATCACGAGCCAAAGTGGTATTCGTCGCAATCACACCGTCTATGTGATGCGCCATCAACAAGTCCGCAATTTCATTGATTTTCTCATACTCCAAGTCTGGCGCTATCTTTAAGGTAATGGGGACATACTTACCATGCTGATCTGAAAGTTTAGTTTGCGCTGCCTTTAACGTGGCCAACAAATGCGACAATGCTTCTTTTTCCTGCAAAGCACGCAGATTTTTAGTGTTGGGTGATGAAATATTCACCGTGATATAACTGGCATGTGCATAGACTTTTTGCATACAAATCAAGTAATCCTCCACCGCATTTTCTATTGGTGTATCAAAGTTTTTACCAATATTAATACCAAGCACGCCTTGGTATTTAGCGGCTTTAACGTTTTCTATTAAGTGATCTACGCCCAAATTATTAAAGCCAAAGCGATTCACAATGCCCTGTGCTTCTTTTACGCGAAATAAGCGCGGCTTAGGGTTGCCAGGTTGCGGCCTAGGGGTAACGGTACCCACTTCAATAAAACCAAAGCCTAGGGCCGCCATAGCCTCTATGACCAGCCCATTTTTATCCAAGCCTGCGGCTAATCCTACTGGGTTAGGGAAGGTAATACCCATGACTTGCCGTGGTTGGCAACTAGGTGGCGCAGGATACCACTTTAAAGCCCCCAAACTTTGGGCAGATTTTAAGGTTTTTAAAGTGAGGTCGTGAGCAATTTCGGCATCAAGCTGAAAAATAAAAGGTTTGGCAAGTGTGTAAATATTCATAGTGCGATTTTACTTCATTCTCAACCATCGCCAAAATCTAGTAGCCAAAGCACCCTTCTAGCGCAATGCCACCTCGACTAAGTTATCACTAAACGTTGTCGAATGTCCCATATCACCAAACTCCGCTGAGCTAATACAGTTCACCGTGCCATTATTGAGTTGACGCCAATAGCCTAAGGTCGCCACCACAATCCCCTCATTCACATCATCCGAGATTCTCGCCACCCCCTCAAACACCCCTCGATCATTAAATACTTTTACGACGTCACCTAGTTTAATATTTCGTGCCGTGGCATCTAACTGATTAATCATGACAAACTGCTCACCCTGCCCTTTAATTTTCTCTGCCACATTGGCATAGCAAGAGTTTAAAAAACCATGACTCTTGGGTGAAATAATGTTGAGCGGGTATTTAGCGGCCAAGGTTGGATTGGTGGCGGGCGTTTCTCGGGAGGCCAAATAATCTGGCAAAGGATCAATATCTTCGCCAGGTTGGAAACCGTCATACATCTGCCGGAATGGCCCAGCCACAAAATTTTTGGCACCTTCTACCAAAAAGTGGCATTTTCCTGTGGGTGTAGGGAATTCACCTTTAGCATGACGGGCACGCGTGTCTTTATCGCCAAATGCTTTTAAGCGCGCAAAGCCATGTACACGTAAATACTCTAAATCAATGCCGTCACAGGTTGGTGAAGCCCAATCCACATAGTTTTCTAAGCATTCAGTATCGTTCCATTTGAAGTTATCTTCTTCATAGCCCATACGCTTGGCTAACTGTCTAAAAATTTCGTTATTAGGCATCGCTTCGCCCGGTGGTGCTATGCATTTTGCATTATAGGTGAGGTACAAATGCCCCCATGACAGCACCATATCTTCCATCTCCGCACCCATGGCGGCAGGTAGCACAATATCGGCATAGGCGGCCGTATCGGACATAAAATGCTCCGCAACTACCGTGAATAAATCTTCACGTGCCAAGCCTTTAATAATTTTATCAGTTTCAGGTGCCTGCGTGACAGGATTGGTGTTCCACACCATCATGGATTTAATCGGCGTTTTGAGTTTTATTTCGCCGGTCAGTACGCGGCCTAGTTGCAAGTTATTCACCACTGGCGTGCCCTCCGGGATTAAATCCGGACGTGAAATCACATCAAATTTATACGGGTGCTCCCACACCGGAAATTGCAGCGCACCACCACCCACGTGGCGCCATGCGCCAATCAAGGCAGGCAGACAAGTGACCGCGCGTATGGCTTGGCTACCTCCGTAACTACGCTCTAGCGCGACACCTAAACGGATTGCCGCTGGTGGCGTGGTAGCATATTCCCTGGCAAATTTGCGGATGTCGTCGGCGGCAATGCCGGTAATTTTTTCTGCCCATCTAGGCGTTCTGGTTTTGACACGTTCTACTAGTTCTGCATAGCCCACGGTGTAGCGATCAATATAGTCTTGATCGACCAAACCCTCTGTAATAATCACGTTCATCATCGCCATGGCGAGTGCGCCATCAGTGCCAGGTTTTGGCGCTATATGCCAATCGGCTTCTTTGGCGGTTTTTGAGGCATAAGAATCAATTACCACCACCTTCGCGCCTTTTTTCTGGGCTTCTTTAACAATATGCCAATGATGCAGGTTTGTACTGACCGAATTACATGCCCAGATGACAATGTATTTAGAATGGATAAAGCTTTCAGGGTCAACACCAGCGGTAGGCCCAACGGTAAGTAACCACGCAGTGCATGAACCTTCCCCGCAGAAGGTGCGTTCAGTTACCGTAGCACCCATGCGGTTAAAAAAGGCATCGCCGCCATTTAAGCCATGCACCAGACCTTGATTGCCTAAATAACTGTTAGGCATAATGGCATGCGGGCCATCGGTGGCAATAATAGCTTTCCACTTGCTGGTAATTTCGTCTAGCGCTTCATCCCAAGTAATGCGTTTAAACTGCTTGCTACCCTTGGGCCCTGTTCTTTTGAGAGGATGAAGCAGGCGATCAGGGTGATAATGACGCTTCTCATAATCTTTTAATTTGACACATAAACCACCCCGGGTCATGGGGTGTTCCGTATTGCCGGTTACTGATAAGAGCCTGCCATCTTTAACCGTATAGACCATAGCACAGGTATCTGGGCAATCATGCGGACAACCTCCATGAAAAGTTTTCACCTCAGTCGATTTATTCATTTTAAAGAGTTCCTCAATTAATTAAAATAAGTCACTATCCTTATGGGCTTAACTATAACCATAGTTGTATATCAGAGCAACCCATGAGCGCTTTTATAATTGATACATCTTGAGAAAATGCGATTAAAATTACGCTATGAACACACCCTTACTGTTATTAAACAATCTTACGCCTAGCCAATTTCTGGACGAATATTGGCAAAAAAAACCCTTGCTGATTAAAAATGCAATTCCTCACTTTGAGGGGCTACTGTGCCCCGAAGAGTTGGCTGGCTTAGCTTGCGAGGATGACGTGCAATCACGCATTGTTGAGTATATTAAGGGGAAATGGCATGCCCATCACGGTCCTTTTGATGAGGCTGATTTTGCCAAACTACCAGACAAACCATCCGAACAACATCACTGGACCTTATTAGTACAAAGCGTTAATCATCATTTGCCAGAAGCGGCTGCGCTATTACAGCAATTTAACTTTATTCCACATGCGCGACTTGATGACCTCATGGTCAGTTACGCCCCTGATGGCGGCGGCGTGGGGCCTCACTTTGATAGTTATGATGTGTTCTTATTGCAAGGCCAAGGTAAGCGTCTGTGGCGCATCAGCGCACAAACAGACTTAAGCTTAATTGAGGGTGCCCCTTTACGTATTTTGCAAAATTTTGACACCGCACAAGAGTGGTTGCTGGAAGCAGGAGACATGCTGTATTTACCACCTCATCTTGCCCATTGGGGAATCGCCGTATCAGACGGAGGTAAAGACTGTATGACCTATTCCATTGGTTTTCGTGCCCCAAAAAACCAAGAGCTTGCGACTGAGTTTTTAGGCTTTATGCAGGATAAATTGAATCAAGCCCAATGGGTATTGGATGGCATCTACCAAGATGCTGATTTAACTTGGCAAAAACACCCTGCTGAAATTGGCAAAAAAATGATTAGTACTGTCAGCGCCAATTTACAAAAAGTTAAATGGTCTGAGGCTATGGTTTCAGAATTTTTAGGCACCTATCTTTCTGACCCTAAGTCAGACGTAGTTTTTGATGCTAATAAAAAAATATCTTTACGTACTTTCTCTGAAAAAGTGACGACTATTGGCATTGCGCTTGACCTAAAAAGCTTAATGCTATTTGCTGGCGATAATTTCTTTCTGAATGGGGAAATGGCCAATTTCACCGGCGAATCAGCCGTCATATTAAAGCGTCTTTCTGACAAGCGGCGCCTTATTAGCGATGATTTAATGGCTAATCAAGCGCTAGATTCAACACTACTACAACAGCTTTATAATTGGTATATGGCTGGTTACCTTCATGTTATTCCCCGCAAACTGATTCAGCATTAGGTCATCAAAAAATGATGGGTAACGACGAAATACTTATGCCAAACCAGCTGATTATTGGTGAGCAACGCTATGCTGAGGCCATTAATCTTGTTCTGGCAAGCGCCCAACACGAACTACTGATTTTTGGCCAGGATTTAAGTCACGGTGATTTCTCTAGCCCACAAAAATATGTACTATTGCAACAATTTTTAAACAAAAACCCCAGTAGTTATTTGACCATTATTTTGCAGCACACTCGCTTTCTCCTAGAAAAATTCCCTCAGCTATTAAGCTTGCTCGCGACTTACAAACATAAAATGATAGTTTATGTAACCAATCAATCAGCAAAGCACGAAAAAGACTGCTTTATATTGGCTGACAAGCAAAACTACATCAAGCGCATTCTTATTGACCAAGCACGCTTTAAATATGGCTTGAATGATCTTGCAAGCACGAGCTTACTGAATATAAGATTTAAAGAATTACTAAACGCCACACATGATGTGGTTGCCATTTCAAAATTTGGCTTATAACCTGAACTAATATGATGTAAACAAGTAAGTTGCAACTAGCACAAGCTAGGCCATACAATCTTCAGTATATCGACGTATATCAGGGGGCTTTATCGCAGAATAAGGGCCTTCTTATTGGCGGAAAAACCAATAAATTGTTAAATTCTTGTAAAAATCAGTCTTTTTTTAAATAAATGTCACCCACCCCATATAAAGCACTAGTTTTTTTTAGGATTACTGGTAGAATTTGCGCCACTCGGTATAGCTAATGAGATAAAACTTTTCAGCGCTTATCGAAAAAGTTTTTTTAACCCGTTATAAACCTTTAAGGAATCAAAATGACACGTTCACTTTTACTTGCTGCATTGTTAGCTCTTGCTGTTACTGCTTGTGGCGAAAAAGCTGCTGAAGCTCCTGCTGAAGCTCCAGCTGCTGCTGAAGCTCCTGCTGAAGCTGCACCAGCTGCTGCTGAAGCTCCTGCTGAAGCTGCACCAGCTGCTGCTCCTGCTGAAGCTGCTAAGTAATTAGCTTTTAGTATTAAAAAAGCCGACTTTTAGTCGGCTTTTTTATTTTTAATGCCCCGCTGCTTAGCTAATCACGCGCCAATCAAAACCTACAGCTTGATCAGCAATACCAACCCAATCTGCATCACAGCCTAATACTCTAGCTAAGGCTGTTTTGGCCAATGTAGGTGTGTTATTTTTAACGCTTAAATGGGCTGCCACTATATGCTGTAATTGACTATTATCTAATTTTGATAGTATTTTGGCAGAAGCAGAATTCTCTAAATGCCCTAGATCACCACCAACCCGCTGCTTTAGCGCCCAGCTATAAGGTCCCGCTTGCAACATGCTGGCATCATGATTGCATTCCAATACCAATGCTTTGCAACCACTTAACTGCTCTTCAATATAAGGGGTACTACGACCTACATCTGTCAGTACGCCTAATGAATGATTACCGTCAGAGAAAACACATTGGATAGGTTCGCGCGCATCATGCGGCACTGGATAAGGCTGTACTTGTATATCGTGAATGGTGAAAGCGCTGTGGCTATCAATAACATTGAACTGAATATCGTGTTGATTTGGCATGTAGCGCCCAACCATTTTAAGAGTGCCATAAGTAAGCCACACGGGAATTTTATACTTAGCAGCAAACTTAAAGGCACCACCAGCATGATCATCATGCTCATGCGTAATGACAATACCAGTTAAAGCACTAGGCTCAACATTTAAACGCGCAAGCCTAGATGCTGTTTCTTTAACGCTAAAGCCACAATCTAGCATCAACACGGTGTGATGCACTTTTACCAGCAGGGAATTGCCGGCACTACCGCTACCTAGCGAAGCAAAACGCATTGCAGTTGTCAGATATCGTTATTTTAATTGCTCGTACATGAGCGCCACAATGCGGTTTGCCGTGGTAGTACGAACGCGCGCACCCTCTTTATCCACCACCGTCACAATGGCCTTATCTTTGTTGCCATCAGCCACTTTAATACGGTATTGTTTTTCTGGATTCACTTTTTTCTTATCGTCGGTACCCCAGAACTTTAGCTTTTCAACCATGCTTTTTTCGTCTTTATTGCTGACCGTACCAGCTTCTTTTTTATCGTCATCGCCCCAGAATTTCAAGGTATCTAGCAGACCTTTCTTTTTCTTAGGCGTGTCGTCGATATCCACATCCGCGTAGCGTACAAAATATACGCCGTTAGACCGATCTTTATCTTCAATCACAAACCCGACTCGATCTAGCGCTAAGCCTACACGACGCCATGCGCGGTCAAATGCATCATTTAATATCAAGGTGGCACTACCATCAGCCTCCTTCACCACCTCAGCGCGTTTCAAAGTCACGCCTTGGGCAATAATCTCTTTTGATTTTTGCTCAGCAACCCCTAGCTTTACCATTAAACGACGTAATAATTCAGCGTCTAACTCGGCATCTCGTACATCTTCCGCAACAGCGGTTTTTCCTTCTAATTTATAGCCGGTATCAATTTCACCTAATTGCGTTTTAATTCTATTTTTACCATCATCGGGTGCATCTGAAACTGAACGATGCGTCATGTAAATTTCGGTCGTTCCTGTTTCATTACCACGGTCAATACGTGTACGAAACTTTTTCTTATCCGCATAGCCTGACAGCTTGTCTAACATTTTATCGAATCTATTGCCCCAATTTCCCGTCTCATCTTTTTTGATGGCTTCAGAATCAATCCATTCAGTTTCCATCACGCCTAATTGTGCATTTTCTGAACGTACGGCAAACCCTTGATCTGCCCAAAACTCGAGTATGACTGGCCATACTTTCTCTGCAGAGGAATTCACCACCAACCAGCGCTGCGCACCGGCTTTTTCTAATCGAACACCATCTGGCGTCACCAATACCTTTTCAACACCTACCTTTTGGCCTTCTTGCGCTTGGGTATAACTTGAATAGTTGGTACTGCCAGGAATGGAATAAGCATCGCTCACCGGACTCGCCGTTAAGTCTGGTGGCACTTCTAATGGACGTGATCGACCAGCGCCCTTGTAGTCTGAAGTGTTATTGATGAACGGGATAGAGTCGCAAGCCACCAAACTAGCCATAACCAACAGATAGACTACGCCATGCTTGATATTTCGGTGTTTGATATTGGTTTGTTTCATTCAGACCTCTTTATAAAATGCTTTATAAATTGTTGCAACGAGCGATATTAAGTAAATACTATAAAAGTTGTGCTGGTTTGCAAGCGCTGCGCAATACCTCATGGTATTGCGCTGACAGCGGCACCATCGGTAATCTAATACCTGCTTTGATTAAGCCCATTTGCGCCAACAGCCATTTCACCGGCGTTGGGTTTGCCTCAACAAACAGTTTTTGATGTAACTGAAATAGTTTTGCATTAATTTCACGCGCAGTACATACATCCCCCGCAACGGCAGCCACACACATGTCATGCATGAGCTTTGGCGCCACATTAGCGGTCACCGAAATAACGCCTTTACCACCGAGTAACATTAAACACATCGCTGTCGCATCGTCGCCACTCAATACTGCGAAATCTTTGGGCGCACGCAACAATAAATCTGTACCACGCTCGATACCACCGGTGGCATCTTTAATACCAATAATGTTAGCATGCGCGGCTAAGCGTAGCGTTGTATCGTTACTAATGTCACAAGCGGTTCGCCCAGGGACATTGTAAAGAATTTGCGGGATATCTACCGCGCCGGCAATCGCTTTGAAATGCTGATACAAGCCCTCTTGGGTAGGCTTGTTATAATAAGGCGCAACCAATAAACAGGCATCTACGCCCAATTCTTTGGCTTTCTGCGTTAGTGTAATGGCTTCTTTAGTTGAATTGGCGCCAGTGCCGGCAATGACTGGCACTCGTCCACGGACTTGAGCCACTGCCGTTTTGATCAATAAGCAGTGTTCGTCAAAATCAACCGTAGGTGACTCACCAGTCGTACCTACAATCACTATGCCATCCGTGCCTTGATCAATATGAAATTCAATCAAGGCATTTAAAGAGGCAATATCTAAAGCGCCATCTTCAAACATTGGCGTAACGATGGCCACCAAACTACCTCTGGCTACTGAACTGCCTTGCAACATACGCAAACCTAAAGTATTCATAATCCTACATTTTAACTTAAAAGCTTGGCAAATAAATAGTTTCTCCACGCAAAGTTTGTCTGGCTAAATTTAATACGCACTTCAGCTTAGTGGCCTAGGTAGATATTCGATAATCTTATAAAGATATAATGACTTATACTTTGCTAACGCTAAAAATTAGCGTTATATTATGCGTCCCGATAGCTAGATCGGTCTTTTGCTTACTTAGATAAAGAATAAACACGCTATAATTTAGCTTACCCATTCAGAAACTCGCCATGACTATTGATTTCCATCACTACATAATGATTTTAATCGGCACAGTGCTCGTGAATAACATCGTGCTGGTTAAAATTCTAGGGCTATGCCCATTTATGGGCGTTTCTAAAAAATTAGAAGCTTCTATCGGCATGGCCGGGGCTACGGCATTAGTGTTAAGCATAGGCTCAATGACGAGCTGGGGGATCAACCACTATCTGCTTGAGCCTAATAATTTGCAGTATCTTCGCACACTGTCATTTATAGTAATCATCGCCGGTGTCGTACAACTCACTGAAATGGTCATGGAAAAGAATTTCCCATCCTTATACCAAGGCCTAGGGATATTCTTACCGCTCATCACTACCAACTGCGCCGTGTTAGGCATTCCATTATTAAATGCACAAGCTAGCCATAGCTTTATTGAATCACTTTTCTTTGGCTTAGGCGGTGCCATCGGGTTTTCACTGGTATTGATTCTATTCGCATCCATGCGCGAACGACTAGAAGCAGCCGACATCCCTGTTGCACTCAAAGGATCTGCCATCGCCATGATTACCGCCTCGCTCATGAGCCTTGCGTTTATGGGCTTTGCTGGCCTGGATAAATACTAGGCTAAGTCCTATAGTTATAAGAACATGCTTATCAAAAAATGTTAATTGCACTTTATATTATGCTTGGCCTTGCCCTAGTCCTTGGGGTGTTATTAGGCATTTCTGCTTTATTATTTAAAGTAGAAGGCGACCCTTTGGTGGCGCGTATTGATGCTATTTTGCCGCAAACACAATGTGGTCAGTGCGGCTACCCTGGCTGCAAGCCTTATGCAACGGCTATTGCAGCGGGTGAAGCCGATATTAACCAATGTCCGCCTGGTGGTGATGCTGGCGCGCATGCTTTGGCCGATTTGATGGGTGTGGAATATAAGCCACTCAATGCGGAACATGGAGTACCTAAGGCAAAATCTGTCGCTTTTATTGATGAGGCTACTTGTATAGGCTGCACACTTTGCATACAAGCCTGCCCAGTGGATGCCATCCTAGGCGCAGCTAAGCACATGCATACCATCATTGCCTCTGAATGTACCGGTTGCGAGTTGTGCGTAGCGCCTTGCCCAGTCGATTGCATCACAATGGAGCCTATTGCAGAAAACCCAGATAACTGGAAATGGAAATATCCAGTGATCCCAATTATTGCACTCCCTTTGATTCCACTGACGCCAATCTAAATAGTACTCAAACAAATAAAACCTAAGCATGCATGCAATAATCCACTTTGCCAGTAATTTAATGCGCGGCGACGCTACCCATAAAAACGTTTTCGCGTTTAATGGCGGCGTGCATCCGCTTGATCACAAAGCCGAGTCAACCACGCGTGCGATCAGTAAGCTTGCCATCCCTGAAAGTCTGACATTACCGCTACGCCAGCATGTAGGCTATATACCTAAAGTTAAAGTGCAAGTTGGCGACCATGTCCTTAAAGGACAAATGCTTGCTGAAGCAGAAGGTACGGTATCAGCCGCCATACACGCGCCCACTTCAGGCATCGTATCGGCCATCAACGAGCAAGTGATTCCGCATCCTTCCGGCCTACCTGATACCTGCATCACCATAACGCCAGATGGTAAGGATAGCTGGCAGCAATTGCATCCTATTGACTGGCGAAATACAGACAAAAAAGCGCTAGTAGATAGCTTGCGTGCGTCAGGCATTGTTGGTTTGGGTGGCGCCACATTCCCAACACACATTAAATTGCACACTAATGGCAAGTCTAACATTCACACCTTGGTGATTAACGCGGCTGAGTGTGAGCCCTACATCACTTGTGATGACATGCTGATGCGCGAACGTGCCGATGAAGTTGTTCGAGGCATTGAAATCGTTCAGCATTTGTTGGGGGCCGAAAAATGCATTGTTGGTGTTGAGGACAACAAACCACAGGCCGCCAGCGCGATGACCAGCGCTTGCATCAGTAATGACATCATCGTCAAGGTCGTGCCTACGCTATACCCTAGTGGTGATGCGCGCCGCTTAATTCACTTGTTACTTGCGATTGAGATTCCCAATGACAAGCGATCAACGGACGTCGGCATACAAGTATTTAATGTAGCGACGGTGTTGGCGATTTATCGCTATTTTGTATTTGGTGAGCCTTCCATTAGCCGCATTGTGACGGTGACTGGCAATGTCGCACAGCCTCAGAATTTTGAAGTGTTATTTGGCACACCACTTCAATCCCTCATAACGGCAGCTGGTGGCGCTAAAAAAGACACCACACATTTCATTATGGGCGGACCCATGATGGGGTTTGATTTACCCAAGAGCCCAGTCCCTATTACAAAAGCGGCAAATTGCATCATCGCAGCTGCCCCTAATTTATTCCCGACACCACCGCCCGCCATGCCTTGCATCCGCTGCGCACGTTGCGCAGATGCTTGTCCGGTCAATTTGCAACCACAAGAACTATACTGGTTTTCAAAGTCGGATGACTTTGAGAAAGCCAGCGACTACAACTTATTTGACTGCATAGAATGTGGTTGCTGCACTTATGTCTGCCCAAGCGACATCCCGCTGGTGCAATATTATCGCTATGCAAAAAGTGAAATTATTGTAGCCGATAAAGCCAAGGAGGCAGCGGACTTAGCCCGTGAGCGCAATGATTTTAGATTGGCTCGTATTGAGCGCGAGAAATTAGAGCGTGCGCAAAAACACGCAGAACGTGCACAGGTGGGGAAATCGGACATTAAGGCGTCCGAGGCGTCGACACCTGAAGTGAGCCCAGAAAACAAAGTATCTTCCCCTCACGCTGGAAGTACTGTGTCAGCCGCGACAGATAAGCAGGCAGCCATTGCCGCCGCCATTGCACGGGCTAAGGCACAAAAATTAGCCGCCACACCTACAACAGCTCCATCAGCAGAACCTGTGGATAAACAAGCGCTGATTGCTGCAGCAATAGCGCGTGCAAGGGCGGCGAAACTAGCCGCAACACAAGCCGGCCTTGCGCCGAAAAATATAGACGGCGTCAGTGCCGCAGTTCAGACTGAAATCAATGAAACTGATGCGATCCGCGAAAAAGCGAAATCGTCTGTCGAGCCCAAGATACTAGATTAAATAGGATAACCTTTTGAACCGCTCACCCTACATCACCGACGCACCTACCGTTAGCACTATTATGCTTAAAGTGTTGCTCGCGCTAGTGCCTGGCATCATGGCCTACACCTGGATATATGGTGGTGGGATTTTAGTATCGCTGACGCTCGCCACTAGCACGGCTATTATTGCCGAAGCTGCCTTACTTAAAATTCGTCAACGCCCTATCCGACCCTATTTAATGGATATGAGCGCGGTAGTCACTGCTTGGCTACTGGCTTTAGCGCTCCCCCCCTTAGCGCCTTGGTGGCTAGTTGTTGTAGGAACATTGTTTGCTATCGTCATCGCAAAACAACTTTACGGTGGTTTGGGCTACAACCCATTTAATCCCGCCATGGTAGGCTACGCAGTGTTACTCATTTCATTTCCACTGATCATGACTAAATGGCCTGCGCCATTACTATTAGCAGAGCATCCGCTTGGCTTTATGGACCAACTGCATTTCATTTTCAACAATGTGCTGCCCAATGAAATTAAAGTGGATGCCATCACCTCAGCCACACCGCTCGACTACTTGAAGACACAATTAATGCTCAAGCAGACTGTGGCTAGCATCACAGCGACACCAATATTTGGCATGTTTGGCGCCAAAGGCGGAGAAGTCGTCAGCGGCGCCTATTTGCTAGGTGGCTTGTACTTACTCCAACAACGCATTATTAGTTGGCATTTACCCACCGCATTTTTGGCGGTACTCACCACGATTTCCTTGATGTTTTATATTGCCGATTCAGCTCATTTTGCTAACCCGCTGTTTCATTTAATGAGCGGTGCATCCATGTTATGTGCATTTTTCATTATTACCGACCCCGTCAGCGGCCCAACCACGCCAAAAGGTAAGCTCTACTTTGCCGCTGGCGTTGGACTACTTACTTATTTAATCCGCGCCTATGGCGGCTACCCCGATGGCGTGGCATTTGCCGTGTTATTGATGAATATGTGCGTACCACTGATTGATGCCCTTACGCAGCCACGCGTGTTTGGTCACGAGAAATAACATGCTTAACAATGCAATATTAAAAAATGCGTTAAAAACTACCATTACCATGCTGACCTTTGCTTTTGTCGGCACACTCTTACTCGCCTATGTATTTGATATCACCCGTGCGCCTATCGAAGCCAGTGAGAAAGAAGCGCGATTAGCGCTATTTAAGCAAATTATGCCTGAAAATAGCTACGATAATGAATTACTGAAAGCGCAGGTAGCAATAGCCCCCAATGATCTATTAGGCAACCGCTTACCCACTATCGCCAACATTGCAAAACTCAACCATAAAACCGTGGGGGTAATATTAGAAGCTGTTGCGCATAATGGTTATAGTGGCGACATTAAAGTACTCATTGCGATTCGTGCGGATGGCTCTATCAGTGGCGTTCGCGTACTGGCACACAAAGAAACCCCTGGGCTGGGCGATTACATTGATATTGCACGTGGCAACTGGATAAAACTATTTAATAATGAATCTGTCCAGCGAACACCTGCTGAAAAATGGCAGGTTAAAAAAGACGGCGGTAAGTTTGATTACATGGTCGGTGCCACGATTACGCCACGAGCGGTGGTCGAAGCAGTTTTAAAAGCTTTACAGTTTTACGAAATAAATAAACAATCTATTTTTGCAGTGAACGCTGAAATAGTTTAGAGAATTTTGGAGAATTTTTCATGAGCAATCTCTATCAAGAAATTACAGTCAACGGTCTTTGGAAGCAAAATCCTGGCGTAGTCCAGCTCTTAGGTTTATGCCCAACGCTAGCAGTGACCACCACCGCAGTGAATGGCTTAAGCCTAGGGGTCGCCACCGCATTAGTCATGGCGGCGGCCAATGGCTCGGTATCACCGGTACGTAAATTCATTCCTAGTGAGATTCGCGTACCCGTGTTCATTTTAGTCATTGCGGCATTGGTGACAGTCATTGATTTATCCATCAATGCCTTTGCGCATCCACTACATAAAGTATTAGGGATTTTCATTCCACTTATCGTGGTGAACTGTATCGTTCTAGCACGTGTGGAATCTTTTGCCGCTAAAAATGAATCCGTGCCTTCAATATTAGATGGCTTTACAATGGGCATAGGATTGGCGCTCGTACTAGGTTTGCTCGGCGCTATGCGTGAAATTATTGGAAAAGGCACCCTGTTTTCTGGTTTGGATTTAGTTTTTGGCGTCGAGGCTAAGCAGCTTGTACTCACCGTTATCCCTGATTACCATGGATTCTTACTGGCCGTATTACCGCCTGGGGCATTTTTAGGCTTAGGCACCTTAATTGCCGTGCGTAACTGGGTTGAAATTAGAAAAACAGCTAAGACTAATACGCTGACGCCACCACTCAAACCAATACTCAGCCATTAGTCCGCGTTCGACAAGCGCGGCAAATAGTTAAGAAATCACTGATGAATACTGAGAAACGCTTTGAAATATTCAGGCGCTTAAGTGTTGCTATTCCTAATCCCTCAACAGAGCTCAAACATCACAGTACGTTTGAGTTGTTGGTGGCGGTAATTTTATCCGCACAAGCCACTGATAAAGCCGTCAATCTAGCAACCGACAAACTATACGCCGTTGCCAATACCCCAGAAAGCATATTGGCGCTGGGCTTACACGGCTTGGAGCAATACATTAATAGCATAGGCTTATATCATACCAAAGCCAAAAACGTGTTGGCCACTTGTCAAATGTTAATCACCTCGCACCAGTCGCAAGTACCCGATACGCGGGCAGCGCTAGAGCGCTTACCTGGTGTAGGCCGTAAAACGGCCAATGTCATATTAAATACGGCATTTGGCGAGCCCACTATAGCGGTAGATACACATTTATTTCGATTAGGCAATCGCATTAAACTTGCGACAGGTAAAACAGTATTAGAGGTGGAAAATAAATATCTCAAAACCATACCGGCAGAATTTATGCACGATGCACACCACCTATTGATTTTGCATGGTCGCTATACCTGCATTGCCCGTAAGCCCAAATGCGCGGAATGTTGTATTGAAGATTTATGTGAATATCAGGCCAAAGAATATAACGGTTTAAAAAATTAAAATGAGTTTATACAAGCCCAGTCGAGATCAAGCCCGCCAGTTTCTATTTGATTCTTGGTCTAAATTTAAGCAACACTTAACCCTATCAGATTTAGAAAAAATAGCGGTTGAGGTGATACAAATGCATCCGGAATATCATGTGGTATTCAATGCACCAGAGCGTTACGTGAATCAACAATATTTTCCGGAAATGGGTGAAACTAACCCTTTTTTGCATATCAGCTTACATTTATCCGTAATTGAACAAATCAGCATCAACCAGCCCATAGGTATCACTCAGATTTATGATCAATTACGCCAGCAACATAACGATGCTCACCTCGCCTACCATGACTTAATTGACTGTCTGGCTGAAACCATTTGGCAAGCGCAGCGTAATAATGCACCTTTAGATTCAGAACACTATCTGAACTTACTGCAACAAAAACTAGGGTATTTGCCATGAGTACTAGGGGGATGACAATGCAAATGACTGGCTTCATAGCCATGGAGACTATCTATATCGCTTTGCCTTAGCAAGACTACGCGACCTCCATCAAGCTGAAGATGCCGTTCAAGAAACCTTGCTGGCCGCCATCAAGAACAATAATTTTGAAGGCGACTCTACTGCTAGAACTTGGCTTACCGGCATACTCAAACATAAAATTATTGATTTGCAACGCAAACAAATCCGCGAGCAACCGCTTTCTGATTTAATCGACCCAGATGCTTCTGACACCAGTATGGATGACTTTTTCGACAATTCTGGTCATTGGCTTGATAAACTGCCGAACAAATTAGCGACAATTTTTATGATGCGCGGCGTAGCTGAAACTGACAGTGAACATATTTGTAAGGTACTCGGAATTACTGCGACCAATGCCTGGGTGATGTTATATTAAGCCCGAATGAGATTAAGAAAATGTCTAGAGCTACATTGGATTGCAGGATAGCATCATGAAATTAATGCTCAACTGTAAGCAGGCTAGTCAAATGATCTCACAGTCTTTAGAGGTTCCATTATCTATGGTCAGATCGGATGACGTTGAAATTCCATCTTTTTATTTGTAATGCGTGTCATCACTTTAATCAACAACTACGTTGGCTTGTTGATATCGTTCGAGGCATTAGACAGGACACTGAGAATGACGTCACGATAAGACTTAGCGTAGTAGCAAAAACTAGAATTATGAGTACAATCGAGAGTTAATATTTAATTATTAAAAAGGAGTTATCATGAACAAAACACACCAAACAATATCACTGGCTATCAGCGGTGCATTCGCCTTATCAATCGCAGTAAGCCCAGCACTTGCTGCTGAGAATCCATTTAGCGCAAAAACATTATCCGCAGGCTATCAAGTGGCCGACAATGACAGCAAAATGAAAGCTGGAAAATGTGGTGCTAGCAAAAAAGCCTCGATAAAAAAAATGCATGAAGGAAAATGTGGTGCTGAAAAGATGGCTGAAGGCAAATGCAGCGCGGAAATGAAAAAAGAAATGTCTGACAAAGCCGCTATGGAAAAAACTAAAGAAGGTTATTGCGGTGCAGCAAAAGCGGTCGAAGGCAAATGTAGCGCTGAAAAGAAAAAATAATTGTTAATGTTAGTCTGATTAAACATGACTGCTTACTAAAAACTCTTGTTTTAACCTCGTGATGTTTAATCATGCACATTCAAAAATCAAGGGAGTGGGCTTAGGCTTAAAGCGTGAGCTTATACCTCAAATGCAGGCTAATGTTGCTGATACGTCTATTGCCAACATTAACTTTGTAGAGATAGCCCCCGAAAACTGGATGGCTATTGGTGGCAAAGCAGAGAAACAGCTTGATTGGTTTGCCGAGCGCTACCCCATTGTTTGCCATGGCTTATGCCTTTCACTGGGCGGTTTGGCGCCGCTCAATACCGAGTTCTTAAGTCAAATTAAGCAATTCTTGCAGCAATACCAAATACCGCTTTATACCGAACACTTAAGCTACGCAACAGATGGCTACAACGGTAAACAAGGTTATTTGTATGATTTACTGCCCATTCCATTTACTGAAGAGGCGGTTCAATATGTGGCAGCGCGCATACGCCAAACTCAGGATATTTTAGGTCAGCGCATCGCCGTAGAAAACGCGTCTTTTTATGTACAATCACCAATCTCCTCCATGGATGAACTCACTTTCATCAATGCCGTACTCACTGAGGCAGATTGCCTATTACATCTAGACATCAATAATATCTACGTCAACAGCATCAATTTTGGGTTTGATGCGCACAAGTTCTTGGGCGGAATTCCCGGAGAGCGCATTGCCTACGCACATATGGCGGGGCATTTTCAGCAAGCGCCTGATTTACTGATTGATACGCATGGCACCGATGTGATTGAGCCAGTGTGGACATTGCTTGAAGAGGCTTATCAACTATTTGGATTATTTCCCACCTGCTTAGAACGGGACAACAACATACCGCCTTTATCCGTATTGATGCATGAAGTCAATAAAATAGCAGCCTTACAAAATAGCTATCAAATAGCTAACACAACTACATTTCAGGCGCCTAATTAGGTCATCAACATGTCAAAAATTATGCCAAGCTTTCAGCAGTACCAGCAAGCATTCACCGCCTATATTCGCGACCCGATCAACCAGCCTCGACCACAAAATGTAAACGCCAAACGCATGGACGTTTACAAAGACATTGTCTTTAATAATCTATTTGAATATGTTTCGGCTTGTTTTCCAGTAGCGCAAAAAGTGCTAGGAAAGCGTGCTTGGCTAAAATTAATACGCGGATTTTTTCGCGAACATTCGGCAAACTCGCCCATTTTCCGGGAAATTCCTGAAGAATTTTTAAGCTACTTATCTCAGGAGCATTTGCTTGTCAGAGAAAAATTGCCGCCTTATTTGGTCAGTCTTTGCCACTACGAATGGGTGGAGCTAATCGTTTCAACCATACCGGATCTTCAAACTGACGCCAATCTCAACAAGCGAACCATCAATCCCGTTGGTGATTTATTAGAATATCAACCGGCATTTACACCGACCATGCAGTTACTCAATTACCAATACGCCGTGCAGAAGATTTCGCCTAGCTACAAACCTAAAGATCAAGTAATGACATTGCTTTTGGTGTATCGCAATGCTGAATATTTAGTTGAGTTTGTTGAGTTAAATCCTGTGACTTACCGGCTTATTGAATTGTTACAACAAGAAGGCACCACGAGTAAGCAAGCACTCACTGTGATTGCCAATGAGCTCGGCCAGTTGCCACCAGAAAGTGTGACTCAGTTTGGATTGGAAATGCTCAACAACTTAAGCAAGCAAGGCGTCATCATTGGTGTTTATCACCATACTGCTATAACATTTTAATCGTCTAAACGTGCTTGTTGTAATTGTCGTTCTTCTAGCGCTACCAGCAAGTTTACTTGCTGTTGCTGGCTCATTTCCCGCCAAACTTTAATTTCGTCGACTGTGCGATAACAACCCAGGCATAAGCCTGTTGAATCGTCCATGGTACAGACGCTAATACAAGGGGATTGAATCTCATTTTGTGTATTTTCAGACATATTCAAACTTCCGTTCTGATTTAGCTTAAAACACCATGACATTGCTTGTATTTTTTACCAGACCCACATGGGCAAGGATCATTACGCCCTACTTTTAGACCTTCACGCACCATAGGCTGCGCACTAAACTCAGCATCATCGGCAGGGTTGGCTGAAGCCTCATCGTAATCCGCGTGTTGGTATTGCACATTTGCCACTTCAACCGGTTTTTCCACCGCTTCAACATCGGCCTCGTTTTTAACCTGCACCAACATGGTCACTTTGGTCACTTCGCTTTTCACTGCATTCAACAAGCCTTCAAACAACTCAAATGCCTCGCGCTTGTATTCTTGCTTAGGATTTTTTTGCGCATACGAACGCAAATGGATGCCTTGACGTAAATGATCCAGCGCGGCCAAATGCTCACGCCAATGGTTGTCCAAGCTTTGCAACATCACTGAACGCTCAAACTGACGCATAATATCTGCACTTGCCTGCGCTTCTTTAGCAACATAAGTGCCGTTAGCCGCCTCAATAATGCGATCGCGTAGCGTTTCTTCATGTAAGTCAGGATTATCTTCCAGCATTTTTTGCAGTGCAATTTCAAGGCCGGTTTCTGCCTTAAGCTCTTTTTCCAAACTAGGCACATCCCATAACTCTTCAACGCTATTGGGTGGAATGTGTGTTGCAATCATGCTGACAAGCACATCTTCACGCATCGCCTGTATGGTGTCGCCGACATCAGCAGCTTCCAACAACTCATTCCTTTGCTCGTAAATCACTTTGCGTTGGTCATTTGCCACGTCATCGTATTCAAGTAGTTGTTTACGAATATCGAAGTTACGGCCTTCAACTTTACGCTGGGCATTTTCAATGGCACGCGTCACCCATGGGTGTTCAATGGCCTCGCCTTCAGGCATATTAAGCTTTTCCATAATGGCCGAAACGCGGTCAGAAGCAAAAATACGTAATAGCTGATCTTCTAATGAAAGATAGAAGCGACTTGAGCCCGCATCCCCTTGGCGACCTGAACGACCACGCAACTGATTATCGATACGACGAGATTCATGGCGCTCGGTACCGGCAATATGCAAGCCTCCAGCGGCTAATACTGCGTCATGCCGCTGCTGCCATTCCGCTTTAAGTGTAGCGATACGGGTTTCTTTTTCTGCGTCTGTAAGCGCTGCATCATGTTTAACCAACTCAATATCTGATTCAGGGTTACCGCCCAATACGATGTCGGTACCACGACCAGCCATGTTGGTGGCAATGGTAATCACCCCAGGCCGGCCCGCTTGAGCAATCACATGCGCTTCTCGCTCGTGCTGCTTAGCATTCAGCACTTGATGTTCTAATTTTTCAACATTCAATAATTGTGAAATGAGTTCTGAATTTTCAATCGAAGTGGTGCCGACCAATACCGGCTGACCACGACTTTGACAATCTTTAATATCTAAAATAACAGCCGCATATTTTTCCTGCGCAGTACGATAGACTTTATCCATATTATCTTTACGTAACATGGGGCGGTGCGTTGGAATCACCACTGTTTCCAAATTATAAATCTGGTTAAATTCATAGGCTTCGGTGTCTGCGGTACCGGTCATGCCTGATAACTTGGCATACATGCGGAAATAATTTTGAAAAGTGATAGAGGCTAGCGTTTGATTTTCTTTTTGAATTTCAACGCCCTCTTTAGCTTCAACCGCTTGATGTAAACCATCTGACCAGCGACGTCCAGGCATCATACGGCCATTAATTTCATCAACAATAATCACTTCGCCATCACGCACCACATAGTGTTGATCTCTATGGTAAAGGTTGCGTGCACGTAGCGACGCATACAAATGATGCACCAAGGTAATATTGGCTGCCTCATACAAACTTGACCCTTCTGGCAACAAGCCGGATGTAGTCAGTAGGTCTTCTGCGTGCTCATGGCCCTGTTCAGACATCACGACATTTTGAGCTTTTTCATCAACCCAAAAATCCCCAGCGCCTTCTTCTTCCGTTTGTGGCACCAACTTTGTCGCCACCGTATTGATTTGGCTATAGAGCGCAATGCTATCATCGGCTTGACCTGAAATAATCAACGGCGTACGGGCTTCATCGATTAAGATTGAATCCACCTCATCAATCAGCGCGTAACTCAAACCTCGTTGGACGCGCTCTTCACAGTTGTGCACCATGTTGTCACGCAAATAGTCGAAACCATATTCGTTATTAGTGCCGTAAGTAATATCTGCAGCATAAGCTTGACGCTTAACATCGTTAGGCATTTGCGAAAGGTTAATCCCTATAGACAAGCCTAAGAAATTATAAAGCTTGCCCATCCATTCAGCATCGCGCTTAGCAAGGTAATCGTTCACCGTCACCACATGCACGCCATTACTAGCCAGTGCGTTTAAGTAAACGGCCAAGGTCGCGACTAAAGTTTTACCTTCACCAGTACGCATTTCACCAATTTTTCCGGCATTAAGCACCATGCCCCCAATCATTTGCACGTCAAAATGCCGCATGCCTAGCACACGCTGACTACCTTCACGCACCACGGCAAAGGCCTCAGGCAATAGCTGATCTAAAGTTTCACCATTGGCGTAGCGTTGTTTAAACTCTGCAGTCTTCGTTTTAAGCGCCTCATCAGATAGCGCCTGCATGGCAGGTTCTAGGGCATTGATGTTTTGTACTTTTTGCGCATACTGTTTGACTAGCCTTTCGTTACGGCTACCGAATATTTTTTTGAACAACGTTGAAATCATGAAATGAGGGACTTTCCGCTTAAAGGATAAAAAAACTTTTTAGTTAGTTGAGAGGATATTTGTGACTTTATGCTGTTTATTTTGTTGGGCTATATGCGATTGTGTGAGACATACCTGGGCTTAACTTCCATTAATTCAATTACTCGCATTAAGATATTTTCTAGGGTCTAAAGCATTGCCGTTCAATCTTATTTCATAATGCAAATGTGCCCCTGTAGAACGACCGGTATTTCCCACTTCTGCCACTACCTGGCCTTTTTTAACACGCTCACCCACTTTAACCAGCAATTTAGAGGCGTGCGCATAGCGCGTCTCCAAACCAGAGCCATGATTAATTTTGACAATTTTACCATAATCAGGCTGATATTCTGCGCTCGTTACTATGCCGCCTGCCGCGGAAAATATCGGCGCCCCTGTCTCTGCTGAAAAATCCAACCCTTCATGAAAGGCTTTATTGCCATTGAATGGGTCTATGCGCCAGCCGTAACTAGATGAATTAAATGCCGCATCGACAGGGCTACTATTTGGCAGGGTGCCTTTAAGCACACTTTGCTGAAGTAATTTAGCCTCTAAATTACTTAAATACTCTGTATCAAACTCTACTCTTGCCGTTAACTCGGTAATATCCTTCTGCAAATCTGCTTCGGAAAATGGGGTATTAAGCACTAATGGCCCACCGCGGTTGGCTGACGGTAATGTATTGGTGGCAGGGTTAGCACTTTTTTTTGTAGTTGGCAGTTCCTTTTTTCCTCCCGCCAGCTTTGCTAAACGCTCACTTTGCGCATCTAAACGCATGATACGCGCTTGCAGTTCACCTAATTGCAAAGCGTAAGCATCGAGATGTTTTTGTGGATTACTCGCATTGAAAGAAAATCTAAGTTGCGGCGGAATCAATGACTTCACCCCCTGTTGCACAGCAGCTTCCTGTGGCACAATCAGTAATAGCGTAAGCAATATGGGCAATATAACCAGCGCAAGGGTAATCATGCTCACTTGCAGCACAGATAGCGTTTTTGCTTTCGCCATACTATTTGAGATAAAGATGATATTCATAACATTCCTAACCACTACTCACACTTTCAAGGCCTACCGCCATGCGTCAGTTTAACGCGCTACTTAAGCAACCTGAACTTATTGCGTTAAATGCACATTCAAGGGAGGCTCAGGCCGCGCAAGAAATTTGGGGGGCGATTGCCCCTGACAACTTAGCAAAATTTAGCCATGCCAGCAGTATTAAAAACAAACAATTAAATTTATGCGCTAACAATAATGCCGTTGCTGCAAAAATTAAGCTTTTCATCCCTAGCTTGTTGATTCAGCTAGAAAAGCAAGGTTGTGAAGTTACTTCAATTCGGGTGAAAGTGCAAGTAAAATCTACCCCGCAAACCAAGCCAAAAACCATCAAAAAACTCAGTACAAAAGCTGGCACAGAGCTGCATCAATTAGCAGAAAAGTTATCTGGCACGGCACTTGGTAATGCGCTCGCTAGATTAGCTACAAAAGCTGATTGAAAAATACATACGCCGCCTAGCGACTGCCACAGCGCACTTTACCTAGACCAAGACGATTAGCGATGACGGCTTAATCTAGATGTTGTTAGCCCAGCTTATTAGTGTAATAATGAATTGTTGTTACCTATTCTTGGCATCAATAATTACTCGGGTAGCAACAGATTATTCGTAAGCTTGCATTGGTTTATAAGGGCGCTATACAGTTCACACTTTGAACTGCCTCAATTCGTACTAGTTTTATTTTTAACACTTTAAAAAATACTTTAAAGCTCACGTAATTTATAAAAATTTAGATAGGGAGAAGTCATGTCAGTTGCACTAATGATTGCTATCGGCGCTGCTTTTTTAGCAGTCCTGTATGGCGTAGTAATGAGTAAATGGATTTCAGGCTTGCCAGCCGGTAATGCACGCATGCAAGAAATTGCCGGTGCAATTCAACAGGGCGCAGCAGCTTACTTAGCGCGACAATATAAAGCTATTACTGTAGTCGGCATTGTTCTTGCCGTTTTAATTGGTATATTTTTAGGTATGACTACCGCCGTTGGTTTTGTAATCGGCGCCATACTGTCAGGTGCCTGCGGCTTCATTGGCATGAATGTTTCAGTTAAAGCTAACGTGCGTACTGCGCAAGCTGCAACTGGCGGCATAGCCCCAGCACTTGATGTCGCATTTAAAGGTGGCGCGATTACCGGTATGCTCGTCGTTGGTTTAGGGCTATTAGGTGTCGCTGGTTTTTATGCCTACTTACTGTCAATAACAATGCCAGATCAGGCCGTCGATTTAAACCCTTTAATTGGTTTAGCTTTCGGCTCATCCCTGATCTCAATCTTTGCGCGTTTGGGCGGCGGTATTTTCACTAAAGGTGCCGACGTTGGGGCCGACTTAGTGGGTAAAGTAGAAGCCGGCATTCCAGAAGATGATCCTCGCAACCCAGCAGTCATTGCCGATAACGTAGGGGATAACGTAGGAGATTGCGCAGGTATGGCGGCCGATTTATTTGAAACCTATGCAGTGACATTAATTGCCACCATGGTATTAGGTAGCCTATTACTCACCAATGCTGGCGCTAATGGCATCCTCTACCCGCTCATGTTGGCTGCGGTGTCTATCGTCGCATCTATCGTAGGCTGCTTCTTCGTTAAAGCTTCACCTGGCATGAAAAACGTGATGCCTGCCTTATACAAAGGTCTAGCAGTGGCTGGTTCATTATCGCTAGCGGCATTTTACTTTGTGACCATGAAAATGTTCCCTGAGGGCTTAATGGCAGGGGATTTAGCAGTTTCTGCTAATCAACTATTTGGCGCATGCGCGGTAGGTTTAGTCCTCACCGCGGCATTGGTGTGGATTACTGAATATTACACAGGCACAGATTACGCCCCAGTAAAACACATTGCACAAGCCTCAACGACAGGCCATGCCACCAACATTATTGCCGGTATTGGCATTTCAATGAAATCAACTGCTTGGCCAGTACTTTCAGTGTGTCTAGCTATTTGGACTGCCTTTCACTTAGGTGGCCTATACGGTATAGCCATTGCAGCAACCTCTATGTTAAGTATGGCAGGCATTGTAGTGGCTTTAGATGCTTACGGCCCAATCACTGATAACGCTGGTGGTATTGCAGAAATGGCAGGCTTACCGAAAGAAGTTCGTGATGTAACAGATCCATTAGATGCGGTAGGTAATACTACTAAAGCAGTCACTAAGGGTTATGCCATTGGTTCTGCAGGATTAGCCGCATTAGTGCTATTTGCCGACTACACGCACAAACTTGAAGGTGCGGGTATAGTCGCTAAATTTGATTTAAGCGACCCTATGGTCATTATTGGCCTGTTCATAGGTGGCTTAATCCCGTTTTTGTTCGCCGCTATGGCGATGGAAGCGGTAGGTCGCGCAGCCGGCGCAGTAGTTGAAGAAGTCCGTCGCCAATTCCGTGACATTAAAGGCATTATGGATGGTACTGGTAAACCAGAATACGGCAAGGCTGTAGATTTACTCACTACTGCCGCCATTAAAGAAATGATGATTCCGTCATTATTACCAGTAGCAGTTCCTGTTGCGGTTGGCTTACTACTTGGCCCTGTAGCATTAGGTGGCATGTTGATGGGTACTATTGTGACAGGCTTGTTTGTGGCAATTTCAATGTGCACTGGCGGTGGCGCTTGGGACAACGCCAAAAAGTATATCGAAGATGGCAACCACGGTGGCAAAGGCTCAGAAGCACACAAAGCCGCCGTGACTGGCGATACTGTTGGTGACCCCTATAAAGATACCGCCGGCCCTGCAGTAAATCCTTTGATTAAAATCATCAACATTGTGGCCTTGCTAATAGTGCCCTTATTACATATGTAAATTTAGTATTGCTTAGTAATTTTTAGTTATCAAAAAAGGCGAGCCGATTGGCTCGCCTTTTTATTACGTGATGCATGTCCGCTTTATGGGTAGCTGATTTGCTGTGTTCGTAAAAGATCTGGTTAAAAACTACCAGATAGCATCAATCGCAAGCATTACTCTGGGTTGATTACCTAAAACAGCTGGTGAACGATGAATAATGCCGCGCATGTGGTTGCCTTGCCATAAGCTACCTTTTAATAAGGCAATGGCAAAGGCAGGTACTACATGTACAGCTTGCGTATCTAGAATTAAGCCAGACTGACTATCGTCTAAATTGCCTGACCCCATGCCTAATTTAGCTCTATCAGCATATTGGTCGTCTAACCATTGTGTGCCTTGGCCTTGATAGGTACACAGCATGCGAATTCTTGTGTTATCGACATGAAATTTAGGGCACATGGCTGTATTTAAAACTTCTAAGCGTAAGCTTACTTGAGGGCAAGCTATCAAGTCGAAATATAAATCACTCAAACAGTCTAAATCAGCTAGAAATGCATCTCGACCAGCTTGATTAGGTAGCACATTATCTGCCAACAGTTTGGCTGAAATCGCTTGACCTGCTCGCACTGCATATTTAAAGCCGCTAGCTAGTTTTGGTGCTGCGGTATCCAAGTATTGTGAGATGTTATGATTGATGGGGCGCTCAATCACTTTAATTTGTCGATCATGCTCAAAAATATCGAGCATTTCTAGTGGGATAAATTCAGCCTTAGCGTCAACTGAACTTTCTTTAAACTGAACCATATTCAATGGCAAATGTTCTTGTGACTGATTCAATTGAATCGATGGTATTCGATATGAAATCATGCTTTATGCCATCTCAGCTTCTTCTTCATGCTGACACCATGCTGGGAAAGGGTCATTAAAGACTTTCCAGCCTTCCATATACTCACCCATTTCGCCTAGCAACATTTCATTTGGTGTAAGTAAGCATCGATCAAACTCGGCTATTAATGCAGCTTTATCCATATCAATGCCAATCATCACTAGTTCTTGTTGCCTGTCGCCAAATGGTTCTTGCCAACGATTGGTGATGGTGATTTGCTTCCTTGAGCTAAAAAATATCATCAAGAGTTCTGATAACACCGGTGTAACCCTAAGTGGTTGAAAAATGTTGAGTGTGCCTAAGAAATAGAATGTTCAGAGTCATTCGGCTGCTATGGGTCGGAAGTGACAAAATTCTGTGTCTACTATCGGGACATCTAGTCACTACAACTTCAGTTTAATATCAAAGTATCTGCTTAATATCATTGGCAATATCCGCGGGCTTTTGGCCGTAATCAATATACAGCCTAATCTTGCCAGCTTTGTCAAAAACGTACATACCTGCACTGTGGTCTACCGTATAACCTCCTTTGCCTTGTGCTTCTACTTTTTTTGCGTAAATTTTAAAGCTTTCAGTGGCTACGGCCGTCTCTTGTTCATTTCCACGCAAACCGATAAATCGCTCATCAAAAGACGGAACGAATTGCGCTAACACGGCTTGTGTGTCTCGCGCTGGATCTAGCGTTACAAACAATACTTGTAGTTCATCTGCGTGTGTCCCAAGCAGTTTCATGGTTTGCTTTAGGTCTATCATGGTGGTTGGACAAACGTCTGGGCAATGCGTATAGCCGAAAAACAAAACCACCGCTTTACCTTTAAAATCTACCAAGCTACGTGGCTTGCCAGTATGATCAGTCAAGCTTAGTGTTTGCGCAAAATCAGCTCCAGTAATATCAGTGGCAACAAATTTATTTTCCTCAAATGCAGGGTTGCAAGCCGTTAAAACACTTATTAATAAAACCGTCAGAAAATAACGCATATCACTTCAAAACCTCAATTAATCGTTACAATTGTGAATATATCTCTATATTTAAAGCATATTTGATTTTAACATGCGACAAGAATTACACCCTTTAGTTTACAATAATACTTTTACAAAATTCGTTCAAAAGGTAGCAACATGGCAATTCCAACCTCAATGGCAGACCGCGACGGCGTAATTTGGTACGACGGGCAGATGGTTAACTGGCGCGATGCCACAACCCACGTTTTAACGCATACTTTGCATTACGGCATGGGCGTATTTGAAGGCGTACGCGCTTACAAAACAGATAAAGGTACCGCTATTTTCCGCCTGAAAGAGCATACCGATCGTCTATTTCGCAGTGCTCATATTTTGCAAATGAAAATGCCGTTTAGCAAAGAAGAGATGATGGAGGCGCAAAAAGCCGCTGTACGCGAAAACAATTTAGAATCTGCCTACATGCGTCCAATGGCATTTTATGGCGCTGAGGCAATGGGTATTTCTGCTAAAACGCTGTCCACACACGTGATTGTTGCCGCATGGAAATGGGGTGCATACATGGGTCAAGACGCGCTTGATAATGGTATTCGTGTAAAAACATCCTCATTCTCACGTCATCACGTGAACATCACCATGTGTAAAGCCAAAGCCAATGGCAACTATATGAATAGTATTTTAGCGCACCAAGAGGCCGCGCTTGATGGCTACGATGAAGCCTTGCTACTAGATGTAGATGGGTTTGTAGCAGAAGGCTCAGGCGAAAACATATTTATTATTCGCAATAGCAAACTCTACACGCCAGACTTAACCAGTGCGCTAGAAGGCATTACCCGCGACACAATCTTACAACTTGCTGCAGAAATCGGCTTAACTGTGATTGAAAAACGCATTACGCGTGACGAAGTATATTCAGCCGACGAGGCCTTTTTTACGGGTACCGCAGCGGAAGTTACGCCGATACGTGAGCTTGATCGCCGCAATATTGGCACAGGTACTGCTGGGCCAATTACCAAACAATTACAAAAAATGTACTTTGATGCGGTAACGGGCAAGTCAGCTAAGCATGCAGACTGGTTGACGTTAGTATAAATTTTATGAATTGATTGTCATTCTGATGTTCATTAGAATCTTGCTCTCTTGTGTACGTCATTGCTGACTAGTCAGCAATGACGATTTAGAATTAAGTGAATCCTATGGCCAATATAAAAGAAATTGAAGTCTCGGCAAAAGACCTACCATTACACTGCCCAAGCAACGAAGTTGCACTTTGGTCGTCGCACCCAAGGGTGTTTCTAGACATCGCCCACACGGGGCATGTCGCTTGCCCTTATTGTGGTACAAAATACAAACTTAAAGCAGGGGAATCAGTTTTAGCGCATTAATCTGAATTGACCAGCACCGTCAATTTACATTCCCACTAGACCAAGCTGATTGTATCCAAGGGGCTTGAATGACACTATTCAAGAAAAGATACGTATTAAAAAAGGAATGTTACGTTTACCTTGACGGTTAGCTTCAACTCAATTGTGATGTACATTGTTGCAGCAGATGTTATCGCTCTACTTTCATACTTATTATTTATCTTGAAGCGGAAAAAAGAGTAAGAAAGAACCTTCGCAATAATAACGGATTTTGTTACTGAGTATTTTTTAAACACTGGGGTAGAAGTGCTTGTTACTTGCTTTCAACTCCCAAATTCTAAAAACTTTAATGTGCAAATACAGTCCACGCCATTAAAGCGATTTAGATTCTCAAACATTTTAGAAAACAATTTAATCGCGCATATTTTCCGCATTACCGGCAGTCAGGTTGAAAAAATATACTGGCGTTTCCCAGTGACTCCGCCAAATGATCCGATGTTTAGTGAAGAAAATAGTAAGTTAGGGAATGCTGATCCCTATATTTCTGAGATGCGTGCCGCAACTGTAGATGGCTATATGGTCTCTGAAGAGAACTGGGATAAAGATGAAGATCAAAAAATAAGCGGGCGAAAAGTCATCTTAGCCTAGCGCTCATCGTTAGTATTGTTTGAATATTCACAAGAAACAGGCCCTTATTAATAGCCTGTTTTTTATTGCATGTATTAGCTATACGGCTTAGCCCCTCATAAAACATTCACTTCTGCATGCGCACCCCACAACATTTCTATCACCTGCGTTGCGTTCATGGCGATATTATTGGTCCAAAAAATCACGTTGCCAGGTTGATTACTCGTCGACAGCAACCCCTTTTCAACTAAACGATTTTTTAACTGATTGGCCACCGCCGCTCCCGTATCCACTAGTGCAACGTCATGACCTACCACATCTAAAATTAGCGCGCGTACAAATGGGTAATGGGTACACCCAAGCACTATAGTGTCTGCGCCCTCCGCCAGCAATGGTGTGCAATATTCTTGGATGAGGTCTTTGGTATTTTTTTCAGTGAGTTCGCCGCGTTCAATACATTCCACCAAACCCACACAGGCTTGAGTAACCACTTCCACGTTCCGCCCATAACTTTCCAGCAATGCCGCAAATTGTGCACTTTTGAGCGTTCCAACAGTCGCAAGAATGCCAATGATGCCATTTTTGCTAGCATCTGCCGCCGGCTTAACCGCAGGCTCCATGCCTATAATCGGCAAACTGTATTTTTCACGCATAACATCAATTGCCGCGGCAGTCGCCGTGTTACAGGCAACCACTAAGACTTTTGCACCTTTTGCGATTAAAAAATCGGCTATTGCAAAACAACGGGCTTGGATTTCTACATCTGTTTTATTACCGTAAGGCGCATATTGACTATCTGCGACATAAAACAACTGCTCTTGGGGCAATAATGCATGGATATGTCTTAAGACAGAGATACCCCCTACGCCAGAATCGAAGACGCCAATGGGGTTAGTCGCCACTGGTATTTCACTAGATATGATGGTTTGTGCGCTCATTGCCAAGTCGTCATCAGTTACAATGCTTATATTATAAACTATTGAGATTATAAGCCCGCAAGGGGTTTCATTATGGGACATAGACTGAGTAAAATTTACACCCGCACCGGCGACGATGGCACCACGGGGCTAGGCGACGGTAGCCGAATTAACAAAGACAGTTTGCGTATAGAAGCCATGGGCGATATCGACGAGTTAAATTCTATCATTGGCATTGTGCTCACAGAATCCTTGCCACAAACCTTACGATCATCACTCACACAAATTCAGCATGATTTGTTTAATGCAGGCGGTGAAGTTTGCATCCCAGGTTACGTCATTTTGCAGCAATCTCGTATTGCTGATTTAGAAGCATCGATTGATCTATTAAATGACCAATTAGCGCCACTAAAGGAGTTTATTTTACCTGGCGGGACAAAAGCAGCGGCTTACTGTCACCTTGCTCGTACGGTATGTCGCCGTGCAGAACGTAAATTAGTTGAGCTTCATCGCAATGAAAAAGTCACCGATATTTCATTGCAATACTTAAATCGCCTATCTGATTTATTGTTTGTGATGTGCCGCACGATTAACCAAGAAGCTGGTATGCGCGATGTATTGTGGAAAAATGGACATGATTGAATTTAAGTTATAATCCAGCCATGATTAAAAAACTGCTAGATCGAATCTTCAAGCCCAAACATGCCAAATCCTCGCACAACCAAGTTGCGTATGCTAGCACCCCGCAAAATCAGCCACGCAGACCTACGCTCAGATCAAAACTGGACACAAAAAAACCTAGTCATGAAAACGCAGACTACATCAATCATGGCGCACTATCCATCGCACATAAAACGCATAAAATAGACCGCAATCTATTAAGTAATGCTGCCCTAAAAACAACTGAGGGCTTGCATAAGGCGGGGTTTGAGGCCTACATTGTTGGCGGTGCGGTGCGCGATTTACTGCTTAATCGCACGCCTAAAGATTTTGACGTCGCTACCGACGCCACACCAGAAGAAGTCAATCGGATTTTTAGACGCTCTCGCCTGATTGGCAAAAGATTTAGATTGGTGCATGTTTTATTTGGCGATGAAACCATAGAGGTGTCTACTTTTCGCGGCAGTCATCTTGAGGCCGAAGGTGACTCAAAAGTCACTGACTCTGGTCGTATTATTCGCGACAATGTATTTGGCTCTATTGCAGATGATGCCGTACGCCGTGACTTTACTGCCAACGCCTTATATTACAACCCTGCTAGCCAAGAAGTACTCGACTTTCATCATGGCTATGCCGATATAAAAGCAGGCGTGTTACGCATGATAGGTAAACCAGAAACCCGTTATGCCGAAGATCCCGTGCGCATGTTACGAGCAGTGCGTTTATCTGCTAAGTTAGGCTTAAAGATAGAACCAAATACCCAAGCACCTATCGCCAAAATGGCCGATTTATTGCAAGACGTGCCGCCTAGCCGCCTGTTTGACGAAATGCTCAAACTATTTTTATCTGGGCACGCCATGGAAAGCGTGACGGCATTGCGTGAACAGCATTTACACCACGGCTTACTGCCTATGCTAGATGTCGTGTTAGAACAGCCCATGGGTGAGCGCTTTGTCATGCTGGCATTGCAAAATACTGACGACCGTATCCTGTCTGGAAAGTCTGCTAATCCTAGCTTTTTATTCGCAACTTTGCTCTGGCATGAAATGCTCACAGCGTGGAATGGCTATAAAACTGAGGGTCATCATGCGATTCCAGCCTTACATATGGCGATGACGGAAGTGATTGCAACACAAGCAGAAAAACTGGCGATTCACAATCGCTATACGGCAACCATGAAAGAAATATGGGGCCTGCAACCACGCTTTGAGCAGCGTGCTGGTAAGCGTCCGTTTGGCTTACTCACCCATCCACGCTATCGGGCTGGCTATGACTTTCTATTACTCCGCTGCGAATCTGGCGAGCTGCCCACGGAATTAGGGGAATGGTGGACGGCGTTTGCGGATGCTGATGGTGAAGCGCGCGCAGCCATGCTGCAAGCTGACACCGCCCCCAAAAAGCGTAGAAAAAGAAACCGCAAAAAAGTGGTGGCCCTTGATGACAATAGTGCTGATGCAGCATAACCTAAGCTTTCGATGAATCAGGCTTTTGTTGCGCTAGGTAGTAATTTACAAGACCCGGTTAAGCAAGTGCAAAACGCCCTGCATGCTGTAGGGAATATCCCACGCACGTGCCTGGTTAAGCAATCATCACTTTATCAAACCGCGCCCATCGACTGTGTGTATGACCCTCAACAGCCTGTGCCTGATTTTATTAATGCGGTAGTATTGCTAGAGACTGACTTAACACCGTTAGCCTTATTGGAGGCTTTGTTTGATATTGAAAAAACTGCCGGTCGTGAGCGCCCTTACATCAATGCACCACGTGTATTAGATTGCGATTTATTGTTATATAACGATATTACAATGCACACGAGCAAACTCACCTTGCCGCACCCCCGTATGCATAGTCGTGGTTTTATTTTATTGCCATTATTTGAAATCGCACCCCATTTATCACTGCCGAATCATGGCAAAATAGCGCAATTGATGGAAAGCCATCAATTTACTGGCATCAAGAAACTATAGGTTTAAAAGTCACATGAGCATTTTTAATAAATTCCCTTATATCGTCATTGAAGGCCCGATTGGCTGCGGAAAAACCACCTTGGCAAAAATGTTGGCGGATAAGTTTCCTGTGGACTATTTGTCCGAAAAGGCCGAAGCCAACCCATTTTTGGCGCGCTTTTATCAGGATGCGCAGCGCTATGCCCTGCCTACCCAACTGTGCTTTTTGTTTCAGCGTGCCAGCCAGATTACCGATTTAAATCAACGTGACATGTTTGCCAAACCGATTGTGGCTGATTTTTTCTTAGAAAAAGATCTTATATTTGCCCGCTTAAACTTGGATGATGAAGAGTATGCTTTGTATCATCAAATTTATCAGCACTTACAATTAAAAGTACCGAAACCTGACTTGGTGATTTACCTGCAAACCCCAGTTGATGCGCTGATGGAGCGCATTGAAGAACGTAATGTAAGTTATGAATTAGACATTCCACGCGAATATATAGAGCGGTTAGCAAACGCCTATAGTGAGTTCTTTCACAACTACGATACCTCACCAGTACTCATGGTCAATAATGAAAAATTGAACATTTTAAAAAATCCTGGCGCGCTAGATTTATTACTCACGCGTATTTTGCAGATTAAAGGTCAACGCGAATTCTTTAATCCGAATTTTGACTAATCCTTAGCATATCAATTCTACTCATGAATTTAACCAAACTTGAAAGATTGGCAAATACTGGCGAGAAAATCGCGATGCTTACTTGCTATGACGCCACTTTTGCCAAGCTAATGGAATTAGCTGGTGTCGATATTTTACTGGTTGGCGACTCTTTAGGCATGGTACTGCAAGGCGCAGAAAATACGCTAAATGTGAGCATGCATCATATGACTTACCACACTAAAAGCGTTGCTACTGGCGCACCAGATACCGTTATTATGGCCGACATGCCACTTGGTAGCTATGAACATGACGATGAAGCTGCTTATAAAAATGCAGTTTGGTTAATTAAATCTGGTGCCGACATCGTTAAAATTGAAGGTGGCGGTAGTAAAGTGAAAACCGCGCGCTACTTGGTGGAGCGTGGTATTCCTGTTTGCGCACATTTAGGCTTTACCCCGCAATCGGTCAATCAACTGGGCGGTTATAAAATTCAAGGTAAGACCGATGAAAGTGCATCAAAAATTATGGCAGATGCTATTGCTATGAGCGAGGCTGGGGTGAGTTTTATCGTGTTAGAAATGGTCCCCGCGGCGCTTGCTAAAAAAATTAGCGCTAGTATTAAAACTCCGACCATCGGCATTGGCGCTGGCATTGATTGTAGTGGGCAAGTGTTAGTCCTCCAAGATTTGTTAGGTATTTACTCTGGTGTTTCTGGCAAAAATCCAAGTGATTTTAAAATTCCTAGGTTTGTTAAAAACTTCTTATGTGAAACCAACAGTATTCAACATGCCATTAGTAACTATGTGCAAGCCGTAAAAAATAAAACTTTTCCTGCGCAAGAGCATAGCTACTAATGAAAATTACCCATACCGCTACTGAGTTAAGGCAAGCGCTAAAAAATCAAACGAATATCGCATTTGTACCAACCATGGGCAACCTACATGCCGGCCACATTCACTTAGTAGAAGTCGCCAAACAGCATGCACAATGCGTAGTAGTGAGTATTTTTGTGAACCCACTACAGTTTTCTGTGAATGAAGATTTAGCGACATACCCCCGTACTTTAGTAGCCGATTGTGAGAAGCTAAAAGCCGTAGATGCAACCATTGTATTTGCGCCAACGGTAGCCGAAATGTATCCAGATTTTGATGGAGATCAGCTTAATCAAACCATGACCATCACGCCACCGCCTATTGCTAATGCGCTATGCGGCGCATCGCGGCCAGGGCATTTTTCTGGTGTTGCCACAGTAGTGTTGAAACTATTCAACATGGTCATGCCACAAGTTGCCGTATTTGGCCAAAAAGACTTTCAACAACTGTTCATCATTAAGCAGCTGGTCAAGCAGTTTAATTTACCGATTAAAATTATTGGGGTTGACACGGTACGCGAAACAAGCGGACTAGCTATGAGCTCGCGCAATGGCTATTTATCTAGCGCACACCGCAAACAGGCAAACCAATTAAATTTGGCTTTGCAGCACATCGTTACTCAAATTAAAAGTAGCACCCCGCAAAATAACAATCTTGATTTTCAGCAACTTGAAAATGAAGCCAGCGCTAGGCTAGAAATACAAGGCTGGGTTGTTGATTATTTTTCAATAAAATCAGCACTTACCTTGGATTCCGCCTCCAGCACAGACGTCCGTTTAGTGGTATTGGCGGCGGCAAAACTAGGCAATACTAGGCTGATTGATAATATTGAATTTTTGCGCTAAATTCATTAGCAGTCCTTAATGACGTAACAGCAAACCGCAGGCGGCGTTTTCGCATCAATCACTATTGATGGATTTAAAATTTGAATAAGTCCTTGAAAAGACTATAATACGTACCCTTTTTACAATCGGTTAACGACATGCAAAGAACGATGCTTAAATCTAAGTTGCACCGCGTGCATGTAACGCATAGCGAGCTGCACTATGAGGGCAGTTGTGCTATTGACGAGGCGTTATTAGAGGCCGCTAATATTAGTGAGTATGAGCAAATCCATCTTTACAATGTCACTAACGGCGAGCGTTTTACGACCTACGCCATTCGTGCTGAGCGTCATTCTGGCATCATTTCCGTCAACGGCGCTGCTGCACATAAAGCGCAACCTCAGGATATTATGATTATTGCCAGTTACGCTAATTACCATGAAATTGAACTGCTAAAGTTCTCACCCCAACTTGTGTATGTGGATGATCAAAATCGCATACTATCTCAACGTAACGCAATTCCAGTACAGGCCGCTTAAATGACAAAAGATTTAAATGCAGTAAACTCAGACGCAAACTATTTAGAAACATTGAAACTTGCAGTCGTTGACGCGATTGAAGATATTAAAGGCTTTGATATTACCGTCATGGATGTGCGCAAGCTTACCTCTATGACGAGCTATATGATCGTTACCAGCGCAACATCTAGCCGTCAAGCCAAAGCAATTGCCGACAATGTACGTGAAAAACTTAAAGAAAAAGGCTATGCCATCCGCGGTACTGAAGGCGAAAAAGAAGGTGAATGGGTGCTAGTCGATTTAAACGATATTGTGGTGCATATTATGGTGCCAACCACCCGCGCCTACTACAATCTTGAGCAGCTATGGGGTGAGGCTGAAAACCGCCGTGGGCATATTAAGTCAGACAGTAACGTAGATTAAATTGACTAAGCGTTTTAAGCGCGAAGACGCTGTTTTGTAATCGCTAAGGGATAGTCATTGAAACTACGTATTATCTCGGTAGGTCACAAAATGCCAGGTTGGGTAGACACTGCATGCCTAGAGTATACCAAGCGCATGCCGCGCGAAGTTAGTGTAGAAATCATCGATATCAAACCCGAAAAACGCGCAGCGGGTAACAGCACAGAAAACATCCAACTGATTGAGGCCAAGAGGATTTTAGACGCCATCGGCAAAGACTACTGCATTGCGTTAGATGAGCGCGGCCTAGAAGTGACCACCCTACAACTAGCTGATAAGTTAAAAGATTGGCAGTTATCAGGGCGTGATGTCGCATTGATTATCGGTGGTGCAGATGGCTTGCATTCATCTGTGAAACAGAAGGCTGATTGGCTTTGGGGGTTATCAAAACTTACACTGCCACACGCCATGGTACGCGTCATACTGACCGAGCAGCTATATCGCGCCCATTCGGTCATTAATAATCATCCCTATCATCGCGAATAGCCATGACATCCGCTCAACCAAGCTATGAAAAATCTTTAGTTTGGTTTAGACGTGACTTACGTGACTATGGCCATGCGGCGCTTTATCATGCGCTAAAATATTCAGAGTAAGTTTTTTGTGCCTTTGTATTTGACACGGATATTCTTGACAATTTAACCGAAAAATCAGGCCGCCGCGTCGAGTTTATTTGGGAAGCCATCCTCAAACTTAAAATAGCATTACAAAACCAAGGTGAGGACTTAATCGTACGCCATGGCAGTGCACAACAGGAAATTCCTAAATTAGCACATTCTCTACAAGTTGCTGCGGTATTTAGCAACCACGCTACGAACCCAAAGCCACTGCCCGTGACACCTAGGTGTCTCAGCAACTTGGCATCATGCATATCCAGTTTCATCACTATAAAGATCATGTGATTTTTGAAAAAGATGAACTATTACCCTTAGCAGGCAAACCTTATGGCGTATTCATGCCCTATAAAAACACTTGACTAAAATAAGTGTTCTATAGTGTTATATCAAACGTTAAAGGTCAAATTTAAAAAATAATTTCTCCTCGCAAATTGTGCCCCTTAAGCGCTGCTATTGGTAAGAAAACAACGATTATGTTAATAAAAACAGAAATACTAGACAATCACGACATGCTAAGTTAAAGTAATACGCAGTGTTTCCGTTGATATTCTTATCATTTATGTTTAAACGCTCAGGCGCTACAGTTTAAGAAATATCACCATTAGAGGTTTTAAGATGTATGCTAAAATAATCACTTACGCCAAAACAACCGTCGCCATGACTAGCTTGCTGGCGTTAACCACGCTCTCGGCTTGCGCGACACAATCCAATAAAGACCCTCTTGAATGCATGAATCGTGGCATTTATAAGTTTAATGATGTGACTGATAAAGCCCTCTTCAAACCTGTCGGTACCGTATACAAAACAATTACACCTTCTCCTATACGCACTGGGTTTAATAACTTCTTTAGAAATTTAGGCTCAATCACGACTGTTTTCAATGATTTATTACAGTTTAAATTTACCCACGCCTTTACCGATGCTGGAAGATTTGTCATCAACAGCACGGTTGGTCTTGCTGGCTTTATCGACGTTGCAGAAATGGATAACATAGAAAAGCATAAAGAAGATTTTGGTCAAACTTTAGGCTATTGGGGTGTCGGCAGTGGTGCTTACTTAGTATTGCCATTTCTTGGTCCATCCAGCTTGCGCGATACCGCTGGCTTGGTATTTGATACAGTGACAACTGACCCTATCACTTACACACACAGTATTGGCGAGGTTAGACTGCACAATCAACTGCGTGCAGCTCAATTTATAGGCAAGCGTACAGAATTACTTGCTGCAACGGACTTGATAGATGAAGCTTCTTTAGATCCTTACGCTTTTATGCGTGACGCCTACCTACAAAGACGGGCAAGTTTGGTGCAAGATGGTTTAGTGCCAGACGAGTTTATTAAAGACGATATTGAAGAAGTAGAAGCCGTTAAATAACAATAGTCTCACCCATCGAATACTGGGATAAACCCCATTATTCGCAGGCTACCGTCATACGCTCGATTAAAATTGAGCCCACTTGCTTTGAACCCTGCGTAATGACATCAGTACCGATTCCAAGAATCATTTTCAACATATCCGCCATATTGCTGGCAATTGTAATTTCTTCTACCGGGTGAATAATAACGCCATTTTCAACCCAAAAACCAGCCGCACCTCTAGAGTAATCGCCGGTTACCATATTAATACCGGTGCCCAACAACTCCGTCACTAGTAAACCCGTGTCCATTTGTTTGAGCATTCCCGCAAAATCATTGCCGCAAGATTGCACGATCAAGTTATGGTTGCCACCGGCATTGCCAGTAGTTTGCATGCCGAGTTTGCGCGCAGAATAGCTGCCCAACACATAGCCTTGCAACACGCCGTCTTTGACTAACTGTCGCGTATGCGTGGCCACGCCTTCATTGTCAAACGGGCTACTTGCCAAACCTTTTTTAAGGTGGGGCTCTTCAACTATATTTAAAACTGGGCTGGCCACTTGCTTACCCAAACTATCTAATAAAAATGATGACTTGCGGTATAAACTACCGCCTGAAATTGCGCTGATTAGCGAGGATATGAGGCCGCTGGCTAATGGCGCCTCAAATAAGACAGGTACTTGGCGAGTGCTTATTTTGCGTGAATTTAAACGCCTGACTGTGCGCGCTCCCGCCAACCGACCAATATCAGCCGCCATTTGTAAATCCACAGCCGCCCGCGCTGTGCTGTACCAATAATCTCGCTGCATACTATCGCCGGACTCAGCAATGACAGAACAACTTACCCCATGCCTTGAACTTGGATAACCCCCAGTAAAGCCATGACTATTGCTGTAGGCAAAATAACCCTCACCAGTTGAAACGCTCGCCCCTTCAGAGTTTGTGATGCGCGTATCGACACTTAAGGCCGCCGCTTCACATTCCTTGGCAAGCATAATAGCCTCATCTACAGAAATATCCCAAGGATGATGCAGATTTAAATCCAGAATATTTTTTGCCATTAAATTGGCGTCTGCCAAGCCACAAAACTCATCTTTTGCCGTGTACTTAGCAATATTGCAAGCCGCTACGACGGTGTCTTTCAACGCTTGTGGGGTTAAATCTGAGGTGCTAGCATGGCCTTTTTGATGCCCAAAATAGACAGTCACTGACATGCCTTTATCGCGGTTGTATTCTATGTTTTCCACTTCGTTCAAACGCACCGAAACATTCTGCCCAATACTTAAGCTAAGCTCCGCCTCTGCCGCACTAGCGCCAAGATTTTTTGCAACTTTAAGCACATCTTCCGACATTTGCTTAATTTCATCTAAACTATAACTAAAGCGCAAATCCGCCATAACCATTCTATCTTTCACCAAATAGGCCACGTGTGCGCTGAGTATGCGCTAAAAATATGTTCTAAAAACTAAGGCTGTTATAATACCGCAGTATGAAACCAAAAAAGACAAACAGTGGCATTGATTTTAGTTACGATGCGAATTTAGCCTCTAAATTAAACGCTGAAGAGCCTATTAGCAAAACACAACTCAAGGCTGAGGCAGATGACCAACAAGCGCTTGGCGTAAGGCTCACAGAGCTCCCTAAAGACAAACTACTAAAATTGGATTTACCAGATGCAGTAATCACTGCCGTGCTAGATTTTAAAAAGATTACCGCGAATGGCGCAACACGCCGGCATAAACAGTATTTAGGTCGACTGATGCGTGAAATTGATAACGCGCCTATCTTAGAGCAACTCGCTCGCTGGGACGGCAAACATACCGCCGAAAACGCCTACTTTCATGGCCTAGAGCGCTGGCGTGATCGTATGATTGCAGATGCAGACGTGTTGGCCGAATTTATTACGCTTTACCCACAAACAGATATTCAACAACTGCGTACTTTAATTCGCAATGCGCAAAAAGAACTAACCGCTGGCAAGCCGCCTAAAAGTAGTCGTGAGATTTTCAAACTGCTACGTGAAGTTAGCCAAGCTTCACAGGAAAATAGCGATGCCAACTCAGACTACGCGCCCAATGATGGGCTAAACGATAGCTTTAGCTAAAAAAATAATGGAACACTCTCCCGCTATTCTGCACGCCAAAGAACTGTTATTTTTGATTGGCATTATTTTAGGCGTTGGGACAGTGACCGGTTTTATCGCCCGCTTACTCAAAGTACCAGATGTCGTTATGTTTTTATTAGCGGGTATGGTACTAGGTGGGGTGGGGCTGGCTGTTATTGACATAAAAGTAGACTCTACATTAAACCAACTATTGCTGATTTTTGGCTCCTGCTATATTTTATTTGATGGTGGCGCCAGTGTGCGTTTAAGCGTACTTAAAGGAGTGTGGCCAACATTACTCTCCTTAGCCACATTGGGCGTCATGATTAGTGCGGTTGTTACTGCATTTGCCGCACAATACTTACTCCATTTACCCTTTATTTTTGCCTTATTATTAGGTGCAGTCATTGCCTCGACCGATCCAGCAACGCTGGTGCCGGTATTTCGACAAGTAAAAATCCGCGCTAAAGTCGCGCAAACCGTCATGAGTGAATCTGCCTTTAATGATGCCATGGGGGCTATTTTGACTTTTGCCGTATTAGCTGTGGCAATATCAGGCGCTGACTTTTCTATCAGTAAAAATTTACTTTCCTTATTACAACAATCATTACTAGGCTTAATTGGTGGCGCAATATTGGGTTACTTAGCGGCCTTATTGATTGCCCATGAGAAATACAGCTTTTTGGCTGAGTACGCTCCGGTAGTCACACTCATGTCTGTTGCCGCAGCTTATTTAAGTGTAGATAATCTGCATGCCAGCGGCTTTATGGCAGTCTTTGTATTTGGCATGGTACTAGGTAATAAAGATTTACTCGGTTTTAAAATGGATGAAGGTGAAGAAAGTAAATTAGAAGACTTCATCCTGACAACATCACTCATTATGCGTATTTTTATTTTTGTGTTGCTTGGGTCACAAGTTAATTTTGCACTACTTCAACAGTATTTTTGGGGCGCACTAGGCGTGGTCATCGTGTTTATGTTAATCGCGCGCCCGTTAGTGGTATTTGCCTGCGCACTACCTAACAGAGCTGCCAAGTGGACCCTTAAAGAGCTGTTATTTATGTGCTGGACACGTGAAACAGGTGTGATACCAGGTGCACTGGCAGGCATGCTAGTAGGGATGAAAGTGCCTTACAGCGACGTCATCGCCTCGGTCACTTTTATGGCGATTTTGCTGACCATTTTATTGCAAGCCACTAGCACAAAATGGCTTGCTGGTAAGCTAAATTTACTAGAAAGTTAAAGCCTGTCATCAAGTTTATGACCGTGAATTTAGTGCTAAATTGACATTAACCTCAGCCCCATCGTGCTGTAATTTGATGGGTACGATCTGTCCAGCATAACGCTTAACTGCGGCAAATAGGTCGTCGGCTTTAACTAGTGACACATCGCCTATTTTTAACAAAGTATCGCCTTTTACTATGTTCGCCTTAGCAGCCGGCGAATCTTTAATCACGGCTATAATTTTTAAGCCCCGCACCTCAACGCTTACTTCACCATCATCAGAAGCGGCCTTTACCAACTTAATCACATGTACGCCTAATAGTGGCATAGGTAATTTAGCCCAGTAACTGGCGTAATAGTTGTATTCGGTGGGATCTTCCACTAAGTCTTTCTCGTCGATTTCACCACCGGTTTTAGCTGCCTGCTTAATCACTTCAAATTTAGCGCTGCCGGTTTTTGCCGAGCCGTATTTGCGATAAACCAATACCTTATCGGCCTTAATGGTTTTGCCAAACTGCAGGGCGCCATCTACCGAGGCAAATGTGCCACTGAAACCGGTTGAACCCATCATGTCATAGCCATCTTCCAGCATGCTGATGTTGTCTTCGCCCTTGTGATTACTCAAATACATTTTGGTGTCTGGTTGCGCACTTAAGGATTTTAGCTGACTGGTATTTTGTGCTTGGTAGTTTTTGGCGTAGAGGTTTTGCTCGGCCGCATACAATTGGCTACATAACAAGAGCGCGCCTAAACTTAACAATACAAGCAGCATTAATTTTTTCTTGGCAAAATTGGTGGGATTAACATCAGTTAGCGTCGTTAAATGAGTAGCATAAGTGCGCATGAAAAAATCCTTTAATGTTGGTAATGGTATGATGAAGACTTACGTAATACTCATGACAAACAAATGACAAAAGAATTCATTAAAATTGGTTTAGTTTCCATTAGTGATCGTGCCAGTCGTGGCGAATATGAAGACTTAGGCTTGCCCTCCCTCAAGAACTGGTTAGATAACGCGCTCATCACTCCCATACAATATGTCACCAGATTGATTGCCGATGAGCAAACCGAAATTGAATCCACCTTAATTGATTTAGTCGATCATGAAAGTTGTCATTTAATTTTAACGACTGGTGGCACGGGCCCAGCCTTGCGAGACGTCACGCCAGAAGCCACGATTGCTGTTGCCGACAAGCAAATGCCTGGCTTTGGCGAACAAATGCGTCAAATCAGCCTTAACTTTGTGCCTACCGCTATATTGTCTAGACAAGTAGCCGTGATACGCAAGCATTGCTTAATTATCAACTTGCCCGGACAACCCAAAGCAATCGCCGAAACGTTAACCGGCTTAAAAGATGGTGATGGCCATCAAAAAGTGCATGGAATTTTCTCGGCCATACCTTATTGCTTAGATTTAATCGGTGGACCTTATCTAGAAACGAACGAATCTATCATAAAATCTTTTAGACCAAAGTCGGCCACTAAACCTAGCTCTTAAAGTGCCATGTCAGAATTCGATTTAATCCGTCATTATTTCACGCGTGCAACGCAGCATACCAACTTAAGCGGTGGTGATGATGCTGCACTCATTACTATCGCCGCCAATATGGAGCTAGCCATTTCAGCCGATATGCTCGTTTCCGGCACACATTTCTTCGCCGATGCCGATCCTTATCAATTAGGCTGGAAATCACTCGCAGTCAACCTATCCGACATGGCAGCCATGGCAGCTAATCCTAAGTGGGCGACATTGGCCATCGCTTTGCCAGAAGTGGATCAACCATGGCTTAGTGAATTCTCCCGCGGATTTTTTGCCTGCGCGGAGGCGTTTAATGTCGATTTAATTGGCGGCGATACCACCCGCGGACCACTCACCATTAGCATACAAATTATGGGAGAAGTACCTATTAATCAAGCCATTAAACGAAGTGGCGCTAAGCTTGGCGATGAAATTTGGTTGTCAGGCAATTTGGGGGATGCCGCCTTAGCTTTAGCGCACCTACAGGGAAAGTTAACCTTAGCCACTGAGGCTTTTACAAGTTGCGCGATGGCGCTACACACCCCACAACCAAGAGTGGCTTTAGGATTAGCCTTAACTGGAATTGCGCATAGTGCCATTGATATTTCAGATGGTTTATTGGCTGATTTAGGGCATATTCTAGAGCGCTCCAACGTGGGTGCGGCAATCTACTTAAAAGATATTCCACACTCCCCTCATTTTAGCTTTGCACTGGCCGGACTAGCCTCCAGTGGGGTAGATAGCACTAGGCCATATAACACCAGCGTACTCGGTATGCTATTAGCCGGTGGTGACGATTATGAGTTATGCTTTACCGCAAGCGCTGAACAGCATGCTGAAATTACCCGGCTCAGTGAATCTCTCGCATTGCCTTTAAGTTGTATTGGGAAGATTACTACGGGTAAGGATTTAATTGTGCATGGTTTTAATGATGAGGTTTTAGATTTTAAGGAAGTCGGCTTTGATCACTTTAGATAGGCAAGTGCGGATTAAAGCGCCTAACTTACAGTTTTTACTACAGCACCCGGCGCATTTTTTTGGTTTAGGTTTTGGTAGTGGTTTAGCCCCCAAAGCCCCTGGCACTTTTGGTAGCTTAGTTGGCTTGCCATTGTTTTGGCTGGTTTCTGTATACCCGCTACACCTTCAGTTAACAATCATAACTGTGTGTGTTTTAGCGGGCATTTACTTTTGTAATATCACCGGCAAAGCGTTAGGTGTAGCTGACCATGGCGCTATCGTGTGGGACGAAATTGTCGCCATGATGTTGGTGCTCGCTTTTACAAAAAATGAATGGCAATGGTGGCTAACCGCCTTTTTATTATTCCGCCTATTTGATATTTGGAAACCGTTTCCGATTCGACAATGTGACGCCAAACTCAAAAATGGTTTTGGGGTGATGTTTGATGACCTGCTCGCGGCCATTTATGCGATTTCAGCTTTACAGTTAATGGCATGGGGTTGACTCAATGACTGACGACATTGACTTAACCGCTTTGGCCGAGCAACTTGGCCAACAACTAACACAACGCAAACTCACGCTAACGCTTGCGGAATCTTGCACAGGTGGCTTGTGCGCAGAGATTATCACCCGCGTTGCTGGTAGCTCGGTTTGGTTTGAATGCGGCTTTATTACCTACAGCAATCAGTCTAAAGAAATGCTGTTAAATGTATCTAGTGCTACCTTAAGTGATTTTGGCGCAGTGAGCGAGGAAACTGCCATTGAAATGGCAATGGGCGCATTTGGCGTAAGTGGCGCAAGTTTAAGCGCGGCTGTTACTGGTATTGCTGGCCCAACGGGCGGAACTGAAGCTAAACCGCTTGGTACGGTATGCTTTGCTTGGATTGGTTTAGATTGCGCACCGATTTCCGCGACGCACCACTTTATTGGCAACCGCCAAGAGATTCGCCAGCAATCGGCAAAAACCCTAATTGAAGGGCTGATTACACTTACTTTAAGCCTTGATTTATGAAATAATTGCAGGTTAGAAAAAGCAATAAAAAATTCAGAAAATATAAAGGCAAAACATCATGGATGACAACAAAAGCAAAGCACTTGCCGCAGCATTAGCGCAGATTGAAAAGCAGTTCGGCAAAGGCTCTATTATGCGCATGGGTGATGGCAGCATAGGCGAGGATATTCAGTCAGTTTCCACTGGCTCGTTAGGCCTTGATATTGCCCTAGGCATTGGCGGTTTACCACGCGGCCGTGTGGTGGAGATTTACGGCCCTGAGTCCTCAGGTAAAACCACCCTAACGCTTTCTGTCATTGCGCAAATGCAAAAAATTGGTGGCGTCGCCGCTTTTATTGATGCTGAACATGCGCTAGATCCACAATACGCAGCTAAGCTAGGTGTCAATGTGCCAGATTTGCTTATCTCACAGCCGGATACTGGCGAGCAGGCCTTGGAAATTGTAGATATGCTAGTGCGTTCCGGATCAGTCGATATCGTTGTCATTGACTCGGTTGCCGCACTGACGCCGCGCGCTGAAATTGAAGGCGAAATGGGCGATTCACACATGGGCTTGCAAGCACGTTTAATGAGCCAAGCCTTACGTAAGCTGACCGGTAACATTAAACGCACCAACACTTTGGTAATTTTCATCAACCAAATTCGCATGAAGATCGGCGTGATGTTTGGTAGCCCTGAAACTACTACTGGTGGTAACGCACTTAAATTTTACGCTTCTGTACGCTTGGATATTCGTCGCACAGGTGCGATTAAAAAAGGTGACGAAGTCATCGGTTCTGAAACGCGCGTTAAGGTGATTAAAAACAAAGTGGCGCCGCCGTTCAAACAAGCTGAATTTGATATTTTGTACGGCGAAGGCATTTCACGTGAAGGCGAAATCATTGAGCTTGGCGTTAATGCAAAATTCGTAGAAAAAGCCGGGGCTTGGTATAGCTACAATGGCGAAAAAATTGGCCAAGGCAAAGATAACTCGCGTGATTACCTAAAAGCACATCCAGCCATTGCTAACGAAATTGACGCAAAAATACGCGCCAATATGAAAGCTCTGGCAGAAGAAGCAATGCCAGCGGTGCGGGCTGAAGCAATGCCAGCGGTGCGGGCTGAAGAAGACTAACGCAGCATCGTGGTAATCTAAAACGAGGCAAGAAAATAGAATTTCAAGCTAAAAGTTTACGGCAGCGTGCGCTAGATTACCTCGGCAAGCGCGAGTACTCTTACTTTGAGCTAGCGCAAAAATTAAAACCTTTTGCTGAAGAATCTGACGACATCCCAGCCATACTCGATGATTTTAAAAAACGAGGCTGGCTAAGTGATGTCAGATTTACCGAGCAATTGGTGCATGCCAGGAAAGCTCGATTTGGCAGTGCTCGCGTGGCTAATGAGCTGCGTGAAAAAGGTGTGGCAGACGACTTAATTGCCAATGCCGTGACTGAAATAAAAGAACATGAACTAGAACACGCAGTAGCTGTATGCCGAAAGAAATATAAAGCCAGCCCGACTAGCCGTGAAAATTGGGCTAAACAGGCGAGATTTTTACAAAGCCGGGGGTTTAGCTTTGATGTGATTAAAAAAGCATTAAATCAGACTGAAATAGAAGACTAAGAAAATAGCTCAAAGATATTAATCGAAAAATAAAATGACCATTAAACTAAGCAGCAACCCGAGTAGCAACGAAATCCGCCAAGCTTTTCTTGACTTTTTTGTTTCAAAAGGTCATCAAGTGGTTGCCTCCAGCTCGCTGGTGCCCCATGGCGACCCAACGCTACTATTTACCAATGCTGGGATGAATCAGTTTAAAGACGTCTTTCTTGGCTTTGATAAACGGCCTTACAGTCGTGCCACCACTAGCCAAAAATGTGTACGTGCTGGCGGCAAACATAATGATCTTGAAAACGTCGGCTACACCGCGCGTCACCATACATTTTTTGAAATGCTGGGTAATTTTAGTTTTGGTGATTACTTCAAAGAAGACGCCATCGCATTTGCTTGGGAATTGCTAACGGCTGTTTTTAAACTGCCTAAAGAAAAGCTCACCGTCACCGTGTATGCCGACGATGATGAATCTTACAACATTTGGCTCAACACCATAGGTGTACCAGCGAGCCGCATTATTCGTATTGGTGACAACAAAGGCGCGCGCTATGCCTCTGACAATTTTTGGATGATGGGCGACACCGGCCCCTGCGGACCTTGTACCGAAATATTCTACGATCACGGTGCGCATCACTTTGGCGGCCCTCCTGGTAGTCTTGATGAAGATGGCGACCGCTTCATTGAAATTTGGAATAACGTTTTCATGCAGTTTAATCGCGATGAAGCTGGCGTAATGCATCCACTACCAAAGCCATCCGTAGATACAGGCATGGGTTTAGAGCGCTTGTCAGCCGTATTGCAACATGTGCATGCCAATTATGAAACTGATTTATTCCAAGGCTTGATCGCTGCCGCCGCACGCGAAACCAAGACCACTGATTTGACCAGCCCTAGCTTGAAAGTGTTAGCGGATCACATTCGCGCCTGTTCGTTCTTAATTGCCGATGGCGTGATTCCGGGCAATGAAGGTCGCGGCTACGTATTGCGTCGCATCATCCGCCGCGCTATTCGCCACGGCTACAAGCTAGGTTCACGCGCTGCATTTTTCCATAAAATAGTGGCGGACTTGGTCGCTGAAATGGGTGGCGCTTACGCTGAGCTAAAAACTGAGCAAACACGCATTACCAATACCCTTAAGCTTGAAGAAGACCGCTTCTTTGAAACCATAGAAAACGGTATGGAAATTTTAGAAACAGAACTGGCTACAATGGCTAAGTCTGGCAATGCCACATTTAATGGCGATCTTGCCTTTAAACTGCATGACACCTTTGGCTTTCCACTCGACTTAACCGCTGACATCTGCCGCGAGCGTAATGTCACTGTAAATAGCGCTGCATTTGATGCCGCGATGTCACGTCAAAAAGAACAGGCCCGCTCTGCAGGCAAGTTCAAAATGGCAGCCAATCTAGACTATAGTGGCAAAAACTCTGATTTTAAAGGCTACGAAACGCTAGAAGCTAACGCCAAAGTACTCGCCATATACAAAGATGGCGCCGCTGTTAAACAACTCACTGAGGGCGAACAAGGTATAGTCGTACTTGATAAGACGCCATTCTATGCAGAATCAGGTGGGCAAGTTGGCGATAATGGCCTGCTGAAAAGTGATCACAGCATTTTCGCGGTAGAAGATACCCAAAAGATTCAAGCCGCCGTATTTGGGCATCACGGTATTTTGAAAACCGGCACACTGAATGTGGGTGACGCTTTAAAAGCCAACGTAGATTTAATTGCTCGTGCCAATATCATGCGCAACCACTCCGCCACCCACTTGATGCACAAAGCGCTACGCGAAGTATTGGGTTCGCATGTACAACAAAAAGGTTCGCTGGTAGACGCTGATAAGACGCGTTTTGACTTTGTGCACAATGTGCCCATGAGCGATGGCGAAATTGCGCAAGTGGAATCCATAGTCAACGCAGAGATTCTAGCCAATACCACATGCCAAGCACGGGTGATGGATATTGAAGCTGCGCAAAAAACAGGCGCGATGATGCTGTTTGGCGAAAAATATGGTGATGAAGTCCGCGTGCTTGATATCGGCAGTTCACGCGAATTATGTGGTGGCACCCACGTAAGCAGAACCGGTGATATTGGGTTATTCAAAATTGTCGGTGAGTCTGGTGTTGCGGCGGGAGTGCGTCGATTGGAAGCGACCTCAGGCAATAGCGCATTAAGATTAATCAATACCCAGCAAGCATTAATCGCACAATTATCGAATGAACTTAAAGCCCCTAGTGGCGAGCTTGCCAACAAAGTAGCTCAATTAAGCGACCATGCTAAATCTTTAGAAAAAGAATTAGCTCGCTTAAAATCTAAACTAGCCTCATCACAAGGCGATGATTTACTAACGCAAGCGATTGAAATTGCTGGCATCAAGGTATTAGCCGCCACCTTAGAAGGTGCTGATGCGAATACCTTGCGCGAGACCATAGATAAGCTAAAAGATAAACTAAAATCAGCTGCTATTGTTTTAGCAAGCGTGAATGACGGGAAAGTAAGTTTGGCAGCTGGCGTCACCTCGGACTTAATTAGCAAAGTCAAAGCCGGCGAATTAGTGAACTTTGTTGCACAGCAAGTCGGCGGTAAAGGTGGCGGTAAGCCAGATATGGCAATGGCAGGTGGCACCGATGCGAGTCATTTGCCACAAGCGCTTGCTAGCGTAGAAGGCTGGATAAGCAGTAAACTGAATTAGCAATTAATTTTAAACAGCATAGACAAAAAAAGAGTTAAAAATGGCACTTATCGTACAAAAATATGGTGGCACTTCAGTCGCTAATCCTGAAAGAATCCGCAATGTAGCCCGTCGTGTGGCACGCTATAAGGCAATGGGGCATCAAGTCGTGGTGGTAGTTTCTGCTATGTCTGGAGAAACAAATAAACTAATCAATCTAGCCAAAGAACTGATGGCTGAGCCGGATCCGCGTGAGTTAGATATGATTATCTCAACGGGTGAACAAGTCACTATCGGAATGACTGCGCTCGCATTAATCGAGCTGGGTATTAAAGCTAAAAGTTATACCGGCGCACAAGTTAAAATTCTGACTGACAATGCTTACACCAAAGCACGTATTCTAGACATTGATCAACACAATCTTAAAGCAGATTTAGATGCGGGCTATGTATGCGTGGTTGCAGGATTTCAAGGCGTAGATAAGGATGGCAACATCACAACATTAGGCCGCGGCGGTTCTGACACCACTGGCGTAGCACTTGCCGCGGCGCTAGGGGCTGACGAGTGTCAGATCTATACTGATGTAGACGGTGTTTACACAACTGACCCACGCGTAGTTCCTGAAGCGCGCCGCTTAAAATCAATCACTTTTGAAGAAATGCTTGAATTAGCCAGCCAAGGCTCAAAAGTATTGCAAATTCGCTCTGTAGAATTTGCAGGTAAATATAAAGTTAAGTTACGTGTGCTCTCTAGTTTTGAAGAAGAAGGCGACGGTACACTAATAACATTTGAGGAAGAAGATACCATGGAACAACCGATCATTTCAGGCATTGCATTTAATCGTGATGAAGCCAAAATTACCGTACTTGGCGTGCCAGATAAACCAGGCATTGCCTACCAAATTCTAGGTCCTATTGCTGACGCTAATATTGACGTGGATATGATTATTCAAAACACCGGTGCAGATGGTGCGACTGATTTCACTTTTACCGTAAACAAAAATGAGATGAACAAAGCCTTAAGTATTTTGCGTGACAAAGTACAAGGGCATATTGGTGCACGTGAAATCAATGGTGATGACAAAATTGCTAAAGTCTCTGTTGTAGGCGTTGGCATGCGTTCACATGTTGGTATTGCCAGTCAAATGTTTCGCACACTCGCTGAAGAAGGTATCAACATTCAAATGATCTCAACTTCAGAAATTAAAATTGCTGTAGTTGTCGATGAAAAATACTTAGAGCTAGCAGTACGTGTTTTACATAAAGCTTTCGAACTAGAAGGCATGTAGTTTATTGGTAAGCTTAAACAATAGCTTTTGATTTAATTTTAAATTGATTTTTAGGCGCTATTGAAGTAATATCGCGCCTCAATTAAGAAACATTAGTTGAAATATTAGCGTAATAAACGGAGAGCTGGCCGAGTGGTCGAAGGCACTTCCCTGCTAAGGAAGCATACGGGCTTAAATCTGTATCGAGGGTTCGAATCCCTCGCTCTCCGCCA
>SHXQ01000001.1 GCA_009693255.1 Methylotenera sp. | reverse complement strand
TACGCAAAGCCTTGCCTTGGTTACCCACCGCACGCGAGCTCATCACCATTCGTTGCGATATTGGCATTCAAGAAAATCTGTCTAACCTTGCGCCACAAGCCCTCAATAAAGTTAAGCTTGCTGAGTTATTTGATCGCTTTGAGTTTAAAAACTGGCGGCGAGAATTAGATTATATGCAGGACAATAAGCCAGTGCTGGCGGTAAGCAACGCACCACTAGCACATAGCCAAACAGCCGATATGTTTGCTATCACGCCACATAGCGCAAACACTAGCCGTCACTACGACACCGTACTAACGCATGATCAGCTAGACCGCTGGCTGGCAAAAATGAGTGTTGCTGAACTCATTAGCTTTGATACAGAAACGACCTCACTAGACCCCATGACCGCTAAGATTGTCGGCATGTCTTTCAGCGTTGAAGCTGGTAGTGCAGCTTATTTACCGCTTAAGCATGATTATTTTGATGCCCCGGAACAACTTAATTTTGCCGAATGTTTGGCTAAAATTAAGCCTATTTTAGAAAACCCATCACTCAAAAAAGTCGGGCAAAACCTGAAATATGATCAACACGTACTGGCCAATCACGGCATTGCACTCAATGGCATTTCCCATGATACTTTGCTGCAATCTTATGTGTTCGAGTCACACAAAACACACGGCATGGATGCCTTAAGTGAACGGCATTTAGGCTTAAAAACCATAACCTTTGAAGAAGTCGCTGGCAAGGGCGCTAAACAAGTGACATTTAACCAAGTAACAGTGGAAGTGGCCGCTGAATATGCGGCGGAAGATGCTGATATTACTCTGCAGCTGCACCAAGCCATGTATCCGCACATTGCGGCAGATAGCAAACTAGACTACATATATAGCCACATTGAACTGCCCAGTTCGCAAGTATTGTTTACCATTGAGCGCAACGGGGTGTTGATCGATAGAGCCATGCTAAATAGCCAAAGTAATGAAATTGGCACCAAATTAATCGCCCTAGAAACCCAAGCCTATGCGCTGGCAGGACAACCATTCAACCTAGCCTCACCTAAACAATTGCAAGAGATTTTATTTGATAAGCTCGGTATTAAACCCACTAAAAAAACACCCTCAGGGGCGCCATCTACCGATGAAGACGTGTTGCAAGAATTAGCCTTAGACCACCCACTACCCAAAGTTTTACTGGAGTATCGCGGCTTGGCTAAACTTAAATCTACCTACACCGATAAGCTGCCGCGTATGATTAACGCCAGCACAGGCCGTGTGCATACTAGCTATAACCAAGCGGTAGCCATCACAGGGCGGCTGGCAAGTTCAGACCCTAACTTGCAAAATATTCCGGTACGCTCAGCCGAAGGTCGACGCATACGTGAAGCCTTCATTGCACCGGCGGGCAGCGTGATTGTATCTGCCGATTACTCACAAATTGAGCTACGCATCATGGCACATTTATCACAAGATGCCGGCATGCTGAAAGCTTTTGCCAATAATGAAGACATTCACCGTCACACCGCAGCCGAAATTTTTGGTGTGGATCTGGCGGTGGTTGATAGTGAACAACGCCGTTATGCCAAAGTCATCAACTTTGGTTTGATTTATGGCATGAGCGCCTTTGGCCTAGCGCAAAACTTAAACATTGAGCGCGGTGCAGCGCAAAGCTATATTGAGCGCTATTTTTCCCGCTACCCTGGGGTGCGCGAATATATGCAAAACACCCGTGAAATTGCTAAACAAAAAGGTTATGTAGAAACCTATTTTGGTCGCCGCTTATGGGTGCCGGAAATTAACAGTCCTAATGGCATGCGGCGTGCTGGCGCCGAGCGCGCGGCGATTAATGCACCTATGCAAGGCACAGCAGCTGACTTAATCAAACTGGCGATGATTGCGGTAGATCTGTGGCTGAAAGAGGCTAAATTGCACAGCAAACTCATCATGCAAGTACACGATGAGCTAGTACTAGAAGTGCCTGACAGTGAATTAGTGCTAGTTAAATCGATGCTACCAAAACTGATGCAAAGTGTCGCCCAATTAGATGTAGCCCTGTTAGCTGAAGTTGGTGTCGGCAATAACTGGGAAAGTGCGCACTAGTAAGACCGTCGCAAAAACAAAAAAGGCGATGCAGATGCATCGCCTTTTTTAATTAAGCTATCAATTATAGCCAGTATACAAACACAAATAGACCTAACCAAACCACATCGACAAAGTGCCAATACCAAGCAACACCCTCGAAGCCAAAATGGTGCTCAGGCGTGAAATGACCCTTCATACAGCGGATTAAAATCACAATCAGCATGATAGTCCCTAACATCACATGAAAGCCGTGAAAGCCCGTGAGCATAAAGAAACTAGCACCATAAGCTCCTGATTCTAGCGTCAAGCCCATTTCAGTGTAGGCTTCATGATATTCAGCTGCCTGGCAGATCAAGAAAGCAATACCAAGTGCTACCGTAAGTGCCATACCAATAACGAGTTGTTTGCGATTGTTTCTAATTAGACCCCAATGCGCCCAAGTAAGGGTAGCGCCAGAGGACAGCAACAGCGCAGTGTTAATAGCGGGTAAACCCCATGCTGCCATTGGGTGCAGCAGTCCTGGTTTAAATTCGCCTGACACGGTCATACCGCCAGGGCCTGATGATGGCCATGTGCCTAGAAAATCTTTATAGGGGGTAATGTCAAGGTCGTAACCCGCTAAATCTGGCACAGATAGTATTCTCATGTAAAACAACGCACCAAAGAAGGCAGCAAAGAATGCCACTTCAGAGCAAATAAACACAATCATGCCGATACGGAATGACTTATCTTCCCAGCTTGTATATTGGCCAGTGATACTTTCGGCAATAACGGCACCCATCCATTTGAAGGTCATGCCTAAAATGAGCGTGGCGCCCAAAATCATCATCCATTTACCTGGCGTTTGCAAGTAAGCAAGCTCTTGACTTTTATCCGTAGCAACGCTAAAAATAAAACCAGAAGCTAATGATAGTAAGCCGGCAGCGATAATCGCTGGGTAAATACTACCGTGCGGTACGTAATACTGATTGTTAGAATGTGTCGCCATGCAATAACTCCTGTGCATTTTTATATATTAAATTCACAATGACGAATAAACCGTCATTACCTCACCATAAAACACTTACTTCTAAATTAAAACTAATTACTTTATTTCACTGCTGGAAAAAATGAATATGACAATGTCATGTCAGATACATCTTTTGGCAACTCTGGGCTCACAAAAAAACGTAGTGGCATTTCTCTTTCTTCGCCAGGCTTAAGTGATTGCCTGACAAAACAAAAACACTCTATCTTTTTAAGATTAGCCGCCGCTATACCGGGTGTAACACTAGGTATAGCCTGACCAGCCACCACTTCATTGGTGGTGTTCTTTGCAACAAAAATCACGGTTTCTATTTGCCCAGGGTGCAACCTGATGCTCGTCGTTTTAGGATAGAAGTTCCAACCTAAGCCTGACATCACGCTAGAAGTAAACTGCACATTCACCCATCGCGTACCATCTATCTTCGCCTTAGCAAGAACCGTCGCAGTGTTTTGCGGTTTTCCATTTAAGCCAGTCATAGTGCATAACACGTTGTAAATAGGCACTAGCGCAAAGGCAAACAATAGAGACCCAAGTAGCATCCACAAAAGCTTGCGTATTAAACGCTGGTTTTTTAAATCAAGCTGCTCCTTTGCCGTTAATACCTTACTTTCGCTTACTGATGCCATATTGCAAACATTGACACCACATACCAAACTAAAGCAATGCCCCCCAGTGCCAAGGCAATTTTTCGATTACTAATTCTTATATTTTTTACTGACTTGTCCATATTGACCCAAATTAAGCTCAGCTTAAATATCAAGCCGAGCTTTTATCCTTATTTAACCGTTGGTTGCTCAGTAAAGCTATGGTAAGGCGGCGGTGATGGTAATGTCCACTCCAAACCTTGAGCGCCTTCCCAAACTTGATCTGTGGCTTTTTTACCACCGCGTGCACAAGTCACAATGTTATAAACAAATATCAACTGGGATAAGCCAAGCGTAAACGCGGCGATTGTTGAAATCATGTTGAACTCTGCAAATTGCAATGCGTAGTCTGGAATACGACGTGGCATACCGGCCAAACCCAAGAAGAACTGAGGGATGAAAGTTAAGTTAAATGAGATTGCTGTTAGCCAGAAGTGTAGTTTACCCAACTTCTCGTTGTACATATGGCCAGTCATTTTAGGTAACCAGTAATAAGTACCCGCCATAATACCCATGATGCCGCCAGCAAATAGCGTGTAGTGGAAATGCGCCACGATAAAATAACTATTGTGGTATTGCGCATCAGCCGCAACGTCAGCCAACACTAAACCAGTCAAACCGCCGATACCGAAAAGGATAATCCAGCCCACGGTAAACAACATGGGGGTTTCAAAGCTCATAGAGCCTTTCCACATGGTTTTGATCCAGCAGAAGAACATCACAGCTAATGGCAGTGAAATCGCCATGGTGCTGTACATAAAGTAAAGCAATGCTGGTACCGGCATGCCTGATGTGAAAAAGTGATGCGCCCACACAACTACTGACAGTGCGCCTACCGCCCAAAATGAATACACTTGCGCTTTGTAGCCATACATCGGTTTACGTGAGAATGTTTCTAAAATTTGTGGAATGAAACCCCATACTGGTAATAACAGAATATAAACTTCAGGATGACCAAAGAACCAGAATAAATGTTGGAACATAATTGGGTCACCACCGCCGGCTGCATCAAAGAAGTGCGTACCAAAGTGACGATCTGTTAACAACATAGTTACTGCGCCCGCTAACACTGGAATAGTAGCAATTAACAAGAAAGCAGTAATTAACCAACCCCAAACAAACATAGGCATTTTCATTAAGGTCATGCCAGGCGCGCGCATATTGAATACGGTAACGATAATGTTAATTGAACCTAGCACTGAAGAAATACCAAGCAAATGCACCGCAAAAATTGCGAAGTCGACGCCGATGCCACCTTGAATAGAAAGTGGTGGATAAAATGTCCAGCCAGTCGCCAAGGCACCGTCACCTATACCGAACAAAGCCAGCGTAAACGGTAAGGTTAAGAGAATTGCAGAAGGAGGTAGCAACCAAAAACCCCAGTTATTTAAACGCGGCAATGCCATATCCGGCGCACCAATTTGCAATGGAATCATCCAGTTAGCAAAACCAGTCGCTGCTGGCATCAATGCCGCAAAAATCATAATCAAGGCATGCACACCAATCAATTGATTGAAAAACTCAGGATTCATTAACTGCAGACCTGGCTTAAACAATTCAGCACGAATGCCCAAAATCATTGCGCCGCCCACAAAAAACATAATCAGCGCAAAAGTTAGATACATGGTACCGATATCTTTATGGTTGGTAGTGGTTAACCATCGCATAATTCCTGTTGGGTGTTCAGCATGCTCTTCATGATGCGCTACCGTTGTTGTACTCATTACCTTCTCCTAATTACTCAAACTAAATAATTAATTAATGTTGATTCAAATCGTGATTATTCTTTATTGACGCGCTTCTTTAACTTGAGCTGGCTGCAATATATCGCCCACGCTATTACCTAAGGCATTTCGTTCATAGGTAATCACTGACGCAATCTCAGTATCATTCAACAGCGCCTTCCATGATGGCATTACCCGTATACCATTTAATACGCGATCAAGATGACCATCTTTAAGATACTTGCCATCAGCACCAAAAATTGGGGCATTAGTCACTTTACTACCGGTTATCGCTGGGAATGCTGGTGGTAAACCGGCACCTGTCACTTGGTGACAAACGGCACAATTCTTCTCGTATACCACTTTACCATTTGCGACCAATTCGTCCTTGGTCCATTCTTTATCAGCACCTGCAGAAGCTTTGGCTAATTCTTCTTTTTTAGCCGCTACCCATTTTTTGTATTCTTCTACTGGTAACGCATCAACCACCACAGGCATATAGCCATGACCCTTGCCGCACAGTTCTTTACACTGACCGCGATAAGTACCAGCCTTTTCCACTTGCACCCAAGTTTCACGAATAAAACCAGGTACAGCCATGCGTGAAGAACCAAATTGTGGCACCCACCAATTGTGCATCACATCAGCAGAGGTCATCAAAATACGTACTTTTGCTCCAACTGGTAACACCAAACGGTTATCTACTTCCAGCAAGTAGTTCTCGTCTTTTGCACCTGCAAAGCCTTTATCTGTTTGTTCTTTTGGTGTAGCTAAGTTGCTGACAAATTTAATGCCTTGTGCATCACCATCCATGTATTCATATTGCCAGCGCCATTGTGAGCCTGTGATCTTAATGACCATATTAGCCTTATCACGCGTATCTTCCATCATAATTACACTGTGATAAGCTGGAATACCCATAACCACAAAGTCAATCCATAGCAGAATAACGAAAGGGATGAGCGTCCAAAAAATTTCAACGATAGTTGATGGCGCTTTGTCCGTAAGCGGCTTAAAGTTTTTACTTTTTCGATGGGCGAAAATTGAGTAAATCATAATCGCGAGCACAACGAAGAAAATAGCCATCGCAATGAGCATAAATTTATTATGTACATGCAATGTGTCTAAGGCCATCGGTGTGACTGGCTCAGGGAAATTCCAAGCATAATCAGCATGCGCACTTATTGAAGCTAACATGGCTGAAACAGCTAAACTAATCTTTGTATAACCTCGCATAAACCTTACTCCAAAACTAACTTAATTAATATTTTTTTCCTGAGCTCGCTCGCCAACTGGGTGCGCTGCTCATCATTGATAAAATTTCCACCAAACTCAACTTCATTGCCATGTGAACTTATAAAAAGCCCACTTTTACCTTGACCACCCTTAACCCTCATCATCTCGCGCACGTTCACTTGCACCCAATATCTTTGAAAAACCGTTGTCGTTGATTCTTTATAATTTCTTTTTTCTACAACCACACGGTCATCTTCAATCGTAATACTTTCAAAATCATCCGCATGCATATAAATCACATGAAAAGCATAAGCAAACGCTAAAATTTCTAAGCCTGCAAAAGGCAAAACTAACCAAGCGCCGATGCGTGCAAAACCTAAAGCTATCAGCAGTGCCACACTAGCTATAGCCGCCAGCAACTTAATGCTGTCATCAGGCGACAGTGAATTGTTTGGCCTAGCGATTATTTTATGACCCAAATCTAATACTGCCATGTACGGCCCTTAATTAAAAAACTTAAAGTCCAATAAAAGCCCTATTTAAAAAAAATCAAACTTTCTCACGGCTTGCTATATGCGTCATTTTGACGCAGAGCGAAAATAGCATGAAAATGAAATTTTCTCAAGAGAATTGTTACATTTTTGTAACCATCAAACGAGTTTAGTCGGCAAAAAATTTGGTCTGTAAACTAAAGTCTAGTTTTGACTTATAGGGATGAATGTGCCACTATTGTTGCCATTAGAAAAGGCGAGAGTTTTTTGCTGGCAGGTTTAATGTCAAGCCGCTTGATTAGGCCTAGACGTAAAATATTTATGGCCAGCCCCATGATTTACACCACAGAAAATTCACCTTATGGTAACAACTCTAGCGCCGAATATAGTGCAAAAAACTAGCAGTAAGACTGGAATTGTCACACCAAAACATTTCAAGCTCATTATTATAGGCGCCGGACCCAGCGGGCTATCTGCTGCCGTACATGCCACCGAGCAAAATGTTTCCTACTTACTGCTAGAGGCCGAAGAGGCGCCCGCAAACACTATTCGAAATTATCAGCGAGGCAAGCTGGTCATGGCTGAACCACGAGGCTTGCCGCTTCGCAGTCCACTACCATTTACTGCCGCCCTACGTGAAACCGTGCTTGATACTTGGGAAAAAACGATAGCCGAATATCGTGTTAATGTGCGCTACGGCGCTAAGGTTGTAGGTTTGCGCCGCAACACAAAGTCACTTGAAGTGGAACTGGCGGATGGCAGCCTATTAAGCGCTGATCATGTGGTACTCGCCGTTGGTGTGCAAGGCAATTTGCGAAAACTGGACATTCCTGGCGGCGACTTACCTCAAATTCAATATCAACTCGATGACCCACAAGCCTACCAAGAAGAGACTATCGTGGTCATCGGTGGCGGCGATAGCGGCGTCGAAAATGCGCTGGCGCTGACCGGTCGCAACCAAGTCATTATATTAAACCGCGCTGAAGACTTCAGTAATTGTAAGGACAGCAATTTAAGCCAATTAACCGATGCCCACATGAAGGGTGTGCTGGACTGGCTACTAGAAACCAAACCACAATCTATTGAACAGAATAGCACAGGCGAATTTCCAATTACCGTGTTTGCTAGTACGCCGAATGGTGTTGAACGCATTCCGTGCCATCGAGTCATTGCGCGACTTGGCGCACTGCCATCACGCGCGCAACTAGAAAGCTTTGGCATCGGCTTCTCAGCCCCGGATCTAGAGGCACTCCCTCAACTGTCCGCACATTACGAATCAAGTGTCCCCAGCCTTTATATCATTGGCGCGTTGGCTGGTTACCCGCTGATTAAGCAGGGCATCAATCAGGGTTACGAAGTCATTGAATACATACTAGGCAACCCTGTTGAACCCGCCGATAACGCGCTATTGCGTGAGAAATTTGCAAACTTCTGCTCAGACCGTGGCGTTGAGGATGTATTAGAAAAAATTCGTAAAAGTGTGCCCTTACTGGCGATGCTTAACACCTTACAGCTACGAGAACTGGTGCTGGAAAGTAATATATTACTAGCGAAAGCAGGTGATGTCATTTTCAAAAGAAATGATTACAGCACCACATTTTACTTAATTATTGAAGGCGAGCTGGATGTTCTGATTGATGATGATGGTGCGCCAGATGCCACACTCAAAGCTGGTGAATTTTTTGGCGAGTTGGCGCTGGTGTCAGGCCGACGCCGAGCTGGCACGGTTCGCGCTAGTGCGCCGTGCGTGCTGATAGAAACCCCTAGGCGTGTCATGCAAAAGCTCATTGATTCAGTGCAGTCTATGCGCCGCATACTCAATGAAGTCGCGATTAAGACAATTGTGCATCTCTGCATTGGCCTATCGCTAAGCGAAGAAGATCTTAATGACGTTGCTAATAACGCCACACTCAAAAGCTATGCGGCTGGCGAAGAGCTATTTCATGAAGGGGATGAGGCAGACGGTCTATATTTAATTCAAAGTGGCTCAGTCACCGTTTCACGCCTGATAGGCGGCAGAGAAGTTGTACTACTTTATGTGGCGGCTGGCCATTATGTAGGCGAAATGTCACTGGTTTCTGGCGAGCCACGCTATGCGACGGTTCGCGCCGCCATTGCGACGGACGCTGTGTTAATCGAAGCTGGGCGTATGCGAGACATCATTGCGCGCAATCCTGAAATTCGCGGTGAACTCGATGCGCGCTACCTGCAACACTTGCAAGATCAGGAAAATCGTCAGCAACTGGAGACGGCTTTTGATAGCAAGGCTTCTATCGCAACGCAATCCACCCCATCCAATCTAATTTCTTTCTTAATTCAACAAGGGGTAGGCGAAGCGACCGACGTATTGCTCATCGACGAGTCGTTATGTGTGCGTTGCAATCACTGCGAACAGGCTTGTGCCGACACGCATGGTGGCGCAACTCGACTAGATCGGGATGCTGGTCCGATTTTTGCAAATATTCGCGTACCCACATCTTGCCGCCACTGCGAACATCCCCACTGCATGAAAGATTGCCCACCCGACGCGATTCATCGCGCACCACATGGTGAAGTGTACATTGATGACAGCTGCATCGGTTGTGGTAACTGCCAAGTAAATTGCCCTTACGATGTGATTCAAATGGCAGTAATCCATGATCAGCCTGAACCTAGCCTGTGGCAGATGCTACTTGGTATTAAGCCTAAATCTTTAGCTGTCGTTGATGGACCTAAAGTGGCGGTGAAGTGTGACATGTGCAAAGATATTGTCGATGGTCCGGTATGCGTCCGCGCTTGTCCAGTAGGGGCGGCGTTGCGCGTTAAACCAGAGGAGTTACTCAGCTATGCTGGCGGCACCTCTGGCGAAGCCACTTTACTAGGTTCAGACGGAAATTAGAGAGAATAACCAGATGCAGCATAGCAATATTTTTGACTACAAGAACTACCGCTACTTTAAATTAGCTGTCATCGTCATACTCATCGCTCTTTTAGCCTTCCTGCTGTTTGAACCAGCGGTCGGTCACTACGGTGGAAGCTGGCTAGGTTATGGTCTTGGTACGCTGTCTGCGGCAATGGTATTTTGGATGGCTTGGTACGGCATACGCAAACGACGCTACCGCAGTCGCGGCAACACGCAGGGCTGGTTATCTGCGCATATTTATCTGGGTACCGCTATGACCGTCATAGCGACACTACATAGCGGATTCCATTTTGGCCTCAATATTCACAGCCTCACTTATGGTCTTTTATTGATAGTGGTCACTAGCGGTTTTTTCGGTAATTATGCTTACATGATTTATCCGCGCCTCATGACAGAAAACATGGGTGAAGATAGCTTGGATGGATTGTTATTACGTATTGCAGAAACCGATAAGTTGGCACGCCAAATTGCATTAATGATGCCCGATGACATTAATAACATCGTAACGCGCGCCTGTCGCGAAACTTCTATCGGTGTTAGCTTGCTAGAGCAACTTAGAGGATTTCAACCGGATTGTCCATCCGCAACGGTCGTGCGACAACTAACGGTATTGGGTGGCGAACTATCCCTCGAACAACGGAAATTATACCGTGATCTTTATTCCATCATGGTGAGACGTGAGTCCCTGGTTAAACGGGCAAGACAGGATTTAATGTTCCGCGCTAGGATGGGTTTCTGGTTATATTTTCACGTCCCCTTCACTGTCGCATTGCTAACAGCAATGGTGGCACATGTTATTGCCATATTTTTTTATTGGTAACTGATAAAGTATCTTTATGATTAATTGTCTTTTAATCAAGATTTCTCATAATGCTCGCGGCGTTTTAGCGCGCAGCTATCGCACGCTCACGGCAGAAGAAATTACCATTGGTCGCGGCGCAGAGTGCACCATACATCTACCTGATCCGCGTCTAGCCATGCATCATGCGGTAATCAAAAGATTGGATGGTGGGCAGATACATCTGGTTGCGGTAAACGGCGAACTTGCGGTAGATGGTAGCGTGCTGCAAAACATTGAACTGACACACGGTAAGTTGGTGACCATTGGTCCTTATCAATTGAAAGTAGAGCCAGCACCGCCCGATGTCAACCTAACAATCTCTCTACTATTGGTACAACGCCTACCCGATGATTTTCAAGATTTAAAGTCGCGCACTCACGAACCACTACGCGGCGCTTCAAGCTTCAAACGACGGGCTTCACTATGGATGGCGGCCTTCATTGCGCTGATTTTCCTTGCATTGCCATTGGCGCAAAACTTGGCTCCCCCACTACAAAAAGCTATGGCACAATTGCCTTTTGGCTTTGACCGCGTATGGAGCCCAGGTCACATTTCCAATTCACACCTACATTTTGGCGCACAATGTTTTAACTGCCATGAAGTGTTAACGCGTAAAGTTTCTAACAAAGCCTGCGTCAATTGCCATCGCGACACTGCACCGCACATTGCTAATCCCGCTTTACAAAAAAGTGTCTTTACATCTACCCATCTATTTTCCGACGGGGTCCGTTGTGCTGAATGTCATCGCGAGCATAAGGCGCCCTACCCACTCACGCGGCAAGATAACGGCACGTGCGTCAAATGTCACGGCGACATTAAGTCTATCAGTCCGACAACTTTACTGCCTAATGTTAAAGATTTTGATCGTGACCATCCAGACTTCAAGTTAACATTCAAGACGGGCCGCACTAAAGATGGCACGGGGGGAGATATCGAACGTATCCCGCAAGCTGAGACAGCACGTTTGATTGAAAAATCTGGTCTAAAATTCCCCCACTCCCAGCATGTCGGTCTAGTGCAAGGGCCCAATGGAATCTGGGATGTACGCGAGTTGTCATGCACTAACTGCCACCAACAGGAAGGCAAAGAAATGCGCTTTAAGCCTGTATCCTACCAGCGAGACTGCTTGCTGTGTCACACCAAACAGTTGCAGGTTGGTCCAGCCAAGGCAGTAATAACTGTGCCTCATGGCTCAGAGCAGAATGTTATTAGCGCACTGCAGGTCCAAGCGCCAAAGAAATTCAAACAGTACTCAGCATCGTTAAAGTCGGATGGCTGTGCCTATTGCCATGAAATCCCTACACAAGAAAGTGCCTTGTCGTGGCGCGTCATGCCGCTCAACATCAATCAGGATTGGTTTAGCAAAGCACGCTTCAATCACGCATCGCATCGCACACAACAATGCAAGTCCTGCCACCAAGTAGAAAAATCTGAAACGAGCGCAGACGTTGCTATGCCTGATAGAAAGTCCTGCTTAAGATGCCACTCTGGCAACAGTCCAAAATCCAAACGTATCGCCAGTGGCTGCATGTCATGCCACGAATTTCATGGCGCCCATCTAGCGCAGCCCCTTTTACTGGAAAATAAAAATTTAGATGCCGCGCATGCGACGGCAATGCCAGCTTCACCTCATCAGTAAGCGCATAGCATCCTAAGCCTGTGCATTCTACGACTATTTAAGTATTTACTTTGCCACTAACAAGAGCGCCGAATATTACCTCTTGTGCCCTCCGCAAAAAATAGGCAAAAAAATGACTTACTTTATGTAAGCCATTGATTTTATTGGTGCCGGGAGGGGGAATCGAACCCCCACGCTGTTGCCAGCGCGGGATTTTGAGTCCCGTGCGTCTACCAATTCCGCCATCCCGGCATATTTGAAAAATACATTACTGTATAATTTGCGATTCCGCTATTATAACAAGCTCTGAGAATTATGCGTACAGAAGATTTCGATTTTTATTTGCCTAGCGAATTAATTGCTCAACACCCCACTTCCGACAGAACTGCAAGCCGTATGCTGCATCTTAACGGCGCTGATGGCAGCTTGAGTGATCAGCTTTTTTTAGATTTACCCAGCTACTTACAAACTGGGGACTTAGTCATATTTAACGACACACGGGTGATTAAGGCACGTTTGTTTGGCCACAAGCATTCTGGCGGTAGCGTTGAAATCTTAATAGAGCGTGTCATTAACCAACATACTGCTTACGCACACGTGCGCGCCTCACGCGCCCCAAAAGTGGGTGGCTTAATGAGGCTGTCAGGTGCTTTTGATGTGGAAGTGACAGCACGTCATGGCGATTTATTTGAGTTGAATTTTTTAAGTGAAACTGCTGTGCTAGATTTACTTGAGCAACATGGCGCATTGCCCTTACCCCCCTACATTACCCATGAAGCGACGAGTGAAGACGAAGCGCGCTATCAAACAGTGTTTAGCAAACATCTGGGCGCAGTAGCTGCCCCCACGGCTGGCCTACACTTTAACGAACTCATGCTAGACACGCTAAAACAAAAAGGTATTAATATTGCCTACGTTACCTTACATGTGGGCGCCGGCACGTTCCAACCTGTACGCGTTGAAAATATTCATGAGCATAAAATGCATAGCGAGCTTTACAGCATTTCACAAACAACCATAGACCTCATTGCCGAGACTAAAGCCCATGGCGGCAAAGTCACCGCGATAGGCACCACTGCATTGCGCGCCTTAGAAAGTGCTGCACGCGTCAGCATGTCGAACCCTGATGGTGTTTTACAAGCGGGGAACAGTGAGACAGATATATTTATCACCCCTGGCAGCCACTTTAAAGTGGTGGATCGCTTATTGACCAACTTTCATTTACCTAAAAGTACGCTACTCATGTTAGTGTCCGCATTTGCTGGCATGGGGAATATTAAAGCGGCTTACGCACATGCCATCGCACAGCAGTATCGATTTTTTAGTTATGGCGATGCTATGTTGATTGAGACGCAGCTGAATATCAGTTGAACGAATATAGACTAGTTATTGACTAAACTCAGTATGATTAAAAATCATGAAGCATGATTAAAACCTCGCTATACTAACAACTCCTTAAGAAGAAAGAATTATTATGCGTATTTCAACCGTATTATTGTCCCTAGCCCTCACTGCTACATGTCAAGTGGCGCAAGCGGAAATTTTAGCCTCTGCGCAAGTCGGGATTAAAATCCCGTTGGCTCAAAAACCCAGCACCCGCCCCATGACCGTGGCACACATTGCCAGTTTAAAACATTATTACATTGCCGATGGCGGCTTAGCGCCAATGGGCAGTGAGTTTGAAGCCCCTATTTCTAAATCGCTTATTCATGCCTACGATAATGAAGGCAAATATGTTAACTCTTCTCGCTCAGGTTACGATAATCGATCCATTTATTACAACAACAACAGCCATAAATTAGAAACGATTACCTATAACATTTCTAGCTTCGGTGGCTTTTCACCCAACACCGGTATATTTTCTATTGACCTGGCAGAAACTGGTGAGCTGAAAGAGAGCTCTACCGATGTGTTTGGCTTTAACCCTGCATTTGGTGACGCGAATACGATGCCTAGCTACAACGCAGAAACTAATCAGTATTATGCAAAACAAGGGCGCAGTAATAAAGTCTTGGTCGTTGACTTGAAATTACGCGAACAAGTGAGTGAAATTGACTTAGACTTGACTAAAGCCGGTGCTGCTTTTGATGATGTCAGCGATTACTTTGTAGCTTACAGTGGCGTAAAAGGAGAGGAACTTGCATTACTTGATATTGATCACAAAGCGGTATTAATCTTTGATTTAAGTGGCAAGTATGTCGGTAAAAGTGAGTTACCGAAAGAATTAAAATTACGCTCACATAACCATCATAATGGCGCTGGTTATGCCAATGACATGATGTTTGTCTATAACGAATCCGAGGGTGAGTTTGGCACCTATTATGGCTTTAAAGTACTCTCAAGTGGTGCATTTAATTGAGTTAATCTTCAACATTAACGCTTTAGAAAATAAAAAAACCGCCCGTAGGCGGTTTTTTTAACTTAATAATTAATTTAAGTGGAAATTATTTGCCTAACATCCCTGCAAGTTTCCCTGAAGCCATACCGAACAATGCACCGATAACTACTGATATTGCTACTAGTATCACTGGGTTTGTTAAGTCCATTGCTACTGTATTACCTGCTGTACCAGCTGTTAAACCTAGACCAGCTGTAGCTGCATAACCGTACACATTAGCTGGCACCACTGAAAGCAAATTCGTACCTGACACAATAACTAATGGGAACACTGTGACTGCAATAATCACTGGTGCGGCTAAAGCGCCTAAACCAGCTAAGGTGCCAGAGCTTACTAAGTACAATGCAACACCAGCCATAACAGCACCGAAAGTCATACCAGCGATTGTTTTTTGCAACGCAGCATCATCTCCACCCGTATGGAAATAGCAACCCCATGCAATAAAACCAACCCATACCAATGCTACACCAGCGAGTGGGTCTAACGCTAAAAATGCCCACACACCACCTAAAACAGCAATACTTAATGCAAGTGCAGTTAATTTCGACATACTTAATTCTCCTAATTATTATAAATGGATAGCAAGTTCATGCGAACATCGGCGGTATATGCGGGATTTTTTTAACTTAAGTTACCCCGCCATAAAAACGCTATGGGAATACTGAACGATTTTTACAGAAATGTAAACTTTTTTTAACGCACATCGCCATGAAAAAGGCAGATAAGATAGATAACCAACTGTTTTTATATGTATTTTTAGTGAGATATTTTAAATTTCTGGATCGCTATTATTCCTTTTTAGCGTGTAATTGCCATTTTTTGGCAGATAATTCCAATGTTTATGCCAAGCCGCTAACACCAAGTTAGGTACTGTGGCTGCCCTAAGCTGCCGTTGTAACGGCCCAAGGCTCGATACAAATCACCACGCTTAATGTCTAAATAATGCCTTAGAATTGTGCAGCCATAGCGTAAATTAGTGCGCAAAAGAAATAAATTATGGTCACTTGCGCCAATACTGCGCGTCCAAAAGGGCATAATTTGCATAAAACCACGCGCGCCTGCTGATGACACTGCATATTTTTTAAAACCACTTTACCTAATACCATTTGTGGGTCTAGGCCGGCGCGGGTTGCCTCATAATGCACAGTACGCAATAAGTCTTTGCGATAAGCATTATCTGGAATGCGCTGTTTGAGGCGCTGAGACATTTAACTGAGCCAGGATTACCTTCTTCTGGCGTAGCAAACATCAATTTAGGCGCAGCTTTATCGCTAATGCTACGCTGCATCATGGCTTTCACGCTATTGGATAAAGGCTCTTCAATTTATGATCCGGAAAAACTCATGCTAGAAACTAAAGTTCCGAGAAAAATTAGCCAACCACTTTGAGCGATTTTAAGCATAGCTCATTATAATGCCACTTTTTGCATAAATTCAACTGCATTAGTCAATGAAACTGACTGCGCTTCTGCATCTGTTCTAGCTTTATACTCGACTATGCCATCCGCTAAGCCACGTTCGCCTATGACCAGCCTGTGCGGCAAGCCCATCAAGTCGGCTTCAGCAAACATCACGCCTGGGCGCTCACCTCTATCATCTAACAGCGCATCTATACCAGCTAGCAGCAGCGCAGCGTACAATTGGTTAGCTGCCAATTTAACCGCTTCAGACTTTTCATAGCCTATGGGGCAGATTGCCACCGAAAATGGTGCCATACTGGCTGGAAAAATAATGCCGCGTTCATCAAATCCTTGCTCAATTGCAGCCCCCACAATACGCGAAACGCCAATCCCGTAACAACCCATTTCCATCACTTGCGTTTGACCATTTTCATCTAAGTAGGTCGCATTCATGGCCTCAGAGTATTTAGTGCGCAATTGGAAAATATGCCCGACTTCGATACCGCGACAAAGTGACAGCACCCCTTTGCCATCTGGGCTTGCATCCCCTTCAACGACATTACGAATATCTGCCACCAAACTCGGTTCAGCTAAATCTCGACCAAAATTTACACCAGTTAAATGATATTTTGGCTTATTAGCACCACAGACAAAATCACTCATGGCGGCCACCGTTTTATCTGCAATCACCGTTACATTGACCGCCACATTAACTGGACCAATAAAGCCTGGCGGGCAATTTAAATGGGCGCGAATTTCTTCTTCTGTGGCTAGACGAAAGTCTGCTAGACCCGTCAACTTGCCAAATTTCACTTCATTTAAATTGTGATCACCACGCAATAAAGCTAGATAAAATTGGCTTATTCCTTCTGCATTATTAACCATCAATGCAATCGCCTTAACCGTCCGCGCTATACCAATGTTGAGCAACTTAGCCACGTCTGCGCAAGCAGTTTGCTTAGGTGTTTCAACTTCTTGCATGAGCGCTGTTGGCGCACTACGCGTTGTCAGTGTCATAGCCTCGGCTAGTTCCACATTGGCCGCATAATCAGAGGTAGCACAATAGGCTAAGCCGTCTTCACCTGAATCAGCCAGCACATGAAACTCATGGGAGCCATCACCGCCAATGGCGCCTGTATCGGCTTTTACTGCGCGAAACTTTAGGCCTAAGCGATCAAACACATTGCTATAGGCTTGAAACATAGTTGCATAGGTTTGCTCTAGCGAGGCAAAGTCGGTATGGAATGAATAAGCATCTTTCATCATAAATTCGCGGGCGCGCATCACACCGAAACGGGGGCGAATTTCATCACGAAACTTGGTTTGAATTTGATAAAAATTAAGGGGTAATTGCTTGTAGCTGCGAATTTCTGAGCGCGCGATGTCAGTAATCACCTCTTCATGCGTGGGGCCAAAGCAAAATTCTCTAGCATGACGGTCGGTTATTTTAAGCATTTGCGGACCAAACACTGCCCAGCGACCAGTCTCATCCCACAACTCCCTAGGCTGCACAGCCGGCATGAGTAGTTCGAGTGCCCCCGCCTTATTCATTTCATCGCGCACAATCGCCTCTACTTTTCGTAGCACGCGAAGCCCGAGCGGCATCCAATTATAAAGCCCAGCGCCTAAACGTTTAATCAAGCCAGCACGCACCATTAAAATATGGCTTTGTAGCTCAGCATCGTTAGGGGCTTCTTTTTGTGTATTGAAGAAAAATTGTGAGGCGCGCATAGTAGAGTCAAATCTGGACAAGAATAAAAGAGCGAATTCTACATATTATCAGTGATTTAGTCAGCATTAGTTATTATATAGATGGCGACTAAACGGCTAATTGCAATAGTTTACAACTGAGCATCCTGTATCACTTGCATCGCCAAACGCAAATCATCCCATACCTTGGCTTTATCCGGCAGATTCTGTAATAAATGTGCCAAGTCATAGGTGGCAATCAAGGGAAAGTCATGATACTGGTAAAGTTTACCGCGTAATGTAGTTAAGGGTGCCGTTGATTGCAGCAGGGTTTGTGTAGCGGGGTCACCCATCGCAATGATTATTTTCGGCGGTCTTGCTTGAATGGCCGCTAAAGTGTCGATGGGTAGTTGTTCTGGTCCAGCAATAATACGCATTGCCTTGCAAATATTTTTTAACAAGTGGGCTTCATCAGCTTGTAGCGCATCATTGGCCATGACAAATAAGAAATCGCCATTTTCACTACCGATATGCCTCAGCGCTCGAGGGGCTACGGCGGCAATTTTTTTAATCTTAGCATCGACAACTAGCGGCTTCTCGTTTTTAGGCCTGGCCTGAACGGGTTCGAGGGAGGGTAATGGTGTGCGCAATTGCCACATTGGCAATAATTCTAATTCTCGTAACATATCTTCACGCGTCATCATCTTCATCTCACAGCGCTAAGCCCATTAAAACCGCATCTTCACGACCATTTTTAGCTGGATAATATCCACGTCGAATCGCCATTTCATTAAAACCCATATTTTCGTACAAAGCAATTGCACTCACGTTACTAGGACGGACTTCTAAAAACATATTGGTCGCTTGATTGCTTTTGGCAATTTGTATCATATGTTCTAGTAGTCGCCGGCCTAAGCCCTGCTTTTGATGAGCTTTTGTAACACTTAAGTTGAGTAAATGCGCCTCATCTAACACCATCATTGCCAGTGCGTAGCCTATGATTATTTCATTGCGCAACAAAACCCAAGCACTATAACCAGCGCTCAATGAATCACTAAAATTGCCGCGCGTCCAAGGATAAGGGTAAATGTAAGGCTCAATGGACATGATTGCATCTAAATCATCTAACTGCATAGGCCTATATTGATCTTTGGTTATAGGTTCATGCAGGGTGCTGAGCTTATCGAAATATTCAGTCATCATAGGCGCAAACCTTGTTCACGCTCCGTGGTTTTAAGCGCCACACGATTTCGAATATAAAGCGGCATCGCCTCACTCGCCGGCTTAGCCTCACCGCTGGCAAATAGTGGCTGGGCTAACTTAAGTATGGCGATCGCTGTGGGTAATAGTTGTGGCTGAGTAGCTTGCAACTGGGCAGCATAAACCTTACTTAATTGCACATCATATGTGTGCCAACCACTGCCAGCACCAATCCAGCCGGTGTTTTCTATAGTGGGAACGTCATCAGGTTTATATACGCCAGGCTCAATTACCGTTTGCCACTGCCCTACTATTTTCTCATAGGCCGCATGATAAACCTCGCCCATGCGTGCATCTAAACAAGTGATCACTTTTTCTGCGCCACTCGCTTCTGCCAAAGCTAGCAATGTAGAAATCGCGACCACAGGTAAATTAGCCCCAAAGCCAAGCCCTTGCGCAACCCCAGTCGCAATGCGTACACCAGTAAATGAACCTGGGCCTGAACCAAAAGCAATACCTTGCAGCTCTGTCAACTGCAGGCTAGCCTTATCCAGTAAAGCTTGAATTTGCGGCAATATCATCTGAGAATGCGTTTGCCCTGCATTTATATCAAACGTAAAAACTTCATCGCCCTTCATTAAGGCGAGTGACAGATATTCAGTAGAGGTGTCGAGTGCGAGTAAATTCACGTTAGATTTAATGTTCATTTTTGTCAGATGCTATTTTGCCACGCATCTGCTTAATTTGCCCACGTTGCGTTTTACTTTCTAATCGCCGCTGCTTAGAGCCGTAACTAGGCCTAGTGGCGTAACGCATAGGTTTTACTTGATTTGCCGCGTTAATAATCTCGTGTAAACGTTTCATGGCGTCTTTTTTATTGGCTTCTTGCGTACGGTATTGCTGGGCTTTTAACACCAACACCCCTGCATCAGTAATGCGGCTATCTTTCAAATGTATCAAGCGCTGTTTTAACCAATCACTCAGCGATGACGCAAGAATATCAAACCGCAAATGAATCGCACTCGATACTTTATTGACATTTTGCCCACCCGCCCCCTGAGCACGGATAGCGGTGAGTTCATATTCAATTTCTGGGATTAAAATCATCGCCAACCAACTTAATCTGCCGTCTCAAAAAACGCTTGCACCTCAGACAACTCACGCGTCCGCTTGAATGGTGGCAAGCTTTGCCAGATCTTTTTACCATAAGATTTGCTAATCAAGCGTGGATCACAAATCACCAACACGCCTCTATCATTTTCGTCGCGGATCAGTCGCCCAGCACCTTGTTTCAAGGTAATCACCGAGTAAGGTAACTGATATTCCATAAAGGCATTTTTACCTTCTGCGTTCAATTTATCTACCCTAGCGGAGAGTACTGGGTCATCTGGCGGTGCAAACGGAAGTTTGTCGATAACCACCACGCTTAAGGCTTCACCACGGACATCAACGCCTTCCCAAAAGCTTTGCGAACCAACTAACACAGCATTACCTAATTGTCGAAAGCGTTCTAACAGCTCGCTACGCGAGCTTTCACCTTGCAACAACAACGGGCTTTCGATGCCATATTCAGAGAAAGCTTCTTTCAATAATGCATGAATTTCGCGCATAGCACGCAAACTGGTAGAGAGCACAAATGCCCTACCACCACTGGCCTGCAACACAGGCAGTGCTGCGGCTACCACGCAGGCGGTGTAACTTGAGCTGTTTGGATCAGGCATATCGGGCGGCACATATAGCAGTGCTTGCTCTTGATAATTAAACGGACTTTCCCAGAAGCCGGTATTTGCGGCCTGTAAGCCCATCTGTGCAATGTAGTGACTAAAATCACTCTTAACTGCCAGTGTGGCCGAGGTAAAGATCCAAGCGCGCGGTTGCGCATTGAGCTGTTTGCCAAAACTTTCAGCAACACTCAAGGGTGTTGCGTGCAACTGTACAGAATGGGTGAACACTTCGACCCATCGCACCAAGTTATTATTTTCAGCCGATTGCCAGCAGCTAAATAAATCGTACAAGGCGACACTGCGTTGCCAGCATTTTTCCAACAATGGGTCTCGTGCTGCTTGGGTTTCAAGCACTTGCACTAGCGCTTTTAATTGGCTTTGCATGTGTTGATAGGCGCCTTCAAAGCCTTTTAAAGCCAATGCTTTTTGCACAGGCAAGCGTGATCCCTCGTAGGTAAAAATCAGCCTGAAATCTTTTGCTGACTTCTCTAATTTTGGAATGACTTCGCCTAGCTCAATACAATCTTTAGCCAATGTTAAATGCGTGGTGGTACAGTCATGTGCCAATTCTAAAAGCTGGCCGGTTGAAACATCTTCACCAAAAAACAGGCCCGCCACTTCCGGTAATTGATGTGCTTCATCAAATATCACGGTGTTAGCGCTTGGTAAAAGCTCGGCCACACCTTCGTCTCGTAGCATCACATCGGCAAAAAATAGGTGATGGTTCACCACCACCACATCGGCAGCTAAGGCTTGTTTGCGCGCTTCCATCACAAAGCATTCTTTATAATAAGCACAATCACTACCTAAACAATTGTCCCTGGTAGAGGTGACACTGGCCCAGATCATAGCGTTTTCTGGCACACTATTAAGCTCACTTTTATCCCCCGTTTTAGTGTTTTCAGCAAAGGTTTTAATCACGTGCACGTATTTTGCATCTTCCCGAGAAGCAAAGCGTCCTTCTTGCGCAGCGCGCTCAAGATGGTAGTGACAGACATAGTTGGCACGCCCTTTTAATATAGCGACAGTCACAGGCACTTTTAAAGCATCGCGTACATGAGGTAAATCACGGGTGAATAATTGATCTTGTAAGTTCTTAGTGCCGGTAGAAATAATGACTTTGCCGCCCGTCAGCAACGCCGGCACCAAGTAGGCAAAAGTTTTTCCGGTGCCCGTCCCTGCCTCCGCGACTAATTGCGTATTGTGTTCAATGGCGTCAGCGATGGCTAAGGCCATTTCCAATTGCTGTGTGCGCTCGCTATATCCTTCGACGTGCTTGGCTAAAATGCCATCTTTTTCAAAAACTTGGCGGATAGTGTATGTACTCATAAGGGCTGTGATTATCCCACGACTTGCGCTATTACATGTAGGGTGATTTAACGGCCAGCCTCGCCGCGCATAGCCCACATAATCTAAAAATAATCATATAAAACATACATATAGCTTATAAAATAGGTGGCTTACGGCATATTAGGTTATAATCCTCCAGTGATTAAACTTATTCGAATATCTTATTTTTTATGTTTCCTACTAGGATTTGCCAACGCAACATGCGCTGCCACTGAGCCTGCCCCGGCAACACTAGAATCTCCAATTGAGCTCCAGTTGGCAACCGAGTTAATGGAGGTAAATGATACAAACTGGCCGGTGCGTGCAAGCGAAGTGCTCATCAATGCGCTTAGCTTGACTGGTATTCGATATAAATATGGGGGAAATTCACCTGAAACTGGCTTTGATTGTAGTGGTTTTGTGCGCTACGTCTTCAAGCAAGCGACCAGTTTAACCTTACCGCATAGCGCGCTGGCCATCAGCCAAATTGGCAAGACGGTGCCTAAAAATGAATTACAACCCGGTGATTTAGTTTTTTTTAATACCTTAAAAGCGACTTTTTCTCATGTCGGCATCTACTTAGGCAACAATCGCTTTATCCACTCGCCCAGTAAAGGGGGGCAAGTCCGCGTAGAAAATATGCAAGATAGCTACTGGACACAACATTTTAACGGTGCACAGCGCATCGGACACGCCAAGGTAACTAGTCAAGAATGATAGTCACGGCCTAAACGCTATCATGAGGCGTAGGGGAGGCGCTGTCAGAATGCCCCAAATCTCGATTTGGCGCGATGCAATCACGAACCAACTGCTTCACTTCTTTTGCTTCAGGAAAACGACCGGCTTCTTTACGCGAAAAAAGCAACTGCTGATTAAGTGTAATATCAAAGATTCCATTGCTGCCAGGCTTCAAAGCGACGCTTGTTAAATCTTGCTCAAATGTGGTAAGTAGTTCTTGGGCCAGCCAAGCCGCACGCAAAAGCCAACGGCATTGCGTGCAATAAGTAATTTCGATATGGTGTTGAATCAATTTAGCAGTCCTTACTGGTATACTTTTAATGCATTAAAATTAGTGTAGCGGTTTACACTATTGGGAACTATTAAAACTAAGTTGGTCATAAACTTGTACGCTTTTTTTGGCTAGGGATAATCATACATGCAAGCTAGAAATAAATATCAAGGTTTCACTAAAATTGGCCTCGTTTTCTCTGGGTTAGTACTCGGTTTGATGTTGAGCCTCACTTACTCTGCCGTGGCTGAAAAAATGGCTAAGCCTCAACTTCCCCTAGAAGACTTGCGTGCTTTTGCTGAAGTTTTTGGCAAAATTAAAAGCGATTACGTTGAAACTGTGGAAGATAAAAAACTGATCTCTGAAGCCATTAGCGGCATGTTGACTGGCTTAGACCCGCATTCCACTTATATGGATGTAGATGCATTTAAAGACATGCAAGCCGCGACACAAGGCGAATTTGGTGGGTTAGGAATAGAAGTCGGCATGGAAGATGGCTTGGTAAAGGTAGTTTCACCCATTGAAGATTCACCGGCTTACGTCGCCGGCATCAAAAGTGGCGACCTCATCATGAAGTTAGATGGAAAACTCGTTAAAGGTATGAGCCTAAACGATGCGGTAAAGATCATGCGTGGCAAACCTGATACGTCTATCGTGCTGACGATATTGCGTAAAAATGAAGCTAAGCCATTACTGGTTACGCTGGTGCGCGCCATTATCAAAAATAAAAGCGTGAAGTACAAAATGACCGAGCCTGGTTACGCTTATGCGCGCGTCACGCAGTTTCAAGAACGCACCGGTGAAGATCTGGCAAAGGCGATTAATGCCATGCACGATGAAAATAAAGGTCCGTTTAAAGGTTTTGTTTTAGATCTGCGTAATGATCCGGGCGGTTTACTCAACGGTGCTGTTGGGGTTTCTGCCGCATTTTTACCAAAAGACTCTTTAGTGGTTTATACCGAGGGACGCGCGCCTGATTCAAAGATGAATCTTACCGTGAGTCCAGAAAACTATGTGCGCGGTGGTATGGCCAATGACTATATGCGTGATATTCCTGCAGATTTAAAAATGGTGCCTATGGTAGTACTCATTAACGCCGGCTCTGCCTCTGCATCAGAAATCGTCGCAGGCGCACTGCAAGACCACAAGCGTGCCACCTTAATTGGGGTACGTACTTTTGGTAAGGGTTCAGTGCAAACCATTATGCCTATGAATAACGGCTCCGCAATCAAGCTGACCACTGCGCGTTATTTCACCCCAAAAGGGCGCTCTATTCAGGCAAAAGGGATTGAGCCTGATTACTATGTAGAAGATGGCACCGATCAATCAAATAATATTCATGAAGCCGACTTAACGCATCATTTATCCAACCCTAAAGATGTGCAAGCGGGCGCTCCAGTAAAAACTGAAACGACAACAGCGACTAAGGAAGCTGCCAAAGTAAATGGGAAAAAATATGCTGAGCCGACAGCCCCTATTGAGCCTGCAAGTAAAGAGGATCTGCAGTTCGCGCAAGCCATGAACTTTCTTAAAGGCAAGCCCGTCATTAAGTCCGAACCACCCAAAGTAGAGGCCACGCTTACGCAATAACAATAGGCTAAGTAGTCATACGCGCTAATCTTCTTAGACCCGCCTTGTCACTAAGGCGGGTTTTTTACGCCGCTACACTAGCGTTTAAAACAATGCGTCTTAACAAATTCATGTCATTTATATATGCCTAGCTCAGCGTAAGATTGCAAGCCTAGGTTTATAATAAGGCAATGACTTTATCTATCAAAGAATTGATTGTAGAAGCGGACCGATGCGTGGCTTGTGGCTTGTGCTTACCGCACTGCCCCACTTACCGAAAAACCGGCTCAGAGGCAGATTCACCACGCGGTCGTATTCAGTTAATGCGGGCTGTAGCGCAAGATATTTTGCCTAACAATGCGCGTTTTAATCATCATATTGATCTTTGCTTAAGCTGCCGCAGCTGTGAATCCGCCTGCCCGAACAATGTTAATTACGGGGCACTCGTTGACACCTCACGGGCACTCTTTACGCAGAAAAAAAGTGTTTGGCTTATGCTGGCAAAACCATTTATGCGTTACCGCTATTTGACACAAGCTTTAACTTGGCTCATTTGGCTGATACAACAAGGTCGGTGTGCTGACTTACTTAAACGTCTGCATCCCGCCGCAAAACTAATACCCGTCATCAATAAGCCCACAACATGGGAAAATCTTTACCCAACATCGCACCCGAATAAGCAAGGCGCCGTTAGCTTGTTCTTAGGCTGTACTAGTCACGCGCTTGATAGTGAAACATTAAAAGCCAGTATTTATGTACTCAATAAACTTGGTGTTGACGTGCATATCCCCGCAGCGCAAACTTGTTGCGGCAGTATCGCTAGACAAATGGGGGATACTAAAGAATCAAACAAACTGCTTGCCCTCAATCAGCGTAGTTTTGACCAAACCATGCCCATATTAACGGCCGCAAGCGGATGTGGTGCAGGGCTGGCTGATTATTTACCACAACATAAAGTACAAGATGTCAGCGCCTTTTTAATGACTTGTGATTGGTCTACAGTAACCATAACCGCGCTCAATCAACGCATTTTTGTACAAGACCCCTGCACCTTGCGCAATGTGCAAAAAAGCCACACCGCTGTTTATATGCTACTTCAAAAAATTCCTCATGCGGAAATTATTCCACTAGCTGGGAATAGCCAATGTTGTGGTGGGGCCGGCGCGTACATGCTGACGCAAAGCAATATGGCTAAGCAGTTGCTAGATGACAAACTCAACGCCATTAAAGCAAGTCAGGTGGCCATCCTTGCCACCTCAAACATAGGTTGCAGTTTGCATCTTGCCAAGGGCTTAGCTGAGCAAAATTTAACGGTTAGCCTATTACATCCGATACAAATCATAGCTAAACAAATGGGATTTGATGTGTGAGAGAGACAAATACTGCTTTAGCCAAGTAATTTGAGCGTAAACTATAGCCATGTTGACTAGATTAGATACCTTGATTGTTGAATTTGATATCGGCTTACGCACACTGCTGACTAAGCCGTGTAGCATACGCACGCATCCAGATGCAGACATTGCTGAAGCCGATTTAACTGATCGTGAAAAGAAACAGGCTGGCGCATTGATGCGCGTGAATCATAGCGGTGAAGTTTGCGCGCAGGCCTTATATAGTGGTCAAGCGCTCACCGCTCATAATCCACAAATCAGTGCGTCATTAAAGCAAGCCGCTGCTGAAGAAACCGAACATTTAGCTTGGTGCGAAACCCGTATTGCACAACTTGGTAGCCACACCAGCTTACTCAACCCTATTTTTTACACCGCTTCGTTCACAATAGGTGCCATTGCTGGTGCACTTGGTGATCAATGGAGCCTGGGGTTTGTGGCAGAAACAGAAAAACAGGTCGGGGCGCACTTAGCTAGTCACCTTGATCAATTACCACTATCGGACCAAAAAACCCGAAAAATTGTTACTCAAATGCAGTTAGATGAAGCCAAACATGCCTTAGAAGCTCAGAAGCTTGGCGCAGCTAAACTGCCATTACCAGTCAATTTTTTAATGCAACAAGTATCAAAGTTGATGACCACATCAACCTACTATTTATAAAAGGTAAGTATTCAATGCAGAAATTTAGTGATGTATTACAAACGCTTGAGGACGCCACTCACGTGCAGCGTATTGAATTTTTTAATGGCGATGGCAGCCCTGCCGGTGTTATAGAAAACAAACCTGGTAGCCAAGGCTCGGTTAAGGTTTACTACCACCTGTATCGCATGTATGGTGAAATCTCTTTAGATGCTGCGGTAGAAGGCTTAAGCCTGTTTTCTGAACACACCAGTGATGCAGAAAACTGTCCCGGCAAACACCCGAACGTAGATCGATTGTTGAATCTTCTGGAAGATGAACAGCCACTTACGGTAAAGGTTACGGAGAGTAATACTTAACTATTTAATAGGCTGATTGCCTTCAGCTATGCATCAACCATGCGCGCCGCCCAATTCGCCCTCAAGCCAGGTAAATTACAACACCTCAGCAGTAAGCTAGTTGCTCATTATTATTTTATTTAAAGCTTTATCCATTAAAACTTAGGTAAAATCCAGCTTTTACTTATCTGCCTAAATGCTCATGTTTGTTCACCCACAGTTTGACCCTATTGCAATACACCTCGGCGCCTTTGGTATTCACTGGTACGGCCTCATGTATTTGATTGGTTTTTTAGCTTTTTTAGCTTTAGGTAAATGGCAAATTAACCATCGCACATGGCATGGCTGGACGATACCGATGCTTGATGACGCACTTTTTTTTGGCGCCTTAGGCGTCATCTTAGGTGGTCGTTTAGGTTATGTGCTGTTTTACCAATTCAGTTATTTTGTACAGCACCCTGCTGAAATTTTAGCGGTATGGCAAGGCGGCATGAGTTTTCATGGCGGCTTTTTAGGCGTATTGGTTGCCATGTGGCTTTTTGCGCGCAAGTATCGCTTGAAATGGTTAAGTATTATGGACTTTGTAGCACCATTAGTACCGATTGGCTTAGGTGCTGGACGCATGGGCAACTTTATCAACGGCGAACTATGGGGACGCGTGACCAATGCCGAATATGGCATGGTATTTCCTAAAGTGGATCATTTATTACGTCACCCCTCACAACTTTACGAATTTGCGCTTGAAGGAATTGTTCTATTTCTAATCCTTTGGATTTATACCTCTAAGCCCAAAGAGACTGGCGCAATTTCAGCTTTATTTCTCATGGGCTATGGTAGTTTTAGATTTGTGGCGGAATATACCCGTGAACCTGACAGTTACTTAGGTTTACTGTCTATGGGACTTAGCATGGGGCAATGGTTAAGTTTGCCTATGCTGCTATTGGGTGTTTGGTTGTGGTTTCAAGCACGGAAAAAAAGATTTGCTTAGCTTTTTTATTTAGCTAGATTTCTGCTTGTAATAGACCAAGTTTAAAACTTCTACGGTACAAATAAAAAGGACGCCTAGGCGTCCTTTTTATTTGCTAGACCCTTAATTAAGCGTGGTAAGCACGTTCCCCATGCTCAGCTGTATCTAATCCTTCACGTTCAAAGTCTTCAGATACACGCAAACCGATGACAACGTCCACCAGTTTGAAAGCAATCACTGACACCACTGCAGACAACACGATAGCCGTACCTACAGCGTATGCTTGAGCCGTCATCTGTGCAGCAAAGTCATAAGTACCAACTGCATTAGCCACGTAGTCATACACGCCCATGCCACCAAGCGCAGGGTTTACAAATACACCGGTAGCTAGCGCACCAAAGATACCGCCGATTGCATGTACACCAAATACATCTAGCGCATCATCGTAACCCAGCATGTATTTCACTTTTGCCACAAAGAAGTAGCAGATTGGTGAAACCAACAAGCCGATGACGATAGCACCCATAGGGCCTACAAAACCGCATGCTGGGGTAATCGCGACCAAGCCGGCAACTGCACCAGAAGCCGCACCTAACATCGATGGTTTACCTTTTAAGAACCATTCAGCAAATGCCCATGACAATGTTGCTGCACCCGTTGCAATCATGGTGTTAACCAAAGCCAATGCTGCGTAGCCGTTAGCTTCTAAGTTAGAACCAGCATTGAAACCAAACCAACCTACCCATAGTAGTGCTGCACCGACCATGGTTAATGTGAGGCTATGTGGGGTCATGGCTTCTTTACCGTAACCGATACGCTTGCCAACCATGATGGCACCGACTAAACCCGCAACACCCGCATTGATATGTACAACTGTACCACCGGCAAAGTCTAGTGCACCTTTAGCCCATAGCCAGCCAGCGTTAGCCATGACAGTTTCAAGTGATTTTGCATCAGTAATCGCATCAGGACCATCCCAATACCAAACCATGTGAGCCATTGGTAAGTAGGCAAATGTGAACCACAACACCATGAATGCCAAAATAGCAGAGAACTTCATGCGTTCAGCAAAGGCACCAATGATCAGTGCTGGCGTGATGGCGGCAAAAGTCAGTTGGAAAGCCACAAACACCAACTCAGGAATAACTATCCCTTTACTAAAAGTTGCGGCCACTGAGTCAGGGGTGATGCCTAATAAGAAGGCTTTGCCGAAACCACCAAAGAACGGATTTCCAACGGTGAAAGCAACGCTGTAGCCGTAAATAGCCCACAGAACACCCATAAGAGAGAAAATCATAAAGGTTTGCATGAGGACAGACAGCATATTTTTTTGGCGTACTAAACCACCATAAAATAACGCTAAGCCTGGAATCACCATCAAGGTCACCAGTACCGTTGCAATTAACATCCAAGCCGTATCACCCTTGTTGGGTACCGGTGTCGCAACGGCTGGCGCAGCTTCCGCTGTTGCCGGTGCAAGTACTGCCACTGGCGCTACTACAACGGCTACATCAGCTGCAAGCGCAGTATCTTCAGCGTAGGTATTAGCGCTAAAGCCCAGGCCCAATGTTGCAACTAAAGCAAATATCGAAAGTATTCTTTTCATTATCATCCCCTTATAAAGCTTCGATGCCGGTTTCACCGGTACGAATGCGATAGACTTGTTCGAGATTAAAGACAAAAATCTTGCCGTCACCAATCTTTCCGGTAGCGGCTGACTTTTCAATAGCATCGACCACTTGGTCTAGCAATTCATCTTTAATGGCGACTTCAACTTTTACTTTTGGTAAAAAATCCACCACATATTCAGCGCCACGATACAACTCAGTGTGGCCTTTTTGGCGACCAAAACCTTTTACCTCCGTGACTGTAATGCCCTGAACCCCAATATTTGAAAGGGCCTCGCGCACTTCATCAAGCTTAAATGGTTTGATAATTGCGGATACAAATTTCATGAATGCCTCCTAGTGAGGCAGGCCTTAGCCTGCCAAAATTAAATTAGAACGTTTTTTGTACGAACGCAGTGAAGGTGCTGTCTGCAATGTTGCCGCCTGTATACGCGGCGTAACCAGCATCTTTACCATTCGTATCTGTGTAATAGCCACCCACATTCACACCATTACTAAATGCCTTGGTGGCACCAAGTTTCCAATCGGTATAGGAGTAAATGTCATTATTAGTCGCCCCTGTATGGCCTGTAAATTCTTGGCGACCAACGTGAGCGTTGACGGTTACACCTGTTTCACCAATCGGGTAATTGGCATTTACCTCGGCATAGTAAGTGCCATCAGCTTTAGCGCTAGTAAATGCTCCGTTAGAAGCTACTACTGACATTTTAGCTTGTAACCATTTATAGCTAAGTGAGCCATAAACTTCTGTTGTCTCTGCCGCTTTAATGCCAGAATTTTTATTGCCCGGATAGATATATTGCAATACACCTACGTTGTAGCCAAGACCTGTAGCACCAATAGTATTAGCATAGCCACCATATAAATCTAACTCTAAGCTAGAGTTGTCATATGCTGGCATATCTTCTAGCCAACTGATGTTAGATGCCCAAGCCCCTGCATAAAAACCACTGGCATGCGCATAATCCACGCCACCTTGAATCGCTGGTTTTTCTGATGTTTGCGTTAAACCTCGGAATATGTATTGGCTATATAAACCTACGTTGTAGCTAATAGTATAAGCCGGGGCTGGTGCTGCTGCTGGTGCTGCTGCTGGTGCTGCTGCTGGTGCTGCTGCTTCTTCAGCAAATACTACGGTTGGTACCGATAGTGCGCTTAAAACCGCAAGTGTTAATAAAGATTGACGCATCATACTTCTCCCTAGTGAATAATTTAAAATAAACAAAAGACTATACTGGTAATTATGTAAGCAAGCTGCATGCCAACAAATATTTCTTTTACAATCAGTAAGATAGGTAAATGTTGAATGATCTTGAGTTTTATCTTTATGTGCAAAAACCTGATAAACTAAGCACTAAACTTAAGGAGACGCTATGTTTAGCACAGACAAGCTTAATGAAATATCCAATAAAATCAAAGAGGTAGTCAGAGATTCCCCCTTGGGTGATGCTGAAAAGAATATGCATGCACTATTAAAGGGCGCATTCACCAAAATGGAGCTTGTGACGCGTGAAGAATTTGATGTGCAGACCGAAGTGCTACGCACCACGCGTGAAAAGCTGGCGACGCTAGAACAAAAACTAAGCGAATTAAGTGCTCAAATTAAGTAAACCCATAGCCCTCAATGAGTTTAGCCGTACTTCACAGCCGCGCATTAAGCGGCATGGATGCACCAGAAGTAGTGGTTGAGGTGCACCTTGCCAATGGTCTACCTAGCTTCACTATAGTGCGTACTATTATTTAAGCGTTAATTTGACGTAGGTCGATTCAGCCTGCCGTTAAGTGGCAGCGAATTTCTGATGGTTAGAGGCTATTTTAAGTACGACTTAAACACACAGCAACACATCTTAAACGCGATGAAATCTGGTTGTGTATACAAATGTACTCGGAAGCCAGTTTTCTTTAAAAATTACTTACTGCCAACTTAATAATCGCCCTGTACTTCATCATTGGTAATCCGTAAAAAACCGTGTTAAGTTATGTCACAGATCTAAATTTAGAATTATGCGGTTTGAATGTCAGCTTTAGAGCATCCTAATTTTGATGTAACGTGTCATGGTGAGCGAACCACTTCTGCAATCTACATAATCAACCAAATGCTGCCTAAGTGGGACAAACCAGCCGGTCGCCTTTCTAGAAAAACAGACGTTCAATAAGTTGATATAAGGTAAGTCTAATCATTTGCTTGGCACTAAAGAAATTGAGAGCTATTGCGAGGCGGCCGAAGCTGGGTTAACGCTATTAAAAACGGCGATATCTCGACTGAATCTGTCCGCCAGGGCTTACCACCGCATCTTAAAAGTGGCGCGCACCATTTGTGATTTAACAGAAGAAACTAACATTCAGCCGACCCATATTGTGGAAGCCTTCAGTATCACCGACACGATATATAACTAACAAACACTATCGCAGGTAATACTACTAAGCCAATGTTATAATTCGCCATCTACTCATACGCACAAAAAACTTGATCATGTACCAAAAAAATCCCGCTGCCACCGAAACAATCCTTAGGGATTTACTTGCTAAACGCATCCTTATTTTAGATGGCGCTATGGGTACTATGATTCAGCAATACAAGCTGACTGAGGCAGATTATCGCAGTGACCGTTTCGCCGACTTTGCCGCACCCGCAGGTCAGCGCGAGCTATTCGTCAAAGGAAACAACGAGCTACTGACCTTAACGCAGCCGCATATCATTCAAGAAATTCATGAGAAATATCTCGCCGCTGGTGCAGATATTATTGAAACCAACACCTTTGGTGCAACCACGGTGGCGCAAGATGATTACCACATGGCGCATTTGGTGTATGAAATGAACGTGCAAGCCGCCAAACTGGCTAAGGCCTCATGCGAAAAGTATAGCACCGCAGATAAGCCGCGCTTCGTGGCGGGGACCTTAGGCCCTACGCCTAAAACGGCCAGCATTTCGCCTGATGTGAATGACCCCGCTGCGCGTAATGTCAACTTTGACCAATTAGTCACCGCCTACTTAGAACAAGCGTGCGCGCTGGTTGAAGGCGGGGCAGATATTTTAATGGTGGAAACCATTTTTGATACGCTGAACTGCAAAGCAGCATTATTTGCCATTGATACCTTCTTTGAAGAATCAGGCTTACGCTTGCCCATCATGATTTCAGGCACCGTCACCGACGCCTCTGGCCGCATTTTATCTGGTCAAACAGTGACAGCATTTTGGCATTCCGTACGTCATGCAAAACCACTGACCATAGGCTTAAATTGTGCATTAGGCGCCACGCTGATGCGACCTTATGTGGAAGAGCTTTCAAAAATAGCCGATACTTTTGTCTGCATTTACCCCAATGCCGGCTTGCCTAACCCAATGTCGGATACCGGCTTTGATGAAACGCCAGACGTGACCTCAAGCCTAGTCAAAGAATTTGCGACCAGCGGCTTTTTGAATATCGCTGGTGGTTGTTGCGGTACGACACCGGCCCATATCAACGCCATCTACAATGAAATTAGAGATATAGCGCCACGCACACCGCCTGTAATGCCACAAACACTCAAGCTGTCAGGTTTAGAGCCATTTATCATTGATGAAAGCGCCTTGTTTGTCAACGTCGGTGAGCGCACCAATGTCACCGGCAGTAAAGCATTTGCGCGCATGATTATTAACGAACAATACGATGAAGCTTTAACTGTCGCCCGTCAGCAAGTAGAAAACGGCGCGCAAGTAATCGACATTAACATGGATGAAGGCATGCTAGATGCCGTTAAAGCCATGACGCATTTTTTGAATTTAATTGCCTCTGAACCTGATATTGCCCGTGTGCCAATTATGATCGACTCCAGCAAGTGGTCTGTCATTGAGGCCGGTTTGAAATGTGTGCAAGGCAAAGCGATTGTTAACTCAATCTCCATGAAAGAAGGTGAAGTCGAATTTTTACGCCAAGCCAAACTGTGTCGCCGTTACGGCGCTGCGGTCATTGTCATGGCGTTTGATGAAAAAGGCCAAGCAGATACATTTGCCCGTAAAACTGAGATTTGCCAGCGGGCTTATGATTTATTAGTCGGCATCAACTTTCCTGCTGAAGACATTATTTTTGACCCCAATATTTTTGCCATTGCCACCGGCATTGAAGAACACAACAACTACGCGGTGGACTTTATTGAAGCTACCCGTTGGATTAAGCAACATCTACCGCATGCCAAAATTTCAGGTGGCGTTTCAAATGTAAGTTTCAGCTTTAGAGGCAATGACCCTGCGCGTGAAGCCATACACACGGTATTTTTATACCACGCGATTAAAGCGGGCATGACCATGGGCATTGTCAATGCGGGCATGATGGGCGTTTATGACGAGTTAACACCAGAGCTAAGAGAGTGCGTTGAGAATGTGGTATTAAACCGTATCATCGATACGAATAATCCATTGGCGGCTACCGAGCGCATGATTGAAATTGCCGGCAGCCTAGTCGCAGGAGGGAAAAAAGAAGCTGCTACCCTAGAATGGCGCGGCACGGCTGATGCCCCTACCCCAGTAGAGAAGCGCTTAAGCCACGCCATGGTGCATGGTATTACTGACTTTATTGTGGAAGACACCGAACAAGCGCGGGCGGCGGTCGAAAAAAGTGGCGGCAGACCCATTCATGTCATAGAGGGCCCGTTGATGGATGGCATGAATATCGTTGGCGACTTGTTTGGGCAAGGTAAAATGTTTTTACCGCAAGTGGTAAAGTCAGCGCGGGTCATGAAGCAAGCCGTGGCACATTTGATTCCGTTTATTGAAGCTGAAAAAGCGGCTGATGAAAAACGTACGGGGTTCAAAGCTAAACCTAAAGGAAAAATGGTGATCGCCACGGTTAAGGGCGATGTGCATGACATTGGTAAAAATATCGTCTCCGTGGTGTTGCAGTGCAATAACTTTGAAATAGTCAATATGGGCGTCATGGTGCCGGCGGCCGAGATTTTAGCGATGGCTAAAGCTGAGAATGCTGACATTATTGGCTTGTCAGGTTTGATTACACCGTCACTAGAAGAAATGACCCATATCGCCAAAGAAATGCAGCGTGACCCGTATTTTAGAGCCGTGAAAATGCCTCTTTTAATTGGTGGTGCCACTTGTTCGCGCGCGCACACCGCAGTGAAAATTGCCCCGCATTACGACGGCCCTATTATTTATGTGGCAGATGCTTCTCGTTCAGTTTCCGTCATGCAATCGCTACTCACCATAGATACGCGTGATGCTTACATTGATGAAATCGCCGCTGATTACGAAAAAGCTCGCGCGCAACATGCCAATAAAAAAGGCACGCCTATGTTGACTATTAAAGAAGCGCGTGCCAACAAAGCCAAACTATCTTTCACTGGCATCAACACGCCGCTGAAGCCTAAATTTATTGGTCGGCGTGAAATAAAAAATGTTGATCTCAGTATTATTGCGCAATACATAGATTGGACGCCATTCTTCCAAACTTGGGATTTAGCCGGCTTCTACCCGGCCATTTTGAGCGATAAAGTGGTAGGTGCAACTGCCAGTAATTTATTCAGCGAGGCACAAGCCATGCTTAAAAAAATTATCGACGGTCGCTGGCTAACTGCCAATGGCGTGCTTGCCTTACTGCCGGCTAACATGGTAAATGACGATGATATTGAAATTTACACCGATGAAACACGCAGTAAAATTGCTTTCACCTATTACGGCATGCGCCAACAAACGGTAAAACCTGTCATAGACGGCATCGCTCGCCCTAACCAATGCTTGGCAGATTTCATTGCCCCCAAAGCGACTAGCACGCCAGATTACATCGGCCTATTCGCCGTGACTGCAGGACTGGGCATAGAGAAATATGTCAAAAAATTCGAAGATGCCCATGACGATTACAGCAGTATTTTACTAAAAGCACTGGCAGATCGATTGGCCGAAGCCTTTGCTGAATACCTGCATGAGCGCGTCCGCCTAGATTTTTGGGGCTATGCCGCCAATGAGAATTTAGAAAAATCCGCACTGATTAAAGAGCAATATCAAGGCATTAGGCCTGCGCCTGGCTACCCCGCTTGCCCAGACCACACGGTAAAACCTGATATGTTTAACCTCTTGCAATGCGAAACCATCGATATGCATCTCACCGAATCATTTGCCATGACGCCAGGTGCTGCCGTGTCCGGCTTTTATTTTTCCCATGCCGAAGCTAAATATTTTAGTGTGGATAAAATCGCTGAAGACCAGTTGTTGGATACGGCAAAACGCAGAGGCTTAACTCAAGCGTATTTAGAACGTTGGTTAGCGCCAAATTTAAGCTAAGGTAAGATTATGCACATTCATATTTTAGGCATTTGTGGCACTTTTATGGGCGGCATTGCCGCACTGGCAAAGGCTGCTGGCCATCAAGTCACCGGTTGTGACACCAATGTTTACCCGCCGATGAGTACGCAACTTGAGGCGCAAGGTATTAAGCTTATCGAGGGGTTTGACCCAGCGCAAATTTCACTACATCCAGATATTTACGTCATCGGCAATGTGGTTTCTCGTGGCAATCCCTTGATGGAAGAAATTTTAAATCGGGGCCTGCCCTACATTTCTGGCCCACAATGGCTGGCAGAAAATGTGTTGCAAGGCAAATGGGTGTTAGCGGTAGCAGGGACGCATGGCAAAACCACCACCAGCTCAATGCTCGCTTGGATATTGGAATACGCAGGTTTGGCACCAGGCTTCTTGATTGGTGGCGTGCCACAGAACTTTGAGGTTTCTGCACGATTACCACAAGCCCCGGTCCAAGATGCAAAAAGTATTTCCCCCTTTTTCGTCATTGAAGCAGATGAATACGATACGGCGTTTTTTGATAAGCGTTCAAAATTTGTACATTATCACCCACGCACCGCAGTGCTGAACAACCTTGAGTATGACCACGCAGATATATTTGACGATTTAGCCGCCATAGAAAAGCAGTTCCACCACCTAGTCCGTACCGTACCTGAAAATGGCTTGGTGGTAAGCAATAGTAAGGAAGCCAGCCTGCAGCGCGTGATTGATAAAGGTTGTTGGACACCCGTTGAAAAATTTGGCTCAGATACTGATTGGCAGGCCGCTAATCCGCAAGCTGACGGCAGTTTTGATGTGCTGATTGCCGGTAAGTTACAAGGTCATGTGGCTTGGGATTTACTTGGCGAACATAACCGTATGAATGCCCTAGCTAGCCTTGCGGCAGCACGGCATGTCGGCGTTTCAGTTGAAGTAGCCATTGCCGCTTTAGCACAATTCAAAAATGTAAAACGCCGCATGGAAATTCGCGGTGTGGTGAATGGCGTGACCGTCTATGACGACTTTGCCCACCACCCCACCGCGATTACTACCACGGTGGCAGGCTTACGTAGCAAAGTGGCTCATGCCCGCATACTGGCGGTACTAGAACCGCGCTCTAATACCATGAAGCTAGGGGTCATGAAAAATTCCTTACCAGCAAGTTTAGTCGAAGCCGATTTAGTGTTTTGTTATGGGGCAAATTTAGGCTGGGACGCTACTGAAGCGCTAATGCCCATTCAACATAAAGCGGCCGTCTATGACGACTTAAATAGCATGGTGACCGCAATTGCAGATGCCGCCAAATCAGGTGACTCTGTGTTGGCCATGAGTAATGGTGGCTTCGGTGGCGTGCATCAAAAAATTATTGATGCTTTAACACTCAAATTTTCAACCGAGTTAAGTCTTGGTTAAAAAACCAAAAAATATTCTCTCTCAGGCTAGGTCTAGCGCATTTACCGCGCTCCCCACAAAATTAAAAACCATCCGCGTCATGACGATAGCCATTTGGCTGTCAATTTTAGTCCATGCGGCATTATTAAGCATTCATTTTGAACCCGCACTCAGAAAGTTCACCAACCGTTTACCCGTCCTAGAAGTGATGCTGGTCAATGCTAAAACAAAGACCATGCCAGATAAAACCGAAGTGTTAGCGCAGGCTAATTTGGATCGTGGTGGCAATACCGAGCAAAATAGAAAAATTAAATCTGCGTTGCCTGTCATTAAGCAACAAAATGTAACGCTTACTATTAAGCCAATGGCGCAAGTTCAGTCTGGCAGAAAAGCCGCCCAGCAAATCGCCGAAGAAACAAAAGAACAAAAACATGTCGCCACACTGGAAAAACAAGCGCAAGAACTGATGACACAACTCAAGTCTACGCATGCAGTAGAGTCTCAGACCGTACAAAAGGCCATCGCTAAAGAAGCTGATGCCGGCAACCAACAAGCCCCTAACAAAATACTCAATATGCGTGATTTAAGTGCAACAGCACTCGAAATGGATAGGCTAGAGGCGCTCATTTCTAAGCAGCAAGATGAATATCAAAAACGGCCTAAACGTAAGTTTATTGGTGCACGAACCAAAGAATATAAATATGCCTTGTATGTAGAAGCTTGGCGGCAAAAGGTAGAAAGGGTGGGCAACCTCAATTATCCTGAAGCGGCTAAAAATCTGAAAATGTATGGTCGATTACAAATGACCGTATCCATTAACGCCGATGGTAGTATAGAGGCGATTGAACTCAACCGTAGTTCAGGACATAAAGTGTTAGATGCGGCGGCTAGGCATATTCTAGAACTGGGCGCGCCTTACGCTAGATTTCCAGATGATGTGCACAGCGAGATCGACATTTTAAGTATTACGCGGACTTGGACTTTCACAAAAGAAGACAGCCTGGCTGCAGAGTGATTTTTATTAGCGCTCACCATCACTGGCGTGCTAGCATCGGCTCGCTATTTTAATTTTGCAGTAGACCATACACAACTGACGACTAACGGCCAATACCCATGACTAATTATTATCAACACCATGTTTTTTTCTGCTTAAACCAACGCGACAATGCTGCCGCCTGCTGCATGGATAAAGGCGCAGAAGCGGCGTTTGAGTATATGAAATCTCGGGTTAAACAATTAGGCTTAAATGGTCAAGGCAAGGTACGCATTAATCGGGCCGGCTGTTTTGATCGCTGCGATGCGGGACCACTTCTGATCGTTTATCCGCAAGCAATTTGGTATACCTTCATCGATAACGATGACATTGATGAAATTATTGAATCCCATTTAATGAACAACAAAGTAGTGGATCGTTTAGTCGTTAGTTAGCCGTTAAAATATACACTAGCATTGCGGCCAGCATTTTCTTGCTGCTGTCGTCTAGCAAACTCGCAGTGCCATCACGCATCACCCCTTCCCAATGCGAATTAGGAAAATGTTTATCCTTTTCAAATCGTGGGATAACATGCCAATGCACATGCGGTGTTTTATTGCCTAAGCTGGCTAAATTTATTTTATCTGGCTTAAAGATTTCCCTTAACGCCGCTTCAACGGCAAACACAATTTCCACGAGTCTTGCACGTTGAGCTGGCGGCAAATCGGTCATTTCCCGCACGTGCGCAAGTAACTCTACACGGCAATAAGCAGGATAATCCACCTCATTTAATAGTACGATGCGACAAAAATCATCTTGCCATAAAATTTCATAAGGACTTGGAATTCACAATGGACAAATCATATTGAGGTCTTTCAGAAAATACAGTTATAGGAGCTGTCTGTGACTGCGATAGCATAACTTCGCGGTCACAGACAGCTCCTACAGAATACATTGAGATGATCGTGTGATTTAGGAAGCCGCCAACATGCGCTCTAAAGTAAGTTTGGCAAGCCTGGCTTCGTGTGCTGGCACCTTAATTTGATTGACCACACGGCCTGCCACTAAGTTTTCTAACACCCAAACCAAATGTTGTGAATCTATTCTGGCCATGGTGGAACACTCACACACCACATGGCTCATAAACTGCACCAACTTGCCTTGTGGTTTCATTTGCTCGGCTAAGCGATTGACCAAATTAAGTTCGGTGCCCACTAGCCATTTAGTGTGTGCAGGGGCATCAGTGACTGTTTTCAGAATATATTCAGTTGAGCCCACGTAATCAGAATTCAAACACACCTCATAAGGCGCTTCTGGATGAGCAATCACTCTGCCGTCAGGGTGTTCAGCACGAAATTTAGTGATATTTTGCAGACGGAACATTTGATGTACTGCGCAATGACCTTTCCACAATAATATTTTTGCGTTTTTAATTTGCGCTTCGGTTAAGCCACCCATCGGCTGATCAGGGTCCCAAATCGGCATTTGTTCTAGCGGGATGCCCATTTTATGACCAGACCAGCGCCCTAGATTTTGGTCAGGAAAAAACAATACTTTTTCGCGTTGCTTAAAGCTCCATTCCAAAATATTTGGCGCATTGGTACTGGTACAGACTATGCCACCATGCTCGCCGCAAAATGCTTTTAAATCGGCCGCCGAGTTAATGTAAGTGACGGGCGTAATTTGCGCGTCAAAATTGAGTACTTTATTGAGCTCACGATAGCTACGCTCTACTTTGGCCAAATTAGCCATATCTGCCATAGAACAGCCTGCAGCTAGGTCGGGCAAAATGGCTATTTGGTCTGGGCGGCTTAAAATATCGGCCACTTCGGCCATAAAATGTACGCCTAAAAATACGATAAATTCCGCATCTAAAGTCTCACAATGCCGGGACAGTTTAAGCGAATCCCCGGTGTAATCCGCGTGGCGGTAAACGCTTTCGTTTTGATAATGGTGGCCGAGAATGACCAAGCGTGCGCCTAATTTTTGCTTGGCGGCAACAATACGGCGCTGACAATCAGCATCGTCAACCACCTGAAATTTCTCAAATTTTATGGGGGATATTTGCATCATATTTTACAATCTGATTAATATAAGCCTAGAAAGCGCTCATTTTATAACGATAATTGATGTCGCTCACCTAATCTTTTCAGCGCGTCGACATTGGTCCAAGAAAAAACCCGCTGAGCTGCCTCGCGCCAGTCCACCCACACATACTGCACATGCTCATCAGGGGCTAATGTAATGGCTAATTTTTTAGGTAATTCAAGGGCAAATAAATGTTCTAGGTTACTCGTCACTGCAGGCGCATAACGGTAACGCCAATGCGGATAAATTTCATAGCGATTAGCCACTTGCCAATCTTGTAATTGATATTGCGTGGCATCCAAGCCCGTTTCTTCAAAAACTTCACGTATCGCTGCTTGCTCTGGCGTTTCACCATACTCCAAACTGCCGGTGACGGATTGCCAAAAGCCTTTTTTATCTGCGCGCTCCATAATCAGCACTTGTAAATCAGCCGTATGTATAAGCACTAATGCAGAAATTGGGATTTTGAACATAACGACAATAACAATTAAACTTTGGTGCCTTTCGCTTGGCTTAAATCTTTTGGTAATGCAAATATCACATGCTCAATCACCCCTGGCAATTCCTCTATCTGATTAGCGCCTAGGACTTGTAATTGTGCAATGACCTCTTTCACCAAGACCTCAGGTGCTGAAGCCCCCGCAGTAACGCCTATTTTTTTCTTCCCCACCAACCATTCAGCTTGTATGTAACTGGCATTATCCACCATGTAAGATTCAACACCTTGCCTTTGTGCAGCTTCACGCAAGCGGCTTGAATTAGAGCTATTGGCTGAGCCCACAACAATGACCAAGTCACATTCTCTGGCCAAGATTTTGACCGCGTCTTGGCGGTTTTGTGTGGCATAGCAAATGTCCTCACTTTTTGGCGAGCGTATATGTGGAAACTTAGTCGTAAGCACCTTAATCACTTGTGCCGCATCATCCACTGACAATGTAGTTTGCGTAACATAGGCTAATTTTTCCGCATCTTTTACCCTTAACTGTGCAACATCTTCTGCCGTTTCTACTAAGTACATGCCGCCTTCGTACTGACCCAAAGTCCCTTCAACCTCAGGGTGGCCTTTGTGGCCTATCATGACAATCTCTAAGCCGGCCTGACGCATTTTGGCAACTTCAACATGCACTTTAGTCACCAAGGGGCAAGTCGCATCATAGGCGATTAAACCGCGAATTTCGGCCTCAAGACGCACCGCCTTAGAAACACCATGTGCGCTAAAAATGACCGTGCTCCCTCTAGGGATTTTATCCAATTCTTTAACAAAAATAGCACCCTTGGCACGTAAGCCATCCACGACAAATTTGTTATGTACCACCTCGTTACGCACATAAATAGGCGCGCCAAATTTCTCTAAAGCTTGCTCCACAATAATAATCGCGCGGTTTACCCCTGCACAAAAACCGCGTGGGTTAGCTAATACAATATGGGCTGTGGTTTTATGTGTTGAATCGTTATCTGTCATACGCACTTTTTATGGGTTAAATTAACTTAAGGTATAATGGCTATATTAACCTAAATTTGTACACGCTTATTCCATTTAGAACTTGAGCCCGCTTAAACATGAATCATACCGTCACTAAAAACACCGCCACTCTTTTGATTACTTGCCCAGATAGCAAGGGCATCGTTGCGGCGATTGCAGATTTTCTCTATCAGCATAATGCTAACATTTTACACGCTGACCAGCATCAGGATGCTGAGAATAATTTATTTTTAATGCGCGTGGAGTGGGACTTAGCCGGCTTTACATTGCCCACTGCTGACTTTGAGCAATATTTTTCAACCATTGCTAGCCGCTTTAATATGCAGTGGCAGCTTAAGCTGTCACAAAAACCGTTGCGAGTGGCAATTATGGTTTCGCAATATGACCATTGCCTAGCCGACTTATTACATCGACATAAAAATGGAGAATTAGTCTGCGACATCCCGCTTATTATCAGCAACCACCGCGACACCGAAACATTATCCAAATTTTATGGTGTAGATTTTCATTACATTCCAGTCAATAAAGACAATAAAGCGGTGGCAGAAGCCGAGCAGTTTGCCTTATTCGCCCAATATGAAATTGATTTAATGGTATTAGCGCGTTATATGCAAATATTATCGCCCGATTTTGTGGCGCGTTACCCTAGGCAGATTATTAATATTCACCACTCATTTTTACCGGCCTTTATAGGCGCAAAGCCTTACCACCGTGCGTTTGAGCGTGGTGTAAAGCTGATTGGGGCAACCGCGCATTATGTGACCGAGATATTAGATGAAGGCCCAATTATTGAGCAAGATATTGATCGCATCTCACACCGCGATCAAGTAGAAGATCTGATTCAAAAGGGCAGAGATTTAGAGCGCGTTGTACTTTCAAAAGCGGTGCGCTGGCACATTGAAAATCGTATTTTACTGTATGCCAACAAGACGGTAATTTTTGATTAGCCTTTATTCACCCGCCCTAGAGTGCGTTGCTAGGCAGTATTTTTTCTAGCGCAAATAAATCGGCAACTGTCTCTCGTTCACGAATAAGGTAAGTTTGGTCGCCATCCACCATCACTTCAGCTGCGCGTGGGCGCGTGTTGTAGTTGCTAGCCATACTCATGCCATAAGCACCAGCAGACATAATGGCCAGCAAATCACCTTCAACCAAAGCCAGCGTTCTATCATGGCCTAAAAAGTCACCCGTCTCACATACTGGACCGACGATTTCATATGTGGCTACTACAGCATCATGCGGTTGCACGGCTTTAATATCATGGTAAGCGTCGTATAGCGCAGGGCGCATTAAATCGTTCATGGCGGCATCGACTATGGCAAAGTTTTTTGCTTCGGTATATTTTAAATATTCTACTTTGGTTAACAATACGCCGGCATTGCCCACTAACGCACGTCCTGGTTCAAACACCAGCTTAACATTGCGCCCAACAAGTTTTGCCCGCATCGCGTCGGCGTAAGCGCTAAATTCTGGCGGTGTTTCATCGCTATAACAAATGCCGATACCACCGCCCGCATCAATATGTTGAATGTGGATGCCATTTTTTTCCAGCGCATCCACCAGTGCCAACACGCGGTCCAGCGCATCTAAAAATGGGGATAATTCGGTGATTTGTGAGCCGATATGACAATCAACACCATGCACGGCAATGTTGGACATGGCTGCCGCCTGCGCGTAAACATCCAACGCATCTTCATAAGCCACACCAAATTTATTGTTTTTTAAGCCGGTAGAAATATATGGGTGGGTTTTTGCATCCACATTGGGGTTTACCCGTAGTGACACCGGTGCAATTTTTCCCATAAAGCTGGCAACGTCATTTAAGCGCCGTAACTCACTGACTGATTCTACATTAAAACAAAAAATGCCGGCATTCAGCGCAGCTTGCATTTCAACTTCAGTTTTACCTACGCCAGAAAATACAATTTTTTTCGGATCACCGCCAGCAGCCAAAACCCGCGCCAACTCGCCACCGGAAACGATATCAAAGCCTCCGCCTAGTCTGGCAAACAAGTTCAAAATAGCTAAATTAGGATTAGATTTAACGGCAAAACATACCAGATGATCCGCGCCCCTGAAGCCGGCACAAAATTGTTCAAACGCCTGTATAAGCGCTGCTTTTGAGTAGACATAACATGGTGTACCAAATTCATTAGCAATGTTATTGAGCGTTACATTTTCAGCATGTAAGATATTATTTTTTAGGGTAAAAGAATTCACATTGAGAGCTTATTAAGGTTGAAAATACGGCTAATTTAATTTGCCAGCTGGCGCAGTTGGTGGGTATTTCTGCTCAGGAATATACAGTGCGCCTTTAGTGCCGCAGCTATTTAGCGCACAACACATGGCGGCTAATAATAATAGGCGGGCAGTTATTTTTTGCATCTGCTTTAAGGTCTCAACTGAGTAGCGTTATATTTAAGTGTTAATCGCATTGCGTATTAAATCTTAGCAAATTTTAACATAAAGTGCCGTTTATCCGCCAAGTTTTACCGACTAAAGATGCCACGGGCGCCACTCAGCCCATTACTACCGTGCCAATACTGGGTAAAATTTCTGGGAAAAATATCGTATTTGTCGGCACCGGAAAATATTTAGCAACGGCCGACTTAACCACCACACAAAGGCAATATGCCATTAAAGATGATAATGCGGTCACCCCCTTTGTAAATCCGCGCCCTACCTTGGTACAACAAACCTTAACCAATAACGCAAACGGTACGGCTACCCGCACTGGCTCTACCAACGCGGTTAATTTCTATACGGGGCGTGGCTGGTATTTTGATTTTCCAGATACCGGTGAGCGCGTCAATATTGATAGCAAACTTGTGTAGGGTACCTTACTTACTCCATCATTTGTGCCGTCAAACACCGCCTGCACACCGAGCGGATATGGCTGGCTTAACTTTGTAGATTACAAAACTGGCGGCGCGATTGAAACGCTAGTCTCACAAAAATACGACGCAACCATTGTGGGTATTAGTGTAATCTACGTGCAAGGCGAACCTAAAGTGGGGGGTAGTCACATCATCAAACCCAACCCCCGTTTTAGATGAAAGTGTAAGCTTTCCGACAAGTGCGGCTGGCTTTACTGGTAAGCGCACCTTATGGCGCGAGCTCACGCAGTAGAGGTATTAAGCAGATTTGTGCTTGAGCAGCTTGGCCGTAATAAATCCGTTAATCATGCCAAAAATTAACGCGGCTAAAGCAAACACAGGCACCAAATAAACCACGCCCACATGCGGAATCAGCCATAAGCGCACCACAATTAACTGCCCAGCAATATGGGCGAACGCGGCAAATACGCTGAGTGAGATAGGGCCAAACCATTTTTTTGGTAATCGCATCGCCAGCCAAAGCATGCCTAAACTCAATAGCGCGCCAGTTAAACTCAAGACAAAGGTGGGCGATAAAAATTGTCCAAGCAGCAAGCTGCTGGCAAATACCCGCAAAATACTCACCCACGCCGCCGTGGCAAAGCCATATTGATACAGCACATACAAGGTGACAATATTGGCGATTCCTGGTTTTACGCCTGGTAATGGCGATGGAATCACCGCTTCAACTAGGTGCAAGGCAATGGCAAAGGCCGCCAGCTTAGCAATGCGGTGGTCTTCAGCAGTGGTTTGTATTTGGGTAAGTTTCAAGATCAATTATTTTTGTGAAATGACAATACGTCTAGCTAGTAATTCAGCGTATCGTAAGGTTGGGCTGCACCGATCAATTCTAGGCTAATTTGATTGGGTAAACAAATTGCGGCTTGGCCGGCTTGGCTTAGCCAACCTTGATGCACACAATATTGCATGGTGCATGGCGATTTTGCAAATCTGACCTTGCCTTGCGCTATGCTGATGACGGCATCCCCTAGCTTGCCATGTATATGGATTTCTCGCTGTTGATTTAGGCTGTAGCTGGCATAAATTTTATCACCCAGTCTAATTTGCACTTTAGCGGCATGTTCATTGGTCCACAGGGTTTGGAATAAATACCCCACCAACAATGTGCTCGCCAGAAGCACTAAGCAATCCCCCACAAATAAATATGGGGTCATTAACTTAGGATTCAATGCCTTAAGGTAGCGTCGCAAATTTAACATGCGCATCTGTCCAATGTAACTTCTTAGCCAACTGTTTTGATACGGTGATGGTGGATTGCGCATCGACTACCATGAAGTGATCAATAGCAAAAATCTGCGCCGCCTTGCTTCTATTTTCTGCCGTTTCAATGAAAATAGGTTTTGATGCCACGTCGGACAACACGCCGGCATGCACACTTGGTGGCACCAGTACCGTTACTGCTTGCGTATGCGGGGCTGGATAGCCACTACGCGGATCAATAATGTGGCAATAGCGTTGGCCATCCCGCATAAAATAACGCTGGTAGTCGCCCGATGTACCAATCGCCCAACCATCTGGCAAATCTAAGGTGGCAATCGCAGTGGGCGCGCGCGGGTGCTGTATCCCGACTCGCCAAGGTTGATCGCCATGCTGACCAATAGCAATAATGTTGCCCCCAATATTGATCAGCGCATTTTTAACCTGCGCTTTGCGTAAATACTGCGCGGCTAGGTCTAGCGCATAGCCTTTGGCGTAGCCGCCTAAATCAAGCTTGACCGACGGGTTGTTGCTATAGGCCGCATGCCCGTTAAGCACGATGTCAGACATGCTGGGCTGGGCTTTAACAAGTGCACTTATTTTATCCGCATCAATATTGACCGCACTAAATTCATCCCGCTGAAACCCCCAAGTGCCGATTAAATGTCCAATGGCGGGATTAAATAAACCATTGGATTGCACGGATAGTTTAGTCGCATCTACCAGCATGGAGGCCAAATCAGGACTAATCAGCATGGGCTTACCATGTGCAAACGCGGCATTGAGTTGCCCTAGCTCACTGGCTTGCCCTGCAGCAATCGGCTGCCATGCGTGCAAGCGATTATGCAAGTTTTGAAAATCGGCTAATACTTGGTTGCTGAGCAATCTGGCGCGGGCATCTGTTTCACCATAAATACTAATGTCGACCAAAGTACCAAACACATAACTTTGACTATGGTAAAGCGGCTCTTTAAAGCAACTGCTGAGTAAGAGCAATAGTGAAATGATTAGGTAACGCATGTGCAGGCTAGTGTCGCTCTAAAGCATCCATAAAGACCTGCGCAGGCTTGCAGCTGGTTTGCTTGGCAATTTCCACCATTCCGGTGGGGCTAGTGACATTAATTTCAGTCAGATAATCGCCAATAACGTCTAAGCCAACCAAGAATAAACCGGCTTGTTTAAGGGCTTTGCCTACGGTTTTAGCAATGTCGACATCGCGTGCACTTAACAATTGAGCAAGGCCGGTGCCGCCAGCCGCCAAGTTACCGCGTGTTTCACCGGCTTTGGGAATGCGTGCCAGTGCATAAGGCAACGGCTCGCCATCAATCACGATAATGCGTTTGTCACCTTGTAAAATAGCCGGTAAATAACGCTGCACCATAATCGTGCGATGGCCAAAATTGGTCACGGTCTCGAGTATGACGCTGAGATTAGGGTCATGGAGGGTGAGCCTAAAAATGCTGCTCCCGCCCATGCCATCAAGCGGTTTAACGACAATATCTTGCTGTTCGTTTAAGAACTCTCGAATTAAATCATTATTTGCCGTCACCAAAAATTCTGGGGCAAATTGTGGAAAACGGCTAACGGAAAGCTTTTCATTCCAATCACGGACAGCGCTTGGGTTGTTGTAAACCTTAGCCCCTTGATTGGCGGCAATGTCCAGCAAGTAAGTGCTATATAGATATTCGTTATCAAACGGCGGATCTTTACGCATGATGACGGCATCAAAGTCAGCCGGCGAATATTCAATAGCCTCTTCAGTCAAAAAGTTTTGTTCAAAAAAGGTAAACTTATTAACATTAATTCTTGCCACCGCACCACGCAAAAACAGGTCATGCTGCATGCTCACGTATAGCGTGTGGCCACGACTAGCTGCCTCGCGCATGATGGCAAGGCTACTGTCCTTGTCACCGTTTAAGCTGTCCAGTGGGTCTAAAATAAAAACAATGTTCATACGTATTTTGTTTAAAGCACCCTCACCCTCATCCTCTCCCAGAGGGTGAGGAGACTAAACCCTCACCCTCTGGGAGAGGGTGCGCAACAGCGCGGGTGAGGGCATTTTTGATTTTACATTAAAAAAACTGCAAAAATGCTATTGATTTAACGGGTCTTGTTCTTGCAATTCAATCGCCGCCGCCAGCAATGCCAAGCGCGCCACTACCCCGTAGGCATAAAAGCGGTTAGGTGGTGCATCTGGCGCATCGGCACAGTCGGGCAAGGTACACGGTTTTTGAAAAGCCAATGGCACAAATTGGGAGCCTGGTGCATTGAGGTTTTCATCCACGCCACGCCCCGTGTGTACGCGGTAAAAACCACCAATCACAAAATGATCCATCATATAAACTACAGGCTCAGCAACCGCATCATTAATGCTCTCAAAGGTATATACGCCTTCTTGAATGATGACTTCTGATACTTGTAAGCCTTCTTTTATCACCGCCATTTTATTCCGTGTTTTACGGTTCAAATCACGCACATCATCGGGTGATTTCACCGTCATAATGCCCATGCCATAAGTCCCCGCATCGGCTTTTACAATAACAAAGGGGTCCTGTGTGACACCATATTGCGCATATTTCAGTTTGATTTTTGCCAGTAATCGCTCGACTTTAAGCGCAAGACAATCCTCGGCAGTACGGGCATGAAAATCGATCTCACCGCAGGTTTCAAAATAGGGATTTAATAACCATTCGTCAATGCCGAGCAGTGCAGCAAACTCGCTAGCCACACGATTGTAAGCCGTAAAGTGCTGCGACTTACGTCGTGTGCTCCAACCCGCATGTAGCGGCGGAATTAAATGTTGCTCAAGATTTTTAAGGATTCCTGGAATCCCTGCAGACAGGTCATTATTAAGCAATATCGCACAGCTATCAAAGTCACCTAAGACTGGGTTAATAAGCTTAATGCGGTTGCCCTCCCGCACCACCGGCTCTAGTAATAAATGCTGGCCATCTTGCGCTTCTAGCGTGGTGGGCGCAGTAATTTCAGGAGAAATTGAGCCCACCCTCACGTCAAGTCCGGCTTGCTTCATGATATTAACCAGCTCAACTACATTGCTTAAATAATAAGTATTGCGCGTATGATTTTCAGGAATAATCAGTAAACGATGCGCTTCAGGACATATCTTTTCAACCGCAATCATGGCCGCTTGCACGCTTAATGGCAAAAATTCTCGGTTAAGATTATTAAAGCCGCCAGGGAATAAATTAGTATCTACTGGCGCCAACTTAAAGCCTGAATTACGCAAATCAACACTGGCATAAAATGGCGACGCGTATTCTAGCCACTGGCAACGAAACCAATGTTCTATTCTTGGCATGGCCTCTAGCATGCTTTTTTCTAGACTAAGTAGCGGTCCGTTTAAGGCAGTGGTTAAGTGTGGAACCATAGACTCTCTTTTAATGATATGTCTTTAAACCCCCGCCCTTTTTCAAAAGGAAGGAATGTTATTTTAATTGTGCCTGTACATCAGCATGGTAACTACTTCTTACCATGGGGCCGCTGGCAGTATTATTAAAGCCCATAGCCTCAGCTTTTTGTTTGAGTTGCTCAAAAACAGCCGGTTCAACATAACGCATGACTGGAAAGTGATGTACGCTGGGTTGTAGATATTGACCTAGTGTCAGCATACTCACATGATGCGCGCGCAAGTCCTGCATGACCGCTAAAATCTCGTCATCGGTTTCACCTAAACCGAGCATCAAACCAGATTTTGTTGGCACATTGGGATATTGCTCGCCGAATGTTTTCAATAATGTCAGCGAGTTTTGATAATCTGAACCTGGTCGTGCTTGCTTATACAGGCGCGGCACAGTTTCTAAGTTATGGTTCATCACATCTGGCGGCGCTTGACTCAAAATTTGCATGGCAAGCGCCAAACGACCACGAAAATCTGGCACTAGAATTTCAATTTTAATGTTAGGGGAATGTGCGCGTACGGCATGTATGCAATCGACAAAATGTTGTGCGCCACCGTCTTTTAAATCGTCGCGATCCACCGAGGTAATGACCACATACTTCAGCTTCATTTGCGCGATAGTGCGCGCTAAGTTCTCAGGCTCATTCACATCCGGTGGCAATGGTTTGCCATGCGATACATCACAAAATGGGCAACGGCGGGTACAGATGTCGCCCAAAATCATAAAAGTGGCAGTGCCACCACTAAAGCACTCGCCTATATTGGGGCAACTCGCCTCTTCACAGACGGTATGCAACTTGTTATCACGCAATATTTTTTTTATTTCTTGATAACGCGCTGAATCCGGCACTTTCATGCGAATCCACTCCGGTTTACGCTGCATGGCTTGTGGAATAATTTTGATAGGAATGCGCGATGTTTTAGCAGCATCCCGCTCTTTTACGCCAGCTACTTTACGGTTTGAGGTATTTATTTCAGTCATGCTGTTGTCCGTCTGTTAATTGCGCGAGGAGTATTTTTATCAATTGCTCACCGGCCTTTTGAACATGACTCTCAATACTTAGATCTTTGGTTTGTGTTACTTTAAGGCCAACATAGCCACACGGATCGATTGTTTCGAATGGCTTTAAGTCCATATTTATATTAAGACTTAGCCCATGATAGCAGTAATTATTTTTAATGCGTAGCCCGAGGGCAGCAATTTTTGCGTCATCGACATAGACCCCAGGCGCGTTCGCTTTCGCCATCGCATGCACCCCATATTCTGCCAGAAATTTAATGACGGAATTTTCTAACATCGTCACTAGTGTGCGCACATTAAGCTGATGACGGTTAAGGTCGAGCAGCACATATAAGATGAGTTGACCAGGGCCATGGTAGGTGATTTTTCCACCCCGATCAGTCAATACTAAAGGGATATCCGTATGGTTTGGTATGCGGACATGCTTGCGATTTAGGCCTAAGGTATAAACCGGAGCATGTTCTGTGAGCCATAACTCATCAGCAGTTTCTGCAGAGCGACTCGCGGTAAACTGCTGCATGGCATGCCAAGTTTCTTCAAAACCAGTCAGTCCTAAGTGCCTGATTTTTATAGGCGGCGGCATGTCACTTATAGCGAATATTTAACGAGTGGGTGTGCGCTAATGCTACGGTAAATAGCATCCAACTGCACCTGAGAATTTACCCGTACCGTGCACGTCAGGCTAATGTACTTACCCCCGGAACTGGTGCGCATTTCAATGTTAGCGGCATTGAAAGTCGGTTCTATCGCTTGGATGAGGTCAATGACTGTTTGCGCAAAGCTATCTTGCGTTTCACCCATGACTTTTATAGGAAAGTCACAAGGAAAATCGATTAAGGGTTCCGCCTTATGCGCATTTAAATCCAGTTTTATATCGGCCATGATTTAGTTACTACTTATTGTAAGAGTAATTTAATGGAGTCCCAGGCACGCCCTAAAATGCCTGCTCCAGTGATAGTTTTTGCGGCAACCAAATTGCGTTCTTCGATGACTTTACCATTTAAACTGAATTTGATACGGCCTATCACTTGCCCTTTTTGGATGGGCGCAATTAAGGGTTGCTGACTCGCCATTACGGCTTTTATATTAGCATAATCGCCTTTAGGTACTGTTAAGAATAAATCATCGGCTACCGTGATTTCCACCTGATTTTCACTGCCTTTCCACACTTTAACCTGATTGATACTTTGCCCTTGCTTATACACTAACTTTGAATCAAAAAATTGAAATCCGTAATTGAGTAATTTCTGGCTTTCCGTAGCACGGGCCGCATCGGTTGCCGCCCCTAATACCACAGAAATACGGCGAATACCATCACGTTTTGCGGATGAAATTAAGCAGTAGCCTGCGGATTCGGTATGGCCTGTTTTCATGCCATCCACATTAGGATCTAGCCATAACAAACGATTGCGATTGGGTTGGGTAATTTTGTTATAGGTATATTCTTTGATAGAGTATAAACGCTGATACTGCTCTGGAAAGTCATGAATTAAAGCCGTGGCCAGTATCGCCAAATCATCTGCCGTCGTGTAATGCTGTGTATCTGGCAGACCTGTTGCGTTCATATAATGGGTATTTTTCATGCCCAAACGCTGCGCTTCTTTATTCATCATTTCTGCAAATTGCGCTTCAGTACTTGCAATACCTTCAGCCAAAGCAATAGAAGCATCGTTGCCTGATTGAATAATCATGCCGTGTAACAGCTCGTCTACAGTCACAGGGCGATTGGGCTCAATAAACATTTTAGAACCTTCTATTTTCCAAGCAATCTCGCTCACCGTGAATGTTTGCGTGAGCGATAAATGCTTATTCTTGAGCGCCTTAAAGCTTAAATAAGCGGTCATAATTTTAGTCAGTGACGCAGGCTCAATACGCATGCTGCTATTTTGCGATGCGATGACATGGCCGCTGTTGTAGTCTTTAAGCAAATATGCATTTACCGCTAAGTTAGGTGGTGGCGCAATTTGCGCGCTATCGGCTTGTGCTAGTGGTGTCAGCAGAAGCGCTGTTAGGCTTAAAATATAGGTAAATGGAGTGCTTTTCAATAAGCGATGAATAATTCTTTGCATGGTGAGTGGTGTCGAGTGTGATTTAATGATTAGTAACGAGTGCCGTCACGCCTAATTGACTGCGAATTTTAGCGGCTGAGCTTTCGGCCTCCTCTTTGCTTGCATAAGGCCCAAGCTTTACGCGGTATAAGCCGTTATTATACACGTTAGCAACGCTTACATTTTCAACGACACCTAAATCTTGAATTCTTTTCTGTAAAATATCGCCATAAATTTTATTTTTAAAAGCACCCACTTGTAAATAATACGGCGTGCCTGCGGCCTCAATAGCCGTTGCTGAAAGGGCAGTAGTTGTTTTCGCGGGCGTGGCAGTCGTTGCTAGCTCAGTCGGCAGAGCTTGAACGACTGGCGCTACATTCTCCTGAGTCGCATTAGCCAACAATGCCGCTGCCCGCATCGCTTCGGCGCTGGTGTCTATGGTCTCCACCTCAACCAAGCCACTACCAGTATCAACTAAACGCAATTGGTAAGCGGCCACGTAGGACAAGTCAATCAAACGCCCTCCCTTGAACGGGCCTCTGTCGTTGATGCGTACGATGACAAATCGACCATTAGCTGGGTTTGTCACCTTAGCATAACTTGGAATGGGCAATGTTGTGTGCGCGGCAGACATAGCATACATGTTATAGATTTCACCAATCGAGGTTTTTTTGCCGTGATAGCGCTTGCCATACCAAGAAGCCACCCCCTGTTTTTTGTAGGGGGCATAGCTAGTCATGGGCGTATATTGCTGACCTAAGGCCATATAGGGTTTGTTGGCGCGGGTAGAGGGTTGCTCTGTTTTTAATATGGCATTGGGGATGCTATCAATATTAGCGGGGGAACTTTCGCCAGGACCATCATCTAAATAATAGCCGCCCGCCCCCGGTTTTGTGCCAACGCCGTCTTTGCTTGATGGTGTTGAGCTACTACTTGCGGGGGGTACTTTGACAGCAGGCGTGTAAAAAGAATTTCCCGCACAAGCCGCCAACAAGCTGATGCTAATAATTAGCGCTATTTTTTTCATCGCCATCATTGGTAAATTTGTCATTAAGTGGCTACCAGCTTTTTATGGGTTTGTATGCTCATCAAAATACCCAAACTTAAACATAGCATTACCATAGAGGTGCCGCCATAGCTTATCAAGGGCAATGGCACGCCGACAACAGGCAAAATGCCGCTGACCATGCCCATGTTGACAAAGGCATAGGTGAAAAAGGTGAGCGAGATGCTACCGGCCAACAATCGACCAAAGGTACTTTGCGCCTGTGCAGCAATGACTAGGCCACGAAAAATAATTAAGGTAAAAAGCCCAAGTAGCAGTAAATCGCCCAATAGTCCAAATTCCTCGCTAAACACCGCAAAAATAAAATCCGTCGTACGCTCAGGAATAAAGTCTAATTGTGCTTGCGTGCCATTTAACCACCCCTTACCAACTGCGCCACCAGAGCCAATGGCAATAATGGCTTGTATGGTATGGTAGCCAGAACCCAGTGGATCTTGGCTAGGATCAAATAAAATCTCAATACGACGACGCTGATAATCGTGCATCATAGACCATAGTATTGGCATAGATGCTCCAAATAGCACCACACCACCAACCAACAAGCGCCAGCTTAAGCCGGCTAAAAATAATACATAAAATCCAGAAGCCGTGATCAGTAATGAGGTCCCTAAATCAGGTTGTTTCATAATTAAAGCAACCGGTACAAATAAAAATAAGCCAGCGATCACAAAGTTTCGCATCATGGGCTTACTTTCCTGTTTAGAGAAATACCAAGCAAGCATCATTGGCATAGCAATACGCATCACTTCAGAAGGCTGTATTTTAGTGAAGCCTAAATTAAGCCAACGCTGCGCACCGTGGCTAATGGAACCAAACAATTCCACAGCGATTAAGAGAAAAACGGCTAATACATAAATCGGCAGGGCAATGCGCTCTAGTTGATGTGGCGCAATATTGGCCGCTACCCACATAAAACTTAAGGCTACAATAATGTTAACGCCTTGCGCATAAACCCGTGAAATATCTTGCCCAGATGCGCTATACAGCACAAATAGACCTGTCATCAAGGCGAAAAATAAACACGTCATTAAAAATGAATCGATGTGTTTAATAAATTTCTCTAATAATTGACTAATCATGCAATTCCTCTTCAGGCGCCGCTTGTAGCGTCTTTATGTTTTGTCCGGCATGCACGACCGGAGGGCTCTTAGTCTCTTTTGTCGGTTCAGTAGCAGGCGATTGACCCAATAGATAATAATCCATCACCTTTCTAGCAATCGGTCCCGCAGCCGAACCGCCATGACCGCCATTTTCAACAATAACCGCTAGCGCAATGCTTGGGTTGTCTGCCGGTGCGTAAGCAATAAATAGCGCATGATCACGATGCCGTTCATTGATACTACTAATATCGTATTTTGCATTCTGTTTAATCCCAATCACTTGGGCTGTCCCTGTTTTTGCGGCAATACTATAAGCCGCATTTGCCCCCACGCTTGCAGCCGTTCCCCCTGGTAATGTGACATCTATCATGCCCTGCCTCACTATGGCGATATTTTCTGGCTTGAGCGCTATTTTATTTTTCACTATTGGTGCAATGCGCCGGCTTTCTCCGGTAATCGCCTCTTGAATTCTCATCACTAAGTGTGGTTTCATCGCAACGCCATTATTGGCTAGTGTCGCCGTGGCTTGCGCCAATTGAAATGGCGTGACCAAGGTATATCCCTGCCCAATACCGATAATCACCGTTTCACCTTGATACCAAGGCTGCTTGTAACGGCGCATTTTCCACTCTGGGGTCGGCAACAGTCCGCCATTTTCACCTTGAATATCGACCCCAGACTTCTCACCAAAGCCAAAATTGCGGACAAATCCAGTTAATTTTTCCACACCCAGATCGAGTGCCAAGCCGTAAAAAAAAGTGTCACATGAAACGGTAATAGCCCGCTGCATATCCACGGAGCCATGACCACCAGGCTTCCAATCTCGATAGTGATGACTACTATTGCCTAAAGTAAAGTAACCTGGATCATGAATCGAAAATGGTGGCGTACGCCTACCATTTTCTAGCCCCGCCATAGCAACAAATGGTTTAAAAGTAGAGCCGGGTGGATAAATACCACGCACCGGGCGATTCACTAAGGGCTTGTCTAGTGAATCATTGAGTGATTTCCAGTTATCCACATCAATGCCATCCACAAACAAATTTGGATCAAAGGTAGGTTGGCTGACGTAACTTAATACTTCACCCGTTTTAGGATTAATGGCGACAAGTGCGCCACGCCTATCACCGAAAGCGGTCTCAGCAATTTCTTGTAATTTACTGTCTATCGATAAGGTAAGATTGCTACCAGGCACCGGTGGGGTGCTACTGATCACGCGAACTGCACTACCATCGGCATCAACTTCCACCTGTTGAAAGCCTGTAGTGCCGTGTAATTGGCGTTCATAAAACTGCTCAACGCCACTTTTCCCGACATGGTCTGAACCCTTGTAATTAGACAAATCGCCCGCTTTTTCAAGGTTAAGTAAATCATTGTCATTGATGCGTCCAATGTAACCCACCATATGCGCGCCTAGCTTGCCTAAAGGGTAATGTCTAAATAATCTAGACCTTATTTCCACGCCCGGAAAACGGTAATGATTAACGGCAAAGCTGGCCGCTTCAATTTCGTTAAGATGCGTACGGATGGGGATGCTTTCAAAGTTACGGCTTTCACCACGCAACTTATTAAAGCGCTTTCTATCGAGCTTACTAATTTCAACTAGTTTACTAACCTTGGCAATGGTAGCTTCAAGATCGTCAACTTTTGCTGGGGTAATTTCTAAGGTATAGACAAAAAAATTGTGCGCTAAGACGACCCCATTTTTATCCAGTATTAGCCCGCGATTAGCCACAACGGGGACCAGTGAAATGCGATTATTTTCCGCCAGCGTTTGATAGTGCACGTATTGTTTAATTTGCAAGTAGGAAAATCGAAAAGCTAATACGCTAAACAGACCCAACACAACAAAGCCCGTAAAGCTTAATCTCAGCCTAAAGTAATGCTGCTCATGCTGGAAATTTTTAAGTTCAGGACGCATACTTAAATACCAAGCAGGATGACTTTAGGTGCACCATTTTGATAAAAAGCGCGATTAATCATCACGCGCACGCGCACCAATATCTAAACCAAACAAGACCGCCAAAAACCATAACAAAACGCCAGTAATACTGGGTAAAAAGTATATCCAGCCTATAAATTGCCCACCCGAAAAGGTTTTAATGATGAGCAAGATTATTTGCGAAATGATTAAGAGTAAACCCACATAAAATAATTGCTGTATCTCGCTATATAGCACTAAGCGTCTTTGGTAACTTGTCGAAAAAAAAGCGGTAACCGTGTACGCCAAGGCATATTGACCAAAAATACCCCCTGTTGCTAAATCTACCAGCAAACCAACAAACCATGCCGTTCCTACATTACATAGATTAGGCGCACGAATCAGCCAAAATATGATGACGAGCAACATGAAATCAGGACGCACGGTTAATGAAAATCCTGACCATGGCAAGAGTAAGCAAATAAAAGCCAAGGCGATCGAGAGATAAATAGATTGAAGCTTATTCGGCTGCATGGCGTTTACCCGCATTACCTGACAGCGCTGCTGTTGGCTTTTTCTGAACTTTTACCGGCAGTATTTTTACTGCTGATTTAGTATCTGTTGATTTTGACTCTTGCTGTGTAACAGACTGGCTTTCAGCTAACTCCGCTAGATGGGGAATGCTAACCACAAGCACTTGCCTATGGTTTTCCACGCCACCAGTAGGGATGCAAACGATACGTGCGAAAGGTGAGTCCGGGGTAACCACAATTTGTGAAACAGTGGCAACAGCAAGACCTGTAGGATAAACACCATCAATACCAGAAGTAACCAATCGATCGCCGCGTTTGATATCGACATTTGCTGGCAAATAAGGCAAATCTAAGGTGCTATCACGCCCATGTCCAAAAGCAATGGCACGTAAACCGTTGCGCTCTATTTGTATCGGAATAGCCAAAGACTTATCCGTAATAAGCGTCACTTCACTGCTTAATGGATAAGTGCGCGTTACTTGACCAATCACGCCCGCGGCATCTACCACCGCTTCACCCGCATTAATTTTGTGCGTTTCTCCACGATTGATCATCACTTTTCTGCTGAATAGATCTCGCCCTACATGCATAATTTCTGCCGCCACGCTACTTCTCGCCATGCTTTTATTGGCCTGTAGCAACTGGCGAAGATGCTCATTTTCTAGCGCAAGGGTGTTGAGTTTTTGTAGCTCGATATCTTGCTTGAGCACGGACTGCTTTAGCTGGCGATTTTCTTTTAACAGGTAATCATGCGCTGAAAAATACTCCCCCGCGTCACGATAAAGTTGTGATGGCGTGTTTGCTAAGAGCTGTAGCGGATGCAATAGCGTTTGCAAGCTTTGGCGCACACTAGTCAAATATTGCAAACGCGAGTCAGCTACCATCAAGACTAGCGATAAGGCGGAGAAAAAAGCTAGGCGTGCAAATGCACTAGGGCCACGCACAAAAAATGCCGGGGCTTGCTGCTCAATTCTGTTATTAAAACGGCGTGCCATTAGTTAAGCTAGGCTCAATATCTGTGATTGATCAAAGATACCCTGAAGTTTTATTGCATAAAATATAGATTTTAAATGGTAATCTACAGCCCAATAGTGCATTTGACTTAAGCGTTTATCAAGAAATTTAGGCCGCATACACGGCCTAAATTGAACTACCCTTACACTTAAAATTTCCCCTAAAATCTAGCGAAATTTAAGCGCCGCCTATTCGTAAACGAATATATTACCCAATTTATCCATCTCGTCTAATGCGCGTCCGCAACCACGTGCTACGCAGGTCAGCGGATCTTCTGCAACGATGACTGGCAAGCCAGTTTCCTCCACCAATAACCGGTCTATATCACGTAACAATGCACCCCCACCAGTGAGGACCATGCCTTTTTCAGCAATGTCGGCACCCAACTCAGGTGGCGTTTGTTCAAGGGCAGATTTTACTGCCCCGACAATTGCATTGAGCGGCTCAGTTAAGGCCTCTAATATTTCGTTACTTGAGATGGTAAATTTGCGCGGCAAGCCTTCTGCAAGGTTGCGACCAGTGACTTCCATTTCCAATACCGTAGAACCTGGGAATGCAGAGCCAATTTTTTTCTTAATCGCTTCAGCCGTAGGCTCAGAAATTTGCATGCCGTAATTGCGGCGAATGTAATCAATAATCGCTTGGTCAAATTTGTCGCCACCGACGCGCTCTGATTTTGCGTAAACAATACCACCCAGTGAAATAACGCCCACTTCGGTGGTACCTCCACCAATATCGACTACCATAGAACCCGTTGCTTCAGAAATCGGCATGCCGGCCCCAATCGCAGCCGCCATTGGCTCTTCAATTAAAAATACTTGTTTAGCGCCGGCGCGTTCAGCCGATTCTTTAATGGCACGTCGCTCAACCTGAGTAGAGCCTACCGGTACGCAAATAATGATGCGCGGGCTAGGAGAAAACCAGCGCGCATCATGCACGCGACGGATAAAGTATTTAAGCATCTGCTCAGTAATCGTAAAGTCTGCAATCACGCCGTCTTTCATTGGGCGAATCGCTTGAATATTGGCTGGGGCACGACCGAGCATGCCTTTAGCTTCAGTGCCGACCGCTAATAGAATCTTTTTGCCGCCGGGGCCGCCTTCTAGGCGAATGGCAACGACTGATGGCTCGTCTAAAACAATCCCTTTTCCACGCGCATAAATAAGGGTATTGGCTGTACCCAAGTCAATGGCAAGATCGTTTGAGAAATAACTACTTAAAGAACCGAACATTGTGTTTTTCCTGTCATTTGATGCAAGATGGCGACTGAATGCGCCAAGTAAAAAAGCAAGCGTCATTAAGGCGCTCGTAAAATCAAGGTATAATACCGCATATCTCATTGAAAATTAAGATGTGATTTAAACTTAATTGCAAATAAACCACTATAAACAATGGGGCGCAAAGCAAGGCAAAAGTTACACACTGCAAAACAAAACCATAAACTAAGGTTCGGCTATCGGTCGCTCCATTTAAATTTCGGATCATTGAAGCATGGCATTAAGCATTGAAGATATTAAAAAAGTCGCACATCTAGCGCGCATTGAGATTAGTGATACCGACGTTAATGCCACACTCATTAAGCTGACTGGCATTTTGGGCTTGATAGAACAAATGCAGGCGGTCGACACTACCGGCATCGTCCCCATGTCGCACTCGCAAGAATTAAGCCAGCGTTTGCGTGATGACGTGGTGACTAAAACCAATCAGCGCGACGAATTTCAAAAAAATGCGCCCTTACTCGGTAATCACTCCACGCAACAGGCAATCGCAGACGGCCTCTATCTTGTTCCTAAAGTAATCGAATAATTATGTCGAATAGCCACTTAACCAACCTTAGTTTAAAGCAATTTGGAGACCTGCTCCAAAGCAAAAAAATTTCTAGCGTTGAACTCACGCAAATGTTTTTGCATCGTATCCAACAATACAACCCCAGCATCAACGCCTATATTGCTTTAGATGAAGGTAAAACGCTGGCGCAAGCAAAAGCCGCTGATGCTCGCATTGCCGCAGGCAACGCAGCGCCACTCACTGGCATACCGATTGCACAAAAAGATATTTTTTGTGCCAAAGGCTGGCAGACCACTTGCGGCTCTAAAATGCTGGCCAATTTCATCGCGCCTTATGACGCCCACGTCATTACGCTCTTCGATGCTGCCGGCGCAGTCAATTTGGGCAAAACCAATATGGATGAATTTGCGATGGGCTCATCCAATGAAACCAGCTACTTTGGCGGCGTAAAAAATCCCTGGAGTTTTGACCGTGTGCCTGGTGGTAGTAGTGGCGGCAGCGCTGCGGCAGTGGCAGCACGACTTTGTGCGGCGGCAACGGGTACGGATACTGGCGGCTCCATTCGTCAACCCGCTTCATTATGCGGATTTACTGGCTTAAAACCAACTTACGGCGTGGTTTCTCGTTTTGGCATGATTGCTTTTGCTTCCTCACTAGACCAAGCCGGACCGATGGCCAAAAGCGCTGAAGACTGCGCTTTAATGATGAATGTCATGGCAGGTTTTGATGAACGCGATTCTACTAGCTTAAATCGCGAAAAAGAAGATTACAGCAGTGCTTTGCATCAGCCACTGCGTGGCCTAAGAATTGGCTTACCTAAAGAATTTTTTGCCGAAGGCCTAGATGCCGACGTGGGTAAAGTCATTGAAAACGCCATTGCCGAATACAAAAAACTCGGCGCTGAAATTATAGAAATATCACTACCCAATACCGGCTTATCCATTCCCGTGTACTACGTATTAGCACCCGCAGAAGCTTCTAGTAATTTATCGCGCTATGACGGCGTTCGCTATGGTCACCGAGCTGCCGAATATACCGATTTAATGGACATGTATTGCAAGAGCCGTGCTGAAGGCTTTGGTGCTGAAGTTAAACGCCGAATCCTAATTGGTACTTATGTCTTAAGTGCCGGCTATTACGACGCCTACTATTTAAAAGCACAACAAATTCGCCGTTTAATTGCCCAAGACTTTGTTGAAGCATTTAAACAATGTGATGTGATTATGGGTCCAGCCGCACCATCAACCGCCTTTAAAGCCGGTGAAAAAGTAGATGATCCTGTTGCCATGTATTTACAAGATATTTATACCATCTCAACCAATTTGGCAGGCTTACCAGGCATGAGTGTACCGGCCGGTTTTTCTCAAAGTGTTGATGGCAAAACATTGCCGGTAGGCTTGCAAATTATCGGTAATTATTTTGATGAAGCACGCATGCTGAACGTAGCGCACCAATATCAACAAGTGACAGATTGGCATACGCAAGCACCAAATTTGAATATGCCTGAAGGAATAACATAATGGAATGGGAAGTCGTTATTGGGTTAGAAACGCACACCCAACTGCAAACAAATACTAAGATTTTTTCAGGCGCTTCAGTCAGGTATGGTGCAGAGCCTAACACCCAAGCTTGTGAGGTGAGCCTTGCCTTGCCTGGCGTATTGCCAGTACTCAACAAGCAAGCCGTACATTGTGCCATTAAATTTGGTCTAGCGATTAATGCTGAAATTGCGCCACGCTCAGTATTTGCCCGTAAAAATTATTTCTATCCAGACTTACCCAAAGGCTACCAAATTAGTCAATTTGAACTCCCTGTGGTCGGTAAGGGTGCGGTGAGCATACAAGTGCCCGCACAAGGCAAACTCGCGGCTTATGAAAAAGTAGTCAACATTACGCGTGCGCATTTAGAAGAAGATGCGGGTAAATCTGTACATGGCGCCGTTGAAGGCATGAGCGGCATAGACCTTAATCGAGCGGGTACGCCATTGCTTGAAATCGTCACCGAGCCTGATATGCGTTCTGCCGCCGAGGCCGTGGCTTACGCAAAAAAACTACATGAGCTCGTACAATGGATAGGTATTTGCGACGGCAACATGCAAGAAGGCAGTTTTCGATGCGATGTCAACGTGTCGGTGCGCCCTAAAGGTTCAGAAGCACTAGGCACACGCCGAGAAATTAAAAATCTCAACTCATTCAAATTCATGACGCAAGCCATCGAATACGAAACCCGCTGGCAAATTGAAACGCTAGAAGATGGCGGTAAAATTCAACAGGCCACCGTTCTATTTAACCCAGATACCGGCGAAACACGTGCCATGCGGAGCAAAGAAGAGGCTAATGACTACCGCTATTTTCCAGATCCAGATTTATTGCCTTTAATCATTACTGAGGCGGACAAAGCGCGAATCAGTGCTGCTATGCCAGAACTGCCAGAAGCCATGAAGGCACGCCTAGAAGTGCAGTATGGCTTATCAAGTTACGATGCTAACGCCCTAACCACCTCACGTGACTTAGCCGATTATTTTGTGGCTACAGTCAATGCTGGTGCCGGGCCTAAGCAAGTGGCTAACTGGGTGATGGGAAGCATCTCGGCTAAATTAAATACCGAAGATAAAAATATCAATGCTTCGCCTATCAGCGCACAACAACTTGCGCAACTATTAAAACGCATTGCCGATGGGACAATTTCGAACAATGCGGCCAAACAAGTATTTGAGGCAATGTGGTGCGCTGAAGGCGATGTAGATAGTATTATTGTGGCAAAAGGGCTAAAACAAGAATCTGATAGCGTTGCAATTGAAGCCATTATTGATGAAGTCCTCGCGGCTAATGCGGCGATGGTGGAAGAATTTAAAGCTGGTAAAGAAAAAGCCTTTAATGCCCTAGTTGGTCAAGCCATGAAAGCCTCAAAAGGTAAAGCCAACCCAGCACAAGTCAACGACATACTGAAGAAGAAACTTACGGCTTAGTGCTTGATGGTGTTTCAGCTAAGGTGTTCACTTGGTTCGCCTTGTTTTTAAGCACATTGAAGCGAATTTTGTCCTCCTTAAAATGGCTACGGGTCTTTTCCAAGGTCTCTTTACGCGCATTGATTTGTAGTTCTTGCTTTGCAACTTCAGCTTGATTGTTTTTAATTTCCGCACTTAGGTCCGCTGGGATGGGTTTATTCTTCTTAATATAGCTATTTGCGTGGCTTTGATTTTCAGCCTGCTTCTTTAAATTATTTTTGGTTTGTAGCTGTAAACTTTCAATCTCATCTAGGTCAAGTTGCAAGTTGCGGCCACGCGCCAAATCAATTTCATTGGCGCTGCCAAAGGCGCCTACAAGGCGCTTTATCTTTTCTTATCTTGCGCCAGCTTAGCCGCCTCAATTGCTTGATCTTGCACATTCATCGGCTTATTACGTTTTAGTGTAATGCCTTGTTTACTCATTTCCCAACTTTCACGATTTGCATATTGCGCGGGAACGCTATCGCCATAGTGCGTAACGCCTTTGTCGCCTTTCCACTTCACGCTATGCCGGCACTGTCTGCATAGCGTGAAAAGAACAGCAGTCAAAATGGCCGTATGCCAGCACAAACAAGACTAGCTGCGGTAACGCATGCTGAGCGTTACCGCCGATGCTATTAATGTACTGCAAAACCTCCATCGTCCCAACACCACCTTTTTAACTGCTAATTGACACCGTACCGTTGGCGATATGTGCTAACAGCCACCAAATTTTTCGCCATATCTTGTTGAGTGTGTAAATAATTCATTAAATCGCTTAGGGTTGCAATCGCACAAACTGGCAATTGGTTGTTCTTGATAACTTCTTGTACGGCCGACAGTTCACCCAAGCCTTTCTCCTGCCTATCAATCGCAATCGCTACACCGCAAGCACTGGCGCCATTAGCAGCAATAAGCGCCGCCGACTCTCTAACGGACGTGCCTGCAGAAATGACATCATCAATAATAAGTACGCGGCCGGTTAATGGGCTACCGACAATCAAGCCCCTTTCACCATGATCTTTCGCCTCTTTGCGGTTATAGGCATACGGTACATTGCGGCCTGTTTTAGCAAACGCAATTGCTATGCTGGCCGCCAAAGTAATACCTTTATAAGCCGGACCAAATAGCATATCAAACTCAATGCCTGAATTCGTGATGGCGGCGGCATAGAATTCGCCAAGCTTCATCAAGCTCACCCCGTCATTAAATAAACCGGCGTTAAAGAAATAAGGGCTGACACGGCCCGCTTTGGTTTGGAATTCGCCAAAACGTAACACCTCCTTTTGAACCGCAAATGCGATAAACTCTAGGCTAACCTGATCTGAATGCGCTGCTTTTGTATTCTTTGGTGTCATGGTATCAATTAAATCGTATAAATTTAAGGAATCAGTTTTGAAGATTATATCGCTAAACCTAAACGGCATACGCTCTGCTACAAATAAAGGTGTGCAAGCCTGGCTAAATAAACAAGATGCCGATATTGTTTGTATGCAAGAAATTAAGGCGCAGGCTGCCGACATGACCGCAGAAATGCTTAGCCCAGCGGGCTATTATGGCCATTTTCATTATGCCGAGAAAAAGGGTTACAGCGGCGTAGGTATTTATTCAAAGCAGAAGCCAGATGCGGTTATTGAAGGCTTAGCAAGCAACAATGATGGGGTAGCCGACATTGATAGCGAAGGTCGCTACATTGAATGTCGATTTGATAATTTAAGCGTCATTTCGCTGTACTTACCTTCTGGCTCTAGCGGAGAAGAGCGGCAAGCGTTCAAGTTTAGTGTAATGACGCGCTTTATGCTGCATTTGCAAGCGCTGATTGCCAGTGGTCGTGAAGTGGTCATTTGTGGCGACTGGAATATCGCGCACAAAGAAGCTGACCTGAAAAACTATAAGGGCAACAAGAAAAACTCTGGCTTTTTACCTGAAGAACGCACTTGGTTAACCGTGCTATTTGACCAAGTAGGCTGGGTCGATGTCTATAGAAAATTACATCCAGACACCACTGATGCATGCTACACCTGGTGGAGTAATCGCGGTCAGGCGTGGGCCAAGAACGTAGGTTGGCGTATCGACTATCAAATAGCCACGCCACTCATTGCCGCTAAAGCTAACGCTGCAAGCGTCTATAAGGATGAAAGGTTTAGTGATCACGCCCCGCTCATTATTAACTACGATGTCTAGACCTCATTTTTATTTAGGCTCAATTATTGGCTGGCGCATAAATGTGGCGCCTTTCTGGGAAGGTTACACTTAGTTAAACCCTTCGAGCATAAGTCGTCATATAAGCATCTTAATCATGTCATAAAAGACATCAATACCATGTTTAATCATTTTCTTAGGTGAGCAGCATGATTAAAATAGCTAAAATATTGATTGAATGCTTTTGTTTAACTGCATTGTTGCTTGGAACCTATTTAAATGTTTCTTTCATTTAGTATCTAATAAATGAAGTTCTTTATTAGCGCTATGGCAGTCTTGGTCCATAACAGTCTAACGGTATATTAATCGCGCTACTTGCAAGCAGTCATTCACAAAGAAAAAGGGCTGGAATTTATTTCAGCCCTTCGTCATTTCATTATTTTAATAATTAATTCAACCTAGTCATTACCACCCATCAAGCCCGTCAATAACTGCAATAAGCTGGTAAACAAGTTATAGATACTCATGTAAAGACCTAATGTTGCCATCACATAGTTAGTTTCACCACCGTTCACAATGCGGCTAACATCATACAAAATAAAGCCTGAAAACAGAATTACGCCTATTGCTGACAAGGCTAAGGTCATGGCTGGAATTTGCAAGAAAATATTAGCTAAAGACGCCACGATCAGCAGAATAATACCGACCAATAAGAATTTACCCATGAAGCTAAAATCTTTTTTAGTGGTTGTTGCAATGCCGGCTAAAGTTAAAAAGATGATGCCAGTACCACCAGCAGCTAAGCCGACAATTTGTGTACCATTACGCAAATGCAAGGCATGTTGCAAAATTGGGCCTAACATTAAGCCCAATATAAAGGTTAGGCCTAACAATAACACCACACCGATACTGCTATTACGGTTAGCCGCAATAGCCGCGAACATACCATACAAAACAGCCATGGCACCGATAGTAAAAATAAATGGATGTTGTGCGGCAAAAGCAAAGTTCATACTCATACCAATCAACGCGCCAATGACTGTTGGAATAAGGGTCAGCCCTAACAAAGCGTAGGTATTGCGTAGCACTTTATTAGTCACTTGCTGAGCTGATTCTGAGCGACCTAATACTGGGGTGTTGTCAAACATGATTTGATTCCTTTAAATAATAAAAACGACATAGCATAAGATAGCGACTAACTGAATAAGTTTCAAGTGAAAAATTGTGACAAATTGCACATTATTTTAAGTGAATTCAAGAAAACAACTCGCCTTCGATTAAACCAACTTGGGTGACTTGATGTACGGCGCGCACAAACTCGGCGCTTTCATGTAGCGCAACTAAGCTGGGCGGGTGCTTTTGCCCATGCATACGCGCCAGTCGTGCAATGCTTTGTGCAGAGATGCTCCACTGCAGATTTTCCAACAGTTCATCTTGCATCGCCGGTTGGTTGCACAGCAACACCATATCACAACCTGCATGTAAGGCGGCCAAGGCGCGTGTCGTTACATCGCCACCGGCGCTTGCCGCTTCCATACTTAAATCATCACTAAAAATCACGCCATTAAAGCCCAAGCGCTCACGCAATATTTTTTGTAGCCAACGCGCTGAAAAGCCTGCCGGCTTATCATCCACCTTAGGATAAACCACATGGGCAGGCATAATCGCTGGTATGCCGTCATCAATCAACATTCTAAAGGGTTGCATGTCATGCTGGGCAATTTGGTCAAATTCCCTATCATCTACCGGCATGCTAACGTGCGAATCTGCCACCACAAAGCCATGACCAGGAAAATGCTTACCTACCGCCGACATGCCGCCTTTTTTAAGACCTTGCATCAAAGCAAAAGCTAAATCATTAATGGCTTTAGCCTCTAAATGAAACGCGCGGTCACCAATGACCAAGCTATCACCGTAATCCATATCTAGCACTGGTGTAAAACTAAAATCTACGCCATGCGCGCGCAATTCAGCTGCTAAAATCCAGCCGGCTTCGGCGGCTAATTCTTTGGCTTTTTTAGGATTTTTATCCCAAATTTTACCAAATTCACGCATGGGCGGGATTTTAGTAAAGCCGTCTCTAAAGCGCTGTACACGGCCACCTTCATGGTCCACCGCAATCAATAAAGGCGGGTAGCGCACCTCATGAATACTAGCAGTAAGCGCATTGAGCTGGGCATTATTAATGAAATTACGCTTAAATAAAATTACCCCGCCCACTAAAGGGTGCTGTAAACGGCGGATATCCTCAGCACAGAGTTCTGTGCCAACAACATCCAACATAATCGGACCTAATGACATGCTTTACCTTTAACCTTTTGTTTAATTACTGAATATTTAGAATGCTTTTGACCGTCATTTTTTTCCGTTCTCACGTCCAACTTATCACGCAGGTAATCACCACCGAGGGTAATGGCTAAAATCAAACTCATCAAACTTAAGCCAACGACCAACACATAATGTGGCGCAACCAACATATATCTTACACCATCACGCAGCATCGCACCCCATGAGGCACTTGGCGCCTGAATGCCCAAACCTAAAAATGACAAACTCGCCTCAGCAATCATCACGCTAGCTAAGCTGTAGGTGGCTTCTACCACTAAAATGGAAGCTAATAAGGGTAAAATATGCTTAATAATCAAGCGTGGTACGCTTGCTCCTAGGGACTCTGCTGCTTGCACGTGTTGGCGATTACGTAAACTCAAAGTTTGCCCGCGGGTTAAGCGTGCATAGCTCACCCAACCAGTAATACACAGGGCAATCATCAAATTGGCCAACCCTGGGCCTAACACTGCGGCAAAGGCAATGGCGAGCAAAATACCCGGGAACGCCAAAAATATGTCCGTCACTTGCATTAATGCTTGATCAACTTTTCCACCATAAAACCCTGCGATCAGGCCGATAACAACACCGAGCAGCATAGTCACTATCGTCACGACGATGGCCACTAAAAATGAGACTTCCACACCACGTAACAACCTCGCTAAAATACTGCGGCCTAGATCATCCGCCCCAAGTAAATAAGCGTTATCTGGCAAACTTAAAATTGCGTTCAAATCAATCTGGTTGGGGTTAAGCTGAAACAATCGCCCTGCCAACACCGCAATCAGCCAAAATCCTAAAATGGTAAATGCTAGTTTTTTTATCATAGTTAATGGGCAAACTTGACGCGCGGGTCAGCTAATCGATAGAGTATGTCGGTCAATAAATTAACCAACACATAGCTCAATGCCACCAGCAAAACGCAAGCTTGCGTCACTGGGTAATCGCGTTTTTCAATACTTTCAACCAATAAGCGGCCAATACCATCCCAGCTGAAAATTGTTTCTGTAATTACCGTGCCGGCCAATAAACTGCCCATTTGTAAGCCGACAATAGTAATGATAGGTAAAAGTGCTGCGCGTAGCGCATGCCGAATAATAACATTTGACTCGGTTATGCCCTTGGCGCGCGCCGTGCGTATATAGTCATCGTTCAACACCTCCAATAAACTGGTGCGGGTCATGCGGGTGAGTATGGCGCTCAAGCCTAAGCCTAGCGTTAAGGCTGGCAACACAATGGAAGTATTTGATTCCATGCCACTGACCGGTAACCAGCCTAACCACACGGCAAATATCAGCATGAGCATCGGGCCTAGCCAAAAAGCCGGCATGGCTGACAGTCTTACCGAAACTAACGTCACGACTAAATCTTGCCACTGACCCGCTTTTAGCGCAGCATAAATGCCGAGCGGCAGGCCAATACTCAGCCCAATAAATAATGCCACTAAGGCAAGTTTTAAGGTTGCGGGGTAGCGTGTTTTAAGTAGTTCAATAATCGGTGTTTTAGTGTGTATGGATTGCCCAAAATCAGCATGGGCAAGCTTAGTTAAATAGTTGCCAAACTGAAATACTATCGATTGATTTAGCCCTAAGTCGGCTCGCAATACTTCACGGTCTGCCATGCTGGCAGATTCCCCTAGCATGACCTCTACTGGGTCACCTGGCACCAAATGTATCAACAGAAAAGTCAGCAGTAATACGCCAAAAATAACCAAGCAGAAGCCTATTAAGCGCTTAATCATTATGAATCAAAACCGCCGTTCCAACCTCGACCAAATCAAATAGTGCAACCACATCAGCGTTACGCATGCGGATGCAGCCATGTGAGCCAATTTCTCCCATTTTGCTACTGTCTGGCGAGCCGTGTATATAGATGTAGCGCTGCATGGTATCGACATTAGCCAAGCGGTTTACACCAAGCTCCGTGCCGCTGAGCCATAAAATTCGCGTTAATATCCAATCTCGGCTTGGAAATTCTGCCGTTAATGCAGTGGTACAAATCTCACCCGTTGCTCTGCGTGCGACAAACACAGTGTTTATCGCTGCTAACGCACCAATTTTAGCGCGCACAATATGCCTACCCACTGGCGTACAGCCACTATTTTTTTCGCAACCAACGCCATTAGTTGCGCTAGAAATGCTGTATTTAGCTTTAAGCTCGCCAAAATCGTCGAACAAGCTTAAGGTTTGCTGCTGAAGTGAAATTTCAATGTGCATATCTGCTTATTGTAGCTAAATCATCCCAATTACCATCAGCTTTAGGCGAATAATTATTGATTTCTTGCCGCATTGCAGCAAACTGCCCTTCATACCATAAAGGAATATAAGGCAGTTGCTGGTGAATATGTGCGGTTGCGGAGGGCCAATCCTCTTCTGCTAGCAGCTGATCCAATTGGGCATCCGCGTATCTACCGCGATTAAACCCATGTGGCGGGACGCTTTGCGAACCAAGCGCCTTACCATAAATCTCCGGCGTTTTAATGCCCACCCAAGTCAGGCCATATAGTTGAAAATTGCCCTGTTTAACGTCGGCAAAAAATGTACCCCAATCTAGGCTGCGGATTTCAAGCTGTATGCCCGCAGCTTGCATTTGCGCTTGCATAATAGTGGCAAAGCGCACGCGTTGGGCATCGGTAGAGGTTTTGTAGACCAGCTTGAGCGGTAGCTTAATCCCCGCCTCCAACAACAATTGCTTAGCTAGCGCTGGTTGATATGCATAAATGGGTAAGCTATGCTGATTGGTATAATGCTCTGGTGGCAATATTGCGCTGGCAGCACGCGTATTGAACACCATCACTTTTTGAATAATGGCATCACGGTCGATAGCATACGCAATTGCTTGACGCACCTTGAGATTTTTTAGGGTAGGATCTTGCATATTCAAGCCAAGATAAGAAAAATTAGCCCCACGATTGGTTTTAACCGTCACTTCAGGTTTAGTTTGCAGGTATTTCACCAACTCAGGCGGCAATTCAGCTTGCAATAAATCCACCTCACCATGCAGCAGTTTTAGCACGCGCACGGTAGGATCTTTTACCTCTAATAAGCTAATGGTTTGACCATCACTAACGCGCTGCAAACTTAATTGATTGCGCCAAGAGAGTAACTTTAACGGGCCGCTACCGACTGGGGCATGCGAAAAATCATGATGCAAGGCAATAAGTTCTGCCGGCAAAATTCCGATAATTAATTTAGCGGGGAAATGACTATCCGGCTGTTTTAACTGAAACACTACGGTACTGTCATCCGTTACTATGATATTTTTAACATTGTCGAACTCTGCGGCATGCGGCGAGTCCTGTAATAAGGCAATAGAATCATAGGTGGCTTTTACATCATTAGCCGTCAGTGGGGCTTGTCTAAGCTTTGTTGGGTAGTGAAATGGTGCGCGGTTTTTATTGAGGGTAAAACGAAATGCTGTGGGGCTAATTGCCCGCCAACCGGCCAAACTGGGTGTTGGCTTTGATTGCGAATCAAAATCGACCAAGCTTTGATAGATCAATCGATTGACGCGCTCCGAAGCTGCATCAGTGGCATAACGCGGGTCTAAATTAAGCGGCGCTTGGCCGATTGCAAATACAATTTCACGACTAAGCTGAGCACTAACGCCATCTCGGCGACAAGAGCTCGTCGCAAGCAGTAGCCAAGCCAAACCAATCGCGAAAAACACATTAAATACTTTCATAGCGTTTAATTTTACTAGATTATTAACTGACTTAATGTGGCAGATTGAAAATGCAACAAAATTATTTACACTATACAACTATTCAGAATTGGTAACTGCATTGGCTCATTTAAGCGTGCTATTGCTGCTTTTCTAGCTGACACCCCTAGTCAACAAATCAATCGCTAACGTGCACAGTAAAGCCTAGTTGGCGCATACGCTCGGCCACTACTTCAAGCCACTCTGCCGACAAACGGCTTAATCTTGGCGCTTCGAGCTGGTAAGATGGTCGCGCCAAGCCGTATAAATGCACCCCTTGCACTACAGATTTAACCTGACTAATGAGCGCTAAATAAGCAGCAATATCCGCCTCTGCTGGCGGCACACCATCCATGGCAAACATGCAGGTTTGAATGAAAGTGGGGCATAGTTCAGCACAGTGTTGCAGGCGCTGTAGATGGCTTTGTGGCTTTAGATACACATCATTAATACGGGCTATACCGGCTTGAGTCCCCGCATCTAGCTTAAACCATACCTCACCATTACATTGCGCCAGATGGCGCATACTGTTTAATATTGCCGGCTTATCCATCTGGCTACCATTAGTAATCAAACGCACTTTAATGGGCTTAGGCTGATTCTCACCGATCAAGTTAAATTCACGCAACACTTTTCCAACCAAGCGCAGCACCTCAGGAAACTCTTTAGCACAGGTGGGTTCACCATTACCAGAGAAGGCAATGTCTTTGAGTTGCTGATTACCTTCAGCGACATAACGCTGCATAAAATCGCCATGCAGGGCATCACTTAAAAAGGATCTTAATTCACGCGCTAATACCTCAAGCGCAATAGGCGGCGGTGTGCCGCGTGTCAGATTGGGCACTTGGCAATACACACAGCGCCAATTACAAGCATTATTGATATTGAGATTAATACCGATGGAAACACCACCGGCACGTCGAGAAACGACAGGGTAGATATATTGCATGCCGCTTACATCGCGGTTATGGTCAGCAGCAGTGAGGAAATTTTGCATAGCTATACGTGGCCTAAACATTGATCAATAACCGAGTGTTAAGCACCGATTTGTTTAATTACACTTCCGTGGATTAACAATATTTTTCAAAGCATCGGGTTGTAAAATGTGTACATAACGCTGCTTAACATCAATAATACCCTCATCACTGACCTAAGCCAACTCAAACCAAGCAATAGACTCCACATGTGATGTGTGTGAGAACATATTAATCACCCCCGCCGCTTTTAACACATAGCCTTTTTCATTCACCAGCACACCGGCATCGCGCGCCAAGGTGGCAGGGTTACACGATACGTAAACAATGCGTTGTGGGCTATTACTTGCGTCTAAGGATTTAATCAACTCAAAGGCGCCATCGCGCGGTGGGTCTACCAGCCATTTATCAAAGCGGCCTAACGCCGTTAAGGCTTCTGGGGTCATTTTAAATAAATCTGCCACGCCAAACTGGCTGTTAGTCACGCCATTCAACACGGCACTTTCATTGGCTCTATCTACCAAATTAGCCAAGCCCTCTAGCCCCAATACCTGCGCGCCACTACGGGCAATCGGTAGCGTAAAATTGCCTATACCGCAAAAGAAATCGGCAATTTTTTCATGCGCTTGTGCGGCCAGCAACTGCATTGCGCGGCGTATCATCACTTGATTGATTTGTGGGTTCACTTGCGTAAACTCATTAGGCTTAAATGGGTAGGTTAAATCAAACTCAGGCAAGCTGTACTTCAAGGACGGCAGGCTGGCATTATCTTGCGGGTAAAAAGGTTTAATCGTATCTGGGCCTTTGGTTTGCGTCCAAATTTGCACAGCGTGCACGTCGGCAAAGGCTTTTAGCAAGGTTTCATCTTGCGCAGTTAATTCAGCCATAATGCGTAAAATCAGCACAATGACGGGTCGATTGTTGATTAGACCAGCCTCCGCTAGATTAGCTTCACCCACTGCCAGCTCAATCTGCGGCAGTTTATCTCTAATGCTCAATTGCACTATCATCTCTTGCAATGGCGCGATCAAAGCTGAGACTTCAGGTACCAGCACTTCACAGCTATTCATGTCGGCCACATAACGCGTGGCTTTTTCATTAAATCCCACCAGTACGCGTTGCTTTTTTTCTACATATTTCACACTCAAGCGCGCTTTATGGCGGTATCCCCAAGTGGGACCATAAATGGGCGTTAGCATATTTTCCGGCTTAACTTTACCGATATGCCACAAATCATTTTCAAGCAAACGCTGTTTATTAGCCACTTGTGCTGCAACCTCTAAATGCTGTAATTTGCAGCCGCCACACAAGCCAAAATGGCGGCATTGTGGCGTTACTCTTTGGTTAGATTGCTTGAGGACTTCTACGACATTAGCCACTTCATAACTCAGCTTAATCCGATGCGAGCGAAACGTCACTTTCTCCCGTGGTAGCGCACCCTCTATAAATATGGTTTTGCCTTCCACATGAGCAACGCCTCGTCCTTCTTGGTCTAGCGATTCAATAATGGCTGTTAAAATGGGGGCTAGGCTGATGTCTGCAGTGGATTTATTGCGTCTTTTTCTCATGGGCGCTATTTTACCGCAGTGCAGGTATTAGAGGAAAGCTAGTTATTTTGTTACACTACCGCAACTCTAAACCATTAGCACAGTAGACTTTTAACGGCATCGCTATTTATTCAGGTCATCCCATGAAAAACTTAAGCCATTTATATAAATCGCTAATCTGCCTAATCGCCATAAGTTTGAGCCTCATGGCGCAGGCGGAGGCCGCAAAAACATTCACGGCAAAAAACAATATACGCTTTATGTCAGGCGGGATTGGTCATGATGAAACGCTTGAAATGAGGCCTTTTGCCAAACAATTCAACTTGAATCTATTATTCTCAGAAGGAAAAATTGGGCGCTCTGCAGCCGGCATTAGTGTCAGCATTTACAATATTCAAGATGCAATGGTGTTTAGCCTTAAAGATGCAGGCCCATTGCTTTATGTCAATTTGCCCGCCGGCAGTTACACGATTTCGGCCAGTAATAACCACATGAAACTACGCCATAAACTTAGCCTTGAAGACAACACCCCGCAAAAAGTGATTTTAAATTGGAAAGATAAAGTAGAAGAAGATGATTTAGTGCGCGAGTAGCGCATAAGCATGATGTGACTGGCACTAAGCTTGTCACTTAAACGCGGCTAAAAACTCTTTCCAATGGTTGGGCCCGGTATTTGCTTGGCTGTAGCCAGTCAAGGTACTACGCACCAATTCAATTTCAGCATCATAAGCCGCTGGGCTTAACTGCCCACGCATTAACTTAAAGCGTAAAAACACCAAATGGGTATTGGCCACGTCTGTTTCGCAATAATTACGAATCTCTTCAAGCTTGCCGGCTTTATAGGCCTCCCACACTTTACTGCCATCCATGCCTAGCTTGCCGGGAAAACCGCACAACTTGGCCAAATCGTCCAAGGGCGCATTGGCTCGGGCATTGAACATGGCCAGCACATCCATTAAATCTAAATGGCGGGTGTGATAGCGGCTAATGTAATTATTCCACTTAAACTCTTTATCATCTTCGCCTAAATCCCAGTAGCGACTGGCGTTGATGCCATGGATCAAGCCACGATAATGCAATACCGGCAAGTCAAAACCGCCCCCATTCCACGAAATAATTTGCGGCGTATATTTATCAATGCCGTCAAAAAAACGTTGGATAATTTCAGCTTCGGTCGCGTTAGCATCACCCAGTGTCCAAACCTTAAAATTATTGCCCTCGCGAAGCGCGCAGGATATTGCGCAAATGCGATGCTGATGTAGCGGTAAAAATTCACTGCCATTTTGTTGGCGACGTTGATGCAAAGCAATATTAACCACATCTTCTGCTGAAGCCTCTGCTGGCAAATCATACAAAACGCGCAGACCATCGGTATCGGGGATGGTCTCGATATCAAATACTAGGGTAGGAGTCATTGTTTAAGAAATCTCTAATGATGATCAAAAAATACTGTTTTTCATTTCTTCAGCCAGCCACCATCATTTCGATAGTACCAACCCGCTTGCGCTTTATCTATCCAACGGCCGGCAAAGGTGTTTTGAATTTCACCGTACCATTCTGGATGACCATTACTGGCGGCAATCTCTTTATACAATGCAGTTCGGTCGTTATTTTCGGCCGCCACCAAGGCGTTAATGCCTTGCCTATCTTTAAGTGGCACGGCGGTAGCATCCCGCATGGCAATTAAGCCATCTTTACTGAGGCCGATAGCACCGCTAACATAATGTGCGGCAAGCTGCGTATGGCGGGTCTGCATGCTATTCTTAAGCGCTGATATAGCCGGTGTGTTGACCTCTAAATCGGCCGCCGCATATACGCCTTGGGCTGAAAATAAAGTGGTGGCCAGTAAAAAACCTATCCATAGTTTTTGCATGATGTTTCCTTGTATAAACCTTGTAAGTGTTAAAGCCACTATTTAGCAGGCGCTTGCACGCTGTCTTTTAGCTGCCAAACATCGTCGATAATTTTATCTGCGGCTTTTTCTGCCGCAGCTGCGGGGAAGTAGATGTTGATGGTAACGCAGGCGGACAAAAGGCCGATCACAGTACCTAAACTTAATATTTTTTTCATGGTAGATTCCTTATTAACGCTACGCTATTCCATTCGAGCACTACTTCACTATCGCCTTGCTATTGCTATCGGTAATGCGTTCTACTCTAGCCAATAAATCAGACCAGCTAATCTTTTGGGTATAGCCATTGACATTCACCGCGGGGATGCCCTTACCCTTAACGATAATATAACCGGTTGCGGTTGACTCAACGCCGCCCATTTCACAGACATCTTGCCGTAATTTACAACTCAAGCCTATCTTATCGTAGTTAAATTCTTTAAAAAACCGTAAAAAAGTACGTTGTAAGGTGACAGCCGTGCCTTCGCCACCTAGCGCAGTAATATTTTCAACCGCACGTTGTGATATTTTCTTAAGCTGCTTGCCTTCACTGGTTTGCAATGAGGCGTCTAGATGCACCGGCTTCCAGTTTTCCAGCCGCATATTTTTCACGTCACCGTCTAATTTACCGTCAATTCTACCAAAGCTATAGGTGCGGGTTAATTCACCTAAATCTAACTGGCGCATGCTCAAATCTGCGCTTAAACGTGGCACCACGCCTAGTGGATCATCAATGATGAGGTTGTTCATGCCTATCGTGCCGTTAAACACATTAAAAGTCATGGCGCCATCCATACTGAGCCGTTTTCCTGCATAACTCACTTGCGGCACCTGCCCTGATATTTTTCCTTGCATATCCGGCCAAGCTAGCGCTTGGCTAAATTCATGCATTGAGATTGGCGTTAACCCCATACTCAAATGCCAATACCAATGGTCGTTAATGATGGCCGCTGACAGGTCGGTAAGATTAAGTGCCCCATCTAAAATGGGTAAGCTGAGTTGTGGTGCAGTCAGAGAATAGCGGTTAATTTCTGCGCTTAAATGCGTGTTGCCTAAGGGGATTTTGAGCAAATGTCCGCTGAGGTAGCTCAGCTGGATAGTCTTAGCTTGCTCGTAATCCCAAGGCAGATGCGCATTGATATGGTTGAAAGCAAATTTGCCATTTTTATCCTCAATATTGGCGTCCCGTAGATTCAACTCAAATTGGCTGTGCTCGTAGTTTTTAATCTCAAATTGCCAATCGGCCTTGCCTGAAACGGCTAAATTTCCAAACACTGATTTCTCTGCCATGGGTTTTAGAAAGACCGTATAAAGCCCTGAAAAATCAAGCTCTTTAGCACTCACTTTAATATTTTCCAGCGCCTTGTTTTGCATGTTAATTTGTGCACTGGCAGTCATCTTACCCACCTCACTGATCATCAAACTGGCATTTTCAACATTCAGTATAGGCGACTTAAAAGTGCCATTGGCTGCAAATTGATTACCCGCTTTACCAATATAGATCGGTTGCCAAAATAACTCGCCTTGATCCCAGCGAATCAAGCTACTCCACTGCCAGTTGTGCTGCGTATTTTTCGCAGCAAGTTTCACTTGGCCAGATAATTTCTCACCCGCACGCAAGCCGGTTTCATCACTAAAACTGACGGCATTTAATAAAAGGTCTAAGGCAAAATTATTTGGCGCACCTATGAAGTGGAGTGAGAACGGCACATTGATTTGCTTGGCAATTAAGCGACCTTCTAGGCAATCCACTTGACCGATGTTCTTGGTATTAAATTGCCCGCAGCTTAAATAAAAAGGGATAAGCAGTGGTGCATTCGTCGGCTTAACTTCCGCTTTCAAGCTGAGTGTTGGCACTTTACCCTGCAAATCTACTTCTAATTGTGTGTTTTTGAGTATGCCCGCAGGGGTTTCTAGTTCACCCACTTGAATATGAATGGCATTAATCGCATTGGCATACTGGCAAAAAAAACTTAGCCCTAAAATAAATACGCTTAATAATCCGCGTGGCATGGTTAGATAACCTAAGCTGGAAATACCCCTGTCGACAAGTATCGATCACCGCGATCACAAACGATGGTTACAATCACGGCATTTTCCACTTCTTTCGACAGTTGTAATGCGCTATAAAGCGCACCACCACTTGAAATTCCCGCAAAAATACCTTCTTCAGTCGCTAGCTTTCTGGTGGTGTTTTCAGCATTATTTTGGCTGACATAGCGTAGCTCATCCACACGTTTTGCATTATAAATTTTTGGCAAGTATTCTAGTGGCCATGTACGAATCCCGGGGATTTGACTACCTTCTTCTGGTTGCACACCAATAATTTGTATCTGCGGATTCCGTTCTTTTAAGTAGCGCGAAACGCCCATAATCGTACCGGTCGTCCCCATACTGGAAACAAAATGCGTCACTTTGCCTGCCGTATCCCGCCAAATTTCTGGGCCGGTACCCTCATAGTGCGCCAACGGGTTATCCATATTGCCAAACTGGTCCAGCACGATGCCCTCACCTTCAGCCTGCAGCTTGGTAGCGACATCACGCGCCAATTCCATACTGCCATCTTTAGGTGTTAATACCAATTCAGCACCATAAGCCTTCATGCTTTGCCTACGCTCGATACTTTGATTTTCCGGCATGACCAATATCATTTTATAGCCCCGCATGGCTGCCACCATCGCCAGCGCAATGCCGGTATTGCCACTTGTTGCCTCAATCAAGGTATCGCCTGGCTTAATGTCACCGCGCGCTTCAGCGCGCGTAATCATGCTGTAGGCTGGTCTATCTTTAACCGATCCTGCGGGGTTATTGCCCTCTAGCTTGAGTAAAATAGTGTTGCTGGTGTCGCCCGCTAGTCGCTGTAATTTCACCAAGGGCGTATTGCCGACAAAGCTATCTATCGTTTTATAAGTCATATAGTTTACCGATGCTAATTTTTCTATTATTTTTTAGTTAAATACAAGGCGTAAGCCACAAAACCAATGAACGCCAGAAATGACATTTGCGGAATACTCAAGCCTAAGAATGTCCAATCAATCTCTGCGCAATCACCGGTGCCTCTAAACACCAGCGTCAACGCCTTTTGTAGGGGAAAATTTTCAAACATATAATCAAAGCCTACACCACAATCGGCAATCATACTATCGCGGTGCGCTTGTAACCACCAATGTCGAATCGCTACAGCCGCGCCCCCTAAGGCTGTTAGCACTAACAACAGTGTGAGGGTTTTGTGGAGTAGCGTGTTTGGGTTAATGCAAGCGGCGCATAAAAATAATAGGCCTAAAGCCATAAACACTATACGCTGCGAGATACACAACGGGCATGGATTAAGGCTGTAATGTGTTTGAATCCATAAGGCCAAAGCCACCAAAGCATAGCTGGCCACAAAGCCTAGCAAATAACCATTTTTTCCACTTAACCACTTATTTAACATACCGATACCCTTGCTTGTGTTGACTGGTCGCTTATAATTGAATGCATAAAACATTGTAATTGATAACGCCCGATGACTGAACCAACTTTATTTTCTAATAAGTCAATGCACACCTCTAAAATTCTGACGGTAAGCGAATTAAATCGTTTAGCCAATCAGGTATTAACCCAGAGTTTTCCGCTATTTTGGGTGTCTGGCGAGGTTTCTAACCTCACGCGGGCAGCCAGTGGACATTGGTATTTTTCACTTAAAGATGCTGGCGCGCAAGTACGGTGCGTCATGTTTAAAGGCCGTAATAGTTATTTAGACTGGACGCCTAAAGAAGGCGACAAAGTAGAGGCGCGCTGCACGGTCACCCTTTATGAAGCGCGTGGCGACTTTCAACTCACCATTGAATTTTTACAACGTGCCGGCTTGGGCGCCTTGTTTGAAGCCTTTGAAAAATTAAAAGTTAAACTTCAGCAGCAGGGCTTATTTGAGGTTGCCCTTAAAAAGGCATTGCCGGCGCATCCTAAACAAATCGGCATCGTCACCTCACCCGATGCTGCCGCGCTCAGAGATGTGCTCACCACACTTAAACGCCGCATGCCCAGTATTCCAGTCGTCATTTATCCAACGCCTGTGCAAGGCAAAGGCGCTGCCGTATTGGTTGCAAACGCCATTCAACTAGCTAATGCACGTGCTGAATGTGACGTGCTGATTATTTGCCGAGGGGGTGGCAGTATCGAAGATTTGTGGCAATTTAACGAAGAAATTGTCGCCCGCGCCATTGCCGAATGTAGTATTGCGACCATCAGTGGCGTCGGTCATGAAACCGACTTTACCATTTGTGACTTTGTCGCCGATATTCGCGCCGCCACACCCACTGCCGCGGCAGAGCTGGTGACGCCCTCTCGCGAAAATAGGCTGAACGCACTCAAGCAGTTAAGCCAACAATTAGCCAAATCTATCCAATACTTACTTAACCAACGTGCCCAAGCATTAGATTACATGGCGCGTAGCTTGATTTCCCCCTTGCAGCAAATCGAACAACAAAAAGCACAATTAAGGCAAATGGCTTATCAACTAAATGCCACGATGAATCAGCAACTACAAACTAAACAACACAACGTGCTGCGCCTTAGCCAGAATTTGACGCACCTTAACCCACAAGCCGTACTGACACGCGGTTACGCATTTGTGCAAAATAACATGGGGACCATCATTAGCAGCAGCCAGCAATTACAAAGTGGCGACGCGGTAATGCTGACATTTGGTGTGGGGGTTGCTGAAGCGACTATTGATAAGCTTAGCCCTTAGCAGAGCTAAGCTTGTTGTTGATGTGCTACTTAATGGCCTCTAATGCCTTTAAGCGTTTTTGTGCTGCAGGAATCACTTCGCTATTGGGAAATTTGGTGATTAATTCACGTAAAGTTTTTTTAGCGTTGACTAGCAAACTAAGTTGAATCTGACTATTTGCCATATTAAACATTGCATCAGCCACTTTTGGGCTATCTGCATGCAAATCCAACACTTTTTGCTGCGTGATAATGGCCGATTTGTAATTTTTTAAGGCAAATTGAGAATAGCCCAAACCGTAAATAGCTTCTGCCACTAAGGCACTATTGGGATAATCTTTTAAAAATCTATCATAGGCGTTAAATGCATCTTTATGCTTAGCCTCTGTAGATAGCCCATTTGCCAGTTCTAGCAATTGATACTCTTGGGTGTTTTTACTGGGTTCTGGCAGGGCAACTACTGGTGGCGTAGCAGTAGCAGCGCTGCTGACTGAGACCTTTGTGGCGGGCGCTGCGCTTGCTGACGGCACTTCTACCGCCTCTAACTTACGCAAACGCGTATCTGCATCCCCATATAAATCTTTTTGTCGCTGCTGGCTAGCTTCAACATTATGACTGGCGACTTCAAGCTCGCCTTTAAGTCTTGCAACCTCTTGCTTTAAAGCTTCAATTTGATTTTGCATATCCATTAAACCTTGACCTTTGGTAATCGCCTCAATATCGATTATTCGCTGTTCAATGGTTTGTTGGCTTTTCTTCAACGCGACTAACTCAGCCTGCGTTAGCTGATGCTGGCTAGTCGCTGCTGCTTCTACTTCTAGAATTTTTTTGCGCGCTTCTTTATCATCAAACAAAGCCGCATGGCTATGCATCGAAAACCACTGCATACTTAGTAACACACTGGCCAGAATCAGTTTTTTCATCATATCTTTTTGATCTCTTTATTGAGTGTCGCCAGTATTACTCGTTTTCGTAAACAACATCAACTCGACGATTTTGTTTTGAGCAAGCTTCATCGGCACAAGCGCCAGTCGCTTTCTCTTCACCAAAACTGACCGTTTCAATTTGTGCATCTTGCACGCCGAGTAAGTTGAGCGATTTTTTTACCGAAACTGAACGGCGCTGACCGAGAGATAAGTTGTATTCACGAGTACCACGCTCATCAGTATTGCCCTGCAAAATTACTTTTGCACTGCGATTTTCTGACAAATATTTTGCATGCGCTTCTACCATTGGGCGGAACTCCGCCTTAACCGCATCACTATCAAAATCAAAGTAAACATGTCGTTTGGATAAAATATTATTCGGGTCTTTTAATGGATTATTCGCACTTGTAGTGGCATTACCATCAACCACCACTTCTTTTACTACAGAAGTATCTGCCGATACAGCTTCAGCTGGCTTAGTTACCGCCTGCGCCGATAGGCTTTTATCTTCAACAGCCGCTGGCTTATCCACCATAGGCATACTTTTACAAGCCGCCAATAGCAGTGCCAGTACGAGCGTACTTAATAGCTTAGTGTTCCATGTAGGGTTATTCATATTGCTCTCCTTTAATAACGCTTTAAATAGCGTAAACAAATTTTTACTGCAAAATATGGAATTAAGGGCTATTTAATTAACGGGCCCCAGGCGGGTTCGCGCATGTCACCACCCGCTTCATTCAAATGTTGCTTGACACGACCATCTGCGGACACGGCCGCTAAAGCACCATGTTCGCCAGTGCGGGTGGCATACAATATCATACGACCATTCGGTGCAAAACTAGGTGATTCATCTTGCGCACCGTCACTTAACACTTGTACTTGGCCGCTAGTTAAATCTTGCAATGCCACGCGAAATTTACCACCATCATTACGAATCATCGCCAGTGATTTGCCATCAGGCGATAATCGTGGGCTTAAATTATAAGTCCCTTCAAACGTGACACGTTGTACTTCTCCACCAGCGGAGGATACTTTGTAAATTTGTGGTCTACCACCACGGTCTGAGCTAAAGTAAATCCAATTGGCATCGGGCGACCAAGTAGGCTCTGTATCTATAGCGCCACTTTTAATGAGTTGTTTAAGATTTGTGCCATCCGCATTGATGGTGTACACCTGCGAGTTTGCGGCATAAGTGAGCACTATCGCCAACTTAGTACCATCTGGCGACCATGCTGGGGCACTATTATTCCCCTTAAAGCTGGCGAGAACCGAGCGCTGCCCGCTTAATGACTGTACAAAAATAATAGGTTTTTTCTTTTCAAACGACACATAAGCAATTTTGTTGCCATCTGGTGACCATGCCGGTGAAATAATAGGCTCTTTTGAAGACACCATGGTCAGTGGATTTTCACCATCAGCATCTGAAACTTGCAAGGCATACCGGCCATTAGCCTTAGTGATATAAGCAATATGACTAGCAAAATTACCGGTCTCGCCGGTGAGTTTTTGATAGATCACATCGGCAATTTTGTGTGCCGCTGTTCTCAATTGGTTCGGGGCTATATTGTATTGCATGCCAGTGAGCTGCGTTTGTTTCAGGACATCGGCCAATTGAAAAGTGACATTCAAACGATTGCCTGGCAGCGTTTCTACTTTACCAACCGCCATGGCCTGCGCCTGCAAGGCTAGCCACTCGGCGTATTTAATTTGGCTAATGTCAGCAGGGCGACTAGACACGCCACCGATTTCCAGCACGCGGAACAAACCGCTACGTTTTAAATCTGCCGCGATAATATTGCTGATATTGTCCGCGCTAGTGCCAGTTTGAAAAAATGGCACAATGACGACAGGCACTTGTTGCGCACTGCCACCACTAATTTCTATTTCTAGAGCGGCATGTGCTAATGATGCGACGAGTAAGGCTGTAAAAAATACTGTTAAGCGAAGTATAGGCATAAGCTATTTAATATATGAATCTATCGTCCTAGTTAACATCTGAAAATTAAAATACTGAATTTCAAAACCTGACATGGATTTTACTGGAAACTCCCAGGCATGCCACGCGCTTTATACTTTATTACATTCGCGGTATTTTCACACCACTAAAAGCTAATCATTAGGTCTGAACTTTAACTTTAAGTTTCTAAATTGTGAAAACAGCGAGGCGTCACTTGGTAACGGGAGTGGTTGAGAAGCCATAATGGCTCGCTCTACCGCTTCGTCACAGGCCGCACTCCCGCTTGACTTAACCAATTTTGGAGCGCCACTTAACTCACCGCTGGCTAGTAATCCAATATCAAACTTAAGCTCAGGATTTGCGTTACCACATAAGGTTTTATTTACATTGCCGCGAATTTTGGCTTGGATTTTATTTCTAAACTCATCGACAACACCGGCATTAGCCATAGCTCCCGCGGATAAAGTCGGCTGATCCCCCGCCGCCCTTTCGTCAACCAAGGCCTCTTGTTGCATCTTCTTGATAGCTTCTTTAGTTTTACTCTCTTTTAGCAACTTGTCATTGTTAAGCGTCTCATCCTTACGGACATCTGCTTGTAACGCCTCAACCTGTTTTTTCTGTTCTAAGGCTTTATCTTTTTTGAGCCTGTCATCCGCTTTTTTCTGCGCGATGTCTTTCAGTTTTTTTTCTAGGGCAATATCAATCTTAGGCTCTTCTTTAACTGTAGGTTCAGGCTTAGGCTCGACCTTAGGTTCTTCTTTAAGCTCGGGTGCTGGTTTTGCTTGTTCTTCTATAATAGGCTTAGGCGGTACCGGTGTCGGCTCTTGCACATTGGGCAGGCTATCCCATAATTCCACTTCGGTCACATTGAAGGCTGGATGCGCGGCTTTCCAGTTAAATGAAATCAATAAAGCCCCCAGCAAAGCCAGATGCACAGCGACTGCCAGCCCACCGGCTTGCCATGACACTTCTTTTTCATAGGCTCTAATCATATTGTTTTAGAATGCAGCCCTTACTGTGCTGGTGACAATAAAAGCCCAACTTTATCGACCTTATTTTGTTTAAGTAGGTCCATCACACTAATCACATCGTCATACTTCACATTCTTATCGGCGGCAATCACTACGGATCGAGCGGGTGCTTTGGTGAGTGCCTGACGAACCGCTAACAGCAGTGCATCGCGTTCCATGGCTTGATTGTCTAACTCAATTTTTTTATTGAGCTTAACGGTTAATACAATAGGCGGCACCTGAGATTGGCGCAATGCTTGCCCAACCTTAGGCAAATCAACCACGCCAGGATTGGTCATAGGTGCAGTCACCATAAAAATAACCAGTAACACCAAAGTCACGTCAATGTAAGGCACCACATTGATTTGGTTCATCATGCGGCGTTTGCGAGTACGAGACATGATTTAACTTTTTCTTTGCAGTATGTTGGTAAATTCTTCCATAAAACTTTCGTAGCGTACAGAAAGCCTATCGACAGAACTCGCAAAACGGTTGTAAGCAATGACCGCTGGAATAGCAGCAAATAAGCCAATCGCAGTAGCTACCAGCGCCTCAGCAATACCTGGCGCCACTTGACTTAGCGTAGCCTGCGCCACATTAGACAACCCTCTAAACGCGTTCATGATGCCCCACACCGTGCCAAATAAGCCAATATAGGGGCTAACAGACCCTACAGAAGCTAAGAAGGGTAAGTGCGCATCAAGATCATCAAGCTCACGGTTATAGGCCGCGCGCATAGCACGGCGCGCCCCTTCCATCACGTCAGACACCTCCATACGGGATTGTTGTTTGTGACGCGCGTATTCTTTAAAGCCGGCTTCAAATATACTCGCCATACCTTGTGGTTTGCGGCGGGCTGCGGTTAGTCCTTCGTACAGCTTATTCAAATCCCCACCTGTCCAAAATGCATTTTCAAAATCTTCTGCATTGGTTTCAGCGCGTTTGATCGTCGCTAATTTAATAAAAATGTACCACCAAGAAAATAAAGAGGTGATGATCAACACCACCAATACGAGCTGCACAGGCAGGCTGGCTCCCGCTACTAGTGAGAAAATGGACATATCATTGGCAACGCTTACAGTCATATTGATTCCTGTTGTATTTTATGTGTGGTCATTTTTTGTTTAATCTCAGCAGGAATGCCCACTGGCTTAAACGTCACGGCATCGACAAAAGCCGCTTTCACTTGCGCTTCAATTAATAAAATGCCATCACGCTTAATGGTTTGTCGCATGTCAATACTACTAGATTTCATGTTGCTTAAAGTACAATCAACCTCAAGAATATCGTTAAAATAAGCCGGTTTTTTAAAATTAATCGACAAGCTATGGATGACGATAATAACCCCTAGCCTATCTTTTAATAACGTTTGTTCAAAACCCATGGCGCGCAACCATTCGGTACGGGCACGCTCCATAAAATTTAAGTAATTAGCGTGATAGACCACCCCACCGCTGTCGGTGTCTTCGTAATAAACGCGAACAGGCCAAACAAACTGACTCACTCTTGCCACGCATCAGTCGCTAAGTGTTTGGGCGCGGGCAATCCAAAATGCTGATAGGCTAGGTTGGTAGCAATGCGTCCACGCGGTGTGCGCATCAAATAGCCTTGCTGGATTAAATAAGGTTCTAGCACATCTTCTATGGTGTCACGCTCTTCGCCTATGGCGGCAGCTAAGTTATCTAAACCCACGGGGCCACCGGCAAACTTCTCTAGCACGGCCAGCAATAGTTTTCTATCCATCACGTCAAAACCGAGCTTATCCACATCCAGCATTTTTAATGCGGCATCTGCCACTTCGGCGGATACAGTGCCATCGCCTTTGACTTGTGCATAATCTCGAACACGGCGAAGTAAGCGATTGGCAATGCGCGGCGTGCCGCGTGAGCGCTTGGCTATTTCTAAAGATCCGGTACCCTCCATTTCCACTTCCAACAAGCCAGCGCTGCGATGCACAATGCGCGCCAATTCTTCTGAAGTATAGAATTCTAAACGCGAAACGATGCCAAAACGGTCTCGCAAAGGATTGGTCAGCATACCTGCACGAGTCGTCGCGCCAATTAAAGTGAAGGGAGGTAAATCTAGGCGTACACTGCGTGCAGCGGGTCCTTCGCCTATCATAATATCCAAGCGATAATCTTCCATCGCTGGGTACAATATTTCTTCAACCACAGGAGAAAGGCGATGAATTTCATCGATAAACAACACATCGTTAGGCTCTAGATTTGTCAGCAGTGCCGCTAAGTCACCTGCCCGTTCTAGCACTGGGCCAGAAGTTTGGCGCATATTGACACCCATTTCTTTTGCAATGATATGGGCTAGGGTGGTTTTACCTAAGCCTGGTGGGCCAAATAGTAATACATGATCTAGCGCTTCGCCACGCCCTCGGGCGGCGTTAATAAAAATCTCTAACTGACTGCGCGCTTTCTCTTGCCCGACATACTCTTCCAACAACTTTGGTCGGAGCGCCCGCTCCAAAGCCTCCTCACGAGGACTTTCAGCATCAGGCGCAATTAGGCGGTCAGTTTCAATCATGTGTGCTATTTTCCAAAACTATTGCCTTAATGCGCTAATGGCGCAAAAAATATTTGCTAGAACGCTCGTTATGAGTCCGACCTTACTTCTATTTCGACAACGATTTTAATGCTTGCTTAATCCCATCGGCAACCGTTGCGTCTACAGGTAGCAACTTCACCGCTGCCAAAGCTTCACGCTCATTGTACCCTAACGAAATAAGTGCATTGAGCACATCGCTACTGGCCGATTTTGGCTGACTGGTACTTGTTGCAGTTAAGCCTGATACGCTGAATTTATCTTTAAGCTCTAGCAATAATCGCTCTGCTGTCTTTTTACCGACGCCAGGCACACGCGTCAGCATTGCGGTGTCTTGCATGGCAACGGCCTGCACTAAATCATCTATCGACAACCCGCTTAGAATAGAAAGTGCTGATTTTGCGCCTATGCCATTGACTTTGAGTAATTGTCGAAACGTCGCACGCTCTTGGTCGCTACCAAAGCCATATAAAAGCTGCGCATCTTCACGCACGACAAAATGGGTCAACATGACTACTTTTTCACCAAGCGCAGGCAAATTGTAAAAGGTACTCATCGGCACTTCACATTCATACCCTACACCGTTGCAGTCAATTAAAACCAAAGGGGGTGTTTTGTCGAGCAGAATGCCATTTAACCGACCTATCATATTGTTTTCCTTGTCATATGAGCCTACCCCCTTTTACTCTAAATCCTGCTGTTGCAAGCTTACCTAAGCCTTGTCCACCATGCGCATGGCAAATGGCGCAAGCCAGCGCATCAGCTGAATCTGGCTTGGGAGTTGCGGGTAAATTAAGTAAGCGTTTAACCATTTCCTGCACCTGCTCTTTTTGCGCATGACCATTACCTACAACCGCTTGTTTCACTTGAAGCGCCGTATATTCTGCCACGGTTAAATTGCGAATTACCGCTGCACTAATCGCTGCGCCACGCGCCTGACCCAATAAAAGCGTAGACTGTGGATTGACATTCACAAACACTTTTTCAATCGCAACTTGATTGGGCTGATAAGTATCAATCACCTCAAACAAGCCGTCCAATATAATCTTCAAGCGTGCGGGTAACTCTTCCCTATCATCTTCACCAACTACTTTATTTTTTTTGCCACTGGCCGTTTTAATCGTACCGCTGGCGATATAGCTTATTTTTTCGCCCACTTTTTCAATAACACCAAAGCCTGTAATCCGCAGGCCGGGGTCTATGCCTAAGATTCTGACATTACTCAAAATATTTAAAATAAAATCGCTTTAGGTTGGCCGACAAGCAATACATTTTTTAATCTTCGATGACCACAGTGGTGTAGACATCTTGTACATCATCCAGATCTTCCAGCGCATCTAGAATCTTTTGCATTTTCACGGCATCATCACCGGTGAATATAGTTTCATTATCTGGCTTCATGGTCACTTCAGCCAGCACGGCTTTCAAGCCTGCAGTCTCCATGGCTTCTTTAATCGCTAAAAATTCATTCGGCGGCGTAATCACTTCAATACTGCCATCCTCATCAGTCACCACATCTTCAGCCCCTGCTTCCAAAGCAATTTCCATCACTTTATCTTCTGAGGTGCCTGGCGCATAAATCAAGGTACCGCAATGCTTGAACATAAAAGCTACAGAGCCATCCGTGCCCAAATTACCGCCAAATTTAGTCAGCGCATGGCGTACATCAGCGACCGCACGCTGCTTGTTGTCCGTCAGGCAGTCAATAATAATCGCCGCACCGTTAATACCATAACCTTCGTAACGAATTTCTTCGTAGTTCACGCCTTCCAATTCGCCCGTGCCCTTCTTAATGGCACGCGTAATATTGTCTGCCGGCATATTTTCTTCTTTAGCCTCAGCCACCGCAGCACGCAGACGCGGGTTCATGGTGACATCACCGCCACTCAAGCGCGCTGCCACGGTGATTTCTTTAATGATTTTGGTGAAAATTTTACCGCGTTTAGCGTCTTGACGACCCTTGCGGTGCTGAATATTTGCCCATTTACTATGACCTGCCATGTGACTTACCCTTAATACTTAAAAATAATTATAATTTTAACACAAGCGCATCTTGCCCTGATTATTCCTGCCCTTGCGCCGGATCAATTTGCGTGTGTTTTCTAATGCTGATGATGGAAATAATCAGCAAAGACAGTGCGACAAATACCATGCCTACCAACTCATTGGCCGTTGGCAATTCATTGAGCTGTAGCCATGCGGCTAATACGCCAATGACAGGCGCTAGCATACTCGCCATACTCGCCACCCCAGCTTGCAATCTTTGCAATGCGTATAACCACAAAACCCAAGCCATACAACCACTTAAAATAACATTAAAAAGCACGGCAAGAACAAAGGCGCTGGTCCACTGGATGGGTGGTGCCGGTACTAAAAGTGCAATAATGATAATCGGTATTGAGCCGAGTAACATTGGCCAAGCGGTGAGATTAAGTAAATCTAAATGAGGTGCACGCTGGTGCAAGCGCTTTGAAACAATCGCTGATATTGCCCATGAAATGCCTGAACAGACGGCCAAGAACATGCTAAAACCATCAGACTTAATATGTAAGGGGTCAAAAATCAGCAGCATACCAAACAGTGCAAACAACACCGCTAACCATTGCCAACCTTGCACTTTCTCACCCAACATCGGCCAGGCCAAGAGCATCACCCAAAACGGCATGGTGTAAGTCAGTACCGCTGTTTTTCCTACCCCCCCTTCGACCAATGCCCAAATCAGTAAGCCAGTAAATCCACAGGTTTGCAATAAACCTAAAGCCAGCATGGTGGGGAACTCTTTTAATGCCAAGGGCCTTTTGGTTAAAAATATCAGGACAAATAACACAATCGCACCTAAAAATGTGCGCATTGCGGCAAACTGAAATGGGCTGGCATACTGCACCGCCAACTTCATGACTACCCAGTTATAACCCCAAATGAGCGTGAGTATGAAAAGTGCAGTAAACGCTTTAATGATTGTATTTTTTTGCATACCTGAACTATTTCACTCCATTTTCTCATTAGCATTTTGCTATAAGCATTATAAGGTGTATATTTTTATGTAGTGTTAATAGCAAGGAGAAAACAATGAAAACCATACAACAATTACTTGATAGCAAAAAATATAAAGAAGTGATTTCAATCGCCCCACATCGGCCGGTATTTGATGCTTTAGTGGTTTTAGCTGAATATAAAATTGGTGCTTTGCTGGTGCTTGATGGTGACAAACTAGCGGGTATATTTTCTGAACGTGACTATGCGCGCGAAGTTGTCCTTAAAGGAAAATCATCGAAAACCACAGCCATTAGCGAGGTCATGACCGCTAATGTCATTACCTCTAAACTGACGGATACGGTAGAGCAGGCCATGACGATTATGTCTGAGAAACGCATTCGCCATTTACCGGTACTTGATAACGGCAAGGTGGTCGGCATGCTGTCTATAGGTGACGTCGTGAAAGAAACGATTGATTATCAACAGCGTCTGATCAAGCAATTAGAGAGCTACATTACCGGCTAAACATTGAACAGTATTACGCTTTTTAAGCCTAACAAAGGCCAGCTTTGTTAGGCTTTTTCATGCGTTACAAATATTTTGCCACCATCGCATTACTTAAATATTTTGCTGCGATAGGCAGGCGCACAAAATAACCACTCCCTGAAGCTTCCTGAATATTCTCGCCTTTTTTGTTGAACATTTGCTCCACCACTAATTCTTGGTTGCCACTAGGGTGAATGATTTGTAAGCGATCACCTACGGCAAACTTGTTGCGCACGCAAGCTGTAACGTGGCTGGCCGGCATATATCGCATCTGCGCCATAATCAAAAGCAGTGCGCATACGGTCTAGTCTCCAGCTGGAGCTAATAATTCGGGTAATTTCACTTATGAATCTTTACGTTCTTTTAAAAACAACACATCCTTCGACAAGCTCAGGATGAACGGAAGTATAGCTATTCACCAATAATTTTTACTAATACGCGCTTCTTACGGCGACCATCAAACTCACCATAAAAAATCTGTTCCCATGGTCCAAAATCTAATCGGCCTTCAGTAATCGCCACCACTACCTCACGCCCCATCAACTGACGCTTCATGTGCGCATCGGCGTTATCTTCACCGGTATCATTATGCCGATAACTGCTAAGGGGCTCATGCGGGGCAAGTTTTTCCAGCCACTGGGTATAGTCGTGATGCAGGCCGCGCTCGTCGTCATTAATAAATACACTGGCGGTAATGTGCATGGCGTTGATTAACACTAAGCCTTCTTTAACACCACTTTCACGTAGACATTCATTAACTTGCTCGGTGATACGAATAAAAGCCACGCGGGTTGGTGGGTTAAACCAAAGTTCCTTACGATAGCTTTTCATTGAGACCTCCAAACATTTAAATTTACTATCATGCTGAGCAAAGCGAAGAATGCCAGCTTGTTGTAACTATTTTAGCATCATCAGCAATAAAAAAGGCTTCCAGACGGAAGCCCTTGAATCGCCAAACTGAAAATTAGCCTTTCACATCAACTTGTTGCACAAATGTTTTTCCTTCATTATCGGTTGCGGTCACCTCTAGTTTACCTGCGGCATCTGGCACAAAGTTAAATTTAAAGTAAGGATCTTCAGCAGTCCCTACACCCACATCTATGGTTAACAAAGGCTTGCCGTTATAGCTAAATGCCGCTTTATTGATATAAAACGCAGGAACAAAACCTTGTGAGACCAACTCACGCTGCAAGCCTGTGCGCATGGGGTGCTTGATGTGAAAGGTGGCCGATGTTGCGCTACGCATTTTTACTGGCTCATCTACTTTCAATTTTATTTTACCTGCACTAGCCCGAATTGCCGCCTCATCGCCATCTACCGTGCCACCGCAACCACCTGCCGCGCGAATTTCACGTGACGCCACGTACAATTTACCCTCCGCTGTTTCGCCGACTAATCGTACAAATGCATCAGTCTCAAAACGAATGCGCGTGGCTAACTGAAAATCACCAAACACTTCAGTTAAGTGATAAGTAGCCGTTAGCGGAATTGGATTGGCATCAACAAATGCATAAAGTTTTTTAATCACGACACCCTTAGCTGCGGCATTATCTACACTATAAGTCACAGGCACTTGTGCGCCACTTTCAGCACGGCTTGGCGCCTCTATTTTAATAAAGTCCGCTTCTTGCATTTCTCGTTTTGCAAAAAATGTTTCTTTCATTACCGGCCACAAAGCAGCGTCCGGCTCAGCACTAACTGGCGCTACCAATCCTAGCGACAGAGCAACTACCATCAATAGTTTTAAAAACCCCTGATGCATTAATTGTTTCATTTTATGCGACTCCACAAACCGGCATTGATACAGAATACGCTCTCTGCCGACGCTTTAACAGCATGAACACCCAAGTTATATTTTATGCCACTTAACGTCAACTATGTGACCGCAGTCACTTTAGAAAATTCTATGGTGAAATTGGTCAACTAGGCTTTATCCATGTAAAAAAACAGCTCAACACCATTGCCTACCGGGTCTTTAAAGTTGATTTGCTTTACATTCAACACTGGTAAATCGCGCACAGAATAATCAATATGATGCGCTGTTAAATGCAGCTCAGTGGCGGGCATATCAGTACAGGTGAATGAGATGTGGTCTATGCTGGTGAGCACATTGCTTAATGGCGACCCCTCGCCACGATACTCAGCCAAATGCATGACATGCCTATCACCAATATAAAGCCAAAAACCACGACTGGTAAAGCCCTCACGCGGCCCAACTTTCAAACCCACCACGTCGCAGTAAAAGTCTTTAAGTATGAGCATCACCTCATAAGACGTACGAAGATTAACGTGGTTGAGTTCGGTGACTGGCAATTAATTCTCAATCATCTACAAAATAATCAGTCTAGTTCCGTAAAATGCAATTCGCGAGACGAGAACTAGGCACATCGGCGTAGGCAGTCGAACAGTACGGCAAGCAGATGTAACGACGTTATCGTGAAGCGAGTGCATGTTAAGCCGCTGGGTTTTGTGAACGCACGCGAATATGTAATTCCCGCAACTGCTTCTCATCCACTTCATTCGGCGCATTGGTCATCAAACATTGTGCGCGTTGCGTTTTAGGGAAGGCAATCACATCACGGATTGATTCTGCACCTGTCATCAAGGTAACCAGACGATCTAAGCCAAACGCTAAACCACCGTGTGGAGGTGCGCCGTATTGCAAGGCATCAAGCAAGAAGCCGAATTTTTCTTGTGCTTCTTCTTTGCTAATTTTAAGCGCATCAAATACTTTTGATTGCACATCTTGTTTGTGGATACGCACTGAACCACCGCCTACTTCCCAGCCGTTTAACACCATGTCGTAAGCTTTTGAAAGCGCAGCACCTGGATTAGTCACCAGCAAGTCTTCGTGGCCGTCTTTTGGTGCCGTGAACGGGTGATGCAATGCGGCCCAGCGATCATTTTCTTCATCGTGCTCAAACATTGGGAAATCTACCACCCACAACGGCGCCCATGCGCGACCATCTACATGACCTTTATCGTGACCCACTTTAAGGCGTAATGCGCCCAATGCCTCGTTCACCACTTTGGTTTTATCTGCACCAAAGAAAATGATGTCGCCATTTTGTGCGCCCGTGCGATCAATAATCGCTTGCAATGCCGTGACATGAATATTTTTAACGATAGGGCTTTGTAAGCCTTCTTCGTTTAATTTTGTGACATCGTTAATCTTAATGTACGCCAAGCCTTTAGCGCCATAGATTTTAACAAACTCAGTGTAAGCATCAATTTCGCTACGGGCGATTGCTGCGCCATTAGGCACACGTAAAGCGGCAACACGACCACCTGCCATATTGGCCGCGCCGGCAAATACTTTAAAGTCTACCTCTTTCATCACGTCCGTTAGCTCGGTGATTTCTAAGGTCACACGCATATCCGGTTTATCTGAGCCGTAACGGGTCATGGCTTCATGGAATGACATGCGTGGAAATGCGGTTGGCAAGTCTACGTTTTGAACAGATTTGAGCATTTGGCGAATCATCTCTTCAACGATGTCCATGATTTGATTTTCAGTCATGAATGATGTTTCAATGTCCACTTGCGTGAATTCTGGCTGACGATCGGCACGTAAATCTTCATCGCGGAAGCATTTGGTGATTTGAAAATAACGGTCAAAACCAGACACCATCAATAATTGTTTGAATAGCTGTGGTGATTGTGGCAACGCAAAAAACTGCCCAGCATGCACACGGCTAGGGACTAAGTAATCGCGTGCACCTTCAGGGGTAGAGCGGGTGAGCATGGGCGTTTCAATTTCAATAAAGCCGTTGGTATCTAAATAATCACGTAGGGTTTTAGATACGCGATAACGCAACATCATGTTCTTTTGCATCGCTGGGCGGCGTAAATCAATATAGCGATGTTGCAGGCGTACCGTTTCAGTGAGCGTTTCGTCATCTAACATAAATGGTGGTGTGAGTGATGCATTGAGAATCTCGATCTCAGTGGCAATCATTTCAACTTCACCGGTCGCTAAATTAGCGTTGCTTGCCCCCTCAGGGCGCGCCTGTACTAAACAAGTAACCTTAAGTACATATTCACTGCGCACGGACTCTGCGATTGCAAATGCAGCCTTTGCGTCTGGATTAATCACAATTTGCGCCATACCTTCGCGGTCACGCAAGTCAATAAAAATAACGCCACCATGGTCGCGGCGACGGTGCGCCCAACCACATAAAGTAACAGTTTGGCCAATGTGTTCGCGGTTTAAATGGCCGCAGTAATGTGTACGCATAATATTAAGTCTTGTTAAATGATCGGTTAAAATTGAATGGTTTGTTAGATATCTTTATTGAGTAATTTTGCTCTTAATTTCACTGGCGGCGCGACCACCCCCATCGAAATGATATATTTCAGCGCCTCATCCACGCTCATATCAAGTTCAATGACGTCTGTACGCAGCATCATTAAAAAGTAGCCGCCAGTGGGGTTTGGCGTGGTAGGCACGTAGACACTCACGTAATCGCCAGGTAAATGGTTCGCGACATCCCCGCCCGGTTTACCTGTGACAAAGGCAATTGTCCAGACCTCTTGACGCGGGAACTGAACTAGCACCGCCTGACGAAAAGCATTGCCTGAGTCGGAAAATAGCGTATCTGACACTTGCTTAACGCTAGCGTAAATGGACTTTACTACGGGCACACGAGCCAGTAGATATTCCCACAAAAGAATCAATTTCTTTCCAAAAAAATTGGTAGCGATTAAGCCTGTGACAAAGATGATAAGCAGTGTGAGCAGCGCACCAACGCCTGGAATCTCCAGCCCCAATTGCGCTTTAGGGCGCCAACTGACTGGCAGCAGCAATAAACTTTGATCCATCATCGTGATGAGGCTAGACACCACCCATAACGTGATAAACAAAGGCACCAACACGAGTAATCCGGTAATAAAATATTTTTTCATGTGTTTAATTGTGAGACTTTGAAATGATAGGTACAGAAAAATTGGCGGCGACTGCGCTTAGTGACAAGCGCAACCAGTAGCGCAAGCCGCTGGTGAAGAGGCTGCTTCAGCCTTGTGTTCTGACTTATTAGTGCTGTCCTTGCCTGCGGCATCTTGACTTGATTCACTAGTTGCTTTGTTGCCGCCATTTTTGAAATCGGTGGCATACCAGCCACTGCCACTTAATTGAAAGCTGGGGGCGGACAATTGTTTGCTAAAAGTTTCAACACCGCACGCGGGACAAGCTTCGACAGTCGCTGCGCTAATTTTTCGCATGACTTCATCTTTATGCCCACAGCTTGTACATTGGTAATCATAAATAGGCATGAAACCACCTCTAACTTCAATTAAATAACCACGGATTATACCTTATTTGGCGCTCAGGCTATTCTAGAGACGCTTAAAAAGCGTTTAGCGCAAATAAGTGGCGCGCCATGGCTATGGTGACTTAAGTGACCGGTAAAATATTCATACTGCTTGTCACTAGACTTTGCAACACAGAATTTATGACCCGGCAATTTTCTTTTGCGTCATTCATGCTTAATAACGGCGCTTTATCGTTAAGCACACAATCGCTAAAGTGCGCTATCTCTAAGGTAAAATGGTTGCTTGGTGCAAAGCGCTCTTCAGCATATTGGCCATCTTCCAATGCCCAGCTAATCACCGGCACATCGTTTTGAAAAACCCATGCAGCATGGCATTTTACCCACCCTTTAGTACCAATAATTTCATATTCTGACTTACGGCTACGCTCAAAACTAACGTCAAAATGGCCAAAGCGGGCGCGGCCTAGCGCATCTTGGCCAAAATCTAATACGCCACTGGTGACCATATCAGCCCCATGTTCATTCTGTTTTGCCTGGGCAATGACTGAAACAGGTTTAGCCGGTTTGCCATTTTCAGAAAAACACCAACGTAGCGCATGGATTGCGTAAGGTCCAATATCCCACATCGCCCCACCCCCATTAGCCATGTTGCGATTAACGCGATACATACGAGCAGGCTTCATTAAGAATGAGAATGAAGCGCGTGCAGACAAGACATCCCCAATTAAGCCGGAGTCGACGATTTCTTGCACGCGGGCATGTTGCGGATGAAAGCGATACATAAAGCCTTCCATCACCTTTACTTTATTTTTAATTGCTGTCGATTCAATGGCTTCGATATCTTTTAGCGTGCCTGCCATGGGCTTTTCAATGAGGATATGCTTGCCTGCATTCATGGCTTTCAATGCCCATTCCACATGCTCTTCATTAGCCATTGGGCAGTAAATTGCCTCTACATTAGGGGAATTAATTAAGCTTTCTAAATCGTCATAACACGGCACACTAGTAGCGTAGCATGGTGCATATTTTTCTAAAGTTTCTTTAGCCGCACCTGCTCGCCGACTGGCAATTCCAACTAACTGCGCATTAGGTGCATCAATAATCGCCGGCAATAAGCGCTCATTCACGCGGGCGGCGCCTAAAATACCCCACTTTAATTTTCTAATTTCACTCATTTATTACCCTCTAAAATCTATGCCAACCTATCGTTTGATTGTCTATTCAGCCATCCACTTAATGCTACATCCAATGCTAGCAAACTGCTGTTTCGGCCCTAGCCCAGTCTCGGCAATTTGCTTCATCGCATAAAATAAATCACGCGTACTATTGGCTGCGGTTTCTTTGCGACTCTCATCAAATCTGCCACGGTATTGCAATTGCAACTGATGATTAAAGCCAAAAAAATCTGGCGTACAAACCGCATCATAAGCCTTGGCCACTTGCTGTGTTTTGTCTAGCAAATAGGGAAATGAAAAATGCTTTGTCGTTGCGATTTTTACCATATTTTCAAAACTGTCTTCTTGATATTCTTTTGGGTTATTAGACATAATCGCCACCGTATTAATCCCCAGCATCCGCAAGGCCTGACATTCGGCCACCAAGCGCGGCAGAATGGCTTTTACATAAGGGCAGTGATTACATATAAACATAACCAGCAAGCCATTTTTACCCATCATTTGATCGCGTGAAATTAGCTTGCCATCTACATTTTGTAAATTAAAGTCAGGCGCATGCCAGCCAAAATCGCACACGGGTGGGTTTAAACTTGCCATGCTTTACTCCAATATTGTCTATAATTTAATATTATCACTTTAATTTGCACGCATCATGTCTAACCTTCGTTTTTATAGCCCCGAAAATCTGGCCCTAGGCTTAACGGTAAAACTATCTAATAGTGCTGCCACTCACGCCACGCGGGCGCTACGCTTAAATCCAGGTGACCGCATTCATTTATTTAATGGCGATGGTCTCGATTATACTTGCGAACTTATCAGCATTAAAAAAAATGCGGTGTTGGCTACAGTAAGTGCCAGCCAGCCTATTAAAAATGAATCACCACTCAGCATCACCTTACTTCAAGGCATTTCGAGTGGCGACCGCATGGACTACACCATTCAAAAAGCGGTTGAATTAGGGGTAGCCATCATCCAGCCCATAGCTACCGAGCGCAGTCTAGTTAAACTTTCTGCCGAGCGTGCCCAAAAACGCTTAGAGCATTGGCAAAATGTGGTAATTTCTGCCTGTGAGCAATGCGGACGGGCGACCATTCCCGCTGTGTTAGCGCCTATCGCTTTATCAGCATGGTTAGCCAGTAATCCGCATCATGGCTATATGCGCATCTTATTAAATCCTGTTGGCGCAAAACGCTTGGCAGAATGGCCGACATCCACACAAAATATTCAATTATTAATCGGCGCAGAAGGTGGCTTAAGCGCAACAGAAATCACCCTTGCCATTGATCAGGGCTTTCAATCGGTTATTTTAGGGCCACGTATTTTGCGCACCGAAACCGCCGCCTTAACCGCAATTTCTGCCATGCAAACGCTTTGGGGTGATTTTTAACTAAAAATATTTGCATATTATACAAATTTATTTTATTATTTTGTAAATTATACAAAATAACTTACGATGTCACTTGCTCATTCTATTCGTAACAGGCGTAAATCGCTAAAAATGACACTGCAAACCCTAGCAACACAGGTGGGCGCAGATGCCGGCAACTTATCACGCATTGAGCGTGGCGAGTTAGGCATTAATGAAGCAATGTTGCGCAAAGTCTCTGCTGCGCTAGATTGCACGCCAGCTTACTTGTATGCGCAAAGTGATCGAGCGCCCTCCAATCTAAGCGCACAAGAAAATCGTACTACTTTTACTAGCGGTGCTATGCAAACCTACAATGCCAAAGATTTTGTACTATGGTTTCGCTCTGCCACACCTTATATTCATGCTTTTGGTGGCCGGACTTTTGTGATTGCTTTTGGTGGCGAAGTGGTCGATGAAAAGCAATTTATTGCACTCTCTCACGACTTAAATCTACTTGCCAGCCTAGAGGTAAGGCTGGTATTGGTGCATGGTGCACGCCCACAAATTGAGCGGCGTTTAAAACGCGACAAACTCGCACCCAAGTTTGTCAACGGTGTACGCGTTACTGACGATGCTGCGATGGAGGCGGTTAAAGAAGCCAACGGCGCGATTCGGGTGGAAATAGAAGCTTTGCTTTCTATGGGTTTAGTCAACTCGCCCATGGCCGGCGCAGATATTCGGGTGGCGAGTGGTAACTTTGTTACGGCAAAACCAATGGGGGTTCGCGATGCTGTAGATTTACAGCACACGGGTGAAGTCCGCAGAATAGATGCCACCGGTATCCAAAAGCGTCTGGATGACGGGGAGTTAGTCATGCTGTCACCACTTGGCTACTCCCCCACAGGCGAAGCCTTCAATTTAAGTTTGGAGGATGTGGCGGTGAGTGCCGCCATTGCACTAGACGCAGATAAGCTTATTTTCTTGATGGATTCTGAAGGGGTACATAATTTGCGCGGCGAATTACTACGTGAAATGACCGCAGAAAAAGCCAAAAATTTACTGCGTAACCTTAGTGAAAACGAGCAAGCGATCAACGTTTCAGAAGACGTGAATTACTACCTGCCCGCTGCAGTGCGTGCTTGTGAGCATGGTGTGGCCCGTACGCATCTCATTTCGCGGCACATTGATGGCGCCATTATTCAAGAGCTATTTACGCTAGATGGTATAGGCACAATGGTGACCGAACTAAGCTTAGAAAGCATGCGGCAAGCCAATATTGAAGATGTTGGCGGTATTCTAAAGCTCATTGAACCGCTGGAAGCAGAAGGCTATTTAGTACGGCGTGGTCGCGAACATATTGAGGTGGAAATTAATCATTTTTATGTGATGGAACACGATAATCGCATTATTGGATGCGCTGCGCTATACCCATTTAACGCAACCCGCGCCGCAGAGTTTGCATGCCTAGCGATTGATCCTGCCTATAGAGGCGCTGGTCGTGGGGACAAATTATTTTATTACTGTGCCAATCAAGCCAAGACGCAAGGGTTTAAAAACTTATTCTGCCTCACGACACGGACAGAACATTGGTTTTTGGAGCGTGGTTTTACTGAGCAAAATGTTGAAACACTGCCCGCTGAAAAACAAAAACTTTATAACTTTCAGCGGAAATCTAAAGTTTTTAACAAAACGTTATAAGCAAAATTTAGTTACAATTAGCGTAAATAAAATTTACCAAAATCTAAGCTTACGGAAATCTTATGTTAAGTCAAACTACTGCCGCAAAAAAAGCTCGCACACTTGCTGAAGCTCTCCCTTATATCAAACGTTTTTTTGATAAAACCATAGTCATTAAATATGGTGGGAATGCCATGACGGATGAGCACCTCAAAGAGTGCTTTGCTCAAGACGTCGTATTGCTAAAACTCGTTGGCATGAACCCTGTGGTGGTCCATGGGGGTGGCCCGCAAATCAACGAGATGTTAGATAAACTCGGTAAAAAAGGTGAGTTTATCCAAGGCATGCGCGTGACCGATGCTGAAACGATGAGCGTGGTAGAGATGGTGCTTGGCGGACAAGTGAATAAAGAAATTGTTAATTTAATTAATCGCCATGGTGGCAAAGCTGTTGGGCTCACAGGCCAAGACGGCAATTTTATTCATGCCCACAAACTGCTGATGGAAGACTTAAGTAACCCATCAAAAATGATTGACGTTGGTCAGGTAGGCGATATTAGTGCGATTGATCCTAGCATCATTAATTTTTTAGATAGTGGCGATTTTATTCCTGTCGTAGCGCCAATTGGCGTGGGCAAAGATGGCGAATCCTACAACATTAATGCTGATGTCGTGGCAGGAAAACTAGCTGAAATATTAGGCGCAGAGAAATTAATCATGCTCACTAACACCCCCGGTGTGTTAGATAAAAATGGCGAGCTACTGACGGGACTGACCCCTAAACAAATTGATAATTTAGTGGCGGATGGCACGTTGTCTGGCGGCATGTTACCCAAAATTAGTTCGGCTTTAGATGCAGCACGTGGCGGTGTAAAAACGGTGCATATCATTGACGGACGGGTAGAGCATGCGTTGTTGCTCGAGGTGTTAACCGATGAAGGTGTAGGTACGCTGATTAAGGCCAAGTAAATTGGCGCAGAATAGCCATACTAGAGTCTGGATTTTTGACCTAGACGATACGCTACACAACGCCTCTGCACACATCTTCCCTGTCATGAATCGCGCCATGACGCTATACATCATGGCGTCACTCATTTTAGATGAAACTGCCGCCCATAGATTGCGCCAACATTATTGGCGTATCTATGGGGCAACCCTTAAAGGCTTAATGCGCCATCACAGCGCTGACCCACATCATTTTCTACATGAAACGCATAAACTGCCAGATTTGTCGGCGATGGTGCTTCCAGTAAAGCGCTTGCGTCACATGCTACAAAACCTACCTGGGCGCAAGTTAGTGTTCACCAATGCCCCACGCAACTACGCTTTACGGGTGCTTGAGTTATTAGGGATTGCGGATTGCTTTGAGCTGGTATTCAGTGTTGAATCAACCAAATTTTATGCTAAACCTTCGGTGCGCGGCTTTCAAATGTTACTCAAAGCCATCAAAGTTAAAGCCAGCGATTGCGTGATGCTAGAAGACAATCTGGCGGCGCTGATGACCGCAAAAAGATTGGGCATGAAAACTATTTGGGTGAGTCGAAAGTTACAAAAGCCAAATTTTGTTGATTATCGATTAAGTGAAGTGTTAGCGCTCACTCACCTTAAGTTATAATTTCTACTTAATGAATTAAACCTATTATTAGCGAGGGCAATAAAAATGGCAGGCGAACGCAAACAGCAAATTTTAGAGACACTAGCCAAAATGCTGGAGTCTCCTAAGCGCGAAAGAATAACCACGGCCTCGCTGGCGGCAAGACTGGATGTCAGTGAAGCTGCACTTTACCGACACTTCGCCAATAAAGCACAGATGTTTGAAGGCCTCATTGTCTTTATAGAAGCAACCATTTTTGGCTTAATCAACAAAATTAGCGCCGAAGAAACAGATGGTCAAAAACAAATTCAACGCATTATATCTATGCTACTGGCCTTTGCCGAAAAAAACCCCGGCATGACCCGCGTACTGACTGGCGATGCCCTAGTCAACGAAGACGAAAAATTGCAACTCCGCATTAATCAAATGAGCGATCGAATTGAAGTGACGCTCAAACAAAGCTTACGTATTGCAGAAACGCAAACGGGACATAAGGTGGATGCTGAAGCGCAAGCAAACTTAATGCTGTGTTATGTCATGGGGCGCTGGCATCAATTTGCTAAAAGCGGCTTTAAACGAAAACCGATGGAATTTGTACAACAGCAAATGACCTCGCTCATCAACCACTAAGCATTTAGGAGCACAGGGGAATAACGTGCAAGGTACAATATTTGGCTTTACTGAAGCGCAGATTACCGATTTCGGCATGACCTTTGGCGTGGGTGGGTTAATGCTGCTAATGATATTTATTGTAGGTCATCTGGCGTGAGAGTCAAAAGCCGGTAAGTTTGGTACCTTTGCTTTATTTCTTGGCCTAACATTTGGCATGGTGGGCTATGTAGAAAAATACATTATTAAATTCAAACTCGGTATTCAATAACTTCACTAGCAAATCTATGTTTTAAGTACTTAGAACGGTTTGATATAGTGCCTAATCCAGTTCTAGGGACGCTACAGCATTTTAATACGTCGAAAGAAGTGGGTAGGATGGCGCCGTTCACTGTTTCTGCTGAACATCTTGAGTTGCTATCGCTATTTTTTTCAGGACAAGAAAGTCTATCTTAACGGCTTTCAAAAGACAGCCATAAAATTAACTGAACACCCTACCTATAATAGCAACAATGTTTTTTTTACTGCGTCTAACCTCGCCTCATATACCGCAGCCTTAATTTTCTCAGGCTCATCATAGGCGCTAGCTACCGCACCTGCATCCACATTCATCGCTGCAGCTAATACTTTCAGCATCAACTCTGCCGCTGGTGTAGCGTGGTTTTCTAAGCCGGTTCTGCCCCTTAAGTCTGACTCACAGGCTCGCAGAAAATCCTTAAACCGCTCAGGTTGTCGTATCGCATCGAGTTCAACTATAAAGCTAAGCAAAGTACTTGGTTTCATCTGTAATACTTGATGTAACTTCCCATGAAATTTACTCACTATCTGCGCAAGTTCTTTGCAGTAATTAGGCACTCTTAAGCGCTTACATACCTCCTTCACAAGATGTATACCACGCGCTTCGTGGCCAGTATGTTGCGGTAACAATTCAGCAGGCGTGACACCTTTACCAAGATCATGCATGAGGGTCGCAAAGCGCACGGCTAAGGCATAATTTTGGCGCGCTGCATAATCAATAGCTAGCATCACATGAACGCCTGTATCAATTTCTGGGTGATATTGCGCTGACTGTGGAACACCCCACAGTTTATCTAACTCCGGCAATATTTTTTTTAACGCACAACAAGTCCTTAAAACATCAAACATACGACTCGGCTTATCTTCCATCAACCCTTTTGCTAATTCTTTCCATACACGCTCTGCTACTAACGCATCGACCTCGCCTGCTTCTACCATTTGCTGCATAAGCTGATTAGTTTCTGGGGCTAGCGAGAAGTCTTGAAACCTTGCTGAAAGCCTTGCCGCACGTAAAATTCTGACAGGGTCTTCAGCAAAAGCGTCACTGACATGGCGTAGGATTTTAGACTGAATGTCAGCTAAACCATTATAGGGATCAATAAACTTGCCTATACTGTCTTTTGCAATCGCATTAATGGTTAAATCACGGCGCGCTAAATCTTCTTCTAGCGTCACTTCTGGTGATGCGTATACGACAAACCCCTTATAGCCTTTATCGGTTTTTCGCTCAGTTCGGGCAAGGGCATATTCATCGTGCGTTTTTGGATGTAGAAAAACCGGGAAGTCTTTACCAACAGGCTTAAACCCAGCTGCGATCATTTCATCTGGCGTACTGCCAACCACAACAAAATCTTTATCTTTGACGATAAGGCCTAGCAACTCATCACGAACAGCGCCACCCACTAAATAAACTTGCACGACGCGTTACCCTTTTACCTAGCGGCAGAACGCCGAAAACGATCATAAGCACCACGTGGCGTTTGATCAACCAAGTATTGCGGAATCAATGTTTCTAATGACGTTGGCGTTAAATTAAACAGGGCGGGAAAAGCTTGCTCACTCACACTATCGGCCTCCATCGAGCGAATATTGTCACGTGACATCAATTTAATGGGCAATATCTCCATCACAAACGCTTGTGCATAAGACAGGCCATCGCTTAAACCAATAATCGGGCGCTGAATCTGTAAAGTATTCATGACTGCCTGCACCAGTTGACGGAAAGTATAAACTTTAGGCCCGGCCAATTCATAAGTTTGACCATAGCTCGCCCAGTCAGCCAGACATGCCACAAAACAACTGGCCACATCTTCTACCCAAATCGGCTGAAATTTTGCATTAGGCTTAGCTAACATCACTACTGGCAATACTTTAACAAGGCTCGCGAATAAGTTGATAAAACTATCGCCCCGACCAAAAATGATGGCGGGCTTAAAGATGGTGATATTCAATTTATCCTGATGTGCTATGAGCGCGATCTCTCCAGCACCTTTAGAGCGTAGATATTGGCTAGGAGCGTTGGGTCCGGCTCGTAAACTGCTCATGTGAACCAGTCGTTTAATGTTTAAATCTATACAAATTTTTGCTAGCTGGGCTGGCAATTGATGATGTATGGCATTGAAACTCATGCGACGACTTTGATGCAAAATCCCCAGCAAATTAATGACTGCATCTGCGCCTCTTAAGACGCTATTCAAGGCCTGGTAATCAAGTACATTACACTCCAGTACTTGCACATTTGGCAACAAAAGTAAGTGCTTGGCCGCATCTCTTCGGCGCGTCAATACTGTCACGGCATAATCTGCTGCTGCTAATTTTGCGACAATAGCACTGCCTACAAAGCCTGAGCCGCCTAATATAACTATTTCTTTTATGCGCATTGGTATCCTAAATTTCTTAGCATTTATTTGTGTTTACTCTAGTCCAGCAACCTCTTCACTGACCACTTCTGGCTTACCACTGCCAGGTATAATCCCTAAGCGCGATTTTAAAGTTTGAATTTTAATAGTGCTGTTTTCAGACGCTAGTCGTGGCGCATAAATTTGTGCGTTAGCCATTACTTTTTGTACGTAATTTCTAGTTTCAGCAAAAGGAATGCTCTCAATATAAATGGCCGCTTCTAAGGGCTCAGTAGCCATCCAACGCTTGGCCCTACTTGGCCCTGCATTATAGCCCGCCGTTGCCATGACTGTTTGACCACCCATTAAGTCTAAGGTATAGCGCATATAGTAAGTACCAAATTCAATATTGGTGCTCAGCTCACGAATCATACTATTGTTATACGCATTTAAACCCAAGCGTTTAGCCACCCACTTTGCTGTTGCTGGCATCAACTGCATCAGTCCTGATGCCCCTACACCTGATTTTGCATAATGCATAAAATGGCTTTCCTGACGGGTGATGCCATATACCCAAGCTTCGTCCAAACTAGCATCGTTAGCTGACGTACGAAATAAATTACGGTATGGCGTTGGATAGCGCAAATTAAAATTATGCGTTAACTTGGTATTATCCGCAGTGTTGATTGCGATGTCATACCATTTTTGTCGCATGGCATATTCTGCCGCGGCCAGTAATTGTTTGTCATCAAATTGACGAGTGGCCCAAATCCATTCAGATTTTGCTTCCCAACGCATATCTAAGCGCTGCAGTTCCAGTACGCGCTTAATCGAGGGTTGACTAGCAATGGCAGTAACTTCTGCATCGCTAACTTTATAATCTATCGCAGGGTTACTCATGATACTGTCTAACTCTTCAGCGGCTAGCCAGCCATAATAGTGGCGCTCTGTTGAAAGTTTGCTCAATATTGCATTCGCCTCTGCCACATGGCTAGGTTCTTTTAGCGCGATCTCTTTTAGTGCGCGCGCTTTCCAATAGCGCCATGCGCCTTCTTCCAGTTGTTTAGCTTGCATGGCCGCAATGGCGCTCAGCACGGTGCGCCATTCTTGAGCACGCAACGCTGCACGCACTTTCCAAGCAAGCTGCTCACTATCTAACGCCACGCCGTCGGCTAAAGCATAATAACTCAGCGCCTGCGGATGATGACTGCACGCAGCATGATAGGCAATACGGGCCCAGCCAAAAGCTCGATTGTCGATATCAAACAAGTTTTGCACTTTACTGTAGGTGCTGATTGCATCTTCTAATTGAGAACGGGCTAAGCGGTCTAGCGCGTATAAATTTACCTCTGCGTCAAAGCGCGTTTTAAAGGATGCTGTTTTTTTATCTAACATCAGTTGCGGTGCTTGATAGGCGCGATCAATGAGTTTTAGCGTTGCTGACTCTACATTAGGTAAGCGAGAAATCACACTCTTAGCTAAACTCAACTTACCGTCTTGCAGTGCAAGTCTAAATCTCGCCCAAATATCCTCATGGCTTAACTCGCCCGTACTTTGTAACACGTCAAAAAGTTGATTGCAGTTGCTTGGTAGCTCAGCGCTTGTCAACCACAAGGCTCTAGCTTGCGAAGTTACTTGGACATCCCCTAACTGCTGATGTCCTAATAAGGCATAACACTGCACGACAGCATCTTCGCGCTGAAAAAATACCAGCTCATCAAAAAAAGCCCCCCAATTTTGTTGTCGGCCTAACTTTTTTAGCCATTCGCCACGCAGGCGGTCGGTAAATGGTATGTCGACATATTGGGCTAAGAAATTTTGCACTTCTTCATCTCTAGCCTTCTCCAACTTAAGCAGCATCAACCAGTAATCTGCATAGGGCGCTAATAAGTATTGCTGCGTTTTAAGTTGGCTCACATCTTCAGTCAGAGCGACTTCATTTTTTGCAGCGTAGGATACTCGTGCATGTTGAAATAGCGCTTCATCGGACAAGGCGAAGACCTGACCAGACAAGGTGATAGCGACTATCGCTAATATAAGGCGAATATAAATCATGGCACGCCCTTTTTTGATTGCTAGCTCTTAAAAGCTAGCGTGAATATATTAATAAATAGGTTCTAGTAATTGCTGTTTTTCTTGGGCTAAAAAAACACTGGGCGCAGCTTCTTGATTATCAAAAGTCACATATTCCCATGTGGTAGCATCTTGCATTAACGCCCTAATAAGCTGATTATTGAGCGCATGGCCAGACTTATAAGCAGAAAAAGCCCCTAAAATTGGATGTCCTAATATATACAAATCACCAATGGCATCGAGTACTTTATGTTTCACAAACTCATCGTCATAGCGCAAACCGTCGGCATTGAGCACGCGATACTCATCTAACACAATGGCATTGTCTAAACTACCACCACGGGCTAAGCCATTAGAGCGCAAATACTCCACCTCATGCATAAAACCAAAGGTGCGCGCACGGCTAATTTCTTTAATGTAAGAATCTGTAGCAAAGTCAATGCTAACGCTGCTGCCAGAATGCTCGAATACTGGGTGGTTAAACGCAATGGTAAAATCAATCTTAAAGCCGTGGTAGGGTTTAAAACGCACCCACTTATCGCCTTCAAGCACTTCAACCATCTTTTTAACGCGAATGAATTTTTTAGCTACCGCCTGTTCTACGATACCCGCTTCTTGTAATAAAAATACAAAAGGACCGGAGCTACCATCCATAATTGGTATTTCTGACGCGTTAACTTCAATAGAGATATTGTCTATACCTAGGCCGGCAAGCGCAGACATAATGTGTTCAACGGTAGCAACGCGCGCACCATGAGCCTCTAACGCAGTACACATCCGTGTATCTTGCACTGCGCTAGGGCTAGCTATAATTTCATTGGGCTGAGGCAGATCGACCCGCTTGAAAATAATACCAGCGTTGGGTGCAGCAGGGCGCAGGGTAAGAGTAACCTTTTCGCCATTGTGCAAACCAACGCCGGTGGCGCTAATTGCTTTTTTTAATGTCCGTTGCTTTAACATCTATATTTCAACATCCCTAACCATAAAACTTTAAGCTTACCTTAAAAGTAATATTTACCTTACTAATCAAGCAAATAGTAGCATATTTGAGCAACTTCTAGCTACCCGCTTACTCAGTGCGCCTTCATCTATACCCGTAAACCTTATCGTTTTATGCATTGGTCCACATTGCGAATTAATCCGCTTGTTTGCGTAAAAATGCCGGGATGTCATATTCTTCTACCCCTGACATTTTCATGGCTGCCACTTGCGCACGGCGGCTATTTGAGCCAAAAACTTGAGGCGCCTCGTCTATGACTACAGACTCAAACCCTGCATCACCCACATACATCGGTTGATTGGTTGTGCCATCACGCACGATTTGCTGCGGGACTAATACTGGTTTTTGTGGGCGGCGTGCAATGCCGGTTAATCCAGTAGCCACCATCGTTACACGCAAGCCATCCCCCATGGCCTCATCAAATACATTACCAACGATGACGGTTGCATCTGGTGCGGCAAATGCTTTAATGGTGTTCATCACGTCATAATATTCTTTCATTTTGAAAGATGCTGAAGTCGTGATATTGACCAGAATGCCACGTGCATTGTTAAGGTCGACATCTTCAAGCAGTGGGCTTGCTACGGCTTGTTCTGCAGCAAGGCGAGCGCGATCTGGACCGGTTGCGATAGCTGAACCCATCATTGCCATGCCCATTTCACTCATCACGGTGCGTACATCTGCAAAGTCCACATTGACCAAACCTGGACAATTAATGATTTCGGCAATACCGGAAACAGCATTATGCAGCACATCATTGGCCGCGCTAAAAGCCTCTAAAAATGGCACATCCTCACCTAAAACTTCCCTGAGCTTTTCGTTTGGAATCACAATTAATGAATCCACATACTTAGATAATTCTTCCAGCCCGTCAGCGGCAACTTTAGCGCGCTTGCCCTCAAAAGCGAAAGGCTTTGTAACCACCGCCACCGTCAAGATACCCATTTCTTTTGCCACTTGCGCAATCACTGGCGCTGCACCAGTACCTGTTCCGCCACCCATACCTGCGGCGATAAACAGCATATCTGCACCATCGATTAATTCTGCAATGGCATCACGGTCTTCTAGAGCTGCATCGCGGCCAATTTCCGGCTTGGCGCCTGCACCTAACCCTTTAGTTATGGCAATACCCATTTGTAATACCGTTTTTGCTTGGCTCTTCTTCAGGGCCTGTATGTCAGTATTAGCGCAAATAAACTCAACGCCGCCTACGCTTTTTTCTATCATGTGAGCAACTGCGTTGCCGCCGCATCCACCGACACCGATGACTTTGATGACTGCCTCTTGTGAACTTTTTTCCATAATTTCAAACATTGTGTGTCTCCTCTTTTTTTAAAAAATAGTGGATAGTCGCTAGTCCATTGTTGTTAATTGATGCTCGCAACTCACAACATAACCGATACTAACTACCCCGCTCACCAACTACCTGCCTTAAACTGCCCACTAATGACTACCTATTATCAACTGCTTTTAAAAATTACCTTGAAACCAACTTTTCATTTTGTCCATAACCCGGCCAAATGAACCAGATTCCATTTGTCCGGTTAAATGCCTTTCTAGTTGCTGCTTGCCCATCAATACCAAGCCTACCCCTGTGGCGTAGCGTGGATTGCTGACCACCTCAGACAAACCGCCTACATAACGCGGCAAACCCATGCGCACTGGCATGTGGAAAACCTCTTCACCGAGCTCCACCATGCCACGCATCATGGCTGATCCACCGGTAATCACGATGCCGGATGCGATCATTTCTTCCATACCACTACGACGCAATTCATTGAGCACCATTTCATACAACTCAACCACACGTGGCTCTAATACTTCTGCTAAAGTTTGTACTAATAACTGGCGCGGCTCACGGCCATCAACGCCTGGTACCTCCACGATTTCACGTGAATCTGCTAGCTGACGTAGGGCACAGCCGTGCTTTACTTTTATGTCTTCTGCAGATTGTGTAGGTGTGCGGAATGCCACCGCAATATCATTGGTCATTTGGTCTCCGGCTATCGCTACCACTGCCGTATGGCGGATAGCCCCCTGCTTAAACACCGCGATATCGGTGGTACCGCCGCCAATATCCACTAAACAAACCCCTAACTCTTTTTCATCTTCAGTGAGCACCGCAAGGCTAGAAGCAAGCGGTTGCAAGATCAAATCACTCACTTCAATACCGCAGCGTTTAATGCACTTAACAATATTCTGTGCGGCAGCTACAGCGCCCGTGACTATATGCACTTTCACCTCTAGCTTCATGCCACTCATGCCTAATGGTTCACGCACATCATCTTGGCCATCGATAATGAATTCCTGTGTCAGAATATGTAAAATTTGTTGATCTGCTGGCAGCGCAATGGCGCGCGCAGTTTCAATCACGCGATCGACATCCATTTGCGACACTTCCGCATCTTTAATTTTCACCATGCCGTGTGAATTCAAACTTTTAATATGGCTGCCAGCAATACCGGTATACACATTGTTAATTTTGCAATCCGCCATCAGTTCAGCTTCTTCAAGTGCACGCTGTATGGATTGCATGGTCGATTCAATATTAATCACCACCCCTTTTTTCAGCCCCCGAGAAGTATGTTGCCCCAGCCCAATCACTTTCACCGTGCCCTCAGGTTGCAATTCAGCAACGATAGCAACAATTTTTGATGTGCCAATATCTAGGCCTACAATTAAATTTTTATCTTCTGTAACTCTACTCATTACTTACTCCCTCCGTGTTTCATGCACGGTTTATGCCTGTACCGTTAATAATCTACTGCGAATAATGTCGTCCAAGCTAGCTTGACTTAGCTTGGGCTTGCTCGGTTTTGTCGTGTCTAATACATGCGGGCTGTTCAATTTGATATCAGCAATCGGCTTAATTTCGGTAGCTTTAACTGTCACTGGCCTACGCACAGCAAATCCGTTTGGATAACGCAAATCGGCATAAGCCACCTTCAGATTCAGCCTAACAATCGTGCTATTATAAATACTGACAAATTTTTCCAGTCTGGCCTGCATTTCAACCCGCCCAAGTTCCACCACCATGCCGTTGGTTGTAGTCACTTGCCAAGCGCGCCTCGGGGTAACCGCTAAACTGGCAATTTCCAAATCTGCAGGTTTTAAAGTTTTACTGACCTCAACATACTGAGATGCGACTTCTATGACCCCATCCCCAGGCCCAAAAAATACCGGCAAATCACTATTTGATGCCGCATGAAAGAGCTCTCCATGAGTATTGACCAAAGCAATACTGCCCCACCTAGCCAGCGCTTGATGTTCTTCAATAACCACTTCCAACTTATCTGGCCATCGACGACGCAAACTCACGTTGCGTGCCCATGGCAGTTTTTCAAAAGCATTGCGCGCTTTAATTAGATCCAGCGTAAAAAAATTCCCTTTCAAATGTTTTGCTACAATCAGCTTCACCTGCTCACGACTGACATGGCTTAACTGGCCATCTACCACTACTTCGCGTAGTGGAAAAATAGGTAGATGCACGACAGCGAATAGCACCGCGTATAGCATGACGACAATACTGACTGCAAACAGCAGACTGGCCACCCAATTTAACAATGTAGGCTTATCCCACATCTGCCAACTCCAAGATGCGCACGACTAATTGTTCAAAACTAATGCCTGCCGCTTTTGCTGCCATAGGGACTAAGCTGTGATCTGTCATCCCTGGGCTGGTATTAATTTCTAGAAAGTAATGATTACCCTCTTCATCCATTAAGAAATCTACACGGCCCCAGCCTTTGCAACCAATGGCGCTAAATGCGATTAAAGCCTCTTGCTTGATAATTTTTTCTTTTTCTGCGCTCAATCCACTCGGGCACAAATACTCAGTATCGTTGCGTAGATATTTCGCCTCATAATCATAAAATTCATTTTTGGGTATGATGCAAATAATCGGTAGTGCTTCTAGACCTTGCATGGCATCACCAATAATGCCCACGGTATATTCACCGCCACCCACAAATTTTTCGGCAATAACTAGGGGGTCGGCGGCGGCGGCGATTTCATAAGCAGCCTTTAGACCACCCGCGTCTTTCACTTTCGTAATGCCAATACTCGACCCCTCATTGGCCGGTTTCACGAACAGCGGCAAACCCAATTGCTGCTCTATGGCGGCAAAATCACTGCGCGCTGTCACCAATGCAAAATCTGGTGTGACTACGCCCATTTCGTGCCACAGTAATTTGGTACGCCATTTATCCATGCCGATGGCAGAGGCCATTACGCCGCTACCGGTATAAGGGATATGCAGCAACTCTAGCGCGCCCTGTATACAGCCATCCTCACCAAAGCGACCATGCAAGCTGATAAATACGCGATCAAAAACCTCTAAGTCATGCAAGGGCTTGTCACGTGGATCAAAGCCGTGCGCGTCAATGCCCTGCGCCTGAAGCGCTGCCAACACCGCAGCGCCACTTTTAAGCGATATTTCACGCTCATCTGAATGACCACCCAACAATACGGCTACTTTGCCAAATTTACGCATCACCCGCTCCAGCTTCACTTTTAATCACACTACTTTTAAGCATACTCACCAATCACTTTCACTTCTTGTTGCATAGCAACACCATGTTTTGCCAACACTGTTTCGCGCATGTGTTTTATTAACAACTCAATATCACGCGCACTGGCATTACCTTTATTCACAATGAAATTGGCGTGCTTGTCCGAAACTTGCGCACCTCCAATGATGTAACCTTTTAATCCGCTAGCCTCTATTAATCTCGCGGCGTAATCGCCAGCAGGGTTTCTAAATGTAGAGCCCGCACTAGGTAAATTGAGCGGTTGAGAGGCGAGTCTTGTGGCCAACAAATCCTTAATTTTTTGGGCTGACTCATGCGCATCTCCAACTTCTAAATTGAGCCAAGCTGCAACAAACCATTCACCTTGCACCGGTATATCTACATGGCGGTAGCTTGCAATAAAGGCCGCGGCATCACGCTTATTCAACTCCCCATGCCGGTTAATTGTGGTCACACTATTAACAACATTCCAGGTTTCAGCCCCATAACAACCGGCATTCATCGCAAGCGCACCACCTAGCGTACCTGGGATACCGGCAAAAAATTCAGCACCTTGTTTTGCTTCTTTGGCGCAGAATTTTGCTAATTTTCCGCAGGTCACTCCCACTTCGGCATACACCAGATCAGCTTCCATTTTCATTTCAGTCAACACGTTGCGCATCAACACCACCGTACCGCGCACACCGCCATCACGCACCAATAGGTTTGAGCCTAGCCCAATGAAATAAATAGCTTGCTCTGCATCGGCACTTTGTAAAAATAAGCGCAAGTCATCTAGCCCAGCAGGAATATAGAGCTGATCAGCAGCACCGCCTACACGCCAACTGGTATAGCGCGATAACGGCTCGTTTATCAGCAACTTTCCAGCAACTGCTGGTGATGTAGCAACAGCCATCAATTTATTTTTCTCCCTCAGTTAAGGCTTTAGTTTTTGCAGCAACTTGTCCAATAGAACCTGCCCCCATGACGATTACCACATCGCCTGCCTGTACCATGCTTAAAATCGCTTCTGGCAAGGCATCCGTCGTTTCTACAAACAATGGGTCAACTTTGCCTGCCGCGCGAATAGAGCGAATAAGCGTGCGAGTGTCCGCCGCGACAATCGGAGCTTCGCCCGCCGAATATACCTCGGTGAGTAACACCACATCAGCACTAGATAAAACCCGTACAAAATCTTCAAAACAATCCCGCGTACGAGTATAGCGATGAGGTTGGAACGCCAGCACCAAACGGCGACGGGGGAAAGCTGCGCGTGCTGCGGCAATCACAGCCTGCATTTCTACAGGGTGATGTCCATAATCATCAATGAGGGTAAATGTGCCGTCCGGTTTGCCTGCAGCCGGCCTAAAATTAACTTCACCATAGCGTTCAAAGCGTCGACCGACACCTTTGAACTCTTTCAATGCTTTAATCATTGCTTGGTCTGGCACGTTTAACTCACTTGCAATCGCAATGGCGGCGAGTGCATTTAATACATAGTGCTTACCCGGCAGATTCAAGGTAACGTCAAATTCAGTCGTCACGCCATTCATGCGTTGCACAGTAAAATGCATTTTTCCACCGTCCGCCCGTACATTGATTGCGCGCACTTTAGCCCCCTCAGTGAACCCATAGGTCATCACCGGCTTTGTCACGCGCGGCAGAATCTCACGAATATTGGCGTCGTCGATACAGACCACAGCCATCCCCCAAAAGGGTAATTGCTGCAAAAACTCAACAAACGCACTTTTAAGTTTGTCAAAGCTATGCTCATACGTATCCATGTGATCTTGGTCAATATTAGTCACCACTGCCATCACTGGGGTGAGATGCAAGAATGAAGCGTCAGACTCATCCGCCTCAGCCACAATATATTCACCGGTACCCAGTTTAGCGTTAGCATTAGCCGCTTCTAACTTGCCGCCGATGACAAAGGTGGGGTCCATGCCCGCCTCTGCCAAAATACTGGCAATTAAACTGGTGGTCGTGGTTTTTCCATGCGTACCCGCAACGGCAATCCCCTGTCTAAAGCGCATCAATTCTGCCAGCATCAGTGCCCGTGGTACGACTGGAATATTCTTAAGCCTGGCCGCTTTCACTTCCGGATTTTCTTCATTCACCGCACTTGACACAACAACAACATCAGCATGACCTAAATTGCTAGCGGCATGCCCCTGATACACCGTTGCACCAAAATCTGTTAAGCGTTTGGTGGTGGCATTGGCCGCCAAATCAGAGCCGCTCACGGTAAAATCTAAATTGATCAAGACCTCAGCAATACCGCTCATCCCTGAGCCAGCAATGCCCACAAAATGTATATTTTTGACTTTATGTTTCATGTCGCAATCTCCATACAAATATTGGCAACCGTGGCTGTGGCTTCTGGCTTACCTAGCACACGTGCTTTTATTGCCATGTTTAAGCACTTTTCGCGACTTAACTCTTGTAGCAACTTCGCTACTTTTTCAACAGTAAATTCTTGCTGAGGGATTAGTATCGCCGCGTCCGCATCAGATAAGTAATGGGCATTTGAAGTTTGGTGATCATCTACCGCATGCGGAAATGGCACCAACACACTTGCCACCCCTGCTGTAGACAGTTCAGCAATCGTTAAGGCGCCGGCACGACAAATGACAATATCAGCCCAACTGTACATCGCAGCCATATCCTCAATAAACGCCCTAGCGTCAGCCTGAACTGCTACCGCCTCATAATTGGCCAATAGTGCAACGATATGTTTTTCACCTGCCTGATGCACCACTTGCGGGCGCTTATTCTCAGCGACTTTAGCCAAGGCTTTTGGTAGGACTTCGTTCAATGCTTGCGCACCCAAACTGCCCCCAACCACTAGCACGCGTAATGCGCCTGTACGCCCTTGTAACCGAGCTTCTGGCGCTTCAATTTGTGTGATAGCTTCGCGCACTGGATTGCCGACCAAGACCGCCTTGCTACCGAATGCCGCAGGGAAAGCTGCCAGCACTTTTTGAGCAAAATACGCCAAAGTTTTATTGCTTAATCCTGCTACTGAATTTTGCTCATGGATGATCAAAGGCTTACCCAAAAAGCTCGCCATCATACCACCGGGAAAAGCGGCAAAGCCTCCCATACCTAACACCACATTGGGCTGATACTGGCGCAAAGCTTTGGCGCTCTGGGAAAATGCTTTTGCCAGCTTTACAGGTAGCAATAGCCAGCCCAACAAACCCTTACCACGCACACCACGCATGGTGATCATGGCTTTTTGGTAATCTTTAGGCGCAATCAAACGGTTTTCCATACCGCCATCCGTGCAGAGCCAAACAATCTGCCATCCCTTATTTTTCAAGAAATCGGCAACCGCCATGGCTGGGTAAACATGTCCACCTGTGCCGCCCGCCATAATCATGAGCGTTTTACTCATACCGGCAACCCCTTCTGCAAGCGGCGATTTTCAAAGTCAATTCTAAGTACAATCGCCATTGCCACACAATTCGTTAAAATTCCGCTACCGCCGAATGATAGCAATGGCAAGGTCAGGCCCTTGGTCGGCAATAAGCCGGTGTTGACACCCATATTAATAATGCCCTGCACACCTATCCATACGCCTATGCCTTGCGCTAATAAGGCGGCAAAATAACGCTCATTGGCAATTGACTCTTTAGCAATACCAAACGAACGGATTACTATCCAGGAAAATAAACCGATGACGGTGAGTACACCGACAAATCCTAATTCTTCAGCGATAACCGCTAATAAAAAATCTGTGTGTGCCTCAGGCAAATAAAGTAGTTTTTCTACACTAGCACCTAAGCCTACGCCAAACCACTCACCACGACCGAAGGCAATCAGAGCGTGAGATAGTTGATAGCCTTTGCCATAAGGGTCGGCCCATGGATCCATAAACCCAATCACGCGTTGCATACGATAGTCGGAGTTCTTAATCAAACAAACAATGACGACTGGTAACAATGTCAGCAAACCAGCAAAAATTTTGCCATTAATGCCACCTAGCCACAGGATGGAAATTGAAATCGCCGCAATCACGGTAAAGGCACCAAAGTCTGGTTCGCGCAGCAATAAAAACCCTACCAGCAGCATCACGCCAACCATAGGCATAAAACCATGCCTGAAGCTGTCCATCAATGCGGCTTTACGCACGGTGTAATCTGCCACGTAGATGGCGGCAAATAACTTCATAAATTCAGAAGGTTGCGGGTTAACCACAAACAATCTTAACCATCGACGGCTACCACCCGCCTTGAGTCCAATGCCGGGGACTAGCACTAGTACTAGCAAAGCTAGTCCAATTAAAAATAAATAAGGCGCCATTTTTTGCCACCAAGTCACCGGCACATTGAACGCGACAAAAGCGGCGCCAATAGCAACCAGTACAAATGCGGCTTGATGCACTAAATAGTAACTACTATTGTGGCCTAGCGCTTTGTCCGCCTCAGCAATGGCGATAGATGCTGAATAGACCATGACCAAGCTGATCCCTAATAAACATAATACGGCCCATAAGAATCCTTGGTCATAACTAGGGGAGTTAATGCGATCGCGATTTAATATCGTCGTAATCATGCAAGCTCCTTTAAACCTGTTTTTAAGGCGTTTACTGCCGCAATGAATACTTCTGCACGATGCACATAATTGCTAAACATATCGAAACTTGCACAAGCTGGCGAGAGCAATACGGCATCGCCAGTTAGCGCAAGTTTTTTGGCGATATTCACCGCTTCAGGCAAATCAATCGCCTGATACATAGGGATATTGCTTTTCAATAATGCGCATTCAATCAATGGTGCATCACGCCCAATCAGCACCACGGCCCGCGCGCTATTAGCGACAGCATCGGCTAACGGTGAAAAGTCTTGCCCTTTACCATCACCGCCAGCAATTAATACTACTTTTTGTGGCAAGCCATTTTTAAACATGCCGGCAATTGCTGCGCAGGCGGCACCCACGTTAGTCCCTTTTGAATCATCGTAATAATCCACCTCGCCTATATTGGCAACCCACTCCACACGGTGCGGCAAGCCTTTAAAGTTATACAAGGTTTGAATAATGTGCGCATAATCAATGCCTATGCCTCGACACAAGGCGACGGCCGCGAGTGCATTTGCTGCGTTGTGTAAACCCACAATTTTAAGGTCTTGCAAATTGATTAGCTCTTTTTCACCCTCGCAAAGCCAAGTTTCACCATCGGCTTGCTTCAAGCCAAAATCAGCATCCTCGGACAAGCCAAATGTCACTTGTGCTAATTTTGGCCGCGCCATCATCATGCTCCAAGCATCGTCACGATTGAGCACCTGCAAGTTAGCATGATAAAAAATATGCGCTTTCGCAATCGCGTAATCTTGCAAACTGTCGTAACGATCCATATGATCTTCAGACAAATTGAGCATAGTGGCGGCATCTATTTGCAAACTACTGGTCGTTTCTAATTGAAAACTAGACAACTCCAACACGTAGACATCAGGCACTGCCATCGTCAAAGTATCCAATACCGCTAAGCCAATATTGCCCGCCACTATCGTTTTCAATCCTGCCGCCTTGCACATTTCGCCTACGAGTGTTGTCACGGTAGTTTTACCATTAGCCCCTGTGATGGCGATGACTTTGGCGCTCGCTGGACGGTATTGTGCAAACAACTCCACATCGCCAACGAGACTAATGCCCCGTTTAATTGCCGCCTTAATTTCAGGATCGTTCAATGACACCCCTGGGCTAGCTACCACCAAATCGACGCCACTAAAAATCAGTGCCGTAAATGCACCTTTATGCATCATTACTTCTGGCAATTCAGCCGTTAGTGCAGCCATGCCAGGTGGATTATCACGCGTATCCGCTACCGACAACTGTGCACCTTGTTTACTTAGCCAACGCAAGGCTGACAGCCCAGTTTCACCTAGGCCGAGCACTAATACTTTTTTGTCTTTTAAAGCGATTTTCATGTTTTATGCTATAAGCGATTTATTTATCTTAGTTTTAAGCTGGCTAAGCCAATTAATACCAGCATCATGCTGATAATCCAAAACCGTACGACCACTTGCGTTTCTTTCCAGCCTTTTTCTTCATAGTGGTGGTGTAGTGGTGCCATTAAAAAGATGCGCTTGCCTATACCTGTTTGTCGTTTGGTATATTTGAAATACAAGACTTGCGCCGCCACCGAGAAGGTTTCCGCCACAAACACGCCACCCATAATGAACAATATAAGTTCTTGACGCACAATCACCGCCACTATGCCTAGTGCAGCTCCTAATGCTAATGCGCCGACATCGCCCATAAACACCTCTGCTGGGTAAGCGTTAAACCACAAAAATCCCAAACCAGCACCCGCCAGCGCGGAACAAAACACCATCAGTTCACCCGCGCCTGCCACATAAGGCACCCCTAAATATTTCGAAAAATATAAATGTCCCGCCACGTAAGCAAAAATACTCAAGGCACTGGCCACCATAACCGTAGGCAATATAGCTAAGCCATCTAAGCCGTCTGTTAAATTTACTGCATTACTACTACCAACCACGACTAAATACGTGATTACCATGAAACCAACCGCGCTCAAGGGCAGCACAAGATGCTTAAAGAAGGGCACAATTAATGTTGTTTCCATTGGACTGGTATGTGTTTTAAATAAAAACACTGCCACAGCTAAACCAATTAAACTTTGCCAAAAGAACTTGGCTTTAGCCGATAAGCCTTTAGGGTTTCTATGTACGACTTTGCGGTAATCATCCACCCAGCCCACCGCGCCAAATCCCAAGGTTGTGACCAATACCACCCACACAAAGCGATTACTTAAATCTGCCCATAGCAAGGTAGATATTGCGATAGCAACCAATATTAATGCGCCGCCCATAGTTGGCGTACCGGTTTTAATGAGATGCGTTTGTGGGCCATCATCACGCACCACTTGCCCGACTTTATACTGGGTAAGTTTACGGATCATGCTTGGGCCTGCGATAAATGAAATCGCTAATGCGGTCAGCGTAGCCAATACCGCTCGTAAAGTGATGTAGTTAAATACGTTAAATCCGCGAATATCATGCGCTAGCCAGCGCGACAGTTCTAATAACATTATTGATCCTTCAGCATTACTGTTTCATTCAATTTGTCTTCCAACAAATCAACCACACGCTCCATCTTCATAAAGCGCGAACCTTTAACTAACACCGTTCTACCTTGGCTTAACCATGGCTTAATGGCCTCTGCTATGGCCAGAGGCGTAGCGTAATGATGTGCGCCAGCACCAAAGCCGCGTGCAATTTCCACGCTTAACTCACCCAAACAATACAACTTGCTAAGTCCTGCTGCTTTGGCGTAAGCGCCAATGTCCATATGCAACCGTTTTGCCTCCACTCCTAACTCACCCATATCACCTAGCACGACTATTTTTTCACCTGATTGATGCGCAAGCACATCAATCGCCGCTTTCATTGAATCTGGGTTGGCGTTATAGGTGTCATCAATCAGCACGGCGTTATTTAGACCGTGCTTGCGTTGTAAGCGGCCTTTTACGCCCGCAAAATGCTCGAGTCCGCTGGCAATATTTGCATTTGAAACACCGAGTGCCACCGCTACCGCACTCGCTGCCAACGCATTGCTAATGTTATGCGCACCCAATACATTCAACTTAAAGCAAATATCCCCTTGCGGCGTCGTGAGTTGCACTAAGCTTAAGCCGCCACTTTCTTGGTACTTAGCCCTGACATCGGCGGGCTTACTGATAGCAAAAGTAACTATTTTTTTACCCTCATTGAGCGACTTCCAATAAGCCGCATAGGTATCGTCAGCGTTAATGACTGCCGTGCCAGCATCACTTAATCCCGCAAAAATTTCGCCCTTAGCTTTTGCTATATTGTCCCGCGAGCCTAGTTCGCCTATATGTGCTGAGCCCGCATTATTAATGACTGCTACAGTCGGTTGGGTAATTCGCGTTAAGTAATCAATTTCGCCTAAATGATTCATGCCCATTTCAAGTACAGCGTATTGATGATTAGCGCGCAATTTAAGTATGGTTAATGGCAAGCCAATATGATTATTTAGGTTACCTGAAGTGGCGTGTATTGCTTCAGCGTTGCTGGCTTTAACCGCCAAAATCGCCGCCAGCATTTCTTTTACTGTGGTTTTTCCATTACTGCCTGTGACTGCAACGATGGGTACGGCGAACTTTTTTCGCCAATACGTCGCAAGCGCGCCTAATGCTAAATAAGTATCCTCAACCACAAGGGCTGACGCTAAGCTAGCATTGGGTTTAGCCACCAATACGGCTGCTGCGCCTTGCTGTAAAGCCTGCACAGCATAGTCATGTCCGTCAAAACTATCGCCTTTTAAGGCGACAAATAACTGCCCTTTAGTAATATTGCGGCTATCTGTACCTACGCTGGTAAATAAGGCATCTTTACCGAACAACTTAGCTTGCATGGCGCTTGCGGCTTCTGAAAGTAGCATCATATTGAAGCCCTCGCAGCTGAGTATTGCTTCAGCGCCTGATTCGCAATCAGCGCATCATCAAAAGGATACTTAATACCTAAAATCTCCTGATAGTTTTCATGGCCTTTACCCGCCACCAGCACAATGTCGCCCAACTTGGCAGATTGCACCGCCTTGTTGATTGCCACTTCCCGATTCTCTTCAACAGCATAGCCTGTAGTCATGCCGCTAATGACCGCAGAGATAATAGCGGTAGGGTCTTCACTACGCGGATTGTCCGATGTCACGATAACCGTATCTGCCAATCTTATGGCCACACTACCCATCAGCGGACGCTTACCGGCATCGCGATCCCCCCCACAACCAAACACGCAAATCAGTTGGCCTTGCACTTGTTCGCGTAGCGTACTTAATACTTTTTCCAATGCGTCTGGGGTGTGCGCATAATCCACCACCACCAGTGGCAACTCACCGCCACCAAATTTCTGCATACGTCCAAGGACTGGTTTAATTTGTGCGATTGCCGCAATAGCCTCTGGCAAGCGAATATTCAGTGCCAATAACGTAGATAACACCGCCAGTACGTTATAGCCATTAAAGCGCCCCAGTACAGGTGCCGTCAATAGAGCGTCACCTTGAACTGTATTGACGCGCATAGTTAAGCCTGCGTCATACAAATTCAATGCACTTCCACTGACGTCATGCTGGCCATCCACCCCTTCAAAACCATAGGTCATACATGGCTTTTCTTGCATGTTGAGTGTCTTTGCTAGCGTACGTCCAAAGTTATCATCTGCATTCACAATTGAAGTACGCAAGCCATCCAAAGTAAACAATTTTTGCTTAGCATCTGCATAAGCTTCCATGTTGCCGTGATAATCCAAGTGATCTCTGCTGAAGTTGGTCAGCACCGCAACATCAAATTCAACACCATTGACGCGACCTTGATCTAAGCCATGCGACGATACTTCCATGACGACTGCATCTGCATGCTGTGCAACATAGTCGGCCAACATGCCCTGCAGTAAAATCGCATCCGGCGTGGTATTCAGTGCTACAGTTTGCGTGCCTAAAAAGCCATTGCCTATCGTGCCCAGTACTGCTGTTTTTTCACCTAAGTAGCTTAAGCATTGCGCAATCCATTGGCTAACAGAAGTCTTACCATTGGTACCAGTGACGCCTATCATCGTGAGTTGGCTTGACGGGTGATGGTAAAACTCAGCCGCAATCAAGCCAGCTTGATGTTTTAGATTGTTAACCGCAATATTTTTGACCTGCCAATCATCCTGCCAGCTAAAGTGATCGTTGTCCCACATAACAGCGCCTGCACCCGCTCGAATCGCCTGCGCAATATAATCACGTCCATCGCTTTTTGCTCCCGGGTAGGCCAAAAATAACGCACCTGCCGCTACGCTTCGGCTATCTGCCGTGATCGAAGTGAATGATGGCTTGAGAGTGCTAAGAATAGTCATATTCCCTCCTTAACATCTTTAGCATTACCCGCTAGCACTACATTGTTATTGGGCGCATCTTGTGGCACTGCAAACAGGCGTAATGTATCCGCCATAATGTTACTAAATACCGGGGCTGCCACGGTGCCGCCATAATAGTCGCCGTTACTAGGCTCATCTATCATCACCGCAATAATAAAGCGTGGATTAGACGCTGGCGCCATACCCACAAACGAGGCGACATATTTGTCTTTAAGGTAACCATGATCACCTAACTTATGAGCCGTGCCCGTTTTGCCACCTACCCGATAACCCAGCACCTGCGCTTTTACCGCGGTTCCCCCAGGCAGAACTACCATTTCCAGCATATCTTTCACATGATTTGCGGTAGCTGCAGAAAACACTTGCTGCCCAACTGGCGTTTCTTTAATTTTTAATAATGAGATTGGGCGCAATTCTCCCTCATTAGCAAAGACCGTATACAGTCGCGCCATTTGTAGCAATGTCACACTAATGCCATTGCCAAAAGACATGGTAGCCACTTCAATGGGTCGCCATGTTTTATAAGGGCGCACCCGACCGGAAGCCTCGCCTGGAAAACCAACCCCTTCAATATGGCCTAGCCCAAGTTCATTATAAATATTCCACAAAAATTGCTTGTCTAAGGTTAAAGCAATTTTAGCTGCACCCACATTGGATGATTTCTGTATCACCTCAGCAACAGTTAATATTCCTTGTGGATGTGAGTCGTGTATGGTGGCAGGCCCTATGCTCAACCGGCCTGGTGCAGTTTGAATTTTAGTGTCTGATGTATATTGGCCGGACTCCAATGCCGCTGCCGCAGTCACAGGTTTTAAGGTTGATCCCGGCTCATAGTTATCAATAATCGCGCGATTGCGCGTCTTACCTTTAATATTTACTGGATGATTTGGGTTATAGGTAGGCGCGTTCGCCACGGCAAGCACTTCGCCCGTTTTGGCATCCAGCACAATCACCGAACCAGCCAATGCTTTATGTGCCTCAACGGCTTTGACTAATTCACGATGCGCCAAATACTGAATTCTAAGATCTATAGATAAAGCGACATCACGACCATCTTGCGGTACGGTTACCGCCTGCAAATCCTCAATAATATGCCCAGATCTATCTTTAATGACACGGCGCCCGCCATCTTTGCCTGACAGTGCCGTATTCATAGCAAGCTCAAAACCTTCCAAGCCTTTGTCTCCCGCGCCCATATCACCTGGGCCGGTAAACCCAACCATATGTGCCGCGACATCCCCTGCAGGGTAATAACGCTTATATTCACGCCGCAACTCAATGCCAGGAATGCCCAGCCTCATTACTTTTGCAGCTAACTCCGGAGGAATACGTCGTTTCAAATAAACAAACTCTCGCTCACTATTGGCAAGTTTTTTCGTTACTTCCTCTTCCTTGATATTTAATAACATTGCGACCTGTTTGGCCTGCGCCGCATCAATGACCACATCCGGTGGACTGGCTGAAACTGATTCCACCGGCATACTAATCGCCAACAACTCACCATTCCTGTCAGTAATCCTTCCCCGTTGCGAGGTTAATATTAGGCTGCGACTGTAGCGGGCATCCCCTTGATCCTGGTAAAACTTGTCATGAATCCCTTGTAGATAAACGCCACGGGCCAGTAGCACAGCAAACCCGAGTAAAACAGCCGTCAATAGAAAACGGCGGCGCCACACTGGCAGCTTTACAACTGCAGGGCTATGAACAGGCGTTCTAATTGGCATGCACTTGGCCATTATTGCCTAGCCTCACCCTGAGAATGCTTATCCTGCGGCTTAATCGTTTGTTGCGATTCGGTAAGCGCATTCGCTTGTGTAAGCTCCACCACTTGCACGCGCCTCACGTCAGGGACTTGCATTTGCATTTGCTGTGCCGCAACCTGCTCTATACGTGAATGCATTGCCCAAGTGCTTTGCTCAAGATGCAACTGACTATATTCCTGCTCAATCTGTTTTGCCGATTGGTTACTCTGCTCAAGCTCAATATAAAGATTGCGCGCCACATGCTGCGATTTAACTAAACCCAATGCTGAAAATATCAGCACAAAAAACAAAATAAGATTAAGTCGCGTCATGCTACGCTAGTCCTCTCGGCTACACGTAGCACAGCACTACGTGAGCGCGGATTACTTTTAACTTCCTGACAACTTGGCTTGATTGCTTTACCTACCCCCTTAAGTTTTGGCTGTGGCAACTCAGCCGCACGTACTGGGAAGTTTGCTGGTAAGTCATCACGGTTTGCTTGATCTCTCACAAACTGCTTCACAATACGATCTTCCAATGAATGAAAACTAATCACAGCTAAACGCCCTTGTGGTGCCAATAACGCCAAACATTGCGGCATGATTAGCGCAAGCTCTTCAAGCTCTTGATTGACGTGAATCCGTAAAGCTTGAAATGTACGCGTGGCTGGGTTCTGCCCTGGCTCAAACCGCGTAACTGCCCCCGCCACGACCTTGGCAAGCTGCCCTGTAGTGGTGATGGCGCGCCCGTCATTGCGCTCCGCAATAACCGCCCTTGCAATCTGCTTAGCAAACCGTTCTTCACCATAATTTTTTATAACCTCCGCTAAAATTTGCTCTGTTGTATTGGCGAGAAAATCCGCCGCGGTTTGCCCACCACTTTGATCCATGCGCATGTCTAATGGCGCATCGTATCTAAAACTGAATCCACGACTGGCTTCGTCAATTTGTGGCGATGAAATTCCCAAATCCAACAAAATGCCATCCACTCTCAAAACGCCCATCTCAGCTAATTGAGCCTGCATCCCCGCAAAATGACTATGCACCATAGTAAATCGCACATCATTGATCCCTTTGCTGGACTCAATCGCCTTCAAGTCTCGATCAAACGCAATCAACTGACCTTTGCTACCTAATTTTTCCAGTATCTTTTTTGAATGCCCTCCGCGACCAAATGTAGCATCGATATAGACGCCCTCTGGCTTTATGGCCAACGCGTGCACAGCCTCGTCTAACAAAACCGTAATGTGCGCGTTTGTGGTTGATGCTTCTTTTAAATTTGAATTTAATGCGGACACTTCTGACTGCTTCTTTTCTAATATTGAAGGATCTTTTGTAGACACTTTATTGGGAGACAATGATGCTTTGGTGGGCGCGCTGTTCACGCCCTTAGTCACAGCGAGAAACCCTCAAGTTCGGCTGGCATAGCAAGGTGTTCATCCTGCATCACTTGCGCTAACTGTGCACGCCATGCGTCCATGCTCCATAATTCAAAATGGCTACCTTGACCAACCAGCATCACTTCTTTATCCAGCGCCGCAAACTCACGCAATACAGGTGATATCAACATACGGCCAGCACTATCCAAACTAATATCTTCAGCAAAACCCACCAACAAACGCTGCAAAGCGCTGGATTGTTTATCAAATGAAGATAAAGCCATCATCTTCGCCTGTATCGGCTCCCAAGAAGCTTGTGGATACAGCAGCAAGCAGCGATGCGGGTGCGCAGTCAACACCAAATTGCCGGCGCACTGAAGCTGCAGAGCCTCTCTGTGCTTGGTTGGCACCGCGAGCCTATTTTTAACGTCTAAACTTAATGAGGTTGCACCGCGAAACATTTTGCTATTATTTTCCTAAGTCCAAAATAAACCTTAACACTAAAATAGTGAAGAATTGCTTATTAAGCATTGGTGACCAACCCTTAGTAGCTACCAGAACTGCGCTTAAATATGAACGCCCAATATCGCCGCCTAACGCACAATTCTCCACAAAAACCCACTTTCTCCCACTAAGATGTACTATAGATAAAAAAAAAGAGCAATGCAAGCCCTTTTTTACTATTTTCTCTTTACTTCTCAATGACTTAGCGCATTTTATGCTAAAAATAATATCGTTATAAATTAACAACATACGAAATTATGTGAATGTAGATTATAAGGACAACGCTGAAAGCGTTTGAATTGTAATTGACAGATTTTAAGAGATGAGGATAACGGCACTTTTAAAGCATTGATGACGCGAAGATAAGCCGAAGATAGCGCTCTAGCACGGCAAGGCGAAATCGACAAAGTCAGAAGTGAGTTTAAAGTGAAGCTGGCCGATAAGCCGGGTTCTGTAGGCCTTATTACTAAGGCTGACAGTCATTCATCTAGGCGTATGATTACTCATACGCTCAAGCAACCTACCCACTGGCAGCGCGAACCACGCCTTATTTACTTGCGCAAAAATGCCAGCCTATTTGGTCTTGCTGCAGATGGAGGTTACCGCGTTTCACCGTAACTTAATACGCTCGTCTCTGTGGCCCTATTCCGCGCCTTATACTCGGTTGCCCGAGCTTTCAACGTACGGCCGTTAGCCGTCATCTCGCTCTATGCAGCCCGGACTTTCCTCCCTCACCTGAAGGAGACCGCAAGGATCTTCCCCAATTTATCATGGCAATAAATTGCCATGATAAAGTGTGACAGCGACTGTCTAGCCAGCTTCCCGCGTATTTTAGCACACCACTAACAATTAATTTATTTCAATTCAAGTGACGCGTAGAAAACCCATTTAAATCAACTTCCAATGCACCGCTTGCCCGGCCCTTAATGGTACCAATACATCGCCATCAAACGGCAAGCTCTCAGGCACTTTCCAGCTTTCTTTGCGTAAGGTAATCTGCTCAGCATTGCGCGGTAACCCATAGAAATCCGCCCCGTAAAAACTGGCGAAACCTTCTAGCTTATCTAGGGCATTAGCCCCCTCAAACGCCTCGGCATAAAGCTCTATCGCCGTATGTGCGGTATACATGCCAGCGCAACCACAAGCCGCTTCTTTAGCATGCCGAGCATGTGGCGCGCTATCCGTACCCAAGAAAAACTTAGCATTGCCTGAAATCGCCGCCTGCACTAAAGCCAGGCGATGCTCTTCGCGCTTTAAGATAGGTAAGCAATAATGATGAGGTTGAATGCCTCCTTTGAACATGTCATTACGATTCATTAATAAATGATGTGCCGTGATGGTCGCAGCAACATTGCTTGGTGCAGCGGTGACAAAATCCACCGCATCTCGCGTGGTAATATGCTCAAACACGAGCTGCAACGCTGGAAATTTTTTGAGTAATGGAATCATATTACGCTCAATGAACACGCGCTCTCGGTCAAACACATCCACATCGCCATCAGTCACCTCAGCATGCGCTAGCAAAGGCAAGCCCAGTTTCTCCATCATTTCTAGCGCGCTAACACAACATCCTAAATTCGTGACGCCGGAGTCGCTATTGGTGGTTGCCCCTGCCGGATAAAGCTTAACTCCATGGACTAGACCACTCGCTTTTGCTTTTACTATTTCTTCTGCACTGGTGTTATCAGTGAGGTATAAGGTCATCAGCGGCTCAAAATGCATGCCCCTTGGCAACGCCTTTAAAATCCGCTGGCGGTAAGCAATCGCCAATGCCGTTGTTGTCACCGGTGGTCGCAAATTAGGCATCACAATCGCACGCGCGAACTGGCGCGCAGTATCAGGTAACACCGCCTTTAGGGCCGCGTCGTCTCGAAGATGTAAATGCCAGTCATCTGGGCGAGTAATGGTCAATACGTTCACTGTATTCATGGGCTATCGCTAATGGTTATTCGGATTGTTGTTTTAACTGTAACGCAAATTCGTACAAAACATTTTTCTTTTCGCTGGTAATTTCAGTCGCCAGCATCACCGCTTGCTTAAGCGGCAGTTCGGCCAACAGCAATTTTAAAATACGTATCGTATGTTCAGATATTTCTTCGACATCTTTGACGGGCGCAGCCTCAATTAACAACACAAACTCGCCGCGCTGTTGGTTGGTGTCCGCTTTTAACCAAGTCACGGCGTCTTCCAAAGCACAGCTATGCATCGTTTCAAAGGTCTTGGTGATTTCACGTGCGATGGTAATCCGCCGCGTTGCCCCTAAGACATTAGCCATATCAACAATACTTTCTATAATACGGTGCGGCGCCTCATAAAACACCAGTGTCACTGCCTGTGTTTTTAAGCTATCCAGCGCCTTACGGCGCGACGCGCCACTGGCGGGTAGAAATCCGTGAAACAGAAAGCCATTTTGAGTGATGCCACTAGCAGAAAGCGCTGCAATCACGGCACTTGCACCAGGAATTGGCACCACTTTAAGACCCGCTTTGCGAACGCAATCTACCACTACCGCACCGGGATCACTAATGCCTGGCGTGCCAGCGTCCGTCACCAAGGCAATATTTTTTCCCTCTTTTAACTGCAGCAATAACTTTTCAGCAGATTGATGCTCATTATGCTCATGCACTGCGATGAGTTTTTTACTGATGCCAAAGTGCGACAATAAACCTGAGGTATGGCGCGTATCCTCAGCGGCAATCGAATCTACCGTTTTTAGCGTTTCTAATGCGCGCAAGCTAATGTCGCTTAAATTGCCTATAGGCGTTGCCACCACATATAATGTACCGAAGTCTTTTATACTAAGGATATTTTGACTTAATTCATTCATATTGAAAGTTTAACGCTTAGCTGGCCTATCACCTATGAAAATCAATCAAAATAATGCTGGTTTAGAAGCCGAAAAACTTGCAGCATCGTATTTAGTGAATCATGGCCTTAAGCTGTTGGCGCAGAATTATCATTGCCGTTTTGGAGAAATTGATTTAATTATGAAAGACGCTACAACCCTAGTATTTGTTGAGATTAGGCTTAGAACAAACAATAAATTTGGCCGCGCCGGCGCCAGCATTACCCCACAAAAACAACAAAAACTCATATTAACTGCGCAACATTATTTACAACAGCACGGCGACTGTCTGTACCGCTTTGACGCCATTTTAATAAATGCAGTACATGTGGACCATATAGAATGGGTGCGTAATGCATTTGACGCATAAAAGGCGTATCATTCGCAAAAAATATATCTAACATATTAATGACCTTCAATTTAAGGAGTCAAGCATGCACTTAACTACTAAGAAACTCGCTATCAAGCTTGTGATATCAGCTGCACTTATTACCCAATTCACCGCTTGCGTGCCAATTGTTGTAGGAGGCGCTGCCGCTGGTGGCGTAATGGCAGTAGATAGACGCACTTCTGGCACTTATGTGGAAGATGAAAATATTGAACTAAAAGCCCTTAAGGAAATAGAAGTTAAATTAGGCGAAGCCGCGCATGTTAACGTAACCAGTTATAACCGCAATGTCTTGCTGACAGGCGAAGTGCCGGTAGCAGAAGCCAAAATAAAAGCAGAAGCCCTGGTAAAAGAAATCACCAATATGCGCGCTATTACCAATGAAATTGTAGTTGGTCCAAAATCATCCTTAGGCTCACGTAGCAATGACGGCTATTTAACTTCTAAAGTTAAAACAAAATTTGTGACTGAAAATAAATTTCCAGCCAACTACGTCAAAGTAGTCACCGAAAACAGTGTGGTCTATCTAATTGGACTAGTGACTAAGGCAGAAGGTGATGCCGCAGCCGAGATTGCCCGCAATACGGGTGGTGTGACTAAAGTGGTTAAAGTATTTGAATACTTACCTTAAACCTTTAAGCTCTCACTTTTTATACCCAGCTACTAAGCTTAATTTAACACCATAAATGGCAAACAACTCTAAATGACCAGTGAACAAAAATCAGTCCCTACAGATGGCGAAATCATCATAGAAAGCAACACGCGTGCTGGAAAACCTTTTCGCCCTAGCGACTGGGTAGACCGCATGTGTAGTACTTACGCCACTTTTGGTGATGACCGCAAACTTAAATATTCACCGTATCTAAAACCAAAAGTGATGAACGGCGGGCGCTGTCTAGCGGTAGATTTAAAACTAAAAATAGTCAACCCTGAAGGTTACGCCCAATTAATGCACTTTGCTGATGAAAACCAACTCAACATACTGGACGCAGATGGTAACAGCATTGCCGTGCCCCATTAATAAATTTACTTTTCTAAGGTCTATTATGACCAATAATCTTCTCTAGGTATGGCTTGGTAATTAAACCACGCTTGATTTTAACTAGCTCACCTTGTGGATTGTAAATAAAGGTCGTCGGCATGACATCAGCTGAGCCTATTTGCGCAATGACCGTATCATCCCCTAATACAATTGGATAAGATATCAGCATGTCATCCACATACTCTTTTACTGCTGCTACGCTTTCATAATCAAATACCACGCCAATGATCATCAAGTCTTTTTTTCTACGGCGATCGAACAGGCTGACTAGGTCGGGCACTTCCTCTAAACAAGGTGGGCACCAAGTTGCCCAATAATTAACCAACACCCATTTCCCTTTGTAATTCGCCAATTGATGTTTAACACCAGCGATATCTTTTAGCACAAAATTTGCGCTGCCCGCAGTCTCTGCAACCGCCAATTGGCTAGCCACATTGAGTAATAATGCCAACAGCAGGCTGAGTAAAAGTTTATGCATGTAATTTTTTCAAAAAACGATTAATTTATTGTAAAGTAATTGTAACTAAAAGCCGGTCATACCATAAGCAAATTAAGCCGCGCTAATTCCGACAGACAAGCCGCTTATTTTATGAGTGCTTTCGATTTACTAATGTAAATATAATCATTATCATACAATCATCTATTGGCTTTAATTGACCTAAAGCGATCACAATGACGCTGACACTTAATATTCCCGCTCTCAAAGATGACCCATTATTAATATCAGCGCTACTGGTAGGTCAATTCGCCGCCACGATAGCGCTGAAAGAAATATTCGGATTGGTAGTTTATTAGGGTTTAAAACAAAAAATGAAGCCAACTGGTCACTAGGTATAGTCCGCTGGGCAAATTGTGGCAGTAGAGATAGATTAGATATAGGGGTACAACTTATTGCGCCGCGCGCGCAAAGTGCAATAGTGCACATGAATGAAACTGGGCGTGAAGAAGTGGCATTACTCCTACCAGAAATTGCAGCAGTAAAACAACCGGCAACTCTTATTGCACCTGTTGGCGCCTATGCGCCATCGCGTCATTTATCCGTCACTTACCAGAATAAGACGCAGGTAATCATACTCACTAAAATCATAGAGCGCTCGCATCATTCTGAGCGCTTACAGTACAGCGCCATCCATGCATTAGATTAATGATAGCGAAATGATTGGCTAGCAGACCAAAAGTAGTTTTTAATGCATCTTTTGCATTTGGTACTTCACTAAAATGGTTTTTTTCGTTACGATACGTATTCATTTTTAAAGTATATATCAAATAGAGGTTTTTATGAGCGAACATATAACACACCTTAACGATGCGGGTTTTGAACAAGAAGTTCTCCAGTCACAACTTCCTGTTTTAGTAGACTATTGGGCAGAATGGTGTGGGCCATGCAAAATGATTGCGCCCATCCTAGATGAAATCTCTAAAGAATATGCTGGACGCCTAAAAGTGGGTAAACTCAATATTGATGATAACCAACTTACCCCGCCAAAATACGGAATTCGCGGCATTCCCACACTAATGCTATTTAAAAATGGTAACGTAGAGGCCACAAAAGTGGGCGCTTTATCTAAATCTCAATTAACAGCATTTATTGACAGCAACATTTAAACGCATTACCCTATGCACATTGTGATAAGTGCTTGAGTTCTAATAATCAAACACTTATCAAACCCCCATTTAATTTAAACCCGTAGTTTTCAATCCTTCCCCACACCATTCTTGTTCTAGTGAGCCTTCATGCACTTATCCGACCTTAAGCATCTACCCGTTACCGAGTTAGTAGAAATGGCAATTACCGATGAAATCGAAAATGCTAGCCGCATGCGCAAGCAAGATTTGATTTTTGCTATTTTGAAACATAAGGCCAAAAAAGGTGAAAGTATTTTTGGTGACGGGACGCTGGAAGTACTGCAAGACGGTTTTGGTTTTTTACGCTCTCCTGACACCTCTTATTTAGCCGGTCCGGATGATATTTACGTTTCACCTTCACAAATTCGCCGATTTAATCTACATACCGGCGATAGCATACAAGGTGAAATTCGCATCCCTAAGGATGGTGAGCGTTATTTCGCACTCGTTAAAGTCGATGTCGTGAATGGTGAAGCGCCAGAAAATACCAAACATAAAATTTTATTTGAAAATTTAACACCACTATTCCCGACCATTCCACTCACCTTAGAGCGCGATATTAAAGGTGTGGAAAACATCACCAGTCGCGTCATTGATATGATTGCCCCAATAGGTCGCGGTCAGCGTGGTTTGCTTGTTGCCAGCCCGAAAAGCGGTAAAACAGTGATGATGCAAAACATTGCGCACGCAATTACTGCAAACCACCCTGACGTCATTTTAATCGTACTGCTAATTGATGAGCGCCCAGAAGAGGTGACTGAAATGACTCGCTCTGTTAAAGGAGAGGTAGTCGCATCAACCTTTGATGAGCCAGCTACACGTCATGTGCAAGTGGCAGAAATGGTGCTGGAAAAAGCCAAGCGCTTAGTTGAGCATAAAAAAGATGTCGTGATTCTTCTAGACTCAATCACTAGACTGGCTCGCGCTTACAACACAGTCATTCCGTCATCCGGCAAAGTATTAACCGGTGGTGTCGATGCTAATGCACTACAACGCCCAAAAAGATTCTTTGGTGCAGCCCGTAATATCGAGGAGGGTGGTTCGCTCACCATCATCGCTACCGCGCTGGTAGATACAGGCTCACGTATGGATGACGTGATTTATGAAGAGTTCAAAGGTACGGGCAATATGGAAATCCATCTTGACCGTAAGATGGCTGAAAAACGTCAGTACCCTGCGATTAATGTCAATAAATCCGGTACGCGTCGTGAAGAATTACTGATTGGAAAAGACGTTCTTCAGAAAATTTGGGTGCTCCGCAAACTGCTTTACCCTATGGACGATCTTGAAGCGATGGAATTCTTGCTAGACAAGATTAAGGCGACGAAAAATAACGCTGATTTCTTTGACAGCATGCGTAGAGGCTAGGGCTTAGCTTTTTTAATTTACGACCTAGCCTTGCATAGCCGTGCAAATGCCAATATAATGTTGGGTTACTACAAAATCGTGTGCTGTTACTTAAGGCACACACACCAAAAAATATACTAAGTGCCGTATCATTCGGCAAAATTGAGGCTATTATTATGAAAGATGGAATTCATCCAGAATACCGTGACGTTGTTTTTCAAGACATCGGCGCAGACTTTACATTTATGACCCGCTCAACAATTGCAGCGCGTGACAAAATCAAATGGACTGACGGTAAAGAGTATCCGCTAGTTAAGATTGAAGTGTCATCAAAATCACACCCGTTTTATACCGGAAAACAAATGATTTTAGACACCGCTGGTCGTGTTGATAAATTCCGTAAAAAATACGGCATGTAATTAGTCTTTGCGGGCTGTATTGCAAAAAAAGGCAGCTTAGGCTGCCTTTTTTTATTAAGCTTAACCACCAGGGCTAATAGAAGTTATGGCTAACAGCGGCAATCAGTTAAAATTATTATCTAGAATAACCAACATCACTACTCGTACTTAATATTATGCGCTTTCAACTCGATCACGACTGGCAAGGCAATATGTCCACACCGCGCGCGCGCGTGGGAGAAAGCGTAAAAATACGGCTAATGCTTGTACTATGCTTTATTTGGGTGGTATTTGGTTTAACTGGTCACGCTCCTTGGAAGCCGTTTGAGCCCGCTAGCATTAGCATCGTCAAAAGCATTCTAGATGGTGGCAGCCTGATTGCGCCCCTAGCCAGTGGGGCAAAATCACTTGAAACTCCGCCATTGTACTATTTGAGTGCAGCAGCAAGTGCCAAATTACTTTCGCCGTTGGTAAGTATCCATGATGGCGCTAGATTAATTAACACATTCTGGCTATCGATTATATTGCTGATGGTTGGCATGACGGGTCGCGAACTCTGGTCTAGAGGGGTTGATCGCCATGCGACATTTATCATGATAGGTACTATAGGCTTAGTCATTAGCGCGCATAGTCTAACCGCCGAAGTCGCTAACCTCGCGAGTACAGCCACCGGCTTTTATGCGTTAGCATTAGCTAAACGACGCCCTTGGCGAGCTAGCGGCCTATTTGGTACTGCACTAGGGGTTGGATTTTTATGTTACGGCACCTTGCCAATACTGACACTGATGAGCACCGCACTCATGTTGCCGCTATTTTTCAAGCCCTGGCGCACACAAAGTTTTGCAAGGTTCTTAGGTACTGCTATTTTAATTGCCAGTCCACTCATCATTGCATGGTTAGGCTTGCTGCAATATTACAACCCGCGGTTATACGCACATTGGTGGCAAACAAATTGGTATGGTTTCCATCAAACGAATCATCTGTATTTCTCACGCATTTTAATTTGGTATGCTTGGCCGGCCCTACCGCTTGCCTTGCTTGGTTTATGGCGCTATCGCCAACAACTGCTTACAAAACCAAAATTTCAGCTGATGCTAGTCTTTTTCTCATGCAGTCTATTTTTCTTAGGCTCTTGCGCCGCCGCTAAAAACATAAATGCATTACCTTTATTGCTGCCTTTAGTTGCACTAGCGGCTGGCAGTGTTGAACACCTTAAAAGAGGCATGGCCGCAGCATTAAACTGGTTTGGCGTATTGTTATTTGGCTTAATAGGTGGCCTCATTTGGCTGGGTTGGATTGCCATGATGACTGGTCATCCCACTAAACTTAAGGAACGTGTCGTGTTTTTATCAGGATTAAATCAACTTAATTTTAACTGGCTAATTTTTGTTATTGCGCTGATTGTTTCTATCATTTGGATTTTTGTTTGTCTTAGCGCAAAACAAACCAATAAGTCAACGGTAAGCAATTGGGCGGTGGGCATGACTTTCACTTGGGGCTTGCTGATGACACTGTGGCTTCCACTTATTGATTCAGCTAAAAGCTATCAGCCCATATTTGCTAGCCTGAATAGTGCACTACCCAAGCATTACACCTGCATCAACAGCTTGCATGTTGAGCAACAGCAACGCCTGTTACTTAACTACTATACTGACATCAAACTACAGCCACTTAAGTCCAACCAACCATTAAATTGTAATTTATATTTACTGCAGGACACAAAAGGTCTCGGTAAAATACAACCTGATCATGAATGGAAAAATATTTGGTCTGGTAAGCGCGCTACCGAACGAAAAGAAAGCTTTAGATTATTTCAGCGCAGCAATTGATCGATTTGCGAGTAAAGCCCTAAATGTCATGCTGAAAACACCATCTTAGCTCCCGCCAGCAACAAAACTAAAGCAAGCAGCTTTCTAATACTAGGGTTTGCGAAGCGGCGACTACCATACTCGGCACCAATCAAGCCCCCCAATACTGCCGCTGCTAGCCAATATGGTAGCGCCTTGGGTAAAGTCGGCGATTGCAGCAGCACTCCTAACAAACCAGCGATTGAATTCACTAAAATAAATGCGGCGGCCACGCCTGAAATTACTTTGGTTTCACCCCACTTAAAAAATAATAACAATGGGCTTAAAAATACACCACCGCCTATCCCCGTTAATCCTGCTAGAAAACCTAATACCGCGCCTACACTTAACAATATCGGCGCGGACACTTTATTTAGCATTTCGTTATCTAGCCGCCGAGCATGGCTAAAAACATGCCATGCCGCGAGGAGTAACACTAATCCTATCGCTGGCTTGTAAATCTGACTAGGCAAACTCAATGTCCCCCCAATAAATGCAGCGGGAATGGCTGTCAATCCCAAAGGCAGGAATATTCTCCAGGAAAAAGCCCCAGCACGATAAAACTTAAAAACCGCAATAGCCGCTACAGAAATATTAAGTAGTAGTGCGGCTGGCCGCATTTCTGCAGGCACAATGCCGACTAATGCCATCGCGGCTAAATAAGCTGATGCACCGCCGTGCCCCACCGATGAAAACAATAAGGCAGCGAAGAAAATGAGGGGGATGAGCAGTAAAGGTTCAAATGGCATGACCAGCATTCACCAAGTCAAATCTTAAGATGCGCAGAAATCGCCTTCTGCACTTGTTCATGTAGACCGGTACCACCTTGCTCCGCAACATAGTGTGCAATTTGTTGCCGCATGACTAATGCCCAAAAGCGGTTAATATGCTCGGCTATGCCATGCTGGGCTTGGCTTTGGTCTGGGTAGGACTCATAAAAATCACCAATTTGATTGGCCATTGAAACTAAGCGTTGAATATCCATTTGTATTACTCTCTGGCTTTTCTCTAAACTGATTGATTCAAAATTCTATCGCCGTGACTATACACCACATAGCGATTCTCTCGCGCAAAGCCTACCAATGTTAGGCCGCATTGCTCAGCAACACGCACCGCTAAACCGGTAGGGGCAGACACCGCAACCAACATACTTAATCCGGCGCTGGCAGTTTTTTGTACCATCTCAAAACTGGCCCGACTGGTGGTAATAATAAAGCCTGCCGTATGACAAAGGGGTTGGCCACCAGCTAATTTTGCAAGCGCCCCAATGAGTTTATCTAACGCATTGTGTCGACCAACATCTTCTCGCACCAGGCGCACCGCACCATCTGCCAATACATAGGCACTGGCGTGCGTTGCTCCTGTTTGTTGCTGTAGCGTTTGTTGTGCTTGTATCGCCTGCAAACCACGTGCGATGCTGGTGGCTTCAAACTGATGTCGCGTTGTAAGTGCTGGTGGGTAGCGCATGGCTTGAGTCAAATTCTCTGCCCCACATAAACCACAACCCGTTTTACCGGCTAATGTACGACGGCGTTCTTTCAGCTGCGCAAAGCGCTCACTGGCAATATTGCAATGTAATTCTATGCCATTGTTCTGCAACTGCACCTCTATGCTGTAAAGTTCGCTCGGATCGCGCACTATCCCTTCACTTAAAGAGAACCCCAGTGCAAAGTCTTCTAAATCTAGGGCCGTGGCAAGCATCACTGCGTGCGACACGCCATTGTAAATCAACGCGATAGGGGTTTCTTCGGCCAAACAATCTTGGCTAATTCTCAACTGCCCAGCAGACCATTGCATCACGCCACAAGTGCTCAGTGGTGCACTTAAGACGAGATCGCGGGCCACTGGCTTATTAGTCAATTTTTGCGGCTTCTAAATCTCTACCCGCAAAAGCTAATTGCGCTTCACTAAAAGTCTTGTAGTGTAATTGCCAATCAGAAAGTTGATTGACGCGCGTCACTTGTACCGCAGTCACTTTAAACTCAGGGCAGTTTGTTGCCCAATCACTATTCTCAGTAGTAATGACATTAGCACCTGACGCTGGGTGGTGAAATGTGGTGTAAATCACCCCTGGTTGCACGCGCTCTGTTAAGGTTGCACGCAATACGGTTTCACCGGCTCGGCTCACAATACCGATCCAATCCCCGTCTTTAACCCCACGTTCTTGCGCATCATGCGGGTGAATTTCCACTACATCCTCATGATGCCATTCTACATTTTTAGTACGTCTTGTTTGCGCACCCACGTTGTATTGCGACAAAATACGCCCTGTAGTCAAAATCAGTGGGTATTTAGCATTCACTTTTTCAGTGGTTGGCACATATTGGGTAATAAAGAATTTGCCTTTTCCACGAACGAACCCGTCTATATGCATGGTCGGCGTACCTGTAGGGCATTCGTCGTTACACGGCCACTGTATGCTGCCTAACTCATCGAGCTTATTAAAACTCACGCCTTTAAATGTAGGGGTTAGAGCTGCAATTTCGTCCATAATTTCACTAGCGTGACGGTAATTCATTTCATAACCAAGCGCTTTTGACAGCATTGCAGTAATTTCCCAATCCTCATAGCCTTGACCATCAACATTGTTTTTAGGCGTCATCACGCGTCGTACTGGAGAAATACGGCGTTCCGCATTGGTAAACGTGCCGCACTTTTCTAAGAAAGACGCGCCAGGGAAGAACACATGCGCAAACATGGCGGTTTCGTTCAAAAATAAATCTTGCACTATCACACACTCCATACTTTCTAACGCATGCGTCACATGCTGAGTATTAGGGTCTGATTGCGCAATATCTTCGCCAACACAATACAGCGCTTTAAAGCGACCTTCTCCTGCAAGGTCAAGCATATTAGGAATACGTAAGCCGGGCTCATCACTTAATGGCCTTCCCCAAGCGGCCTCAAACAGGGCTTTAGCGGCTGGATCTGACACATGACGGTATCCTGGATACTCATGTGGCATAGAGCCCATATCGCAAGAGCCCTGCACATTATTTTGGCCGCGTAAGGGGTTAATCCCCACACCTTCACGCCCAACATTTCCCGTTGCCATCGCCAAATTGGCAATGCCCATCACCATGGTTGAGCCCTGAGAATGCTCAGTTACACCTAAGCCATAATAAATAGCGCCATTGCCACCAGTAGCAAACAAACGCGCTGCATCTCTAATTAATACTGGATCTACGCCTAACTCATCGGCCAATGCTTCAGGTGAATTTTCTGGCTTGGCGACAAAATCACGCCACAACACAAACGAATCCCACTCACAACGCTCTTTAACGAAATCTTCTTTAACTAAACCCTCGGTCACCACCACATGCGCCAATGCAGAAATCAGGGCCACATTCGTCCCTGGACGTAAATTTAAATGATAATCTGTAACAATATGCGGTGAATTATCAACCAAATCAATCGCACGTGGGTCAGCAATGATCAGTTTTGCGCCTTCGCGCAAGCGGCGTTTCATTTGCGAGGCAAACACTGGGTGACCAACCGTCGGGTTGGCGCCAATTATCATAATCACGTCAGCCTTCATGACGGAATCAAAGGTCTGTGTGCCAGCAGACTCCCCTATCGTTTTCTTAAGCCCATAGCCAGTCGGGCTGTGACAAACTCGCGCACAAGTATCCACATTATTGGTGCCAAATACGGCACGGACTAATTTTTGCGTGACATAAACCTCTTCATTCGTACAACGCGATGAGGTAATCCCCCCCATCGCATCTTTTCCATATTTAGCTTCAATACGCTTAATTTCACTGGCCGCATAATTAATGGCCTCATCCCAACTCACAATACGCCATTCATCATGAATGCTTTTGCGTATCATCGGCGTAGTAATACGGTCTTGGTGTGTGGCATAACCCCAGGCAAAGCGCCCCTTAACACATGAGTGACCATGGTTTGCGCTGCCATTTTTATTGGGCACCATGCGAATCACTTCCTCGCCCTTCATTTCTGCATTAAATGAGCATCCTACTCCGCAATAGGCGCAGGTAGTGGTCACGCTATGTTCTGGTACGCCATGGTCAATCACAGTTTTTTCTATTAAGGTTGCCGTTGGACAAGCTTGCACACAAGCTCCGCAAGAAACACATTCAGAATCTAGAAAGTTGTTGATCCCTGCAGCCACTTTTGACTCAAATCCACGACCAGAGATAGTGAGCGCATAGGTTCCTTGCGTTTCCTCGCATGCCCGGACACACCGTGAGCACACAATACATTTACTCGGGTCAAAAGTGAAATATGGGTTTGATTCGTCTTTTTCTGCTTTAAGATGATTTTCACCTTCGTAGCCATAACGCACTTCACGCAGACCAACTGCACCCGCCATGTCCTGCAACTCACAATCCCCATTGGTCGCACACGTCAAGCAATCTAAGGGGTGATCTGAAATGTAAAGCTCCATCGTGCCGCGACGAATATCTGCTAGTTTTGGTGTTTGGGTAGATACCTTTAAGCCTTCTGCCACGGGTGTTGTGCATGAAGCAGGATAGCCGCGACGACCTTCAATTTCTACCACACACAAGCGACAAGATCCAAAAGGCTCTAGGCTGTCAGTGGCGCATAGCTTGGGAACGTTAATACCCGCCAAAATAGAGGCGCGCATGATAGAAGTCCCTTCAGGCACGGTGATTTCTCTATCATCAATAGTCAACGTTACTTGGACGTCAGATTGACTCGCTGGCGTACCATAATCTAATTGATCATCGTAATTTGTACGACTATGCTCATGTTGATGATGGGTATTACTATATTTAATATCGTCCATGACTCTCTCCTACCCACTAGTTAAGTAAAACTTAGCTAGTGGCTTTAGCTTTCTTGACTTCAAAATTCTTAATTTAAAAATCCTCTGGGAAATGATTCATCGCGCTTAACACTGGGTATGGTGTCATCCCCCCCAGTGCGCACAGAGAACCATTCAACATCGTGTCGCTTAAATCGCGCAGCAACTTAATATTTTTAACGGTATTCGGCGTTTGCTTATTTTTATCGGCAATAATTTTATCCATCACTTCAACACCACGTATGGAGCCGATGCGGCACGGTGTACATTTACCGCAAGACTCAATCGCGCAAAATTCAAACGCGTAACGTGCCATTTTCGCCATATCAACCGTGTCATCAAACGCCACGACACCCCCGTGACCTAATACCGCCCAAATACTAGTAAATGCTTCGTAATCTAAAGGCGTATCAAATTGCGATTCTGGCAAAAATGCCCCTAATGGACCTCCCACCTGTACTGCCCTAATTGGCTTACCCGTAGCTGAGCCACCACCATACTCATAGAGTAGCTCCCGTAAAGTAATCCCAAAAGCCAATTCAACTAAGCCACCATGCTTTATATTACCAGCCAACTGAATAGGCAAAGTACCGCGTGATCGACCCATGCCATAATCGGCATAATATTGCGCGCCTTTATCTAAAATAATGGGCACTGTGGCTAGCGAAATCACATTATTCACCACAGTAGGCTTGCCAAACAAGCCTTCAATGGCGGGTAACGGTGGCTTAAATCTGACCATACCGCGCTTGCCTTCCAAGCTCTCTAACAAGGAGGTCTCTTCACCGCAGACATAAGCACCTGCCGCACGGCGAACTTCTAATTGAAAAGTATGCCCTGAGCCACGAATTTTTTCGCCCAAATAACCTGCTTGCTCTGCTTTTTCTATGGCTTCATTCAGCACATGAAGGGCGTGTGGATATTCTGAACGTAAATAGATATAACCACATGTCGCGCCCACGGCAATACCCGCAATCGTCATTCCCTCTATCAATACAAACGGATCATTCTCCATAATCATGCGATCTGAAAAGGTACCTGAATCGCCTTCATCCGCATTACACACAATGTATTTTTGCTCAGCTTCGCAAGCTAATACCGTCTTCCATTTAATCCCCGTTGGGAAAGCCGCACCACCCCGACCACGCAATCCTGAGTCGGTAACGGTGCGAACAATATCGTCGCCAGATAAAGCCAAGGCATTCTTGAGCCCCTTATACCCGTCGTGCGCAATATAATCCTCTAATGAAACTGGGTCAGTAATACCCACTCTAGCAAAAGTTAAACGTTGCTGCTTTTTCAGCCAATCAATCTCTTCTGTGTATCCTAAACTTAGCGCATGCGCCCCTGCATTTGACGACAAGCCACTTAAAAAATCTGCGTCAAAAAGTGCGCTGACGTCTTTTACTTTGACGGGACCATAAGCAACACGACCCTTATCTGTCGAAACCTCTACCATGGTCTCTAGCCAATACAGGCCGCGTGAGCCATTGCGTATAATCTCGACTTCTTTGCCACGCTTTTTCGCTTCCTGCGCGATTGCAACCGCCACTTTATCCGCCCCCATTGAGAGTGCGCTTGAATCACGGGGAATATATATTTTAGTGGTCATACTTAAGCCTTCACCGACGAAGCGCTTGCTTCTAAAACTAAGGCATCTAAATCAGCGCTTGAAACACGTCCATACACCTCATCATCCATCATCACGGCCGGCGAGAGCGCACAATTACCCAAACAGTAAACAGGTTCTAAAGTAATTGCTTGGTCAGCAGTAGTTTGGTGGTAATCTACATTTAAGAACTTTTTAGCATGCGCTTCTAAGGCCTCAGCACCCATAGCCTGGCAAGATTCCGCCCGACAGATTTGCAAAATGTGACGTCCAGGCTTGTGAGAACGGAAATGATGGTAGAAAGTCACCACACCATGCACTTCAGCCACAGATAAACTCAAGGCCTTGGCTATTTGTGCATACGACGATTCTGGTATATAGCCAAGATCATCTTGAATAGCATGCAACAATGGCAACAATGCGCCAGGCATATCCCGATGCTCCGCTATCAATAGATCTAACTTTTCGCACCAATTTTTCTGCATGTTTAATTCTTGTTTTGCTTGTAAAGATTGCAACTTATTCTCTCCAAAACAACTAACATTATAATGGCATACATATTATTATAATATACTTGCAACAAGCTACCCAATTCGACAATCCATGATTAAAAAAGTGTCTAATTCTACCACTAAGCTAATAGACCAATTTGGTCGTACGGTTGATTACATTCGCCTATCCATTACCGATCGCTGCGACTTCAGATGCGTCTACTGTATGGCGGAAGAAATGACTTTTTTACCACGTGATGAAGTATTGAGCCTTGAAGAGTGCGCAAGGCTTGTTAAAATCTTTGTCGGCTTAGGGGTTAGTAAAGTGCGCATTACCGGCGGTGAGCCTTTGGTCAGAAAAAATGCATTATGGCTATTTGAGGAAATTGGAGAACTAGAAGGCTTGAATGAGTTGGTACTCACTACCAATGGCAGCCAATTAGAAAAACAAGCGCAAGATTTAAAAAATGCTGGCGTCAAACGAATCAACATCAGTGTAGATAGCCTGCATGCAGATCGATTCAAAAAAATAACCCGCACTGGCGAACTGGATAAAGTATTGCGTGGCATACAGGCGGCAAAACTGGCTGGCTTTGAAAATATTAAATTAAATACCGTACTGCTACGCGGCGTAAATAATGATGAAGCGCGGTCGCTAGTGAAATTTGCCATAGAGCAAGCCATTGATATTTCATTCATTGAAGAGATGCCTTTAGGTGAAGTCGGTCACGCTAGGGAATCAACATTCTGTAGCAATGAAGAGACCCTTAATATACTAAAAAGTGAGTACACGCTTACTGCCAGCACCGAGACTACAGGCGGTCCAGCGCGCTATTGGCGAGTAGCAAATAGCGCGACAAAAATAGGTTTTATTTCACCGCATAGCCATAACTTCTGTGAACGCTGTAACCGCGTACGCATCACCTGCAAAGGTGAGTTGTATTTGTGCTTAGGTCAAGAAGACAAAATCGATTTAATGCCACTGCTACGTGATCATCCCAATAATGATGAGCCTGTCATTGAAGCGATTCTGGCTAGCATGGCCATTAAGCCCAAAGGGCATGACTTTGATTTACGCCGCACAGAAGCTGCTGTGATTCGATTTATGTCGCATACCGGAGGCTAATTATTGATGGCTATTTCAGCAGTTATTTTATCAGGCGGCCGTGCCACCCGCATGCACGGTGCAGATAAAGGCTTGCTGCTATTACAGAAAAAACCATTAATTCAGCATGTGATTGATCGTTTAGCGCCACAGGTTGATGAAATAATTATCAATGCTAATCGTGAAATTACGCGCTATCAAACCTTGGGTTACGCCGTACTACAAGATGAACTTGAAGATTTTTTAGGCCCATTAGCCGGCATGAGCTTAGGCCTACAATATGCCAAGAATGATTACTTACTCAGCACCCCCTGTGATTCACCTTTGTTACCGCCAGATCTAGCGCAACGCTTAATGACGGCTTTACATGAACACCAGGCTGACATTGCCGTGGCCAGTAGCGACAACAATGTGCACCCAGTATTTTGTTTATGCCACAAGCGTGTATTGCCCTCGCTAATCGCGTATTTAGCACAAGGTGGACGCCGCGTCAGCGCTTGGCAAAAAAGTCAAAATTATATTGAGGTAGACTTTAGTGACCTTAGCGAGACTTTTATCAATCTCAACACAGCCGAAGACTTGGCTACATTAGAATTAAAGTTGTCGCTATAATCGCACCATGCAAAACATGCCCCCAAACAATATGCACCAATCACTTTCACAGATCATCTCAACCCCTAGTTGCATAGATGACTACGATCCGAATTCCATGCCAGTTGCCCAAGCCCGGTTATTTATCAAACAGTTTTTAAGCCCTGTGATGGAAGCTGAGATTTTGCCCATACGTGAAACTATTGGGCGCATCTTGGCTACCGACATTTCATCGCCGGCCAATGTCCCTAATTACGACAACTCAGCAATGGATGGTTATGCGTTTAATGCAGAGGCTATCCACATGGAAACGCCTACAGCATTAATCATTATAGGCACGGTATTTGCCGGAAAATCGTTTGACCATAAAGTGCAACGCGGCGAGTGCGTGCGCATCATGACTGGCGGTATGATGCCTAGCGGCACAGACACGGTCATCATGCAGGAAAGCGTAAAGCTTGAAGGGGATAACATTACGTTCACTGTCGCCCCCAAAGGAAAAGTTAACGTACGTTATGCCGGTGAAGATTTAAAGCTAGGTCAAACCGTGTTGACGGCTGGGCATATGATGCGTGCGGCTGATTTAGGGTTGATGGCCTCGCTCGGTATTGGCCAAGTCCGTGTTTACCGTAAACTTAAAGTCGCATTTTTTTCCACCGGCGATGAGCTGGCCGGTGTTGGTGAGGCTATAAAAATAGGTCAAGTGTACGACAGCAATCGCTATACGCTTTATGGTATGTTAAACGACATAGGCGTAACAGTAATCGACATGGGGGCAATCGCTGATAAGCCAGAATTGCTTGAACAAACCCTGCTCGCAGCTTCTAAACAGGCTGATGTAGTCATTACTAGTGGCGGCGTTTCTGTGGGTGAGGCAGATTACATGAAGTTACTTCTAGCCAAACATGGCCAAGTCGTATTTTGGAAAATTGCCATGAAACCAGGCCGACCGCTAGCCTACGGCAAAATAGGCAACGCGCACTATTTTGGTCTACCCGGCAATCCAGTCGCGGTGATGGTGACTTTCTACCAATTTGTACGTGAGGCGATGTTAGTATTGATGGGCCAACCCAATCCTGCTGCCTTGCCCATATTCAATGTCATATGTACTGAGAAAATTAAAAAGAAAACCGGTCGTACTGAGTTTCAGCGCGGTATATTATTTTCTGATCCCGACGGCACATGGAAAGTAAAACCAACCGGCGCGCAAGGCTCGGCTATTTTAAGCTCCATGTCACTGGCCAATTGCTTTATTGTATTAGATGAGACTGTAGCCAACCTCGAGGCGGGAGAGGTCGTGCAAGTGCAAGTATTGACCGGTATTATTTAGTGGTGCTTAGTCATGAAATGTATGATCAGCTTTAGCAACAAGTATTCGCTGTTTTTTCGTGCTACTGAATCTATTGCAAACCCATTCAATATGTCAAGCAGGCTTGCTGTATAATTTTTTGTTGCTTAAATTGTTTAAATCAACCTTTAAAATATTTAGTTAGGCTTTTATTGCTTTGAATTCCGCTGTTAAAAATTCGACTATCATCAACTTTAGCATAACTGCCAATAACACTAGCGAAAGCACAATCATTTGGGCAGTTATCTGCTCAATGTTGTTGCATGGCTTACTGGCCTTGGTATTACCTAACCTTAAGTTTAATACGGCTAAAGAACCTGCCCCATTAGTCATTGAATTAGTCAAAAAAACTGAGCCCCCTCCTGTGGTTCTGCCAGAACCAAATCGACCGAAACCTGAGCCAGTTAAACCAAAAATATTGCCGAAACCTGAGCAAGAGCCACGCATCAAAACAGTGGTGCTACCCGCAGAAATAAAAAATGTACCGGTTCCGCCACCGCCAACTGAAGTTATTGCCGTTGCGCCTCAAGCAGAGGATCCACCATCACCAATGCCACCAGTGGTCATTGTGCCACCTGAGCCACAAAAACCGCTAGTGCCAGTGGATACCATTGCCGCCCGCGATCGTTATCGCAATACTTTATGGGGCGCGATTGAAAAACATAAACAATACCCACGCATTGCGCAAATGCGCGGCTGGCAAGGTGAGGCAATTGTTGAGTTGCTACTTGATGGTAGCGGTAAACTTAAATCTAAAAAAATCATTCAGTCCAGCGGATACGATGCGCTTGATAAGCAAGCGTTAGACATGGTTGAAAAGGCCGCGCCTTTTCCGACACCGCCTTATGGCAGTAGCTTTAGCATTAAGGTACCTATCCCATTTAAGCTTGAAGAGCGGTGAGCCAGGCCATCGCAAATTGCTGCGCGCACTAAAACTTTATCGTTAGCAAGTACATGCAAATGACCATAATGAAAAAAATAAATCCCTGAAAGACTTACTGCTGATTCATGAGTTGGCATTTATTCTACTTATTATTTTAGCGGCTACCGCAGGTGCGGTTGGCATACATCTTTGGGAGAAATCGAGCAAAGAAGCTAATCGCATCAGCGCATTGGTGGCAGAAGTACAACAGACGCGTGGTGATTTATATCGACAAATGAAGGAGTTGTTTGACGCCTATTTTTAGATGAAATAACCGCGCGTGATGAATATGATCATTTTACCGTGTCCGTAGAAAACCACTTCGTTCAATTAAAGAAAATTGCAGTGGGTCAGGCCGAAAAAGACGCCATCAGCGACCTGCACAATAACTACCAAAAATTTGTCATTGAAGCCCCTGTACTTTTTGACCAACATAAGCGTTCCAATAACGACAAAACAAAGCGCGCGATCAATACAGATATTGAAACAGGATTATTCAATCACTATGAAGGTATTCTCGCCCACACAGAACAGTTACTGAACCAAAAGCAAGTGGAGTTAAACAAGCAACTCACCAACACCAAGCATACCTCCACCATTTTGTTGATTATTCCGCTACTATTAGCGGTGTTACTGTTGATTTTCTCTAGAAAATTTTTAAAATGCGCCATCGTTAAACCGATTGAAAGTGTATTGAAAGCAACATCTGAGATTAGTTCAGGCCATCTTAACCATAGGGCGCCAGCAGGAGGTGCTGCCGAACTCGCAGCGGTGTCACAAGCCATCAATGTCATGGCGGATAGGTTAACCACTAGTCAAGAGGCCTTAGTTCGAACAGAAAAGCAGGCGGCACAAGGGTTATTAGCGCCCATGCTGGCGCATAATATTCGCAACCCATTAGCAAGTATTCGCGCCACTGCACAAATGCTGCAAGACCCCGAGCATGACGCTGAAACGGGAGTCCTTAATCGGCATTATTGACACCGTAGACAGGCTAGAGCGCTGGACAGACGCCTTATTGGCTTATTTTCTCCCACTCAAGCCACAAGCTACCAGCGCTAACATTAAAGATATTGTTGAAGGCGTGTTAGCACCACTACATCAAAAAAAATAAAAGCAAAAGCGATACAGCTGACATTGCCAAAATGGCCAAAAGATAATGCTGTCTATACAGATCAGCATTTGTTAGAGCAGGTAATCTATAACTTGGTACTCAATGCTATTGATGCTTCGAGTAAAGCGAGCCACATAGACATTATATTTGAAATCACGGGTAAAGAATTGGCCATACAATTATTAGATCGTGGCTGCGGCATGCCATTTACGCCAGACCCAAGCACCATAAACTCCCCTACCACCAAAAGATTTGGCACCGGATTAGGCATACTATTTGCATTTAAGGTCTGCGATGCTTTGAACGGTGAATTAAAATTTGGCTCCAGATTAGATGGAGGCACTGTCATTACGATTTCATTACCTAAAATTTTGGACTTTCCTAGCAGTTAAAAGCTAGACTAAATGTTTTGTAAGGCTTAAAAAAATATTAAATACTAAATATTGTCATTTTCATGACTTAGCCTATTGCCTTAATCTGACTTTTTATCAACAATGGTGGCAGGCGCTAACTTATATGGAAACCTCAATGCTCAATCATGCAGTTCCCGATTTTCAGTTGCCCGCAACCAGTGGAATGACTTTCCAATTATCCAATCACCTTGGCAAGAACCTAGTCATTTACTTTTACCCAAAAGACTCCACCCCAGGCTGCACCACACAGGGTATACAGTTTAGAGATACTTACACTGACTTCAAAGCACTTAACACGGAGATTTTTGGCATATCTCGGGACAACCTGAAATCACATGAAAATTTCAAAGCCAAATTTACTTTTCCCTTTGAATTACTGGCTGATACCGAAGAATTAGCCAGTAAGCTATTTGCTGTGGTAAAAATGAAAAATATGTATGGCAAGCAGGTAAGGGGTATAGAGCGGAGCACCTTTATCATCGATAAAAATGGTATTTTAGTAAAAGAATGGCGTGGTGTTAAGGTTGATGGTCACGTTGCAGAAGTCCTTAACTTCACTCAAACCCTTTAATTTCGACCTTTTCAACGCTAATCTAAAGACTTAATCAACCACTTAAAATAGAAAGTAATTTATGGCTAAAAAACTGTCCGATAACACTAAACTTTTTGTGCTTGATACCAATGTACTCATACACGACCCTTCCAGCTTATTTCGTTTTGAAGAGCATGATATTTTCTTGCCTATGGTCACGTTGGAGGAGCTTGATAACAATAAAAAAGGCTTAACAGAAGTGGCCCGCAGCGCCCGTCAAGCCAGTCGCAACTTAGAAGGCATTGTCGGTACTGATTTAATTGATCTTGAGCTTGGCTGCCCACTCAGTGTCAACGGTAACCGACACCTCACTGGTCGGTTATTTTTACAAACGAAGGAAGTCGCGATTGAATTACCTGGTCTAGCCGGTAACAAAGCCGACAATCAAATTTTAGGGGTGGTGTTTGACCTACAAAAAAGTCACCCAAACCGCCACGTTATATTAGTCAGTAAAGATATTAATATTCGCATTAAAGCGCGCGCCATAGGGATGCACGCTGAAGACTACTTTAATGACAAAGTTCTAGAAGATACTGATCTTTTATACAGCGGCATCAAAGAGCTACCCGCTGACTTTTGGGATACGCACAGCAAGGCTATGGAATCTTGGCAAGATGCTGGCCGTATGTTTTATCGAATCAATGGACCATTATGCAAAACATTTTTAGTGAATGAGTTTGTCTATTACGAATTTGAAAAACCTTTTCATGCCATGGTCCGCAGTATAGAAGGCAATTCAGCGGTATTAGAGGTAGTGAAAGATCATTTACAACCTAAACATAATGTTTGGGGCATTAATGCACGCAACCGTGAACAAAACTTCGCACTTAACTTATTAATGGATCCTGAAATAGATTTTGTCAGCCTATTAGGACAAGCAGGTACAGGTAAAACCTTACTCACATTAGCTTCCGCACTGACCCAAGTGCTCGATAGTAAAATATATTCAGAGATCATTATGACCCGCGTCACCGTCTCTGTAGGGGAAGATATCGGATTTTTACCGGGAACTGAAGAAGAAAAAATGGGGCCTTGGATGGGGGCGCTAGATGACAATTTAGATGTACTGAATAAAAGTGATGACACCGCCGGTGAATGGGGTCGCGCTGCTACACAAGATTTAATTCGTAGTCGCATTAAAGTTAAGTCACTCAATTTTATGCGCGGCCGTACATTTCTGAATAAATTTTTAATTATCGATGAAGCGCAAAACTTAACCCCTAAACAAATGAAAACGCTCATCACCCGTGCCGGACCTGGCACTAAAGTGGTTTGCCTAGGCAACATCGCACAAATTGACACGCCTTATTTAACCGAAGGCAGTTCAGGGCTTACTTATGTGGTGGATAGATTTAAAGGCTGGGGACATAACGGCCATATTACCTTACTGCGCGGTGAACGTTCACGCTTAGCTGATTTTGCTGCAGAAGCATTGTAAAGCGGCATGAACAAAGGGTTTTATACCTTATTAGTCGCGCAATTCATCTCTGCGCTGGCTGATAATGCCTTGTTATTTGCCGCCATTGCTTTACTGCAACAAATGCATGCACCTGATTGGCATGAGCCTTTGTTATTACAATTTTTTGTAATTTCCTACATTGTTTTAGCCCCCTTTGTAGGCTCATTTGCCGATGCACTACCAAAAGGCAAAGTCATGTTTATTTCAAATGGCATAAAATTTATTGGCAGTCTTTCTATGGTACTTGGCATGCCACCACTATATGCTTACGGCATTGTAGGCATAGGTGCGGCGGCCTATTCACCGGCGAAATATGGCATATTGACTGAGCTACTACCTGCCAATAAACTCGTTAGTGCAAACGGATGGATGGAAGGTTCAACGGTTATTGCCATTATTTTGGGGGCCATTATTGGTGGATTAATGGCCAGTATTGATCCAAGGGGAGCCATGATTGCCATTACAGCACTATATTTAGTCGCGGCTGGGTTTAACTCATTCATCCCCAAATTGCCTATTGATCACACCTTACCAAAAAAGAATCCTTTATTTATTTTAGGTGACTTTCATCACTCATTTGTTGCGCTATGGCGTGACCCTCAAGGTCAAGTGTCCCTATCAGTCACCACCTTATTTTGGGGTGCGGGCGCTACTTTAAGGCTAGTGGTTATTGCCTGGGCGGGCATTGTGTTGGAGTTTGAAATAGACAAGGCTACTCAACTTATTGCAGCGGTAGCCTTAGGTGTGGCGATAGGCTCTGTAATAGCGGCGCGCTATATTACGCTAGAAAATGCAGTGAAAGTCTTGCCGGCAGGTATTGCAATGGGCTTATTAGTCATTGTCATGGCATGGATCACTGAGTGGCATTTAGCAGCCCTATTATTGTTTACAGTCGGCGTATTAAGCGGATTTTTTGTGGTGCCACTGAATGCCTTACTGCAACATAGAGGTCACTTGCTCATCGGCGCAGGACATTCTATTGCGGTACAAAACTTCAATGAAAACTTGGGAATTCTACTATTAAGCGGCGCCTACACTTTAATGGTAAAAGCTGGTCTGGCTATCAATGATATCGTCGTGATATTTGGTTTTTTCGTCATTATATCGATGAGTCTGATTAATCGTCTTTACCGCCGCCAAAAACAGTGTACCGCTATTGAAAGTCAGCCTGATAGTTAGTTAGGTCTTAACGATCAACGCATGCAATTAAGCTTGCGCCAGAAAATGGCCTTAATGGAGCTTCACCTGCGCTTCTGTGCGCCGTGTAATCATCCGCGCAAGTGTTTGCAACACCATACTCCAAAAACCGTGCAACGCCATCAGATGCATTTTATATAAAGATTGATACATCAGCCTTGCGATAAGGCCTTCTATAAACAAACTACCACCAAAAATTGAGCCCATCAAATTACCGACAGTGGTGTAACTGCCTAAATTGACTAGAGAACCGTAATCTAGGTAAGTATATTCCGGCAAATCCTTTTTACCAGCAACCCGATTTTTAACCGTTTTAACTAGCATAGAGGCCTGCTGATGTGCCGCCTGGGCCCGTGGTGGTACCGTTTCACCATTATCCCGAGGACAAGCTGCGCAATCTCCAAAGGCAAATACATTGGCATCTAAGCTTGTTTGCAAGGTACGATGGACCACCAGCTGATTAATATTATTGGTTTCTAAGCCGCCAATGTCACGCAAAAAATCAGGGGCTTTAATGCCCGCGGCCCAAACTACCAAAGCAGATGGAATAAACTTTCCACTGTGGGTATGAATACCTTTATTGGTCACCTCGGTAACACGCTCACCAGTGTATAGGTGTACATCTAACTTTTTGAGCTCTAGTGCCACAGAATTTGAAAGCTTGGGGGGCAGTGCTGGCAACACCCGCTCACTGGCTTCGACCAATGAAATTTTAATATCACGATCGGCATCAATTTTATCTAATCCGTAAGCGGCTAATTCACGCGTAGTATTGTGTAATTCTGCTGACAGCTCCACACCGGTTGCTCCTGCGCCGACAATGACCACTTCTAGCTGTCCAGCTTGCACGACAGCAGTTTGTGTTTGTGCGCGCAATAAAGCATTGTGTAGGCGACGGTGAAACCGTTCCGCTTGATCTTGTGTATCTAATGCTATTGAATATTCGCTCGCCCCTTTTATGTCAAAATCATTCGTGGTACTGCCGACCGCAATAATTAACGTATCATATTGAATGGTGCGGCGTGGAATCACCTCTACCCCATCTTCATCAAAATGTGGCGATATTGATATTTCTCGTTTGGCTCTATCCAAACGATCCATACTGCCTAACCGGAACGAAAAATGATGCCAATGGGCTTGTGCGAGATAGACCAGCTCATGCCTTTCTGGATTCATACTGCCCGCGGCAATTTCATGCAATAAGGGCTTCCATACATGTGTTTTAGATTGATCAATGAGCGTAATAGTGGCTTTACCTTGACGACCCAAAGAATTGCCAAGTTTAGTTGCTAGCTCTAATCCGCCGGCACCACCACCGACAATTACAACATGATGCGATGCCTCGTTAACTGTATTTTTCAAGAGAACCTTTATCTATTTCTGAGTGTAATAAAAACGGCTACTGCAAACATGCAGCAGCCGTTTAAGTGCCGGCCATAGCAAGTAGCAGGGTTTAGTTTAACCAAGGCGTTTCACCGCCCCCGATATACTGCGTGCGTAACCAAGCCATAATTTTTAATATGGTGTCGGTATCCAGACCTTCACCTGTTTTACCAGGCAGCTGATTATGCCAAGTAAGCATAGATCCCCACTCAGGTGGGGAGCCATTGCTGCCACCAGCAATCGTTTCAAACATGCCTTTATCCGTAATGTGCTTTGCATACTGCCATTTAGCATCAATCAAACTGGGGCCCATTAAACCGTTAGCATTACCGCCATGACAACCGCTGCAGCCGTTATAAGAAAACTGTTTTTTGCCAACTTTTGCCGCCTCAGCATCTTTAGCATAAAGTTTTGTATAGGGGTTTTGACAAGTGGCCAGAAACTCCTTGGCTTCCGCTGTATCGCTAGCCACTACTTTAATAGCTAATGAGCTGTTATCTTTTGTAGAAGTGAAACTACAGCTTTCGGCTGCGCCTAATGCTATATCGCCAGTACCTGCATCCTTATGACCACAGGCATTCATAACTAGCAGGATCAATAGTAAACTTAACTTAGCTTTAGTCATTCTCAATCTCCTCCTTCTAATAGAACTTGCACTGTGACACCATAAAAAACGGCTACTGCGTAATGACAGTAGCCGTTTATGTATTACACCATGGTGACGTGGATTAAGATTCTTTAAACCTTAATTTATTTCAACCAAGTTTTTTCGCCGTCGCCTCTATATTCTGAACGAATATAGCCAATTATTTTTAAGATATCATCGGTAGTCAAACCATCGCCAACGTGATCAGCTAAGGTGATATTCCATGGTGACATTACACCGCCTGAAATACCCGCAGAACCACCAGAAATGGTTTCATACATGCCCTTGTCCGTTGCATTTTTAGCGTAAACAAATTTTGTGTCATATGCACCTTGACCACCATCTTTTCTTAATGATGGTGCCATAATGCCTTCTAACTTACCACCATGGCAGCCTGAACAACCGTTATAGCCAAACAATTTTTTACCACCGGCTTTAATAAGTGTAGAATCTGCAGCATAAGCTTTTGTATAAGGGTTAATACAGGTTTGCAAAAACTCTTTCGCTTGTGGCGTATCAGTGTCGGTACCTTTAATGGCGAGTGGTGAACCATCTTTTGTTGAAACAAAACTACAAGCAGCACTGGCTTGCGTAGTCGCTACTAAACTCACAAAGCCAAGCATTGAAATTAATAACGCTGCTTTAATTGATTTAAAACCTAACATATCATCTCCTTATTGTAATGAATTTTGCTACGATCATTTTTGCAAACGCATTACTGAACGTGTATTGGTCTAACGTACTTATTATTGACTTGGTTGACACTGTAACTTCAAATAATACGCTAGCATTTAATGGCGTTATTACTTTGTTTGCATAAAAAACAGCCGATGTGATTATACATTAGCTGTTTAATTTATTACAGCATTAGTCAGTTTTTTGCTGTTTTTCCATTAGCTGGAAAAGCAATTTCTCTGCATAACGTTAGTCGTTACTTATCTGCCGCCGGTTTAGTATTTGCCCCATACTTGTTGTAGACTTTCTGCAAGCTGTCGCCTTCAACTACCGCAACATGTGGAACACCGTATTCGTCTAAAATCTTTAAGATTTTATCTTGATTTCTATCCAGCGCACCCTGGATCATGGTCATGCGATCTTTATCTTTTTTACGCACTCCCACTGAAATATTCCAATACTCTTTACCTTTGGCATTTTGAGTTTCGTATTCCGGAATAGGCATCACTACCATCGGTATTTTTGACTGTTTGGCAAAGTAACCCCCAATAGGGCCCCAAGCAATGGCAATATCAATATCGCCCTTCGCTAAATCATCAATCATAAAGCTAGACGGTAGATTTAGATCACGCTGGATACGATACGGGCGCGCGTTGGATATCAAATTATTGTCATTCATCGGAATGGTTGCAGGACTGTGGTCAGTGACGCCAATAAAGCCTTTACGTAAATCTGGCGATGTCCAATCCTTAATGTTGTAATTACTATCTTTACGCCATACAAAAACATGGCCAGCGCGGTAATAAGGCTTAGAAGTTCGCATCATGTCACTGTCTGAAGTAGTGCCAATCACGACATCACAACGATTAGCGCCCAGTGTATTTCTGAAAAAACCTTGTCTGCTATAAGCGTAGGTGTAAGTCAGTTTTTTACCCAAATCTTGGGCTAATACCTGCGCAATTTTATCTTCAAAACCTTCTTGTTTCGATGTTGAAAACGGCATGTTTTCAGGGTCGGCACACACTTTAAATTCTGACTCATCCACTACACGCCTAACCTCACCAATACGTCCTTCATCAGGATTAAGTGTTGGGATGTCAGGATCTGCTGCGAAGCTGAGATTTGCTGTAATTGCTAGCAGTGCGACTAAAGCCAACTGCTTTTTAACATGTTTCAACATTGTTTATTCCTTATCATCTAATTATCAGCTTATAAATAGCCGCTTAAATCTATAGAGTTCTTACCTAATAAAAAAGTTCTTACCATTACACAGCCCAAGCACCGCGACAAGTACAACACATGATTGTAACTAATTTGCTGCTAGATAAGGGATTTATATCTAAATTTCGCACTGCTTATTGAATTTTAAATGTCATCCGCCATAAAAAAACACCCCGACGAATCGGGGTGTTTTTATTTACTACGTTTGAACTAGCTTGTATCTAGTTACAACTTAATATTACTAAAAAACTGTAAAGTTAAATTATAGGCTGAATACTGTTAATGCACCGCCGCCAGGAGCCGCGTTGTATTTTACTAATTCAGCATAACCACCCGCAGCGCCTAAAGCGTCTGTTGGGTTAGTCATACCAAGGTTCATCGCCACACCAGCCCAGCCACCGATACCTGATAGCACGCCAACGTGTTGTTTACCTTTGTGACCGTATGTAAATGCATTACCAATCACGCCAGAACCTACTTGGAATTTCCAAAGTTCTTTACCTGATGATGCATCAACAGCTTTAAACCAACGATCCAAAGTACCGAAGAATACTAAGTTTGAAGCAGTTGTTAAAGCACCACCCCAAGCAGAGAATTTCTCTTTGTTGTACCATACTTTTTTGTTGGTCATAGGATCATAAGCACCGAAACCACCCATCACACCGTCTGGACCTGGGAACATAGTCAATGTAGCACCTACCCATGGTTGACCTGCAACGTATTTAGACTCAACTGGCTCGTATGTCATACATACGTGGTTCAATGGAGTGTAAATCAAACCAGTTTTTGGTGAGTATGCTGCTGGTTGTTGATCTTTAGTACCCAATGCAGCTGGACAAACGCCTTTAGCATTGTAATCTTGGTGAGTTGAAGCAGAAGCTAGTTTTTTAGGCACGCCTGTTTTCATATCAACACCAGTTGCCCAGTTAACAAATGGGTGTACTTTTTCAGCAGCAATTAATTTACCGTTACCAGCATTCCAAGTGTACGCAAAACCGTTACGGTCATGATGCCATGCGTATGTTTTACCACCTTTGTCAAACAAGATTACTTCGTTAATACCATCATAATCCCACTCATCATGTGGAGTCATTTGCATGCCCCATTTAGCAACGCCTGAGTCTAAGTCACGAGCAAAAACAGTCATAGACCATTTGTTATCGCCTGGACGGACATCTGGGTTCCATACTGATGGGTTACCTGTTCCGTAATACACTAAGTTTGTACGAGCATCATACGGCCACCAGCCCCATACAGAACCACCACCATGTTGCCAACCATCTTTAACTGCTTGTGGTTTTAACCATGTACGTGTACCAAGTTCTTTTTCGCCAAATTTGATTTGGTCATTTGGTAATGCTGTGAAAGAACCGCCTTGTTTGTTACCACCGTTTACGTCTTGGTAAACTGATAGTGCACTGTACTCAGGTGTATCTTTGTTGAAATCAGCGCCGATTAACATTTCAGCATCAGGACCTGTTGAGTATGCTTTCCATGCTAATGAACCATCTTTGCTGTTGTAAGCTGCTATGAAGCAACGAACACCAAACTCAGCACCTGAACAACCTGTTAGCACTTTATCTTTAATCACGTGCGGGGCATTGGTGTTAGTAGCGCCGACTTTTGGGTCGTTTACTAATGTTGACCATACTTTAGCACCTGTTTTAGCGTCTAAAGCAAGCAAGTTACCATCATTTTGTTGAAGGTAGATTTTACCGTCACCGTAACCAAGACCGCGGTTTACGTTATCGCAACATAAAACAGCTTGTACTGATGGATCTTGTTTTGGGAAATATGACCAAACGATTTTTTGATTGTCGTTTAAGTCAAGTGCATATACATTGTTTGGGAACGCTGTATGTACAAACATCATGTTACCAACAACAACAGGTGAACCTTCGTGACCACGGTTTACACCGGTTGCGAATGTCCATGCTGCTTTAAGGTTTTTAACGTTACCTTTGTTAACTTGCGCTAACTCGCTGTAACCTTGATTCATGTAGCCGCCGCGTGGGTGTGCCCAATTGTTTGCATCTTTTATTGCGGCATCAGTATCTGTTGCTGCTGATGCTACCATTGGCATTGCCACTGATAAACCAGCCACTAAACCTAGTGCTAATTTGATCTTGTTGATTTGCATTTTAATCTCCAAAGTTGAACTACTAAGGGTTTTTAAAATAAACTTTTTACCTGCCAAAGCTTTTGATGTTATCTCAAATTTTTAGCAAATAATTGAGTCTATTTCACATCACATTTTCATGTGCGTACAGAACTATATTCTAGTCACACACGAATTGCAATACATTAGTTACAATTTACTTACAATTAGTTCAAATTCAGTGCAAATAAGTTTTTTAAGGGCAATAAATTATACCAAGCACATGCTAGAATTGTAAAAATAACATTTATAATCAAATAGAAAGCTTAATTATAACAATGCAAAATAACACTTACAGTTTGTATCCTGAAATAGAAGTTTTTGATCATAAACTTCTAAAATTAGGGGGTTTACACGAAATTTATTACGAAATTTGCGGAAACCCCGCAGGAAAGCCGGTCGTCTTTTTACATGGTGGTCCAGGTAGCGGTTGCAATCCTACGCAACGGCGATTTTTTGATCCCGCGCATTATCGTATCGTCTTAATTGACCAGCGGGGTTGCGGGCGGAGCAAACCACAAGGCGCTACCGAGCAGAATACCACTGGCGATTTAGTGGCTGACATAGAGGCCATCCGTATCGCCCTAGAAATAGATAAGTGGCTAGTATTTGGTGGTTCGTGGGGAAGTACCTTAGCGTTGGCTTACGCCATACAGCATCCCAGTCAAGTGACTGGCTTGATATTACGCGGTATATTTTTAAGTCGTCCCACTGAGTTGGATTGGTTTCTAGGGCAGGTGAAAACATTTTTCCCCATGCCTTGGCAAACACTATGCGCATTTTTACCCGCGCATGAAAGGCACAATTCTTTAATAGCTTACGAAAAACTTATATTTTCTGATGACTTAGCCATAAGCATTCCCGCCGCGATCCGCTGGAATGCTTATGAGAGTAGTCTCATAAGTTTGCTGCCTAGGCCAACCGTAGCAAACAATGAGGTCAATGGCGATGTTGAACTGGCGCGCGCTAGAGTGCAGATACATTACATCAAGAATCATTGCTTTGTGGGTCAACGTGATTTACTGGCTGAAGCGAAGATAAAGCTGACGCATATTCCAACGCAAATCATTCAAGGCAGATACGACATGGTATGCCCGCCGATTACCGCTTGGGAACTCGGTCAGGCAATGCCGCATGCTGAATTGCATATAATAGAAGATGCCGGACATTCCGCTATGGAGATCGGCATTATCTCGGCATTAGTTGCCGCTACCGAAAAATTTAAGACCTTATCTTAACGATGAAAAAACTGCCTGTGGTCAGCAAGCTACAAACAAGCCTGAAAAGCGCAATGAATAAGCCGCGCGAGGCTTATGCTAAGCATCGCTACAACACCCCCTTATTTGTGCTACATGAAATGTTAGATGCATTTCGGCGACACAATACCCTAGGCTTATCTGCCTCACTTTCCTTTTATGCGATGTTTGCGCTAATTCCGCTGGTGCTCTTATTGTTCTTCTTGTTAAGTCAACTGGTGTTTAGCTCGGACTACGCAACGGTCAAGCTTGCCATTATTATGGGTAACTTAGTGCCAAAATTTAGTAGTGCTATTATGTTGGATGTGTATAACACTGCCCAGCAAAAAGCGGCCTGGGGTGCCGCCGGTCTATTTGTTTTACTTTGGGCGGTAACACCATTAGCCGGCGCCATGCGCTCTACTTTTTACACCATTGCAACGCTGGCTGAGGCACCATCTTTTATTCGCCGTAAGTTAAAAGATCTCGTCGCGGTCATCGGCATGTTACTACTGTTCTTTCTATTTACCTTTGCCGGTCTAATGCTAGAGAAAGTCATTGGCTTTTTAGGATCAAGTCAGCAATTTTCTCAATATGGCATTGTGACCGTACTAACATCGCTGACCTTGACCACTTTATTAATCGCCGCATTCTATTTTGCGTTCTTTCCAGTTCGCCTATATATCAAGCATATTTTTATTGGTGCCGTGTTTACTTCAATTCTTTGGTTATTAATGCGCCCTGCTTTTACTTTATTCTTATCCGTCAACGAATCTTACGGTTCAGTGTTCGGTAGCATGAAGAATCTATTCATTTCTATTACTTGGCTTTATTTCAACTTTACAGTTTTTTTGCTTGGCACCGAGCTGATTGCCACTTTACGAAAAAAAGATGTCCTCATATTAAAAGGACTATTCTCAGATACTCCGACAGATAACGCGCTTAAACTTCAATCAAACTACCTGAAAAAACTGTTGCAGCGCTATGGCCGAACCTACCAACATGGCGGATATATATTTAACCAAGGTGATTTAACGCGCAACTTGCACTACTTGGTTAATGGGCAAGTGCAACTTGTTCGACTCGGCAAGGTGATACGCACGATAGATGCGGGGGGCTATTTTGGTGAAATGGCTTTACTATCAAATATGCCGACGATTGCTGATGCCATAGTGAGTTCCGCGCAAGCCGATGTTGTAATTATTTACCCTGACAACATTGAAACCTTACTTTTAGATGAGCCTAAAGTGGCCATGAAGTTCCTACGCCAATTAGCGACTAGATTACAAATACAGAACGACACCGATGCAAGTTGACTAGTTTTATTCTAGAATAAACATAGTTCAAAATTATCTCACCACTTGGCGGCACCTAATATGGCAAAACCAGCTTCACCACTTAACCAGCAGCCCAGCCAGCTCGAAATGCAGCCGCTACTGGCGCTACTCAATTCAGGCAAGCTTGCCGAAGCCGAAGCTGCGGCCAAAAAACTGGCGCCGCGTTTTCCCAACGCATTTATTCTGCACCATATATTAGGGATTGCCCAGGGTGGCCTAGCTAAATTTGACGCTGCAGTGGATAGCTATTCAAAAGCCCTCGCTATCCAGCCCAATACAGCTGACTTGCACTTTAACTTAGGTATTGCCTTGACTAATCTAGGTCGATTAGATGAGGCAGAAAGTCACTACCGCAAGACCATCGCCTTGCAAGCACAATTTTTTGAAGCCTACGGCAATCTAGGCACACTATTACAAAAGCGAGGCAAATTAGAGCAAGCGATAAGCCACTACCGCAAAGCACTCAGCATCAATGAAGACCCCAGAGGGCATTTTAACCTTGGCACCGCATTGCGCGACGAAGGTAAATTAGATGAAGCAATCACTCATTTCAAACGCGCGATTGCGATGTTTCCCAATTACGCAGATGCGCACAGTTATTTAGGTGAATGCTTGCGTGACCAAGGCAATATGGAGGAAGCGATTAAAAGCTACTTAGATGCGCTAACGCTAAATCCTCATCACCCTGGCGCCAACTACAATATGGGCGAGTTTTTATATCTCGCAAACCGCTTTGATGAAGCCGTGACCTACTTTGAACAATCACAATTAGATGACTGGCAAGAGCGCGCGCTGTATTGCACATACAAAGCTGAGCATTTCGATGATTTCAAAATAAAATTAGAGGCTATCGTCCGCACCCATAAAAAACATAATGCGCCATTTTTAGCCACCTTATCCACGCACTATGCCACCAATTTTGGCGTAGAAGATACTTATAATTTTTGCAAAAATGGCTTTGATTTTGTCTATCAAAAAAGTATTGCCGAACTTGCTGAGCCCAACAGCCAATTTCTTAAAGACTTGCTAAGCGATATTGACAACACTGCTATTGAAGTTCGCGCACAAGGCATGATTATCAACGGCAAGCAATCTGCAGGCAATCTATTTAAACGCCCAGAACCCTCTTTTAGGCGCCTAGGTGAAATAGTCAAACAAGAGTTTTTAAACTACAAAAATCACTTTGCTGGAGCTGATTGTGAGTTGATTAAATCATTCCCTAGTGAATTGGAATTTACCAGCTCTTGGTATGTGAGATTGCGTCGTGGCGGTTATGTAGACAGACACATCCATGAAGTCGGTTGGATTAGTGGGGCGGTTTATTTGGTGCTACCAAAAGACAAAAAGGATCCTACCGAAGGCTGCTTTGAATACGGCTTGCATGGTGACAATTACCCACAAAAACACAGCAACTTCCCCGTAGGCATTGCTAGCCCTAACGTAGGCGATATCGTGTTATTTCCGTCCTCTTTATTCCATCGCACCATTCCATTTAACTCCAATGAAGAGCGCATCTGCATCGCATTTGACTTGAAACCTGACGGCGATGTTTTTATTCGCTCTAATTATTAATTCCAAAGCTTGCTGAACCCGTTAATTGGTCATCTTACATTTCAGTTCTCTTATGCCACAAGGTTGCAGTACCAAATATAAGGCAATTAAATACCGCAATCACTAAATAACAAAATGCGATTTCTGAAATGAAATCAGCGATAGGCTGGTTTTTACAATGACATAAGCCAACCCTACAACGAAGAATAGGCTTGCGGCAAAGGTAAGTATGTTCGCGAATTTCTTGAGTAAAATTTTCATCTCTATCTTTTTATGGTTGGGTTGTTGTTATACTAACTAAAGTAAAGTCTGTCATTTTTTTAGAGAAAAAAGTAATGAAAAAATTATACTACATCGATTACCCGCAGGAGCATTTGGAGGATCAAATGCACCGGTATCGATGTGTTTACTGCAAAGTGGAGACGACGATAATTAACGGCAAGCTGGAAGGGCATCTTCCGTCATGCGCATATAGAATAAAGTTAGTGGGTGCTGGTTACGAAGTGGCGCCACTGGCAGCAACAGATAATCTGGTGTCACACGATGCAGATGACTTTGACTGATAATCAGTCCATAATAATTGGTGTGTAGGCACTTAACGAAGAAAGGGCTCAGCCATGCTAATGCATAACAAAGCTATCCATAAATTAACGCCTGCCGATTACACTGTCATTAAAGAAGAACGCGCGCTGCTCAAAAGTACTTACATGACTTACGTATTGCTTGTGCTTGCAGTCACTTAGCCGAAACGCCTGATTGCCGGTCTTGCGATCAAGAGCAGCAAATTTCTTGCCAAGGTCGATTACCTTCCTTTTTATTTCACATTATTGATTTGGCGGGTAAGCATTTTGATCACGAAGAAAAAATTATGCTCAGTCGGTCACATGTGAGCGAGAAATACGAATACTTTCGCGTCCATCGTCAGGCCCACGTTGACATTATGCAAAAGTTGCAAATACTTGCCGATGAATATTTATCCGCGAGAGATCGCCGCAACATTGCTTAAATTTACCACCATTTCTATGAAAAAATTTCAATCCTACTTGAAAAGCATGATCAGCTTTTCGACGACCCGTTTATCGAATCCACCAAAACAAAACCGATTTAAAAACCAAAGCTATACAGTCTTAGGTGCTTGGTTTCCTGCCCGGCGCCTTAGGTGGGATAGTCCCAGCAACCCGACATAACATACCTTCAACAGGCTTGCCATCTAAGAACCTAGTCACGGTACACCTAGAAATATCGCCTCGCTCTGAAAGAATTGTTAGAGAGCTGCGTACGTTCGATAGTGTCATATCCATGGCCGAGGCTATTTCCCAGTCAGCCAATTGACCATGCTTCTTCAAATATTGAAGGATTTGCGTTGCATGCATATTAAACTCCTTAATGTACGATATGTGAAAAGGAAAGGGCCTACATAACATTATCATGCAAACCTATTTTGGTGGCCCCCCTGTGAGTCGAACACAGCACCAACGGATTATGAG
>SHXQ01000019.1 GCA_009693255.1 Methylotenera sp. | reverse complement strand
CCCCATCAGCCACCCCATTACCTTTTCCTCAAGTAAATTCTTACATCAAAATAATTGATGCCAAAAGTCTTTAAGGCTATAGTGATATTGAACACGCTAGTTTTTAATTTCGTAAAGGTATGATTGATGGCGGCACTTCGTCCTGTTTTAATGATTATTGATGATGACACGCTCATTACGGATACTTTACATTTTGTATTGAGCAAGAATTTTGAAGTCTGTGTCGCTGGGTCACCGCCCTAATCAATGAACGACAACCAACTCCTACGCTACAGCCGCCACATCCTTCTGCCACAAATTAGTTATGAGGGCCAAGATAAGCTCGTCAATAGCCATGCGCTGATTGTGGGGGCGGGCGGATTAGGCTCACCGGTTGCGTTGTATCTTGCTGCAAGTGGTGTGGGCGCATTGACGATTTGTGATTTTGATGTGGTGGATTTAACCAATTTACAACGGCAAATTATTCATACCACGCAAAGTGTAGGTATTAACAAAGCAGTTTCTGCACAACAAGCTATTTATGAAATTAACCCAGAAACCACCGTGCAAACGATACAACACAAATCGACAGAAGATGAGTTTTCAGCGCTAGTTTCACAAGCCGATGTGGTGATTGATTGTAGTGATAACTTTGCCACGCGATACACCTTAAATAGATTATGCGTTCAGTTAAAGAAGCCGTTAGTGTCAGGTGCGGCGATAGGCTTTGAAGGGCAAATCACCGTGTACGATATGCGTCATGATGCTAGCCCGTGTTACCACTGTTTATTTCCAGATGCGAGTGCGACGACCGGTGAAGACAATGAAATGCGCTGTGCCACGAATGGCGTATTTGCTCCGCTAGTGGGCATGATAGGCACAACGCAAGCGGCGGAGGCGTTAAAGCTATTAATGGGTGTTGGTGATAGCTTACAAGGACGCCTGTTGCTATTGGATGCCCTCTCTATGGAATGGCGCACTATCAAGTTGGGTAAAGACATTGCTTGCTCTGTGTGTGGCACTTAAGGGCGCCTCTAACATTCCTTCTCCATTCCAGGGGAAAGGAATGGGTTCATGTATTGATTGGAAATAAATTACTTTCCTGCCACCAAGCTTTTTACCGCACCCACTAAATCACCTGGCATGACAATAATTTTACTGTTTTCAGAGGCGGACATTTTTTGCAGAGCAGTAATGTAGCGGTCACCTAATAAGAACATAGCCGATGCGTTGTTTTCTTTTACCGCTTCGGTAATGAATTTAATGGATTCGGCAGAGGCTTTTGCAGCGACCATTTGCGCTTCAGCATCTTTACGGGCGGCTTCTAATCGCGCCTCAGCATTTAAGATTAGAGATTGTTTGGCACCTTCAGCTTCCGTTACTACTGCCACACGTTCGCGTTCAGCGGCGGCTTGCCTTTCCATCGCGTCTTGCATGTTAGAGGATGGCTTAATATCCTGAATTTCAACAGATTTTACGGTTAATCCCCAGTCTAGCGCTTCATCAGCAATCGCGATTTTAAGTTCAGCTTTAATGCGGTCACGTGACGTTAGGGCGTGGTTTAGGTCCATGCCGCCGATAATAGAGCGCAAGCTGGTTTGCACCATATTACGCATGGCTTCTCTAAAGTTTTCAATGCCGTAAACCGCACGTTCGATATTGCTGACTTTAATAAATGCAATGGCATTAGCTAAAATCACCGCGTTATCACGGGTAATCACCTCTTGTTCAGGCACATCTAAAATAATGTCTTTGGTGGTGACCTTGTAGCTCACTTTAGTGAATATTGGGTTAATGACATGCAGGCCTGGCGAAAGTACGCCGGCAAATTTACCTAGACGCTCTATTACCCACTCTTCACCTTGAGGCACAATGCGCACACCTTTGATGATGGCCACAATTACTAAAAATATGAGTACAAAACTAAATTCGGTCATGATTTTTTCCTAAAATTAGACAATCTTTGAAATTCGTAATGCGTTGCCTTCCACGGCGATGACGATAGCACTGCTGTCGACTTCAATCGTTTCAGTTGAAACGGCGGCCCAGTCGCGACTGCCCATTAACCCTTGGGTAAAACGAATTGCACCAACATGACTTAGGCTGCAGGCTTGGGTGACTATGCCCATACGCCCAATTTCTTCGCCTTGCGCTTGCCCGACACGGGAGTCTGCGGAGGTTTTTTTGTAATAACGGCGCCATATTGCTAAGGAACCTAAGGATAGAATTGCAAACAGGGCAAACTGTAAGGCGTGTGATAGATGCGGCAGTAAGCCTATGATCACTGCCACACAGAGTGCCGCAACGCCAAACCACAAGACGTAAAATGTCCCTGTTGCCATTTCCACGGCTAGTAAGAGGATGCCTATCGCACCCCATATCCACATGGCTTCAATCATGGTTTCTCCGCTGTAAAAGAAAAATATTTTGTTGTTGCTAAAACATCTTAGCACTTTTCATAAAACTTATGACGCATGAACAAGTGCGCACGATAGAAAATACTGCACTTAGCCTGTGTTAAAATGTCGCCCATGACTAATAATACCCCACTACATCCGCCTGTAATTAAAGAACTGGCTAAGTCGTTCGACCCGAAAACCATTGAAAGTCATTGGTATCAATTTTGGGAGAGCAACGGCTATTATGCCGCCGGTTTAGATGTTGCCAAGCTAGACAACTTCTGTATTCTGCTGCCACCTCCTAACGTCACTGGCACCCTGCACATGGGGCATGGTTTTAATCAAACCTTGATGGACGCCTTAACGCGTTATCACCGCATGCGCGGCGATAACACCTTGTGGCAACCAGGTACAGACCATGCAGGGATTGCTACGCAGATTGTAGTTGAGCGTCAATTAGACGCACAGGGCGTATCGCGTCATGATTTAGGCCGTGAAAAATTCTTGGAAAAAGTCTGGGAGTGGAAAGAATATTCAGGCAATACGATTACCAAGCAAATGCGCCGATTAGGCACATCCCCAGATTGGAGTCGCGAGCGCTTTACCATGGATGAAGGTTTGAATAAAACCGTTACACAGTCTTTTGTGCAGATGTATAACGAAGGCTTAATTTACCGTGGCAAGCGTTTGGTGAATTGGGATGTGAAATTGGGTACAGCAGTATCTGATCTAGAAGTTGTGCAGGAAGAGGAAGATGGCTCGATGTGGCACATCAATTACCCGCTAGCAGATGGATCAGGCCATTTAACGGTAGCGACAACACGCCCAGAAACTATGTTGGGTGACGTGGCAGTCATGGTGCATCCTGAAGATGAGCGTTATCAGCACCTGATAGGCCAACAGGTAAAACTACCGTTATGTGACCGTGAAATTCCGATTATTGCCGATGATTATGTCGATAAAGCGTTTGGTACTGGGGTGGTAAAAGTAACGCCAGCACACGATTTTAACGATTATGCGGTGGGGCAACGCCACCAATTGCCGATTATCGGAATTTTGAATTTACAAGGCTTTGTCAATGAGTCTGCCCCTTTGCCGTATCAAGGCTTAGAGCGCTTTGCCGCGCGTAAGCAAGTGGTGGCGGATTTAGAAGCGCAAAATTATTTAGTTAAAATAGATAAACACAAGCTTAAAGTGCCGCGCGGCGATCGTACCGGCGTAGTGATTGAGCCTATGCTGACGGACCAATGGTTTGTGGCAATGAGTAAGTCAGCTGCTGATGGAAAATCGATTACACAAAAGGCGCTAGACGTGGTTGCTAGTGGTGAAATTAAGTTTTACCCAGAAAATTGGGTCAATACTTACAATCAGTGGCTGAATAATATTCAAGACTGGTGTATTTCTCGCCAGTTATGGTGGGGTCATCAAATCCCTGCTTGGTATTCTGACGCAGGTAAAGTGTATGTGGCGCACGATGAAGTCGAGGCTAAAAAGAATGCAGCTAAAGATGGTTACACCGGCAACTTAAAGCGCGATGATGACGTACTCGACACCTGGTACTCGTCTGCGCTATGGCCATTTTCAACATTGGACTGGACGGGTGATGAAGCCAAAGATGCGGCTAACGTAGCCTTGCAGCAATATCTACCCTCTAGTGTATTGGTCACAGGATTTGACATTATTTTCTTTTGGGTGGCGCGTATGGTGATGATGACCACGCACATTACGGGAAAAATTCCGTTCAAACATGTATATGTACATGGCTTGATTCGTGATGCCGAAGGTCAGAAGATGAGCAAGTCGAAAGGCAACGTGCTTGATCCGATTGATTTGATTGACGGCATTAGTTTGGATGATTTAATCAAAAAACGTACTACCGGATTAATGAATCCTAAAGATGCGCCAAAAATTGAGAAGCACACGCGTAAAGAATTCCCCGAGGGCATAAATGCTTATGGCACGGATGCACTCAGATTTACCTTTGCGGCGTTGGCAAGCCCAGGGCGCGATATTAAATTCGATTTACAACGTTGTGATGGCTACCGAAATTTTTGCAATAAATTGTGGAACGCCGCGCGCTTTGTATTGATGAACACGGAAGGACAGGATAACGGCTTTGATGCAGCGAGTTGCCATGCCGGTGGCCGAAAGTTTTCACAAGCGGATCGCTGGATAGTGAGTATCTTGCAAAACACAGAAGCAGAAGTTGAGCGCGCATTTGAAGACTATCGTTTTGATTTGGCGGCAAAAGCCATTTACGAATTTGTTTGGGATGAATACTGTGATTGGTATTTAGAGCTAGCTAAAGTACAAATTCAAAATGGAGATGATGCCGAAAGACGGGCAACACGTCGCACTTTATTGCGCGTATTAGAAACAATTTTACGTTTAGCGCACCCTATCATGCCATTTATTACCGAGGAAATTTGGCAAACTATTGCGCCAATGACCGAAAAACATGGCGCCAGTATCATGCTAGAAGCTTATCCAAAAGCACAAGCGAATAAAGTGGATCAAGCTGCAGAGACGTGGGTGGCACAACTAAAACAAATGGTCGACGCCTGCCGTAGCTTGCGCGGTGAAATGAGCATCTCTCCTGCCGCGCGTGTGCCTTTGGTTGCCGCGGGCGACGCAGAAAAATTGCTGGCTTATGCGCCGTATTTAAGAGCTTTGGCTAGGCTGGAAGAGGTGGCCATAGTGCTTGAGTTACCCGAAGCTGATGCGCCGGTGATGCTAGTGGATAATTTTAAGCTGATGTTAAAAGTTGAGATTGATGCTGCCGCCGAAAAAGAGCGTTTAGGCAAAGAGGTGACTAGATTAGAGGGCGAAATTCACAAAGCCAATGCAAAACTTAATAATGAGAGCTTTGTGGCGCGCGCGCCAGCAGCGGTGGTAGAGCAGGAGCAAGCGCGGGTGGCAGAATTTAGTGCTAATTTAGAAAAACTGCAAAGTCAGTTAGCTAAATTAAAATAAGCTAAATTGGCATAAGATTTAGTTGTCAGGGGCTAGGGGCGAATTAAGGCCTTAAATAAATAAATTGACATCCGACTCGCCGGCAAATTCGAAGAATGTAGCTGCGCCGCCGTATTCAATACCAGCAATAAAGTCGGCGGGTTTGAAGTCAAATAAATCCACAGTCATTTGACAGGCAATCAGTTTAACGCCACTCTCTAGGCAGGCTGTACGCAAGTCTTCGATTGAAGCTACCCCCTTGCCGGCAATTTTTTGCTTCATCATCAAGGTCGCCATGCTTTCCATGCCGGGCAACATTTGCACGAAGTTGGGCATGGGTACTGGCATGGGCATCGCTGGGTTGCCTAATGGCGATACTTTCAAGTCAGCTAAATCTTTTTTGAGCAAGGTTAAGCCGTAAAAAGTGAAGAAAATTTGCACTTCATAATCTAGTGCGGCCGCTGTTGAGGCTAAAATAAAAGGCGGATAGGCCCAATCTAGTGAGCCTTTAGAGGCGATTAAGGCGAGTTTTTTGGCCATTTGGTGGACTGCTAACTTGTTTAGCTGCTACGCTTTTTAATGTAAAAAGTGAAAATAGTGTCATCGGTGTCAAGCTGCAAAAGTTCATGCCCAGTTTGAACGCAAAAGGCATTAAAGTCTTTTACTGAGCCAGGATCAGTTGAAGTAACTTTAAGAACTTGTGTAGCCTCAATTTCACTTAAACCTTTTTTGCAGCGCAAAATAGGTAGCGGGCAGTTTAGACCAGTTGCATCTACTTCTTTATCAAATACCATTATTTTTTGTTCCCTTCATCTTTTGCTGTAAATGGCAGACCAGCTTTGCTCCAAGCCAAAATACCACCCGATAAATTGTATACATTTTTACAGCCCTTGCTGCTAGCAAAAGCCGCGGCATGGGCTGAGCGGATGCCGCTATGACAATAAAAAACGATAGTTTCTATTTTAGTCAGCGACTCAAATTGCATGGGCAATAGGGCTAAAGGAATGTGCCGCGCATTGGGGATAATGCCGCGGGCGACTTCATCGTCATTACGCACATCCACTAACAACAAGGGTTGCTTTGTCATCATGTTGGATAAGTCGTTTGCTTCAATTTCGCTATATGCACTCATTGAGAATACCTAAATTAATCAAAGCAAATAATAACAATTTTGAGCGCCGACCGCATCAACAATCGATGAAACTATGGGCGTGGCATTATGAGCGACTTAAAATAAACCACCTATATTTCCGCATCGGACTATGATGGGTTTGGATTGAACGGGTCGCCACATCGGTGCATGTGCGTGGTTATTTTAGAGTGGATAATTTTAGGAGAAATATCATGGCTAAAGGACAAGAACGCAGCAATAAGGAGACGAAAAAACCAAAGAAAGATAAAAAAGTGGTGTTAGTTTCTGGTTCTATTATCCCAACAAAACCAAGTGTGCCTGCTAAAAAATAAGCTGGGATTACTTAGCGTTGTATCAAACGTTTAACAATCTTTACAGCTAGAAGGTGGATACCACCTCTAGCTATAAGCCTCACCAGTTTTGCAAAATACCAGCTTTTCAACGTGATAATAGTGATCTGCGTACCACACCGTCATGTCTTCTGCACTGTGGTAAGCGACATCTTGGTATGCGTACTTATTTACCAAGTTATTTTCCTTATCTACAACTTGATAAATAGGCATTTTGCGCTCCTCTTTTAAATTAGCACTTACTTAACTATTACAACGGCACGCTTGTGGAAAAGTTTTAGCGCTTTATACAAGTGAGCTCAGCATAGCAAAAGTATTAGAGGGTCAATTTGTGGGAAAAATGGGTGTTGATGCCCTTGTATTGAGCCTAACAGTGGACTTTTAAACAAATAAGCGTAGTAGGTCATGATTAACGGGCACTGCACTAGTTGCAAATTAATGAAGCTGATGCAATTCTAAATCTCTTAATTTTGGCGCTAATTTGGCGGTAACACCGACCACCCCAAGCGTCATGACACCGCCGAACAATACTGAGGGCACTAATCCCATCAAACGTGCGGTCAAGCCAGACTCAAACGCGCCTAGCTCATTTGATGAACCAATGAAAATTCCGTTGATGGCGGATACTCTACCGCGCATGGCATCGGGTGTGGCTAACTGTAAAATAGTGGTGCGCATGACCACGGAGATGCCATCAAAAACCCCCGAAAATAATAGAAGAGCCGCTGTCATCCAAAAAGAAGTGCAGATGCCAAAGCCGATAATGCTAACACCAAAGCCAGCTACCGCACCCAATAACCAACGTCCTGCATGAAAATTGACAGGGTGTCGCGTCAACCACAGGCCAGTAATAATTGCACCAACTGCTGGGGCGGCGCGCAAGATACCTAAGCCCTCAGGACCCGTGTGATAAACCTCATGTATAAAGGCAGGTAGCATGGCGACAGCGCCACCAAAGAGTACCGCAAACATGTCTAGCGATAATGCGCTAAGCACAATTTGATTGCTATAAACAAAGCGTAAGCCTGCGGCAATACTCTTCAAAACCGGCGGGTTATCTATCACTGGTGGCGGTTCTTTTATTTTGAGTGTATACATGGCGATTGCCGCACATAAACACAATAGTGCGGCGAGTGAGTAAGCCGCAGTTTTGCTGGCAAAGCCAATCAATAAGCCCCCTATAGCCGGACCTATAATTAAACCGGCCTGAAAAACTGAGCTGCTGATGCCAGAAGCGCGGGCATATTCCTCACGCGGCAAAATAATAGCAAATAAAGTGCTGTAACTGGGGGCAATAAAAGCTCGCTCAATACCGGTCAGCATGATCGCGCCGTAAATCCATAGGTGCGCATTTTGACTGTTGCCAATTAAGCCCATGGCCAGTGCGGCAAGAGTGAGCGCATTGATGGCCAAGGTCATGGCCGCCAACGCACCAAAGAAGCGCCGCGAATAAAAATGATCGACCGCATGTCCGGCAAAAAGCGCACAGGCAAAATAGGGGATAGCCTCAGCCAAGCCAATCAAACCTAATGCTAGTGTGTCGTGTGTAATCTCATAAATATGCCAACCCACCGCGACTGCCATCATTTGATAGGCCAATATCATCAAAATACGAAAACTCAGTAGTTTGAGAAACGCATGATGATGACGGGTAAATATTTCCATGGCTAGCTTATGTAATGAATGTGTAAATAAACGTATTTGTTAAATGGCAGTGCGTGTAAAATTCGCACTGTTAGTGCAGTGAATAAGGCAGTAAGCGGGTTTCGTCAAACACTCTCGCCGATGAGTCGTCATTGACCTAGTGTGACCCTGCCGATATAGATTAGGCGCACTAACCCCCTTATTTTAGCTTTATTACTTCGGTACGCGCCATAAATACCAGCTGGCAACGGTACGATAAGGGCGCCATGCTTTAGCAATTTCAGTCATTTCTTTGCGCTTAGGCGCCACCGCTAGTTTTTTAAGGCGCTTATAGCCCTCCACTATAGCAAAATCATCTGCAGGCAGGATATCTATGCGCGCCAACGTAAACATGAGCAACATTTCTACAGTCCATTGACCAATGCCTTTAAGGCTGATGAGCCTATTAATTAAGTCTTTATCTGCCATCATGGTGGCATCGCTACGGGTCGGCACTAGGCCAGTTAAGGCGCCTTGGGCAATGCCAATCAGCGTTTCAACTTTTCTGCTAGAAAAGCCGCAAGCACGTAAATCATCAAATTCTGCAGCAATGACTTGTGAAGGAGATGGAAATTTAGGGCTAACAAGGGGGTCAATCGTAGCGGCGCTAAATAGCTGGGTGAATTTCTGCAAAATAGCATCAGCCGCCTTGGCGTGTAGTTGCTGATAAGCCACAGCGCGAATTAAAGCCTCATAAGGCTCGCGCTCAGTTTTTGCTTCGAAGGTGCACGGACCAACTGCGGCTATGAGGCGCCCCCAATCGGCATCAACATTGGCAAGGGTGTGTGAGGCTTCATTTAAATCGCTAGTATTTGCTAATATTTGCATAATCTTGCGCTGCATCAAGATGCTAATCTACGAATGAAGTTATCATTATTAAACTAATTTTAACAAACCCGCAAACATTAGATAGCCAGTCATAGATTAGCTATGGCGATTGAAATAATAGGACGCGTATGCAAATTCAGAGCAATCAATCTCAGCATCAAAATACGAAGAAACTCGCATTATTTAATCTTGGTTTTCGCCCCTTCTTTTTAGGGGCTGGTATTTTTGCGATTATTTCTATGGCGTCGTGGATGCTGGCCTATTTTTCTGTTGGATTCGTCAGCGTAGAGCACATTACTCTCAGGCAATGGCGTGCACATGAAATGCTGTAGGGTTATGCTCTAGCGGTAGTTCTGGATTTTTGCTAACGGCGGTTAAGAACTGGACTGGCATAGCAACGCTGCAGGGTAAGCCATTGATGGTGCTGTTTATACTTTGGTGTGCCGCTAGGGTGCTATTTTTGTTTGGCACGGCGCTATTGCCTTGGGTGGGAAGCGCAGATTTATTATTTGGTCTGATGTTGATCATCGCCATTGCCGTGCCTATTATTAAGGCTAAGCAATGGCTGCAACTTGCGGTGGTGAGTAAAGTGATGTTGTTATGGCTAGGTAATTTAGTGTTTTATCTTGGCTGCTATGGCGCACTAACCGATGGTATGAACTACGCCATTAACGGTGCAATATTGTTATTCATTAGCTTGATTTTAATGATCGGCCGCCGTGTGATTCCATTCTTTATCGAGCGTGGGGTCGACTATAAAGTACAGCTAAAACAAGAAAAATGGTTAGACATCAGTATATTGGTGGTTTTTATTTCACTATTCTTAAACGTCATTTTCCTGCAAGTAGCAAACCTAAGCGCCCTATTTGCATGGGCTCTATTTGGCCTGAATGGCTATCGCTTATTGAATTGGCATACCGGGGGAATCTGGCGTGGACATTTGTTGTGGAGTTTATATGTATCCGCTTGCTTGATTAATACGGGCTTTATTTTTTATGGGTTGCAAGCGTTGTGTTACGTGCGGTGGTGCCCATGGTCACCACGCAGTTTTACCCAAGCTGGGTATTAGCGGCGGCTATTTTATGGCTATTGAGTTTTGTTATCTTTGTCGTGGTTTACACGCCAATATTGTTAAAGCCTAGAGCCGATGATGCTTTTGCTAAGTTGCTGATTATCGACTACAAACAATATTGATTTTGAGTTCACCAACGCTATATTGAACAAGCGCTGACCAAGAGATTTCTGTGGCATTAAATCGGGTGCTGGCGATAACGTCGCCCTTGCCCATATTTTCAGAGTAATAGTGAATGGCAAGGGCTTTAAACTTTTTGTTTTTGCAATCAATCAACTCTAGCCATTGTGATGACAACCCTTGTTTTTCCTGCGCCACATAATAGTCATTCAAGCTTAATACGGTGATTAAGTCGCCAGATTTTTTAAGGCTATCAAAGTCAATATACATATTGCCATCGTCATTGGTTTGCAGCATGGTCCAATCAGCGCTTACCTCAGCCGAAATACAGCATAAAATTAAACCCAAGAAAATTTTGCGCATGCGTTTACCGCCTACAATTTTAAGGCTGCTTTAATGCGCCTAAAAGTTTGACAAATGATGTTGCCCTCTAGCTTGTAATGCTTATGCAATGGTTTTTTGACTTCCCAACTTGCCGTCATGCCTGCTGGAAATGTGACTAAGTCACCCTTGCCAAAACTCACTGGTACGCCGCCTGTTGGCGTAATCACGCATTCGCCTTCTAAAATGTAGGCGATTTCTTGCTCTAGAAATGTCCAAGGAAATACCGAAACTTCTTTTTCCCAAGTGGCCCATTTGCGAACATTAAGGGTGTCTAAACGCGTTTGTGCTGGATTGCTTTCTACGATAATTTGATTATTAGTAGCTTGGCTCATGATGAATTCTTTATTAGTTAAGAGGCGCTATTTTAGCGTATCGGCGTTGAATTGTTATTGGAAAGCAGCATAAGTAGTAAAATAGCCATTTTGACTCAGCCGTTAATTTAATATGCGTATAAGTTTAGAAGATGCAGCAGTCAGACTTCGTCAAGGTGAAGTCGTCGCGATTCCTACCGAAACGGTATATGGCTTAGCTGCAGATGCAATGAATGATATGGCCTTGCAAAAGATATTTGCCACCAAGCAGCGCCCAGCAGATCATCCCTTAATTGTGCATATCAGCGATATTAGTCATGTCACAGATTGGGCGGCAGCGTTCCCAGAGGTTGCAGTCAAGCTGGGCAAAGCCTTTTGGCCGGGCGCGCTAACCTTGATCTTACCGGCAAAACCCCACGTTTCAAGAGTACTCCGTGGTGGCGAGCCGACCATTGCTTTGCGTGTGCCTAATCACCCTATTGCGCTGGCCTTGTTAAAGTTAAGCCAATTGAGCGTTGCGGCACCCTCGGCAAATTTATTTACACAGCTCAGTCCAACCACGGTCGCGCACGTAGAGGCTGGATTAGGCGACAGCATTCCAGTGCTAGATGGCGGCGCCTGCCAAGTGGGTATTGAATCTACCATAGTTAGCGTCGCGGCAGATGGGCAGTGGTTATTGCTACGGCCAGGGATGATTAGCGAAGAGGATATTGCGCGTGTTGCAGGTAGGTCACAACAAGAAAATATGGCGGGGCGTGATAAAAGCTTAGTTGAAAAAGCTAAGCCAAAAGCACCTGGACAGCATGCTTTGCATTACTCACCGCACACACCACTTTCATTATTTAACGATAAAGCCTCACTCACGCTAGCGTGCGAGACTTTAACGAAAACTGGTTTGAAATGTGCCGCACTGTTAATTGGGCAGGGTGAGCAGCCAAGTTGCACGGTGGCGCAATTATCTAACCAGCCTGACGAAGTTGCAGAGAAGCTATACAGTGCGCTACATCAGCTAGATGCGCTTAAAGTAGATCGGTTATTAGTGGAGTTGCCGCCTAACACACCCGCATGGGCGGCGGTGGTAGACAGATTAAATCGTGCAGGCTATAGTGGCACTGTAATTTAGCTGTCACTATTATCTATAGTGCTTGACTAGGTGTTAACCATTTTTTTGAATAATTTGGATTCAAATATGGCAAATAAACTTAATCAATTTCTAGTTATGGCGGGTTTATTAGTTGCTTTGCCCTCATGTAGCTCGATTGGTATTTCTAATCCATTTAATTCAGCTTCACATGAAGCCTCACGCACCCCGCAAAATGCCACCGCTTATGTGTGTGATGGCAACAAGCAATTTTATGTGCGTATGCAAAATAATGGCAACGACGCTTGGTTAATTTACACAGATCACGAAGTCAATTTGACTAAAACCAGTGATCACAATCGTTTTACCAGTGGCACAATCTCTCTGGTCATTAACGGCGATGCTACTACGCTCAAAGAGGGAGAAAAAATTGCTTATGTAGCATGTAAGCCTCAGCTAAAAAAATAAACTTTTTTCAGCGTAATGCCCAGTTAGATTTAGCGCTTGCATCGGGCGCAAAAATGGCGTAATTTTGTGACTTGAATAATGCATTAACTATGGAGTCAACCATGGATAATAAGTATGGATTAGGTGGCGCTAAAGTGGCTACTGGGCATCATGAAACGCACCATAAAACACTAAAACAGCACGTTGGAAAATGCAAGTTTTGTGCTGGTGAGCATTTAGTGCTAAGCCCAACGATGCACGATCATCGTTGTGCGGATTGTGATGAGTGGCAAAATGATGTTCCACAAGGCTATTCAACCGGCAGAAGTGACAATTACTAGCATGCCAGTTGGCGCAGTTTCTAGCTGACCGTTAGTTTTTAACGGTTTTTTTTGTTTGTGGTATCGAACCTAGTGTCACCAGTAAAATAAAGCCTGCATTTACACAAGTTTTTACCACTTAATTCACCATTAAGTTTTATAATCTCGCGTGCAAAAACATCCTTTCCATTAAACAACTCCAAAAGAGAAGATAAATGTCTACTACAAATGCTGATATTGGCCTCGTTGGCCTAGCTGTTATGGGGCAAAATTTAGCCCTCAATATTGCCGATCACGGCTACACCATTGCGGTTTATAACCGCGACTCTAAAAAAATGGTGAACTTCATTGAAGAATGCAAAAAAAATGAACCTTCATTTGAACGCGTGGTAGGTCACGCGGACTTAGCCTCATTTGTACTCAGTATTAAACGCCCACGTAAAATTATTTTGCTGGTAAAAGCCGGTAGTGCAACCGATGTCACTATCAACGCTTTATTACCGTTCTTAGAGCAGGGCGACATTATTATCGATGGTGGTAACTCATTGTGGACGGATACTATTCGCCGTGAAAAAGAACTCGCTGTTAAGGGGATTGATTTCATTGGTTCTGGTGTATCCGGCGGCGAAACGGGTGCTCGCTTTGGCCCTTCACTGATGCCATCAGGCACACGCAAAGCTTGGGCTAGTCTAGAGCCAATTTGGCGCGACATCGCTGCTAAGGTAGATGCGGTGACAGGCGAGCCAATGGAAGGCGGCACACCAGGTAAGCCAGTTGTTGGCGGTTTTGCATGCGCTGAATACATTGGCCCAGACGGTGCTGGCCACTATGTAAAAATGGTGCACAACGGTATTGAATACATCGATATGCAATTGATTTGCGAAGCTTACTGGTTGATGAAAAATCTGCTTGGTATGCAAGCTGATGAAATTGGTAAAGTATTTGAAGAGTGGAACAAAGGTGAACTATCAAGCTTCTTGATTGAAATTACTGCTGACATTCTTCAACAAAAAGACCCCATGGGACCAGGTTTCTTAGTAGACAAGATTCTAGATACGGCTGGTCAGAAAGGTACAGGTCAATGGACTGCGGCGAATGCGCTTGAATTAGGCGCACCAGCTAACGCGATTGCTGCTGCTGTTTATGCACGTGCACTTTCAAGCTTAAAAGACGAGCGTGTAGAAGCGAGCAAAATCTTAAAAGGCCCAACGATTAAAGTTGAAAGCGATAAAAAAGCGATTATCGAAGCGATTAAAAATGCTTTATATTGCTCAAAAATCTGTGCTTATGCGCAAGGTTTCCAATTGATTGATAAGGCGCAAGTGGCTTACAACTGGAAATTGAGCTTCGGTGAAATCGCGCAAATCTGGCGCGGTGGTTGTATCATCCGTGCACGTTTCTTGCAAAAAATTACCGATGCTTATGCATTGAATTCACGCCTAAAAAACTTGATGTTAGACCCATACTTCACACAAGCCATGAACGATGGTCAAGAAGGTTGGCGTAAAGTGATTGCTTTGGCAGTCACTAACGGCATTCCCGCACAAGGTTTTGCGGCTGCGATGGCATATTATGATGGTTACCGCAGTGCGGTGTTGCCAGCTAACTTGCTACAAGGTCAACGTGACTACTTTGGTGCACATACTTATGAGCGTGTGGATCAACCGCGTGGTCAGTTCTATCATTTGGATTGGCCAGAAGCAGGCCGTCCACAGTTAGAGATCTAACTTAAGTCACCACGTAAAAAAGGGCGGAATTTCTGCCCTTTTTTATTGCGTGTGACACACGCTAAATAAACTACCGTGTGCGCAATGCGGCAATACGATCACTCAAGTCTGGGTGGCTAGCAAATAAGCGAGTCAACCCGCTAGCGCCGCCAGCAGATATGCTAGAAGCCGCCATTTGTTTAGGTAAGGCTGAAGGTTCGTGTTCAGCTTGCAAGCGCTCTAAAGCCGCAATCATCTTTTTACTGCTCGATAATTCAGCCGCACCTGCATCCGCCCTAAATTCACGTTGACGTGAAAACCACATCACAATGATAGAAGCCAATACCCCCAATAGTAGCTCGGCAATAATCATGGTGATAAAAAACGCTGGACCTGTACCTTTTTCAGTTTTGAAAATAATTTTATCAACCGTGTAGCCAATGACGCGAGATAGAAACATGACAAAGGTATTGACCACACCTTGAATCAACGTGAGGGTCACCATGTCGCCATTGGCAATGTGTGACACTTCATGCGCCAGCACGGCCTCGGCTTCATCTTTGCTCATTTTATTGAGTAGGCCGCTAGAGACAGCCACTAGCGAGCTGTTTTTGGTCATACCGGTAGCAAATGCATTCACTTCATCTGCTTCAAATATGGCGACTTCAGGCATCTTGATGCCTACCATATCTGCCTGAGTACGCACGGTTTTAATCAGCCAAATTTCAGTTGGCGTGCGCGGATCTTCAATCACCACGGCACCAGACATCCGTTTAGCGGACCACTTAGACATTGCCAGCGAGATGAAGGAGCCACCAAAGCCCATGATGGCAGCAAAGGCCAGCAAGTTGCCTAAGTCCAGCCCGTTGGCGTTAAGGTAAGGCTCCACGCCAAGGATGCGCATGGTGATGGAAAGCACCAACATAATGGCAAGGTTGGTGGCTAAAAAATAAAGAATACGTTTCATGGCAAACTCCAAAAGTATAAAAAGGTCGACTGGTTGAAGGCGGGCTTGGCAAAATTGCCTGACAACGATTGCTTACAACTTAAGGATCTGCTGATTAAATCGTCATTCCTGCGTAAGCGGGGATCCAAGTGATTAATTGAAATGGATTTCTACTTACGCAGGAATGACGAAGTTGAATAAATCAGCGTCTCCTTAAAGTGTTCGGCTAAATAAATTTAGCGCAAGTTGATAACATAGTAGCGCCGTTTGCGCATCGTAACGGGCATCGCCATCGCGCATAAAAGCGTGTTGCGCATTAAACTCATGCCAAGTAAATGTCAGGTTGGCTTGCGTCATTTTCGCATGAATATCCACACGACCCGCGGTTGGAATATAGGGGTCTTGTTTCCCCCAAATCATGAGCATTTCGCCCGTAATTTCTTTCAGGCGATCCACGCTGTGTTGACCCGCTTTATTCGGAATAAGTTGGGTATTTAAGTCGGTGGCGTAAAAGCATGCGGTCGCTTTTATTTCCGGTTGCAAGGCGGCGCGAAAAGCTAAGTGGCCGCCGATACAAAAGCCCATGGCGCCAATGCTGCCGTTATACCAAGTTTGTTGTTTGGCAAAGGCAATCATCGCCGTGTTGTCGGTGTCGTAAGCTTGTACGTCTTTTGCCACTTTGTCCGCGTTACCTTTATCACGGCCCGCATCGTCATAGCCTAACACAGTACCAATGGGGTTAAGTTCATGAAACACTTCGGGCACCAACACCACATACCCATGACTCGCCATGATTTTAGCAGCACTTTCAATCGGGCCGGTTTGCTGAAATATTTCAGAATAAAATAGTATGGCCGGATACTTATTATCAGCAGCAGTCTTGTCTACGGGGCGGTGAATATAGGTGCGCATAACCCCCGTGGGGGTGGTGATGTCGGCAATAAGGCTTTGAATGTTCATGACAGACTTTCTCAATAAGGACTATTTTAGGTATTGTACAACGTGGCAGCTAGTTTCGGATGATATAGCGCTTCTAGCTAAATAGCTGAGATAAGGTTTGCTAATGCCCCTATAATTTTCGTAAAATGATGTTTTCAATTGTCCAATAAGTTTCACGCAATGCAACTGATGATCAATGGTAAACCACGCAGTTTTGAGGGGCCAACTTTTTCTGTGGCGAATTTAGTGGCTAGTCTTAATTTAGAAGGCAAGCGCTTGGCTATTGAATGTAATGGTGAAATTGTACCGCGTAGCCAGTTTGCCAGCACTCAACTTTTAGAGGGCGATCAACTGGAGATTGTAGGTGCCGTGGGTGGTGGATAATCCGCCTAGAATAAGCATTAATGTTAATCAAGAAAAGTAAGTAGAGGATAAAGACTTGTCAGATTTATTAAAAATTGCAGATAAAACCTATCAATCGCGCTTGTTGGTGGGGACTGGTAAATATCAAGATTTTGCCCAAACCCGTGCAGCAATAGATGCGAGTGGCGCTGAGATAGTGACTGTGGCTATTCGCCGCACTAATATTGGCCAAACCGCTGGCGAGCCTTCATTGTTAGACTTTTTGCCACCAGAAGAATTTACCTATCTGCCCAATACGGCAGGTTGTTATTCGGCCGATGATGCGGTACGGACCTTGCGTTTAGCGCGTGAATTATTAGATGGTCACAAGTTAGTCAAGCTAGAGGTGCTAGGTGACCCAAATACGCTTTATCCAAACATGATTGAAACTATTGCCGCAGCCAAGGTGCTAGTGAAAGATGGTTTCGATGTTATGGTGTACTGCTCTGATGACCCGATTATTGCCAAGCAATTAGAAGACATAGGCTGTTGCGCGGTAATGCCGTTGGCCTCTTTAATTGGTTCTGGCATGGGTATTTTGAATCCATGGAATCTGCAAATTATCATCGCAAATGCCAATATTCCAGTGTTGGTAGATGCTGGTGTTGGCACCGCATCTGATGCCGCTATTGCCATGGAGCTAGGTTGCCAAGGGGTGTTGATGAATACTGCAATTGCAGCGGCACGCGATCCTGTTCTCATGGCAAGTGCCATGAGAAAAGCAGTAGAAGCCGGCCGTGAAGCGTATCTTGCTGGCCGCATGCCAAAGAAACTATATTCTGCTAGCCCAAGCTCACCTACAGCAGGCCTCATTGCCTAATGACAGCTGCCGCTAAACATTACGAATGTACCGTAACGGTAGAAACAGAATTTCTGCCAGATCAATCAGATATTGAGCGCAATCGTTACGCATTTGCTTATCACGTTAAAATCATTAATACCGGCAATGTGGCGGCACAATTAATTAGTCGACATTGGATTATTAGTGAAGGGAGCGGAGAGCAGCAAGAAGTTAAAGGTTTGGGCGTGGTTGGCGCACAACCTTTGCTTAATCCCAGCCAGTCTTTCGAATATACCAGCGGTACGGTACTGAATACCCCAACGGGTAAAATGCGTGGCAGCTACCAAATGGTGGCTGATGATGGCACGCAGTTTGATGCAGTAGTTCAGCCTTTTGCGCTTACGATGCCTAGAGTATTGCACTAGTTCAAAATGTTATTTAGCGCCATTTAATAAGTGATGACAATCAATTGATCAAAAAAATAGCACTACTTTGCTTTGCGATATTGCTATGCGGTAGCTTATCTTCTTGCGTGAGCAAAATTTTAAAACCTAATGAGCCTGTTGCGCCGCCAGCTGAATGTAACTGCGATGCGAACAAAAGCCCTGAAAAGGCAGCTGAAAAATGCACAGCCCTATGGCCCATTGCTGAACCAGTGAAGCCAGCTTTAGAGCCAAAAATCACAGAGACTAAATCAGCGGATCAAAAGGTGTCAGAGTACGGCCTATTAAAACCTGCCAAATGGGAAGATGTTGATGGTTTAAGTCAAAATAATACGGCGGGAGATAATTTAAGTTTAGCTTGGCCGGCATGGATGCAAAGCTGTGTCGCTTTGATAAACAGACCATTGTGGAAAAATGCCTGTAACACCGCCATTAATCTTGATATTCAAACGGCGAATAAGCCTGATTCAGAAGCGGTGCGGGCCTATTTCAAACAAAATTTCTCAGTCTATAAAACGATTAATAGCGATGGTACTGATAGCGGAATGATTACCGGTTATTATGAGCCAGTCTTAAAAGGTAGCCGCACAAAGTCAGCTAAATATGCCAACCCTTTATACGCAACACCGGCTGATTTGGTGACTGTAGAGTTAGACGGCCTATTCCCAGACCTTAAATACAAACGTGTGCGTGGTCGGTTGGTGGGTAATAAATTAGTGCCTTATTACAATCGCGCAGAAATTGAAACGGACACATCACCCATTAAAGGCCGAGAGTTTGTTTATATTGACGACATTATTGACGTATTTTTTCTGCAAATTCAAGGTTCAGGTTTAGTCCAATTAGAAAATGGAGAGCAAGTACACGTGGGCTATGACAACCAAAATGGCCATACTTACAACTCAATTGGCCGTCTTTTAATTGAACGTGGCGAGCTTACCAGCGCTAATGCTTCTATGGCGGGCATTAAAAATTGGGTGAAGAATAATCCAAATAAAATGCGAGAACTTCTCAACAACAACCCAAGTTATGTTTTTTTTAGAGAGTTGCCAGCAGGGTTGCCAGGACCACTCGGCGCCTTAGGCGTTCCTATTTTAGCTGAGCGCGTCGTAGCCATTGACCCTAAATTTGTGCCGCTAGGCGCACCAGTGTTTTTGTCGACCACAGAACCCAACAGCGCAAAACCCTTAAAGCGTTTAATGATGGCGCAAGATACTGGTGGTGCAATTAAAGGAGGCATACGGGCAGACTTTTTTTGGGGCGCAGGGGCAGATGCCGGTACGAAAGCCGGTGCCATGAAACAGTCAGGAAAGATCTGGGTTTTGTTACCTAAAGAGTTTGTGCTGAAATAGCGCCTACTAGAATATAAATTTATTTTCAGTCATCAAAAAAGGCGGGCCAATTGGCCCGCCTTTTTATTACGTGATACATGTCCGCTTTATGGGTAGCTGATTTAGAGGTCGTCAGGCAACTAAGGGCCA
>SHXQ01000006.1 GCA_009693255.1 Methylotenera sp. | reverse complement strand
AAAAACTTGTGAAGTGGCTACTTTTTGTGAGGCGCAATCAAAAAACCACAATAATTTGGATGAGTTGAATGTTTTATCTATGGTTTCTGGATTATTTTGTGGCGACTTGCAGTTTATCTTTACCCAAGCTCTTTTAAGATGGTCTTTTTGCAATATAGATTGCTTGTCTAGCATCAGTCTTTCGGTATTCTGCTCATTAGGGTTTACTCATGCAGCAGAATGGCTACTGCTAATGACCGCAAAATATAACAGTAATGCTGTCATTAACTTCTTCATAACACCCTCAATTTTACGTGCGTCATTTTAATGTTTATCTCAATGGTCTAAGCGCTATTTGCATAGCTTAACTTTACGAGTGTAAATTATGCCGAGAGACTGCTGGTTTCTAATGAAAGAGTAATGGTAGATTTAGGGCTTAATTCTGCGCTTGATTTGTGGAGGCAGGCGAAGGGTAGGGTGATGAGAGCATTGGATAAAACGCTGGCTTGCTGATCTATTTAGTTGTTCAGGTTATCCCACTGTTCAACCAATAACTTTAAGGTGACTCCTTCACTTTTAAGTAAAATCTTGTTCGGCAAAAAATAGCCATTTTGCGCTGAATAATTTTGGTATTCAATATCCCAGCCATCTTGTTTTAACGAGATTAAATGGCCTTGTGCATCCCAAACACTAGCTTGCGCAGTATTGCGCGCAGGACGGCCAAGCGACCAGTCAGCAAGGCCGGTTAGCGGTAAGCGCCAACCTAGTGCAGTCTGCGTGAGCATTTCTGCATCAGCCGCTGAAATGCTATTGCCTTTGGCGTCTTCTAAGGTCACCTTTTCTACTGTTCTTTTGATGCTAGCAATTTGACCACCTAGAGGTGAATAAAGGGCAATATCATCACTCACATTATCGTGCTGCCAAGTTAAGCGACCAGAAAAACCTTTGCCATCGGCTTGCACGCCAATGCGACCCTTGATAGAGAATTGTTGAATTGCAGCAATGCGTTGTAAGTGTTGTTGATATATAGCATTAGATGGCGCATTTTCAACAGACTTGCTGACAGGTGCGCTGGCGCAGGCTTGAAGTAAGGCGACAAAGCCTAATAGAACGGATATGCAAGTTAAGTTCATGCGGGTTTTTTTAAAGTGCTTATGACTTGAATTTATTGGTCGTGGCAAGCAGCACTTCATTTTTTGGATTAAGACTCAGCGCCTCACTCCAAATCCTTTTAGCCTCATCATGCTGACCTTTTTTCCACAATGCTTCACCTAAATGTGCAGCAATTTCTGGGTCTTGGCTTACTTTGTAAGCTTGTTGCAAATAGGAAATCGCTTTATTTAGATTGCCTTTTCGATAGTGCGCCCAACCCAGGCTATCGAGCATGTAATGATCATTCGGCGAAAGTCTTAAAGCTTTTTCAATGAGCGTAATGGCTTCATTTAGCTTGATATTTCGGTCAGCAAATGAATAGCCCAGTGCGTTGTAAGCCGCAGCAAAATCAGGTTTTGCCGCAATGGTTTTACGTAACTCAGCTTCCATGACATCAAACTTTTGTACGCGCTCTGCAGCAAGCGCATAGTCATAAACCAGCTCGGGCGTATTAGGTAGATTTTTGGCCGCCTTACTCAGCAAATCAAAGGCATCTTGATTGCGCTTGGCTTTGGCTAGCATCGAAGCTTCAGTTTGAATCACAATGATTTGTTGTTCGACATTTAAGTCATCGAGGGCATCTAAGCTTTCAATGGCCTTATTTACCGTCTGTGTGCGTGCAATCAAATTCGCTAAATTAATTTGCGCTTCAAGGTAATGTTGTCCAGCGGGTACTTTGGTATACCAAGCAGTTGCAATGTCATCACGATTTTGTTTTTCTGCAACTTCAGCAAGATAAAGGTAAATTTGATTAACATCTTTAAAGCCCATGGTGAGCGACTCTTGAAAGTAAGCTTCAGCGGCGGTGTAATCTGATGATTGATAGGATAGCAAACCAAGCACAGCGATGACTTCAGCACTATTGGTTGTCGCGCTGTCTTTAGTGTTTTTGAGTATGATGGGGTATTGTTTTTTCGCTGCGGCATACTGTTTTTGACTGACTAACAGTTTTGCCATGTTCAGACGAACCTCATTTGATTCCGCATGCTGATCGAGAAACGATTGATAAAAATCTATGGCGGCTTGAGGAGACTTGCCCAACAATACTTGGCCCTTCAATAGTGCGGCAATGGGCCAGCCTGGTTTAAGTACTTCTGCTTGATTAAGCGCTTCAAGTGAAATGTCATCCTGTTTTTCCGACCAAGCGGCTTGTGCAATCGCAAATTGCGCCTCAGCTAAATTTGGGTAAGGTTTTGCCAGTGACTGTATTAGGTTCAATACGCCTGCTCTATCTGCACTTCTGGCTAATAGGCTATTTAAATATAAGAATCCACCCGCTCTGGTTTCTTCTTTAACAAATAGCTTAGCTAAAAATGGCTTGGCGTCACTTAACTTGCCGGTAGCAATCAACAGCTCCATCATCGCTTGCTGAGCTTCATTTGAAGTAGGGTTAAGCTCAAACCAAAGCTTGGTAGCAGGAATCGTTAAATTAGTCACGTTGCCGTGAGCCGCAACCTTGGAGGCGCGTTCAGCTAAACTGGGGTCGCGGTTTGCTTTTGCGAGTTCATAAAAAATTGCGCTAGAAGTTGCTAAGTCGCCCCGTTGCTCAGCCACTTCTGCCACAAGGTAGTGGTAAACCAATTCTGGAGTAAGTTGGTTTTTAATGTCTGCAGTTGCGCTGCCTGACTTAAGGCCAGTCTTGACAGTAGAGTTGGTGGCACAACCATTTAGCCCTAGAGCACCTATCAGCAGAAATGCGCTAAAGAGTTGGGCGTAACTCAATGATGTTTTATTCAGGTAGTGTGCAGGCTTGTTTGGGCGCATAGATTTTTTTGTAGTGCAATTTAAAGTTAAGTGGGCATTAAATGACGGTTATTTTATTTATGAATAATCTTTAGGCTTAGCATTGCAGGGGCGCTGATGAAATAACGCATGACTTAATATATTATAAGCCTCATTTCTTAGTCCGTGACAGATGCTGCAAGTTCCTACATAATTAGGTATTGACTATAACGCATGTCAACAGAACTTTCTATTTAGTCATGTTCACCTAAGAATATAATCAAGTCCTTTAGAATCATTTGTTTTCTTTGGGAAATTATCTTGTGTAATAAGCATTTTGAATTGAGTAACTATGAATAATTTTACAGTAGAGGCTATCGACCTTACGCGGCTATATGGCGGTAGAGAAGCCGTCAGCAACGTCAGTTTTACCTTAAGTAAAGGCCAGGTATTAGGCTTTTTAGGCCCGAATGGCGCTGGTAAATCGACCACCATGAAAATGCTTACAGGTAATCTGGCACCAAGTAATGGTAGTGTGAAAATCTGCGGTATTGATATGATAGAAAGCCCAAAAGAAGCCAAAGCGCTTATTGGTTACTTACCTGAGATGCGCCCGCTATATAAAGAGCTGACTGTAGATGAATATTTAACCATTGCGGCAAGGTTGCATAGAGTCAGTGCAGGCCAAATTAAAAAAGCGGTAGAAGTGGCTAAAGAGCGTTGTGGCTTAGGTCATATGAGTAAACGCCTCATTGAGAACCTATCGAATGGCTACCAACAGCGCGTAGGCATTGCGCAAGCGATTATTCATAACCCGATGGTGGTTATTTTAGATGAGCCAACAGTCGGTTTAGATCCTATTCAAATTCGTGATATTCGTGCCTTGATTCGTGAAGTCGGCCGCGAGCGTAGTGTGATTATCTCTACACATATTTTGCCAGAAGTCGAAATGGTTTGTGATCACGTGCAAATTATCGACAAAGGTAAGTTGGTATTTAATGGCTCAATTGAGGTGCTTAAAAAACAACGTATTGGCAATAAACTTTTGATAGGCATGCATAATCCGCCAACTGTAGATGAAATGCTGAAAGTAGCCGGTGTGGTAGAGGCGGAAAGCTTGCCAGGAAATTTGATGCGTATACGCTTTGCTGATGATGCGGCACCTGCAGAGGCGATCGTACAGGCAGCAGTGAATAAGGGTTGGGGCTTGCACCAGATTGCGCCAGACCAAACCAGCTTAGAAGATGTGTTTGTTCAGCTGACTTATCAAGAACAGGCTGATCAAGCCCCCTTTGTTTCAGAATCTGTCGCGGCTTAAGGAATAGACCATGATTATTAATGTAGCAAGAAAAGAACTTAAAAGCATGTTCGCCTCGCCGATGGGATGGGTAATTTTATCTTTGCTGATGTTTGCTTTTGGCACTTATTATTTGAACGGTGTGAATGATTATTTTGCAGTGATGTCCGGTGCCATGCGACCGGCAGAGCGCACTGGGGTTACTCAATTTGTTGGGCAAAACGTTTACGGTTTCGCTTCCTTCATGGTGTTGTTTGCAGTGCCTTTGCTTTCAATGCGTTTAATTTCTGAAGAGCGCCGCAGCCAAACCCTGCCATTTTTATTTAGCGCGCCAATTTCATTAACGGAGATTGTGCTGGGTAAATTTTTAGGCTTAGTGGCATTTTTAAGCATATTGGTGGTATTTATTGGCGCCATGTTGTCAACGCTCAATATTTGGGCGGACATTGATTTTGGCTTTATTGTCGCCAATACCATAGGCTTGTTGCTGATGGTGGCAAGCTTCTCGGCGCTGGGCTTATATTTTTCAAGCATGACGCAACAACCGGTTGTTGCTGCAATCTTAACTTTTATTGCGCTTTTTGCTTTAATGTTTTTAGACCGATTTTTTGCAGGCGATCCAAGCAATACGCTCGCTAGCTTATCCCTCACGCGCCATTTTCAGTCATTCTCTGGGGGGTTGATTGATACGGCAGACATCGCCTATTTTGGCTTATTTATTGCAACATTCTTAACCTTAACTGTGCGCCGTTTAGATGCAGACCGCTTACGTGGTTAATGAAGTTTTTTTAAATTGTTAGCACCTGTAGAATCTTAGGCCTTATCAAATGAACATCAATCGTAAATTACGTTTTCAACTTTTAGTACAAAACAGTTTCTTTGTCGTACTCTTTTTAATGCTCATTGTTTTGCTGGGCTACTTAGCTAGCCAGTATCATTTTGCAAAAGACATTACCCAAGCCAACCGCAATATTTTAACGCAAGGCAGTGTTAACGTCCTTAAGCAGATGAAAGGGCCGGTGAACATTACGGTATTTGCCACCAAAGATGATGCCTCTGGTGGTGATAATTTTCGCAAAGGCATGATTGATTTTGTCGCTCGCTATCAGCGTGAAAAAAAGAATGTAAATTTAAAATTTATTAATCCATCGGTAGAGCCAAAGCTCGCACAAGACGCGGGTGTGAAGGAAGATGGTGAAGTGGTCGTAGAGTACAACAAACGTACTGAGCATATTATTCCGCCGATTGCCGAGCAGGAAATGACTAACTTACTGGTTAGACTTTCTCGTACCAATCAACAAGCGGTGATGTATTTAGATGGGCATGGTGAACGTAATTTACTGGGCATTAGAAATCACGACATCGGTGAGTTTGGTAAACAACTGGAGAAAAAAGGCTTTAAGTTTGCTAATCCAGATTTAACGATGGCCCAAGCGGTACCTAGTAATGGCGCTATGTTGATCATTGCTAGCCCGCAGGTAGAGGTGAGCGATGTTGAAGCTAAAAAAATTAAAGCCTACCTTGAAAGTGGTGGCAATTTACTTTGGTTGTTAGATGATGACAATCTACGCGGCTTGAAAAATGTGGCTGAATATTTAGGTTTGCAAGTATCGCCTGGTATCGCCATGGACATGGCCTCGGCCCAGTATGGTGCAGATGCGCGCGTGTCGTTTGCTAGCTTGTATGGCGAACATGCGATTACGAATAACTTTATGTTGCGCACGCTGTTCCCGGAGGCGCATCAGGTCACGGCACAAGGCACAGATGATAATGGCTGGAAAGTCAGCAATTTGATTGAAGTGGCGCCAAACGGTTGGCTAATGTCTGAAAAATTAGCGAAAGAGGCGAAGCCGGTATTTGATGAGAAAAAAGACAAAAAAGGTCCGATCAATATTGGCGTAGCGTTAGAGCGTATTTACGGTAAAAAAGGCCAGCGCGTTGTGGTAATGGGTAATGGCAACTTTTTATCTAACACCTTTATTACTAACGGCGGCAATTTGGACTTGGGCGTGAATATGGTCAACTGGCTTGCCGGCGATGACAAGCTCATCACGATTCAGCCTATGCCACTGAAAGACATTAACGTGACGATCCCCGATACAGATACTGGCCGCATCATTGCTTGGTCGGTATTTCATGCGTTTCAATATTTCATTCCACTAAGCGTGATGTTTGCTGGCTTTTATTTCTGGTGGAAACGTAGAAAAGCTTAAACTCCAGACCTGTGTAGGTGGTCGTTAGTGGGTAGTGTTTGGTCGGTTGTTATCGTTTGATTTAGAGGCGTACATGAAAAAACGTTGGTTACTTAATTTGCTGATGCTGTGTGTGGTTACAGGCTTAGTTACATTTCTATATTTACGCCCGAAACAAGCCGTAGAACAAGATGCGATCTATGAGATTTCTGCTTATAAGCTTTCAGAATTCACTGCAATTAGCGTAGAGTTTCCAGCCAAAGCCGCGGTTACTTTTGAAAAATTGAATGGCTATTGGCGCATAACTGCGCCGACTAAAATGCGGGCAGATCAAATATCAGTGCAGCGTATTTTGTCGATTATCGCAGCTAAATCTACAGATAAGATTATCAGTGCAGATTTGGAGAAATTTGGTCTAGCTAATCCAGAGCTAAAACTTAAACTTTTTAGAGATAAAGACAATGTAGAAGAGTTTGCCTTCGGTACGCACAATCCTGTGACCGACGAACAATACGTTTCGCATAGAAATGCGGTGTATCTGGTGTCGAATGGTTACGCCGAAGCGGCATCAACCCAACTCATAGAGTTGATAGATAAGTCGCCACTCAAACCCACTGAAAAAGTGGTCGGCTTTGACTTTAGTCATTTAGAGCAATGGGAAGCTGCAAGTTTGAAAGTCGATTTAGTGGAGGGCAAATGGAAGGTTTCAATCCCCGTAGCCAAACCACAACAAAATGAGATGAATGAATGGCTAGATTTCTCATGGCTACACAATGCAGCTAAATCGGTCGAAATTTATATACCGGATCGTAAAGTAACTTATCCTTCTTTTGAAATTAAGCTGGCAGATGGCAGTAAAGTGCATTTTGATAAAATTCAAGAATCGCCAGATTTGCAGTTAGGTCGGCCCGACGAAGGCTTGATTTATTACTTTCCATCAGACGCAGGATTTACCATGCTAAATCCGCCGATTAACATTCCTAGCAAGTAAGGCGCATGCCAGAACTTCCAGAGGTAGAAACCACGCGCCGTGGGCTTTTGCCTCTCGTTGGCCTAGTGGTTAAATCCGTTACTATCCGTCACCCTAGGCTGCGTTGGCCTATCCCACAGCACTTAGCGAAGACACTGCCTACACAAACCTTACGGGGTCTTAGCCGCCGCGCAAAATACATACTATGTGAATTTTCGGGAGAATCTAGTGGCGGGGTATTACTGCTCCATCTAGGCATGTCTGGCCGTATACAGTTATTAGATTGTAATTATCCTGCAGAAAAACATGACCATTTTGATGTTGAATTTACCGATGGCCAAGTCTTGCGCTTGCGTGATCCTCGTCGCTTTGGTGCGGTGTTATGGCTAGACAATATTGACACTAAGCATCCTTTGTTAAGTAGCCTAGGGCCCGAGCCCTTAGAAGCTGGTTTTAACGCAAAATATTTACAGCAAGCTTTAAGCCGTAAAACGCTGGCAATCAAAAATGCTATTATGGACGGGCATGTGGTGGTTGGTGTAGGTAATATCTACGCTTCAGAGTCGCTGTTCCGCGCCCGTATTCATCCTGAAACGCCAGCTAATACGCTTAGTTTAAAGCGGTGTGAAAAGTTGGTGACTGAAATTAAAAGCACCTTGCAAGACGCGCTTAATGCAGGGGGTAGCAGCTTGCGCGATTTCTTTGGCACAGATGGTCAGCCAGGTTATTTTCAGCAAGGATACTTTGTTTATGCACGAACTGGTGAGCCATGTAAAGTTTGCGCCCAGCCGATAAAAAGTATACGCCTAGGGCAACGCTCGGCGTTCTATTGTGAGTACTGCCAACAACGTTAAAACCTCATTGTGGGCAATAGCAAGGTCTTAGCTGTAGTGGACCATCGGCAAAATTGCATGCAATAACATGAATATTTCAAGCAAGGCCAGTAGAGCGATGCAGAGAAATAAGCGCTTTTGCCAAACCGTTTGTTGCTGCTGCGTTTTAATCAGCCTTTCAATAACGTCGCGTATGGGTGCATCCATTTCAGCCCGTGTTTTTTGGCGCAGAAACTCTTGTATTAACCTAGGCATTTCGGGTAGATTTTTTGCCATATAAGGCAGTTCTTTTTTGAGTGTTTTTGCGATACTACGCCAGCCTATTTGCTCACTCATCCAGCGTTTCAAAAATGGTTTTGCCGTTTGCCAAAGGTCGATATTGGGGTCTAAATCACGACCTAAGCCTTCAATGTTTAATAACGTTTTTTGTAGCATGACTAACTGCGGTTGTATGACCACGCCAAATTTACGTGACATTTGAAATAAGCTTAATAAGGTGCGGCCAAAAGAAATGTCTTTGAGGGGTTTGTTGAATATAGGCTCACAAATGGCGCGCACAGCGGTTTCTAAAGCTTCGACATTGGTGTCTTTGGGTACCCAGCCGGATTCAATATGGGCGACAGCGACATCACGATAATCACGATTAAAAAAAGCTAAAAAGTTACGTGCTAGGTAGTACTTATCATTATCCGTCAGCGTCCCCATGATGCCGAAATCAAGGGCAATATATTTGCCTTTATCAGGACCTTCGTCCGCTACCAGTATATTGCCTGGGTGCATGTCGGCATGAAAAAAACCATCTCTAAATACTTGGGTAAAGAAAATTTCTACACCGTCATGGGCAAGCTTGGCAATATCAATGCCCTTGGCCTGTAGTAGGTCAACCTTACTGATGGGCGTGCCAACCATGCGCTGCATGACCATGACTTGCTGGCGACACCAATCCCAGTAAACGTCAGGGATCAGCAATTTTCTATCGGGAAAGTTGCCCGCTAAGCGGGTGCAGTTGGCGGCTTCTAAAGTAAGGTCAAGTTCGCTATGGGTATGATCGGCAAACTCTGCAACCACTTCACGTGGCTTTAGGCGTTTAACTTCGGCAGATAAAAGTTGCAGTAGCCATGCGGCAGTATCTAGCAACGCTAAATCATGGTTAATGACTTTTGCAATACCGGGGCGCAACACTTTAACGGCCACCGGTGTGCCATCTAACAGGTGCGCAAAGTGAACTTGTGCAACCGAAGCGCTGGCAATGGCGGTTTGATCAAAGTCGACAAAAACCTCATTCAGCGGCAAGTTAAAGGCTTCTTGTATAACTTTTTCAACCTCGGCAAAGGCAAAGGGGGGCACTTGGTCTTGTAGTTTGGCTAACTCATCTGCAATGTCCAGTGGAATTAAGTCGCGGCGGGTAGACAGCATTTGTCCAAATTTAACAAAAATTGGACCTAGCGTTTCTAGCGCTAATCTTAGCCTTTCGCTGCGCGGTGTGCGCTGGATACGCCAAAAAAATAAGACATTGATGACGCTTAGTAATGGCCTTAATTTACCGTGACTTAAAACAAATTCGTCTAAGCCAAAGCGTAGTGCGATATAAATAATATAAAAAAGCCGAAAAATACGCATAAGTTTAGTCTGTTCTTTCTATAGCAATGCCTTTTGAATCAGCGTTTTGGGTATGTTTTTGTTGAATAGATAGAGTGAGTTTAGCTAATTTTTTTTCAAACCGCGCGCTATCCGCACGCAAGGTGTCGACTTGCGTATTAAATTCTTCTATATGGCGTTTTTTTGAGATCAATGGCATTTCTTCTTGCCAGTATTCACTCAACATTTCTGCTAAATTGATGCTGGCTTGCTTCACTGATTTTGTCGTATCGCGCGCAAAGTTTCCGATTTTGTTAGCGCTAATATCGCCAACAATATTGCTGATATCATCCTCATAATCCCAACGCATATTAGCCAATACTTTGGCTAATTCTGCGGCTAGATGGGTGTCACCTTCAATCACAAGCTGTAATTTAGCCGCCTCATCTCTTGCTATTAAACGTAAGGCCAAACTTGGTGAAATAGTGATGCTTGCATCAGCAATGTTAGTTTCACCGGCGATAGCTAAACTACCATCCTCTAAAATAACCAAGTGGGTAGAAATAAATCCGATATTGAACTGCACGGACTTGCTTGCAAAAGGCTGTAATAGTCCATTTGCCCAGCTGTTTTGCGCGATTAGGTGCTGTAATAAACGTGTGGAAAACGCTTTTAACATAGGGCTGTATGCATTAAATTTTATAGCCTTTATGTAAGGCCACCACGCCAGCCGCTAAGTTGTAATAATCCACTTTGAACAAACCCGCATCTAACATCATTTGCTTGAGCATTTCTTGGTCTGGATGCATGCGGATGGACTCGGCTAGGTATTGATAACTTTCAGCATCTTGCGCGAGAATCTTGCCCATAAAGGGTAGTAATTTGAATGAATATGCATCATAGATCTTAGCTAGTGGCTGCCATACTTTTGAAAATTCTAATACTAATAAGCGGCCACCTACTTTAAGTACCCGCTGCATTTCGGCTAAAGCGAAATCTTTATGTGTCATGTTGCGCAAGCCAAATGCCACAATCACACAGTCAAAGTGATTGTCAGGAAAGGGCAGTTTTTCGGCATCGCATTGTAAGGCGGGTACATTTAAGCCGACATCCAGCATACGATCGCGTCCAACGCCCAGCATAGAGGCGTTAATGTCAGTCAATATCACCTGACCATCCACCCCAACTTTTTTCGCGAATAATTTAGACAAATCACCACTACCACCGGCAATATCTAATACAGTATCACCGTGCCTAACACCGCTTATTTCAACAGCAAAGCGTTTCCAGCCTCTGTGCATGCCTGCCGACATCACATCGTTCATGAGGTCGTACTTACTGGCAACAGAATGAAAGACTTCACCGACTTTTTTCGCTTTATCAGCTTCGGCTACCATTTTAAAACCAAAATGCGTATTGTGTTCGGTTGACATGATATTCACTTTCAAATGACTTAATTAGTCCGTCTAACGCCTGCGATACTTAACTTTCCCAAATACTCTAGCCAAAGCGCTTCGTAATTACGCCCCAATTCATATAAGTAATCCCAAGAGTATAAACCGGTGTCATGGCCATCGGAGAAGGTAAGCTTAACTGCATAATTGCCTACAGGTTCTATCGCAGTGATGTTGACGTTTTCTTTACCAAGTTGCAAGACTTCTTGCCCGTGACCATGCCCGCGCACCTCCGCTGAAGGGGAGTAGACCCGTAAAAATTCACATGACAACATGCACTCAGTATTGTCATCAAATTTTATTTCTAACAGACGAGATGCTTGGTGCAGTCGAATGTCGATCGGACGGGGTGAATTGTTGGTTAAGCCACTCATTTAGCAATCATCTTTCTATAAAATAAGATGATAACAGAATGGCATGGTCTGATGAGGATGCTTCATTACATAGAGTGCAGTATTCAAGCATGGCGAGATGAATTAAATACATTTGTAGGGGTGATTGTCATATTAAACGTAATAAAAAAGGCTGCATTTAAGTGGCAGCCTTTTATTGAATGGTCACCCACGGTATTAGTGCTTAGCTAACATCAACGCCTTCATTTTTTGCATCGCTTTTTGCTCAATTTGACGAATACGTTCGGCTGAAACGCCAAATTCATCGGCGAGCTCATGCAATGTTTTTCCGCCCTCATCTTGTAACCAGCGTGACTCAACTACCCGACGGCTGCGCTCATCTAAGTTTTGCAGGGCATGGCTTAAGCCTGTGGTTTTTGCCACCTCTGCTTGTTTCGCTTGTATCGCGTCTAGCGGTTCTAATCGCTCGTCTTGCAAGTAAGCAATCGGGCTGTAATGCTCATCGACATCATCGTCTATGTTGGCTTCGAGAGAAATTTCATGACCACTTAATCGCGCTTCCATCTCCAGCACATCTTCAGGTTTGACGTTGAGTGTGGTTGCAATATGGTCTACTTCACTAGGTTGTAAGCTATTTAGGCTAGTTTTCATGCTGCGTAGATTGAAAAATAATTTACGCTGTGCTTTGGTGGTGGCAATTTTTACCATGCGCCAGTTACGCACAATGTACTCGTGCATTTCTGCTTTAATCCAATGCATAGCAAAAGAAACTAATCGGACGCCACGCTCAGGGTCAAAGCGTTTAACTGCCTTCATAAGCCCGATATTACCCTCTTGAATAAGGTCTGATTGCGACAATCCATAGCCATTAAAGCCACGCGCGATGCTGGCGACCAATCGTAAATGCGACACGATTAATTGACGCGCCGCTTCTAAATCATTTTCTTTTCTAAATTTGACGGCCAGTGCATATTCTTCTTCTGCAGTCAGAATTGGGTAGGCTTTAATCGTCCTAGAATAGTGCTCAAGGCTGTCCGTTGCGGTTAGTACTGGTAAAGTTAATGCATAGCTCATTAAAATGTATTCCTCCAATAAGGCTAATATTAGCACTCTACGTTGGAGAGTGCTAGGGGCTCAATGATTCACTGTAAATCTTAAAGGGTGTTTTAATCGATTTTGATAACTGCAATGGCGCGGCTGACAGCCAGATAAGAGCCAAGCCAGCCAATAAAAATGGAGGCAAGGACAATGGCGATGAAAAGCGGAAGATTTAACCATGGCAAACTAAAATCACTGCTGTATAAGTGTGATAGTTGCACAACGGACTGGTTATAAAGTTGAATAATTAAAATTAAAAAGACCATCGCTAGCAATCCACCAAAAAGCCCATAGACCATTCCGGCGTATAAAAAAGGCGTTCTGATAAAGCTGGTCGTGGCACCTATTAATTTGCTGACTATAATTTCATCTTTTTGCGTCAGCACCTGCATGCGTACGGTATTGCCAATAATGACTAGCAAGGCGATGCCCAGTAATGCGGCAATAAATAATATAATTTTTGTGCCTAATGTCAGTATGGTCGATAGACGTTTCGCCCATTCTGTATTTAACACGGCCTGATCTACTCCTGGAATACTTTGCAATTCATTTTTAAGCGCTTCAAGTGTTGCCGGGTCGGAAGATTTTGCTTGAATAAAAAATGCATCAGGCAAAGGATTTTTTGCCAACTGATTCACCTCATTTCCAATTTTATTCGACTCAGCTTTAGTCTTTAAGTCTTTCCAAGCTTGGTCTTTAGCCACTAAATGAAACTGTTTAATCGCAATATTTTTTGCTAAAACGGCATCAATTTCTGATGCGATATTGGGGTCTGCATCAAGTTTAAGAAAAAGGCTAATCTCAGTTTCATCTTGCATGTGATTACTTAGCTGAGATAAGTGATCTACCCCCATATAAAACAGGCCAGGCACACACATGGCGACGGCAATCACCAAGCTAATCATAAAGGTCGATAGTTTGTTATCAAGCATGCGTGTAAGCACCAGTTTGATGGCTTGCATATGCTGATTGAGCCAGTTAATCATGCTATTGAATTTCCGCTTTGTATTAATTCGACAGGGTTTAATTCACCGTGGTTTAGATGCAATACCCGATTTTGCGCAGCGCTCATACCCAGCGCATCGTGGGTAGCGACGATGACTGTGACGCCTACTTGATGAAAGGCCTCAAAAATCCCCATAATCTCTGCCGCATAGCTTGCGTCTAAGTTACCGGTTGGCTCATCTGCAATCAAAATTGCAGGACGACTTACAACCGCACGCGCAATGGCTAATCTTTGTTGCTCGCCGCCAGATAGCGTAATCGGCATAGCTTTTTCTTTATGTAACAATCCTACTTTATCTAATGCGGCACGCACACGCTTTGCGGCATCAAGGCCGGTAACACCATTAATGTGTAAGGGCAAAATAACATTTTCAAAGCAATTACGGTCGTACAATAGTTTGTGGTCTTGAAAAATCAAACCAAATCTACGGCGCATGTATGGAATAGCAGAAGGCTTAAGTTGGCTAATATTTTGATTGGCAATCAGTACCGTGCCGCTAGTGGGCCGTTCAATGGCAGCAATAAGCTTAAGTAGCGTACTTTTACCAGCGCCAGAATGGCCGGTGACAAAGACTAATTCACCAGCCTCAATCGTAAAGCTGATGTTTCTTAATGCTTCATCGCTACCTGGGTAGCGCTTGGTGACATGGTCAAATTTAATCATTGTTTAGATTATATCGCTAAATACGCTAAGGGTTAAAAAATGCTGAGCGGCTAGGTGTAATGCGTTCTATTGACAGTTAGTGCGCTAAGATCACTCGTCCAGCATCGCATCAATAAATTCATTCGCATTAAACGGTCGTAAATCATCAATCGCTTCACCAATACCTATGTAGCGAATTGGAATAGGGCGCGCTTCCGCGATAGCGGCAATCACGCCGCCTTTCGCAGTGCCGTCTAATTTGCTTAATACTAGGCCAGTGACACCTAGCGCATCATCAAAGGTTTTAACTTGCGATACCGCGTTTTGTCCAGTGTTGGCATCTAATACTAGTAATACTTCATGGGGCGCACCAGGCAGGGCTTTGTCCATGACACGTTTTACTTTGGCAATTTCTTCCATTAAATGCATTTGTGTCGGCAGTCGGCCGGCGGTGTCGGCCAATACAATATCAATATTTTTCGCGATAGCTGAATTGATGGCATCAAACATCACGGCAGCTGCATCACCACTTGTTTGCGAAACTACATGTACATTATTGCGCTCGCCCCATATCTGCAATTGCTCGCGGGCGGCGGCTCTAAAGGTGTCGCCTGCGGCAATTAGTACCGATTTCCCTTCTGCCTGAAACGCATGCGCTAGCTTGCCTATGCTGGTAGTTTTACCTGCGCCATTTACCCCTGCCAGCATGATCACAAATGGCTTGTGGCCACTAGTGACTAACGGTTTTTGTAATGGCGTGAGTAAGTCAGACATCGCCTCTTTTAAGGCGGCTTTGAGTTGTGCGGTATCGTCTAAGTTTTGCGCTTTAACGCGGTTCTTAATATTGGTCAGTAAGTTTTTTGTGGCGCTCACACCGACATCAGAGGTGATGAGTATGGTTTCTAACTCTTCGTAAACTTCCACATCAATTTTTCCGCCACCAAACAGGCTGGAAAGTTGGTTGCCTAATTGTTTGCGTGTTTTGCTGAGACTTTGTTTAAGGCGCTCACCCCAAGATTGACTTTGTTCTGACGGTGCTGAGGCATCTATTTCAGGCCTCTGCTCCGGATTAGGTGATTTATTTTTTTTTAAAAAATCGAACATAGCTACTCTATATTGTTGCAGATTTGGTAGGCGTTATTTTATCTTATTTTTTGCGACGGCCTTCAAGCAATTCAAACGCGCCCATGCCGATTAACATGGCTATTAAAAATACCACGCCCTTCACATTGCCCGTGCCAAGTAAAACAAAAGCTGGCGCTGGGCAAATACCAACCAAGCCCCAGCCAATACCAAAGACTAAGCTGCCAATCACTAAGCGTTTATCGATAATGCGTGAAGTGGGGATGTTCATCGGTAACCCTAAAAAGCTAGTACTGCGTTTACCCGCAATGCTATAGGCGATCAGGCCAACGGCAATAGCGCCAGTCATGACTAACCCAAGTGACGGATCCCACAAGCCAGCCAAATCAAGAAAAGCCAGCACTTTGGCAGGGTTAGTCATGCCGGCCAAAATAAGGCCAAGACCAAATAAAAGGCCGGAAAGTAAAGTAAAAGCCAGTGCGGTCATATGCCCTAAACGTTTTTTCATTTTTAGGCTCCGAGTAAATGACGCATGATAAACGCTGTTAAAAAGCCTGTGCCCATAAAGGCGAGCGTGGCAATGATAGAGCGTGGAGATAAGCGTGAGATACCGCATACGCCGTGACCACTCGTGCAACCTGAGCCGTAACGAGTACCAAAGCCAATAATCACGCCGGCGACAATAAGGAGGTTATAACCCGCATCAATTTCAATGTTAGGCAACTCGGCAAATAGCAGCCAAATAATAGGGGCAATAATTAAGCCCATGGTGAACACGATTCGCCAACCCGCATCATGCATAGCCGGCCTAAATAGGCCGCCGATAATACCAGTGATTCCGGCAATACGGCCATTAAGTAATATAAATAGAGCAGCAGAGATGCCAATCAGTACGCCACCAGCCAGCGCTGTCCAGGGCGTAAAGTTATTCCAGTCTATGATCATAATTAAAATTATCGCGCGAAATGAAAAGAAGCCGCACACCTTATGTGTGCGGCCTTGTTAACAGGATTATAGCTTACATTGAAGCTGCCAACCGTAAGCAATGTCAACGCCAATCCCTTAGACCGTTGCTCCGAACTAACTTGTTAACAACCTGGTCACACGAGCTGATTTGGAATGATGTCAGTTCATGGTGCTTAGCCGCGCTATAATTCGAGCTGTTTTAAAGCGGGTTTTAAATAAATTTCTGGAGAAGTGCAAGGTGCGTATCAAAAGCTTATTAATTTTAATGATGGCCATGCCAATCACGGTGTTTGCAGTGGCACCCGTTCAAGAGTTTAAGCTCAATAATGGCTTAAAACTTATTGTGCAAGAAGATCATCGCTCACCGGTGGTGGTGTCCCAAGTGTGGTATCGCGCCGGCAGCATAGACGAAGTGAATGGTAAAACTGGCGTGGCGCACCTGCTGGAGCATATGATGTTTAAGGGCACAAAGACCGTGCCAGCAGGACAGTTTTCGCGGATAGTTGCAGCGGCTGGCGGTAAAGAAAATGCATTTACCAGTAGCGATTACACCTGTTATTTTCAGCAGCTAGAAAAGTCGCATTTACCGCTCATTTTTAAGTTAGAAGCAGATCGTATGGCTAACTTGAATCTGACTAAAAAAGAGTTTGCTAAAGAAATAAAAGTGGTGATGGAAGAGCGTCGTTGGCGGACCGATGATAAACCGCAAGCTATGGTGAATGAAGCTTTTCAAGGTGCCGTTTATCGGGCGCATCCATACGCTCGACCAGTGGTTGGCTTTATGAACGATTTAGAAAATATGACTGATGAAGACGCGCGTGAGTGGTACCGGCAATGGTATGCCCCCAATAATGCAACTGTAGTAGTGGTGGGGGATATAAAAGCGCAAGAGGTGTATCAATTAGCGCAGCAGTATTTTGGCAAACTTAAAGCCAAAGTACTGCCTGCACGTAAGCCGCAAGTGGAACCTGCACAAATTGGTGAGAGGCGTGTGGTGGTGAAAGCCCCGGCTAAACAAGCTTATTTATTAATGGGCTATCATGTGCCGGCTTTAGTTGACGCGGCTAATGACTGGGAACCCTATGCGCTTGAGGTGCTTGCCGGCGTGTTAAGCGGCAACCCGTCAGCGCGGCTTAATCAAAAATTAGTACGTGAGACACAATTGGCGGTAGATGTTAGTGCTGGCTACGATATTCTGTCACGTGGGCGCCTAAGTTTATTTGAGCTTGATGGCACGCCTAGTGAAGGTAAAACAGTGCTAGAGCTTGAGGCCGCATTGTTGCAACAAATCGAGAAAATCAAAGACGCGGGCGTGAGCACTGAAGAATTAGATCGCGTCAAAGCCGGTGTCATCGCGGCAGATGTCTATCAGCGTGATTCTATGTTTTACCAAGCCATGCAGATAGGTACCGTTGAAAGTATCGGCTTTTCATGGAAAATTTTAGAGGATTACCCTGCTAAGTTGCGCGCGGTAACGGCGGAGCAGGTGCAAGCGGTTGCTAAAAAGTATTTGCTACAAGACAATTTAACGATTGCGACTTTAGATCCGCAACCGATTGACCCAAAGGCACAACCAAAAGGGAAGCCGCATGTTCATTAATATTCCCTTTCAACAAGCGCAGGGGTCGAATGTATTCCCCCAATCTTTTGAGCGCGCCTTAAGCCTGACGAAGGTAATTTTTCAAGGTATTTCAACAATGTGTCTAAAAGATATCACAACAGTATTTGTTCTTAACTTAGCGCTTTTAACTTTCTCTGTTAGCGCACAAGCGGCAGTTAACATTCAGCAGTGGCAGACAAGTTCAGGCGCTGAAGTCTACTTTGTAGAAAATCATGATTTACCCATTGTTGATGTGAGCGTGAATTTTGCCGCAGGGAGTGCGCGAGATACTGCGAAAAAATCAGGTCTGGCTAGCATAACCAGATACATGATGACTTTAGGTGCAGCAGGCATGGGCGATGAAATGATTGCCAATAAAATGGCGGATATAGGCGCAATTCTAGGCGGAGATTTTGATGTTGACCGCGCCGCATTTAAATTGCGTACATTAAGCAGTGCGCGTGAGCAAACGCAGGCTCTGGATATATTTGCCAAAATTTTACAAAAACCAGATTTCTCTGAAGCGGTATTAAGCCGTGAAAAGGCCCGCATTATTTCAGGCTTACAAGAGTCTGCAACACAGCCTGAAAGCATTTCCAGTAAAGCCTTTATGGCGGCTATGTATGGTAAGCACCCATACCGCTTGGATGAAAGTGGCGAGGTGGAGACGGTAGGTAAAATTATGCGTGAAGACCTACAAGCTTTTTATAGTCAGCATTATGGCGCCAAGGGTTCGATCATTGCATTGATCGGAGATTTAACCCGCGAGCAAGCCAATAATATCGCAGAAAATATGAGTAATGACTTGCCAAAAATGGCGGATGTGTCACCAGTTGTAGCAATCCCCACTGTAGAGTACCCATCTCAAGCTATAGAGAAGCGTATTGCGCACCCGGCATCACAATCACACATCTTGTTGGGCTACCCTGGCATTAAGCGTGGCGATGCGGATTTATTTCCGCTGTATGTTGGTAATTACATTCTAGGTGGCGGTGGCTTTGTGTCGCGATTAACCGAAGAAGTGCGTGAAAAGCGTGGGCTGGTCTATAGTGTGTATAGCTATTTTATGCCGATGGCCGAGTTAGGCCCTTTTCAAATTGGCTTTCAGACTAAAAAAGACCAAGCTGAGGATGCACTTAAATTAGTGCATGAAACCTTAGCTAAATTTCTTAAAAATGGTGTCACGCCAGCAGAATTAAAAGCGGCAAAAGCCAATATTATTGGCGGATTTCCTATGCGCATAGATAGCAACAGTAAAATTTTAGATTATTTAGCGGTGATCGGTTTTTATAAATTGCCGCTCAGTTATTTAGAGGATTACAACAAAAAAGTAGCAAGCGTGACGACGGCGCAGATTAAAGAGGCGTTTAATCGTCGTCTTAAGCCTGAGAATTTTGTCACCATTATAGTGGGTGACCCTAACATCAAGTAGCCCGCCAAGTGTAAAGCACTTGAGAGTTCAAGAAATTCACTAAACCCCTCCAGACTAAACCGCTTAAGTAGTAAAATGCAGTTTTATTGAAGTAAAACTGTTTAAAAATGACTGAAAAAAAACTAAATACCGTTCGTATTAATGCGGGTGAGTGGCGCAGTCGCCTCATTAAATTTCTAGATGCACCGGGCTTGCGACCCACGCCTGAGCGTGTCAGGCAAACGGTATTTAACTGGTTGGGCCAAGATTTAACCGGCTTGAATTGCTTGGATTTATTTGCTGGCACTGGCGTGATGGGATTTGAGGCCTTATCAAGAGGTGCGCTGGCGCTAACGCTAGTAGAAAAATCCTTAGTTGCTTGCCAAGCATTATTCGCCAACAAGCAACTCTTAAAAGCAGAAGCAGCCAATATTTTGCATCAAGATGCGCTGCAATTTTTAAATAAAAATACTTTAAAATTTAATATTATTTTCTTAGATCCGCCTTACCAGCAAGGTTGGTTGCCTAAAGTGTTGCCATTATTAACCGCACATTTGCATGCTGAAGGATTGGTTTATGTAGAGGCGGAATATGCGCTAGATGTAGCCCAGCCCAATACCACTTTTAATTTTTCCAGTGATTGGGAGATTATCAAACAAAGCAAAGCGGGTAATGTGTTTTATCATCTGTTAAAATCTACTAAAAATTGATAGGGATTAAAATGACTAAAAATCGTGTAGCAGTTTACCCTGGCACATTTGACCCGATTACCTTGGGACATGAAGATGTGGTGCGCCGCGCCGCAGATTTGTTTGATGAGGTGATTGTGGCGGTCGCAGATAGCACCAATAAAAACACACTGCTTACTTTGGATGAGCGCGTCGCGCTAGCCAAAGGGGTATTTGCCCATGCCAGTAATATTAAAGTAATGGGGTTTAGTGGCTTGCTCATGCAGTTTGTGCAAGATCAAGGCGCAAAAATGGTCATTCGTGGTTTGCGTGCAGCCTCAGACTTTGAATACGAGTTTCAACTAGCTGGCATGAATCGTAAGCTGTACCCACAATTTGAAACATTGTTTTTAACGCCTTCTGAACAGTTTATGTTTATCTCATCTAGCTTAGTGCGTGAAGTGGCGGTGCTAGGTGGCGATGTGCATGCGTTTGTGTCTCAAACCGTAGACGATGCAATTAAACAAAAACTAGGGGGCTAATCTTGGCCTTAATGATTACCGACGAGTGCATCAATTGTGACGTGTGTGAACCAGCCTGCCCAAATAACGCTATTTATCAGGGCGAAGATATTTATGAAATTAGTCCTAATTTGTGTACTGAATGCGTCGGCCATTATGATAAACCGCAATGCCAAGAAGTTTGCCCGATAGACTGCATTCCATTTAACCCAGACATAGTTGAAAATAAAGAACAGCTACTCAAAAAATACCATCAATTAACCGCTGCCAAATAATAAGGTTTCAATATGCGTATGTTACACACCATGCTCCGCGTTGGTAATATGGAGCGCTCGATTAAGTTTTATACTGAAATCCTCGGCATGAAGGTGCTGCGCCAATATGATTTTCCTGAAGGAAAATTTAGTTTAGCCTTTGTCGGCTATGGCAATGAGCGTGAAAATACCGTGTTGGAGCTCACTTATAACTATGGTGTAGAAAGCTACGATATGGGTAAGGCTTATGGCCATGTGGCACTAGAGGTGGAGGATGCTAACCTGGCCTGTGAGGCCGTCAGAAACGCTGGCGGAAAAGTAGTGCGTGAGGCTGGCCCCATGCTGCATGGCGCAACGGTGATTGCCTTTGTTGAAGATCCTGATGGTTATAAGGTCGAGTTTATTCAAGCGGGCACTTATTAAGCCATATCAGCCGTCATGACTTGGGTTTTATATCTACTGGAGTGTAATAACGGTGCATATTACGCGGGAATTACCAACGACTTAAACGCCCGCTTTGCAGCCCATCTATCAGGCAAGGGCGCTCGTTATACGCGTGCCAACCCGCCGATAAAAATCATTGCCTCCAAACCCTACCCAGACCGAGCGACTGCAAGCATTGCAGAGGCGCAGTTAAAACACTTACCTAGACATAAGAAGTTGCAGTATTTTGACTAGTGAGTTATTGATGGCTGTACAAGTGGCACTAGCAGGTGATTGGCATGGCGCGCATCAGATTGCACAAAAATACCACGACCCCATTGCCAGCTGGCTGCATGCGGTGCTGCATAAAATGGAGGGGGACGTTGGCAATAGCCATTATTGGTATGCTAAAACCAGTGGAAAAAGCTATGCGCAGTTTGCTGATGCCCGTGAAGAATTGCAGGCGATTGTTCGCCACTTAGAACGCTAAGAAACACAGCGGTCACAGAAAAAACAAGTTCTACTTTTATCCACCATCAGACTTGCGCATCAAGCTTGCCGTCATTCCCGCGTACGCGAGGATGGCAAATTAAGAATGAACCTATAGTGGATTTGAACGCTCTGTGACCTCTGTGGCGAATAGTTTTTTAAAATTACTCAAAGAAATCTTTGACTTTATTCATCCAAGATTTGTTGCGAGGACTATGTTTTCCAGAATCTGCTTGCGTGCTTGTTTCAAATTCACGTAATAATTCTTTTTGTTTCTCAGTGAGTTTAACTGGCGTTTCAACGACGACATGCACCATTAAATCGCCATGTTCAGATTGACGTAGTGGCTTGATGCCTTTGCCACGCAATCTAAATACGCCACCCGTTTGCGTTTCAGCAGGAATTTTCATTTTAGCTGAACCGTCCAGTGTTGGCACTTCAATCTCACCACCAAGGGCGGCGGTGCTAAAGCTAATAGGCATCTCGCAATGTAAATTACCGCCCTCACGTTGAAAAATTGCATGTTCTTTGAGATGGATCACGACATACAAATCACCTGTTGGGCCGCCATTAACGCCTGCTTCGCCTTCGCCGCTGAGTCTAATTCTATCGCCTTCATCAACGCCTGCAGGAATTTTGACAGATAGCGTTTTGTTTTGTTTAGTTCGTCCGGCACCGTTGCAACTTGGGCAAGGGTCTTTGACCATTTTGCCGTTTCCATGACATTTTGGACAGGTTTGCTGTACAGAGAAAAAGCCTTGTTGCATGCGCACTTGGCCATGGCCGCCACAAGTAGTACAAGTGACAGGTTGCGTACCAGGACGCGCGCCTGAACCTTTGCAGGTTTCGCAAGTTGATTGCACAGGAATGCGAATCTTTGTTTCTGTGCCTTTTGCCGCGTCTTCTAATGAAACTTCCATGTTGTAGCGTAAATCTGCACCACGATAGACCTTATTCGCTTGGCCGCCAGCACGACCACCGCCAAAAATATCACCAAAAATGTCACTAAAGGCGTCGCCACCAAAACCACCTGCACCACCACCTTGCTCAACACCGGCATGACCATATTGATCATAAGCGGCACGCTTTTGATCATCACTTAACATTTCATAGGCTTCTTTCGCCTCTTTAAAATGTTCCTCAGCCCTGGGGTTGTCAGGATTGCGATCAGGGTGATGCTTCATCGCCAATTTGCGATAAGACTTTTTAATATCTTCTGCTGAGGCGTCTTTATTAACGCCTAATACTTCGTAGTAATCTTTTTTGCTTGCCATAATTTAATCGCTAGTTTTTAGTCGTTAGTTGGTAGTTGTACTTCACTAGTTTGTAGCCATTAGTTATTAGCGCAAAAGTCGCTAGCACCGGATAGGATGCTAACGACTAGCGACTAAATACTAACGACGACCCTTTAGTCTTTCTTCACTTCTTCAAACTCAGCATCGACGACATCGCCATCCACCGTCTTTTCGCCTTCTGGCTGCGCTGATTCGGTATTAGCTTGCGCTTGTTGATCAGCGTAAACTTTCTCACCTAGCTTTTGTGAGGCTTCAGTTAAGGCATTGGTTTTAGCCTCAATTGCGTCTTTATCGTCTGATTGCAAGACATCTTCAACGTCTTTAATGGCAGTTTCAATCGCTTCTTTTTCAGCGGCATCTAACTTATCGCCATGCTCACTCAATGATTTTTTCACAGAGTGCACCATGCCATCTGCAGCGTTGCGCGCATCTACTAACTCGCGGTATTTCTTATCTTCATCCGCGTATTTAATGGCATCTTCTTCCATTTGTTGAATCTCGGCTTCACTTAGGCCGCTATTAGCCTTGATGGTAATTTTATTTTCTTTACCGGTGGCTTTATCTTTTGCGCTCACGTGCAAAATACCGTTAGCATCAATGTCAAAGGTCACTTCAATTTGCGGCATGCCGCGAGGTGCTGGTGGAATGTCGCTCAAATTAAATTGACCAAGTGATTTGTTTGCAACTGCTTTTTCACGCTCGCCTTGCAACACTTGAATCGTTACTGCATTCTGGTTGTCATCAGCGGTAGAAAAAGTTTGTGATGCCTTAGTCGGAATCGTAGTATTTTTCTTAATCACCTTCGTCATTACGCCACCAAGTGTTTCGATGCCAAGTGATAATGGCGTGACATCAAGTAACAACACATCTTTCACATCACCTTTTAACACGCCACCTTGAATAGCAGCACCCACGGCTACCGCTTCATCTGGGTTCACGTCTTTACGTGGCTCTTTACCAAAAATCTCTTTCACTTTTTCTTGCACTTTTGGCATGCGGCTTTGACCGCCGACCAAAATCACATCAGTAATGTCGTCAATTGAAACACCAGCATCTTTAATTGCTATGCGGCAAGGTGCCATGGTGCGCTCGATTAAATCTTCAACTAAGGATTCTAATTTTGCGCGGGTGATTTTTACCACCAAGTGTTTAGGACCCGTCGCATCGGCGGTGATGTAAGGTAAATTCACTTCAGTTTGCGTTGCACCTGATAACTCAATTTTTGCTTTTTCAGCCGCTTCTTTTAAGCGTTGTTTCGCTAATAAATCGTTGCGTAAATCTAGTCCACCGTTATCTTTTTTGAACTCATCCGCTAAAAAGTCAATTAAGCGGTTATCAAAGTCTTCACCACCTAAGAATGTGTCACCGTTAGTTGAAAGCACTTCAAATTGATGTTCGCCATCAATGCTAGAAATTTCAATAATAGAAACATCAAATGTACCGCCACCTAAGTCGTACACGGCAATCTTACGGTCACCTTCTTGTTTGTCTAAACCAAACGCTAGTGCAGCAGCAGTAGGCTCATTAATAATACGTTTAACATCTAAACCTGCAATACGGCCAGCATCTTTAGTGGCTTGGCGTTGGCTATCGTTAAAGTAAGCCGGCACGGTAATTACCGCTTCAGTCACTTCTTCGCCTAAGTAATCTTCAGCGGTTTTTTTCATCTTGCGCAACACTTCAGCTGAAATTTGCGGTGGCGCCATTTTTACGCCGCGCACTTCCACCCATGCATCGCCGTTATCGGCTTTTGCAATGGTGTAAGGCATTAGACCAATGTCTTTTTGCACTTCTTTTTCATCAAAACGGCGACCAATTAAACGCTTAACTGCGTACAGCGTATTTTTTGGGTTGGTGACTGCTTGGCGTTTTGCCGGAGCACCCGATAAAATTTCACCGTCTTCTTGATACGCAATAATAGAAGGCGTGGTGCGTGTGCCTTCAGAGTTTTCAATCACACGCGGTTTGCCGCCTTCCATCACGGCTACGCATGAGTTTGTTGTGCCTAAGTCAATACCAATAATTTTTCCCATAATTCCTATTCCTTTTTTTTAAAATCTAGTGAGCCTCAAATGAGTGCAAATAACGACAGGCCATTTGATTGAATGTTTGCTGTTGTAGAGTGCATTCGGACTTATTTAAAATCCATGTGTTGTTAATGGAGATTGTTTGAAATATTTCAAGTGGTCGCTTGCAATTGACTAAAAATTACTTAGCCACCATCACTAAAGCGGGGCGTAATACGCGGTCATTCAGCGTATAACCCTTTTGTAAAACCACGGTCACCGTATTAGGTTCGCCACTATTTTCTAGCATGCTAATGGCTTGATGTTTGTTTGGATCAAACTTTTCACCCACTGGGTTTATTTCCGCAATGTTGAATTTTTCGAATACTGCACCCAATTGCTTAGTGGTAATATCCACGCCATCTTTGTAGCTTTGCACGTCGGTGGCTTCAATGAGTAATGCCGCATCTAAACTGTCTTTAACAGCCAATAACTCATTAGAGAACTTCTCTAATGCAAATTTACGTGCTTTTTCAATATCATCCATCGCCCGGCGACGAATATTTTCACCATCTGCTTTGACATATAACACTGCCGCCTGCGCTTCAGCAAGTTGCAGTTCTAGGCCTGTAATGCGGATTGATGGGTCAATTGAATCGTTAGCGATAGTTTCGCCAGCGTCGTCAATTTTTGGTTCTTGATTGTATTCGGTCATGAAGCATCCTCAATTATTTTGTACAGTGTTAGCTTAATGGGGGCTGCTTGAAAAATCTCAAGCGAGAAATATAAAAATATTTTACACGTAGATACTTATGGCGCAGAAGGTGTGGTTAATCGCGAACTTTATAGCGGTCGTATCCCCATAAATATTGGGTGGGGCATTGCAGGATAGTGCGTTCAATCTCAGAGTTGAGTAAGCTTGGTGTGTTGATTCTGCCTGCAGCAATCGGGCGAACATGTATATTGTAGCCACGTCCGTAGCTTAAACGCTCGCCAAAAGCCATAAGAACTTGCGCGCCTGTTTTTTTGGCTAATTTTGAAGCCAGCGACATGGTGTAAGCCGGCCGTCCAAAAAATGGCGCCCATTGACCATCCCCCTCAGGCGGTGCTTGGTCTGGCAAAATACCAATCGCTTCGCCACGTTTGAGTGATTGTAAAAGTTGCTTTACGCCTTGTGTGTTTGCTTGTGCCAAGGTAATTTGGCCGCGCTTTCTGCCCATTGCCATTAAGGGCGACATCCAATCATGTCGGGGTTGTCGGTATAGCACGGTAATAGGGTAGCGCGCTGCAAAATACAGCGAGGTAATTTCAAAGCAACCTAAATGAGGGGTTAGAAGTATGATGCCTTTGCCGCTAGCTAAGCCGGCTTCAATATGGTTCCAGCCATCAAAGTTACGGACTAGAGATAATTGCCGTTTGTCATTACGAAACCAAATAGCCAAGGTTTCTAATAGTGCCTTGCCAGATTCACCAATATTTTGTCGAGCAGCCTGTTTAAATTCGATTTCATCTTGGTAAATGCCGCTGGATTGCAAATTTATTTTGGTGAGCCGTGCGTGTTTGAGCGAGAGAATAGAACCGAACCAGCCTAAGAAAACACCCAAACCATGCACTACCGGCAATGGTAAAAGACTAAATGCATCTAGCAGTAAGCGTAGCAGGTTAAATTTAAAAGGACTCATAACGTTCGATTATAGCGGACTATGATATATTGCAGTGTGACACTTCTGAGTTTTAATCGGTGTTTGTTACGCATCACAACGGTTGATTTAATTACAGCCTACGTCCTAAAATGAAACGATAAAACTTTGTATAAACCTCACGGAGTTTGATGAGCATAGCAATAATCTCTCTTGCTCACGACGCTTAAACTAGGAATAATTATGACAGAACGACCTACTACCATTGGCATTATTGGGCTGGGGTATGTTGGTTTGCCGCTTGCAGTGGAGTTTGGCAAGCACTTTAAAACCATAGGGTTTGATATTAACCCAGCGAGGGTTGCAGAGCTTATTGCGGGTCATGACTCAACATTAGAAGCGAGTGGCGATGAGTTAGCTGATGTCAAGAATCTTAGTTATACGTTAACGCCTGCAGATCTAGCGGAGTGCAATGTTTATATTATTACGGTACCAACTCCCATAGACATCCATAAACGCCCTGACTTAATCCCACTTAGAAAAGCTAGCGAGACCGTAGGTAAGTTTCTGTCGGTGAACGATACAGTGATTTACGAATCAACCGTTTACCCGGGTGCAACTGAAGAGGTTTGCGTTCCTATTCTTGAGCAGTTCTCACAGCTTAAATTTAATCAAGATTTTTTTGTGGGTTATAGCCCTGAACGTATTAACCTAGGAGACAAAACACATCGTTTAGCGACTATTCTGAAAGTTACCTCTGGGGCAAATGCAAAAACAGTAGACTTTGTTGATAATTTATATCAGTAAATTATTACAGCTGGCACTTACAAGGCCGAATCGATTAAAGTTGCTGAAGCAGCTAAAGTCATTGAAAATACTCAGCGTGATATTAATATTGCGCTTATCAATGAATTAGCACTTATTTTCAATAAGCTCAATATCAGTACCGAAGCGGTACTTAATGCCGCAGGCACAAAGTGGAATTTTTTACCATTTCGCCCTGGCTTAGTCGGCGGCCATTGTATTGGTGTTGATCCCTATTACCTTACTCATAAGGCGCAAGAGATTGGCTACCATCCAGATATGATTTTGGCCTGTCGTCGTTTGAATGACGTGATGGGGATTCATGTGGCTCAGCAGGTGATTTAGCTGATGCTAAAAAATAAACAGCATATTATCGATGCTAAAATTCTAGTGTTAGGGCTTACTTTTAAAGAGAATTGTCCGGATATTCGCAATACTCGTATTACCGATATTATTGATGAATTAACGACTTACAATGCACAAGTTGATGTTTATGATCCTTGGGTTAAAAAAGAAGATGCTCAGCATGCACTAGCCGTTAACCTTGTCGAAACGCCAGCGTCTAATTATTACGATGCAATCATTATCGGCGTTGCACATAATGAGTTTAAAGCAATGGGTATTGATACGATACGTAAAATGGGTAAAGCTAATGTGATTATTTACGATGTTAAATATTTATTCCGTGCTGACCAAGTGGATGGTCGGTTGTAGTTATCACTATTGTGACCAACACAACACATATTTGGATTGTCAGTGATGGTAAGCTCGGCCATATCAATCAATCATTAGGTTTGGTTGAAGCCCTGCAGCGCAAGATTCCCGGTCTGACATGGCAGGAAGTGCCAATCATGAAGGCATGGCAGGCAGCGAGCTATGCGTGGAAGCAGAGGCAAACAAAAGCTTCGCCGAAATTCATTGTAAGTGCAGGGCATCACACGCATTTCACTTTATTAATTCTTGCCAAAATAATGCGGGTTCCTGCCATTGTTTTGATGAAGCCATCACTACCACTTAGTTGGTTTGACCTCTGTATTATCCCTGAGCATGATGCCCCCCTAGCACGCCACAATATTATCGAATCAATTGGCCCTCTCAATAGAATGCAACCAGCGAAAAAGGATATAGAGAGTAAGCTTATATTAGTTGGCGGGCCATCTAAACATTTTTCTTGGAATGACGAGCATGTGTTCGCTCAAGTTGAAAATGTCCTCCAGCAAGACAATGGACATTGGATCATTGCTACGTCAAGGCGCACACCAATCAAGATGGTTGCTTTATTACAGGAGTTGGCTAACGTGACGGTGGTACTTGCATCAGAAACGGATGCCAATTGGTTACCATCTAGGCTCGCAAAAACAGAAAATTGTTGGGTTACACAGGACAGCATATCGATGATTTATGAAGCACTTACGGCAGGCTGTAGCGTTAAGCTATTGGCGGTACCTTGCCACCATGAAAATCGACTTATCCTTGGGCTTGAGAAATTACAAGCAGCCGGCTATCTTGGTGCATCGAGCGGATCTGTACTTAAATTGGCGGAGGCGAATCGTTGTGTTGCTATCGTTCGGCAAAGGTTTTTGTCATGAAAGTGGTACAAGTTTTACCTGCGCTTGATGGTGGTGGCGTTGAAAAGGGAATCTTAGAAATTGCACAGGCGCTAGTGCAAGCAGGCCATGAGTCTGTCGTCATTTCAGCTGGCGGTCGTATGGTTGAAAAACTTATAGCGCAAGGTAGCCAGCATGTTAATTGGGACTTAGGTAAAAAATCCTTACTGACCTTTCGCCATGTTTTCGCTATTCGGTGCTGGCTTAAACAGGCGCGTCCAGACATTTTGCATCTGCGCTCACGTATGCCAGCATGGCTTATGTATTTAGCATGGCGAAGCTTGCCGGCGGCTGATAGGCCACATTTAGTAACTACGGTTCATGGGCTCTATTCCGTTTCTAAATACAGTGAAATTATGTGTAAGGGTGAGCGGGTTATCGCTGTGTCTGAAACGGTACGAGAGTACATAAAAAATAACTACCCCAACACCAATCCGTTGCATATTAAACTTATTTATCGCGGCGTAGACCCCGTTGAGTTTCCTTATGGTTACCAGCCACCCATGGCATGGGTTCAGCAATGGCAGCAAGATTTCCCTCAACTTGAGGGCAAGAAAATATTAACCCTACCAGGTCGATTAACGCGCTTGAAAGGGCACCATGATTTTATTGATCTTATCCTCAAGCTCAAGCAGTCTGACCATAGCACTCATGGCTTAATTGTTGGTGGCGAGGATCCTAAGCGACGTCAATATGTAGCAGAACTTCGCCATCGCATTCACCTAGAAGGTCTCGATGATGTGATTACTTTTACTGGCAACCGGCCTGATATTCGAGAAATATATGCGATATCTGATGTCGTACTATCACTATCCACCAAACCGGAATCATTTGGACGCACTGTGTTGGAAGCTTTGAGTATGGGTGTGCCTGTAGTAGGTTACGACCATGGTGGTGTGGGTGAAATTTTATCTGTGCTTTATCCGCAAGGAAAAGTCAGGCTTCAGTCAGTTGCCTCATTACTCTCAGCAGTTCTACCTATTCTTGCATCCCATACTACTGAAACAATCACCCAAGTCACTCATTCAATGACCTTGTCAGCTATGTGTAAGCAGACTATAGATCTTTATGAAGAAACTTATGCGAGGGCACTTTGAAGCAGTGAAGCCAGCTGTTTTTTTATGACTTCGTTGGAAAAATACTGCTTATAACTTTGAATAACATTTTTTTGCCCTTGTATGACTAAATCGGGTTGCTCGGCTAATTTCTTCACCATTTCAGCTAAAGCAAGTGCGTCGTTTGCAGGGACAAAAAAAATGCCAGATTCATTATTCTGCCTTAATAATAGCGAATAGACTTCAGATATACTTGTGATGACGGGCCTAGCGCAAGACATTGCTTGATATACCTTATTGGGAATAACCCGCTGTGTTTTTTCTGTTGAACCAAATACCCCTAAACATATGTCGGCATTTGAAATCCATAGAGGTAAGTCAGCGTAAGGAACCCAGTCAGTAAAATGTACATTATCTAATCCTTGTAAGCTATTCTGTACATTTTTACGTAAAGGGCCATCTCCTATAAAATGCCATTGCACCTCAGGTCCTTGATAGAGCTGGATTGCCCGTGCAATTATTTCAGGTCCTTGTAAGGCAATATAGCTCCCATAAAATAAAATTCGTAATGGGCGGTTTAATAAGCAATTGTCTTGAGCGGTAAATAAAGGTTCCTCTGCACCTACTGGCAGTACGAAGATTTTATTTGAGCTAATGTGCATAGTGGATGCATAATATGCAGCATGTTGCTCAGTATCTGCTACAACATAGTCTGCGGATTGGAATAGAGTTTGCTCCCACTTCAATAGTTTTTTTGCTTGATTGCTTTCTTTGGAAAATTTCTTTCGCTCCCAAACTTGTTTGTCATAAGCGCTTATGAGCGGATCGAAAATTAAAGGGATTCTAGTTTTTTTTGCCCAGCGATACGCCGCAAGAAGATCGCGTTGCCGAAAACAAGGGACCCAAACTAAATCTGCTGGTGGAATTTGCCTAATGTAGGCTTCGACATCGCCAAGTGCACCTATTCTAGGTTTGAAGTCGATGATTTCCCAGTTTAGGGATAGAAATAGTTGCCTAAGAATACGGTTTCTAGAATAGTCCGCATCAAAATGCCCCCACCATAAAACTTTTTTAGTCATGAGCTCTTAGCTTTAGCCTTGGGTTGTCTGACTTCAATCTCGGCAAGATAATACAAGATAGTCATAGACACGACAGGGAACCACCAAAATGAAAATAGGAGTGGCATAGGTTGGATAGGTATGTTTTTAGACTATTCATAGATCTAGCTCTAGCTCATAGAGTTTAGCTTCTTTTAAAAAAGCATAGAAAGCATTGACCATACTACCGATAAAGCCGCGGCGACCATTTAAAAAATTCCGACGTAGAAAGTAAGATTTTATAAACATCAGCGGGAATATAAATAGTAATTTAAGTAATCCACTGCGCTTGCCATGTTCGAATTTATCAAGCGCTTTGCCGCTGGAATATTTATTGGATTTTTCTACTTTGACTTCAATTGACTTCTCACCATAATGTTTGATAAAACCTGTTAAATGTTTTACTTTTCCAGATACTACGGCACTTTCATGAAAACGCTCGGTGCCATAACTGCCCATGCTTTTACGAAATAAACGAATATGACTATTCATTTTTATTGATGAGTGCCCTGGAAGCCCCATGAAAAACTCTTGGATAGGAATGGTGGCGCCAGCGATATCATTGCTTTGACTGACTAATTCTATAATTTGTTGCTTGAGTTCTGAGGTTAACTCCTCATCTGCATCTAAATTTAGCACCCAATCATGTTTACACAGTGATTTGGCATATTCCTTTTGCTGGGCCATGCCTTGCCATTCATGGTGATATAGGCGATTTGTATATTTACTTGCTAGCGCCATGGTCTCGTCTTGGCTACCGCTATCCACTACAACAATATCATCAAAGCCTGCAACACTTTTGAGTATGCGATCTATATTGAGAGCCTCATTTTTAACAACTAAAAAAACGCTAATATTATTCATACTCGATACCTTCCTCGGGTCATGGCAATGTGAAATTGCACAATATTTGTTTTGCCTAACACTGAAATTCGCTTAATCATGTAGGCGTCAGCTAGGGCTTCTATCCCTTTCTTAACTGTTACTGCACATAAAAAACCTGCATTTTTAACATAATCTGCCGTGCGTTCATTTAATCTGCCATAGGGATAAGCAAAAGAGTTGCAGGCAATTCCAGTAATAGACTCAACATTTTTTTTTGATTGCATAATTTCATGCTGCGCAATGTCATCAGGCGCTTGCGCTAAATTAAGATGCGTCATGGTGTGTGCCCCAAATTCAATGAGACCGGATGCCTGCATTTCTTGGATTTGTTGTTTTGTAAGCTTGTTGATTTTAGGAATATCTGGACAAAGAAAAATAGTCGCCTTGGCATTAAATTCTTTAAGCAAGGGAAACATGTGCGTGTAGTTATCCGCAAATCCATCATCAAATGTCAGTGCTACTGGTGTTGAAGATGCTTGCTGCCCTGCAATTAACTCAGACATGGTAAAAAACTGGTAATGGTTCTTTTTTAAATATTGTAACTGTGCCTTGAAGTTAGCGGGTGTTACAACGAGATCAGGATGACTAATCCCTACATTGTGATTGATGCTGTGGTACATCAAAATACGAGGGTAAGTGTTAGATGCTTTTGAGCGCCAGAAATTATATTGCGCTGCGAGATAAATAAATCCAACTGTAGCGACAATCAGCCATATAGCTAAAATCATATTTAATATCATTCTTAAAAGTTTACAAGATTCATCAGTAATTATGCCGTAATTTGCTCATCTGTATTTAGCTATTATCCATTTAAAACCATCATTTGTTTGACGATAAGGCCTGCATTGGGGATAATTGAGGCAGTTTAATAATCCTTATGGTCTTATATAAAATGAAGCAATCTCATATAGAAGTTACCGAGCGTATTATCGAAAAAAGTCGGCCCACTCGTACCGCATATTTGCATCGCTTAGATGATATTGTGAATAGGCAGCGTGGCGCAGATCGCTTAGGTTGCGCGAATGTGGCGCATGCGTTTGCGGCCATGCCAGCGAATGATAAATTGCGTGTGGTGGTAGAAAAAGCGCCAAATATCGGCATCGTCACGGCTTACAATGAGATGCTTTCTGCACACCAACCTTATGTTAATTATCCTGATATTATCCGCAATGAAGCACACAAATACGGCGCAACCGTGCAAGTGGCGGGTGGTGTGCCCGCTATGTGCGATGGCATTACCCAAGGTGAGCCTGGCATGGAGCTTTCGCTATTTAGTCGCGATACGATTGCCATGAGTACCGCCATTGCGCTTTCGCATGATGTTTTTGATGCAGCTTTACTGCTAGGCGTTTGCGATAAAATTGTCCCAGGCCTTTTGATTGGGGCGCTACAGTTTGGTCATTTGCCATGTGTGTTTGTGCCAGCTGGACCCATGAGTACTGGGATTGACAACACCACTAAATCTAAAGTGCGTGAGCAATATGCGCAAGGTAAAGTGAGCCGTCAAGAATTGTTAGCCTCAGAATCTGCCGCCTATCATGGTGCAGGTACTTGTACCTTTTATGGTACGGCGAATAGCAACCAAATGTTGATGGAAGCGATGGGTCTGCATGTGCCTGGCTCTGCTTTCATTCACCCACATGATGGTCTGCGTGAATTGCTGACGCGTGAAGCGGTAAAGAGGGTGTTAGAAAAAACTAAGAAAGATCAATTTACGCCAATAGGCCGATTGGTTGATGAGTATGTGATTGTGAATGCCATGGTAGCTTTATTGGCCACTGGTGGCTCGACCAATCATTTAATTCATTGGGTGGCAGTGGCGCGTGCGGCCGGCATTATGATTGACTGGACAGACTTTTATCACTTGGCTAAAACCACGCCGTTGTTGGCCAGTATTTACCCGAACGGTAAAGCCGATGTGAATGAATTCCAAAATGCGGGTGGCCCTGCCTTTGTGATTCGCGAGTTAATCGATGCCGGTTATATGTTCCCCGATGTATTGACTGTGGCGCATGGCGGCTTGCGTGATTACTGTAAAGTGCCCGCCAAAGAGAATGACGCATTGGTTTGGAAAGATCTGCCAAAAGAAAGTAGCGATGACACTATTGTGCGTACTGCAGACGCGCCATTTAACGAATCTGGCGGCTTACGTTTACTTAAAGGTAACTTGGGTCGTAGCGTGATTAAAATTTCTGCGGTGCCAGCGGATCGCCATATTATTGAAGCGCCAGCCATTGTGTTTGATGCGCAAGAAGAATTATTGGCAGCCTTTGACCGTGGCGAGTTAGAAAAAGACTTTATTGCAGTGGTGCGCTTTCAAGGCCCTAAAGCCAATGGCATGCCAGAGTTGCATAAATTGACGCCACCATTAGCCGTGTTGCAAAACAAAGGTTTCAAGGTGGCGATTGTGACTGACGGTCGCATGAGCGGCGCTTCAGGAAAAATTCCAGCAGCCATTCACTTAACCCCAGAAGCCTGTGCTGGTGGACCATTAGCTAAAGTGCGCGACGGCGATATTATTCGTTTGAACGCAACGGTGGGCATGATTAACGTACTGGTGGATGAAGATGAATGGGCTGCGCGTGAAGTGGCTGAGCTTTCAGACACCAAGCGCTACCACAACGCACATGGCTTTGGTCGTGAGCTATTTGGTGGCATGCGTAAAAACGTGTTGTCAGCAGAAGAGGGTGCAATCACCTGGCTTTAATCTACCCGGTTTTCAGTTAGCCAGTTTCAGGCTATATAAGAATTTAAATTAGTTATTCACATTAGGTAAACAACATGAACACATTAGATTTAGCCAATTACGGCCCAGTTATTCCAGTGATTGTTATTAATCGCGTTGAAGATGCCGTGCCTATGGCGGCTGCTTTATTGGAAGGTGGCATACGCGTCTTAGAAATTACCCTCCGTACCTCATGCGCATTAGCTGGTATGGAAGCGATTGCCAAGGCTTTGCCGGAGGCGATTATGGGTTCAGGCACGGTGCGTAATCTAAAAGATGCACAAGCCTCTAAAGACGCGGGTTGCCAGTTTGCGGTAAGCCCTGGCTACACCAGTGAGTTAGGTTCATTTACGCGTAAAATAGACTTGCCTTTGTTACCAGGCGTTTCAACCGGCTCTGAAATTATGATGGCCAATGCAGACGACTATTACTTTCTAAAACTATTTCCAGCGGTGGCGGTTGGCGGCATTAACTTACTTAAAGGTTTTTCCGGTCCGTTTGGTGATGTAAAATTTTGCCCTACCGGCGGCGTAACCGTAGAAAGCGCGCCACAATTTTTAGCTTTACCTAACGTCGTGGTTTGCGGTGGTACTTGGCTAACGCCAGCGGATGCAGTTGCACGCGGTGATTGGGCGCATATTACTAAGTTAGCTAAAGAAGCGAGTGCGATTAAAGCAGCTTAAGCGATTGATATGCGCATGATCGGGCTTTGCTAACTAGAAGCTATCTAGGGCAAAGCCTTTTTTTATTTGGTTTTTTTAGTTTGGGAATAAGATTTGCAAATCGATATTAAACAATATAAATCTATCGTGTTTGATTGCGATGGCGTGGTGCTTGATTCTAATGCGGTGAAAACGGAAGCTTATTTTCGTACCGCCAAGAACCTGGGCGCAAGCGATGCTGATGCGCAAGCTTTGGTAGATTATCATGTGCAGCTTGGCGGCATTTCGCGCTACCACAAGTTCGACTATTATTTACGTGAGATTTTGCAGCAACCGGCCACGCGGCAGGCGATTCAAATCTTGCTCGATGAATTTGCTCGTGAGCTAGAAGTTGGTTTGCTAGATTGTGAAGTGGCTGCAGGATTGCTAGCCTTAAGAGAAGCCACGCCAACTGCACATTGGATGATACTTTCTGGCGGCGATCAGCAAGAAATTCGCACCTTATTTGCCAAGCGAAATTTGCACGCGCTATTTGATGGCGGTTTGTTTGGTAGCCCAGACAATAAAGACACGGTACTCGTGCGTGAAAAAGCCAGTGGTAATTTGCAATTGCCAGCACTCTTTATCGGAGATAGTAAATACGACTATGTGGCGGCCACAGGCGCAGGATTAGACTTTATTTTTCTGAGTGATTGGACAGAGGTGCCAGATTGGCAAGCTTATTGCGAAATCCACAAAATCAAGGTGCTCGCTAATATTGCTCAGCTAATGAATGAGTAGTACTAAAATAACCAAGTTGTCATTCTGAGCGTAGCGAAGAATTCAGTGCAATAAAACAGTCATCTTAATCAATGAGTTAAGCGTGGGTAGTATGAAATATTTTATTATTCTTTTGTACTTAACAGCGGTAGGCTTCATCCACTTTCGCGGCAAAGTGCGCCATCATTTTTTTTAAGCAGCTGTTCGATTACTCCGCTGTGGTGGCGCCATTCAACTTGTTTATGTATATTTTTTCTAAGGTGCCGACGACACCTTATTTGCTGGCAAGTCATTTTCCTGAGATGCAAGTCAGCACCGATTCATGGCAGATGATTCGTGAAGAAGCGCTTAATTTGCGTGAGCAAGAGCGCATTGCAGCTTCAAAAAACAATAACGATGCGGGCTTCAATTCATTTTTTAAAACTGGTTGGAAACGGTTTTATTTAAAGTGGTATAGTGCACAACATCCATCGGCAGCCTCATATTGCTCTAAGACCGTTGCGTTGTTAAACAGCATCCCTAGTGTCAAGGCCGCCATGTTTGCCGAGTTGCCACCAGGCGGGAAGTTGAATCCGTACTGAGATTCTTATGGCGGCTCATTGCGCCACCATTTAGGCTTAGCTACGCCAAATAATGATGCATGTTTTATTAATGCGGGTGGCACGCCTTACAGTTGGCGTGATGGGCAATGTGTCATGTTTGATGAAACTTACATTCATGAAGCCTATAACCGCACAGAGCAAGATCGCATTATTTTATTTTGTGATGTTGAGTGACCGATGCGCTACCGTTGGGCGCAGTCAGTAAATCGCTTTTTGGCGAAGTATATTGTCACTGCTGCAAGCTCCCCTAATGAAGATGGTGATCAGCTTGGCGTGATTAATAAACTATTTCATTACGCTTGGCAGGTTGGAAAGTATCGTAGACGTTTTAAAAAATGGAATAAACCGTTTATAAAATGACTAAACTGTCATTGATAGGTTTGGTGGTTTTTTTGATCTGGAAAATTTAACGCTTAATTATGAGTCATCTGGTTTATTGCTTGCGCCCGTAATTGAGTCATTTCCGCTTGTTTTTTAGCCAGATTCTTATCCCAATCGGTCGTTACCCAGCCTTGTAGGTTTTCAAGCGCAATGCTGGTTATGGCATGTATCCAAGCTTCATTTTCATTGAGCGCAGGGATGTAGGTATAGTCGCCCCCGCCATTACTTTGGAAAATATGTTTACCTTCTATGACGATTTCTTCTAACGTTTCTAGGCAATCGCTACTGAAACCTGGGCAAATCACATCGATACGCTTGATTTTGGCTTGTCCTAATGCGGTTAAAGTGTTGGCTAAATAAGGTTTAAGCCATTCTTGCTTGCCAAAGCGTGATTGGAAGGCAATCATGTATTCATCTTGCGCTAAATCTAATGCCTCGGCTAATAGGCGGCCGGTTTTATGGCATTGGCAGTGGTAGGGGTCGCCGCTGGTCAAATGTACTTTAGGCACGCCATGAAAGCTGATTACTAATTTACTTGGCTTGCCGTTGGTTTGCCAATGCTCACGCACACTAGAGGCTAACGCAGCAATATACGCAGGGTGGTCATGGTAATTGCGTATGCTACGGATGGCTGGCTGATTACGTGTTTTAAGAAGTACGCGAAAAACCGCGTCCATGGCCGATGCGGTGCTGCTGGCCGCATATTGTGGGTATAAAGGCATGACTAAAATACGGTCGCAATGCTGTGCCCTCAGTTTAGCCATGGCTGATTGCATGCTAGGGTTGCCATAGCTCATGCCTAACTCAATGGCAAATGGCGATTTAATTTTTTGGCCTAAAAAGCCACGCAATAAGGTGGCTTGTTTTTGTGCATGGGCCAATAAGGGCGAACCTTCTTTCGTCCACACCAGGGCATATTTTTCAGCGGATTTTTTGGGACGAATGAGCAAAATAATGCCGTTTAAAATAAACCACCAAATAGCTTTAGGAATTTCTACCACGCGCGTATCGCTTAAAAATTGCCTGAGATATGGCCGCAAAGCCGCTGCGGTAGGCGCATCGGGCGTACCTAAATTAGCCAGCAATATGCCTACTTTAAGCTGATCGCCATGGGTATATTTTGGTTCAGGGTGGTAATAAGCCATGATTTAGTTGCTAGTCTTTAGTCGATAGTTAATTGGTGGTATTGAGGGCATTAGAAAGTAATTTTGCCGTGACATCCACTATCGGGATGACGCGTTCATAAGCCATGCGTGTAGGGCCAATTACGCCTAAGGTACCGACCACTTGGCCGTCAGCCTCATACGGGGCGGTGATCATGCTGCATTCATCCAGCGCTAAGTAGCCACTCTCGCCACCGATGAATATTTGTATGCCTCCGGCACGCTGGCTATTATCTAGTAATTGCATCAGTGAAGTGCGACGCTCAAATATTTCAAACAGTTTACGTAGGCTAGCGACATTGGTGGAGAGTTCATCCACTTGCAGTAAATTGCGCTCGCCGGCAATGATTACCCCATCTTTATCGCTGTTAGCGGCTTTGCTACTAGCTTCTAGTGCGGCTGACATTAAACGATTCATGTCGGTTTGCATTTGTTGGAGCTCGCTATGCAGCTTTTGTTGCACCTCTTCAAAGGTTTGGCCGAAGAAGTTAATATTAAAGTAGTTACTCGCTTGCGTCAGTTCGCCTGCCGAATAAGGCTTTTCAGCCAAGATAATGCGGTTTTGTACGTTGCCATCGCTGGTCACGATAATAACTAATATGCGTTTGTCAGATAATGGTAAAAATTCTAAATGCTTAAAAGCGATGCGCTTACGCTTAGGAATCATCACTAATCCGGCAAATTGCGTCAGTTGTGAAAGCATATCTGCGGCACTCGCAATTAATTCACCGGGGTTGGGGGATGATAAGCCACTTTTAAGCTGCTGGATGGCTTGTTGATTTAGCGGCTGAACCGTCAATAGGGAATCTACAAATAAACGATAGCCTTTTTGTGTGGGGATGCGACCAGCGGAGGTGTGCGGACTAGCGATAAAGCCTAATTGCTCTAAATCGCTCATCACATTGCGGATAGTCGCTGGGCTCACATCTAAGCCTGAGTGTTGTAATAGCGTGCGTGAGCCAATCGGCTGGCCATCACTAATGTAATGTTCAACCAAGGTTTTTAATAAAATCTGTGCACGCATATCCATGATGACTATATTTTGCCCGATTTATGGCAATCGTCATACTGTTAACTATCAAACTCGCCAACATGTTACGCTTTCTCTTGGCGCAAAAAGGCATCTGTGATTTAATTTCGGCATGAATCAATCTTTCAAATCTATCGCCATTATTGGCAAATACATGAATCAATCTGCTTTGCAGTTAATGCAAAGGGATTTGGTCGATTTAGCGCGGCATTTATCGGCTAAAAATATTCAAGTCTGGATAGAGGAAAATACCGCGCAATATGCTGAAATCACCGGTTATAAAACTGCGTCCTTAAACAATATTGGCAATGAAGTTGGTCTGGTCATTGTGATGGGTGGTGATGGCACCATGCTGAGTGTGGCGCGCAGTCTAATCGACTTTGATGTGCCGTTGGTTGGCATTAACCGGGGTCATTTTGGGTTTTTAACAGACTTGCGTGTTGAAGATATGTTGGGACAGATTGATCGAATTTTAGCCGGGGACTTTACAAAAGAACCTCGGGTCATGCTTGAGGCAAAAGTAGTGCGAGACGGACAAGTACTACATGACGATTACGCACTCAACGATGTAGTCATTAAAAGCACATTGCGCTTAATAGAGTTGGAAGTGCGTGTGGATGGAAAATTTGTACATAAGCAGCGCTCAGATGGCTTGATTGTCAGCACCCCAACGGGCACTACAGCCTACGCTTTATCCGCTGGTGGACCAATTTTGCATCCCAATTTGCAGGCTATTTCATTAGTGCCGATCTGTCCGCATACCTTAAGCAATCGGCCGATTGCTGTGCATAGCGATAGTCAGATTGAGATTACTTTAGTGCAGTTTGGCGATGCGCAATTAAGTTTTGATGGCCAGTTTCAGGTGGCGCTAAAAGTGGGGGATAAAATCGCGGTCAATCGCGCAGTACAAACTATTTCTTTGCTACACCCCAGCGATTATTGTTATTTTGATATGCTGCGCAACAAGCTGAATTGGGGCTAACATTTTGATTTTTATCATTAAATAACGCCATGTTACAAAGCCTTTCCATACGCGACTTTATCATAGTGAATCAACTCGATTTAGAGTTTGAAGCTGGCTTTACCGTGCTGACCGGTGAAACCGGTGCGGGTAAATCTATATTGATCGATGCGCTGTCATTAGCCTTAGGCGCACGCGGTGAAGGTGGTGTCACGCGCGCTGGTTGTGATAAAGCTGAAGTGAGCGCCATATTTAGCATTACCCATAACCTAGAAGCGCAGCAATGGCTGATTGCGGCCGAGTTGGAAAATACGGCGCATGAGCTTTTGCTCCGCCGGGTGATGCACGCGGATGGGCGATCGCGTGCTTTTATTAATGGCGCGACCGTCACCGTTGCCCAGCTAAAAGAGCTGGGCGAATTGTTGGTGGATATTTATAGCCAAAATGCTCATCACTCACTGTTAAAGCCAGTGACTCAGCGTAATGTATTGGATAACTATGCTAAATTATCTGCCTTGGCATTACAAGTATCTGACCATTACAAAACATGGCATCAACTTAATCAGCAGCGCCTAGAAGCCGAAAAGAACGCCAATCAATATGCAGGCGAGTTGGCAGATTTGCGCGATAAAGTGCGGGAGTTGTCGGAACTTTCCATTACGGCAAGTGACTGGGATGCGTTGCAGCAAGAGCATTTGCGATTATCCAATGGTGCAAATTTAATCACTGGTGGTGAAGTCTGCCGAGAATTGTTAAGTGAGGGTGAATTGTCTGCCATGCGCTTACTTTCACAGGTGCAGCATAAACTACAAAACTTGCAGGAATATGACGCCGTATTGACTGAGGCTGTTGAAGCTTTAGATTCGGCCTTAATACAATTGGAAGAAATGAATCGTTTTCTAAACCGCTACCTGCAGCGCGCCGACCTTGATCCGGCAAAACTTGTAGAGTTGGACGCCAGAATCCAAAACATACACAACACCTCACGTAAGTATCGCGTTCAGCCTGAAGAGTTGGGTGAACTGCTCGTTAAATCACAAGCTCGCATGGCCGAACTTGCGCTATTTGCCAATGATGTTGAGTTGGCCAAACAAGAGGCGCAAGCATTGCTGACCTATACGCAGCTAGCAGAAAAATTAAGTGTTGGCCGTAAAAGCGCAGCCGCAAAATTAAGCGCACAAATTAGCGCAGAAATGCAGCGTCTATCATTAAGTGGTGGTAGGTTTGAAGTGGCATTAACGGCGCAAACACCGAGTGCTAGTGGGCTAGAGCAAATAGAATTTTTAGTGGCAGGTCACGCCGGGGTAGCAGTAAAATCGCTGGCCAGGGCGGCTTCTGGGGGTGAGTTGTCGCGCATTAGCTTGGCGATTCGTGTAGTCACCGCGCAAAAAGAAAGCATTCCGACCATGATATTTGACGAGGTTGATGTTGGGATAGGCGGAGGCGTGGCTGAAGTAGTCGGGCAGTTGTTAAAACAATTGGGCGAACTGCAAACCGGTGAAAAAGTGGCGACCAGTCAGCGCCAAGTATTGGTGATTACGCACTTGCCGCAAGTGGCAGCCTTGGGCACACATCATCTGCGTGTCAGTAAGTCACTGGTCAATGCACAAACTTTAAGTAGCATCGCCGTGTTAGATGAGGATGAGCGAGTGCAAGAACTGGCACGCATGTTAGGTGGCATTGAGATTACTGAAACCACCCGTCAACACGCAAAAGAGATGTTGATGGGCTAACTTTTTGGCCCCGTGGGGCTAAACCCTGAGGCATTAATTTTTATTGGGACAGGGTTGCTTGTCACAGAGGCCGTAAATGGTGAGTGAGTGATCTTGTATTTTAAAGCCAAGTTTTTCGGCTGCGCTTTCTTGCCTTTTCTCGATTTCCTCGTCATAAAATTCCTCAACACGCCCGCATTTTACGCAGACAATATGGTCATGATGCCGGCCAGTGTTGAGTTCAAATACTGCTTTACCACTTTCAAAATGGTGGCGTATGAGTAATCCGGCCTGCTCAAATTGGGTGAGTACGCGATAAACGGTGGCTAAGCCGACATCTTCTCCGGAGTTAATCATCACCTTGTAGATGTCTTCTGCAGATAAATGACGCTCTTTACTATTTTCAAACAAGCTTAATACTTTAAGCCTAGGTAATGTGGCTTTAAGCCCGGCATTTTTTAAGTCTTTTTGGTCTTGCATAGTCGTTTATCCACATTTAACGGTGACAGTGTTTTGGCTCGGCTGTCTACGTGTTATATTAACGCTAATTCAAACTAAAGTCATAATATGTGCAATTTATATGTTTTGCGTTATCCCGTTATTTTATTAACACTACTCTGCGCTTCTTGTGGCACAGCATTGCCTTCGATTAGCCCTTATAAACTTGAGGTGCAACAAGGCAATGTAGTGACTTCCAAGATGTTGTTGCAGTTACGCCCAGGGATGACCCAATCGCAGGTACGTTTTATTATGGGTACGCCACTCATTCAAGATAGTTTTCATGGCAAGCGCTGGGATTATGTTTATCAAATGCGTGAAAAAGGAAAAATCACCGAGCAGCGTCGTGTTATTTTAGATTTTGAAAATGAGTTATTAAAAACTGTGCATGGTGATGTCGTGCCGTCTGGTGCTGATCTGGCTAAAGCCAATGAGGATGCAGCAAACATAGGGACTCGCGTCATTAGCCCGAGTGCAAAATCAGAGGGAAAAGGCCTGTTGGCTAAGCTCAAGTTCTGGGAAAAGGACGAGGCGCAGTTGGCAGAGGAGGCCGCGGCGGTAAAAGCTAAAACAGAAACGAGTGAGGCGGCAAAAAGGGCTGCGGACTTGCTTAAAGAAAATGCAGCCCAAGAGCGTTTAGCTAAAGAAAAAATGACTCAAGATAGCGTGGCAAAAGAGCATGCGGCACCGCTAGTAGAGGCTAAGCCTATATTGGCTGCGCCTGATCTTCCTGTAACGGAAACGCCTGCTATAGCGGCAGATGTGCCGCTGGTGGTTGCGCCTAGTGATGCTGTAGTGCCAGTCACTGGTGCGGTGAAAGTAGAGTTAGCACCAACGAAAGCGGTCGCTGCAAACCCAGAGCAAGCAGTGATTGTGGTTAAAGCGTCTGAGCTAGAACCCTTAACGCCTAATGCCTATGATTCGTCATCAGGCATGAAATTCGATAGAACGCTTAGACTTGCGCCTGAAGATGTCGCGCCGACGGTTCAGCCTGAAGTGATTGTGCCGCGCGCGGGCAATAAAACTATTCCTAAGCCAAAAGATTTGCCAGCAGAAAGTGTGCCAAGTTTTTTTGATAGGATGCTAGAGAAAATTGGTTTTTAAAGTTTTAGTTTTCAAGTTAATGTTTAGTTTATAGGTGTTCATATTATGGGAAACCCGTTAAAAATTGTCATTGCTGGCTGTTCAGGTCGCATGGGTCATGTGTTGCTGGAATGTGTATTTGCGGATGATGATTTGGTGCTTCATGGTGCATTAGATCGGCTAGGCAATCCACAGTTGGGACGTGATGCGGGTGAGCAGCTAGGCAAAGTCTCTGGTGTAAAAATGACGGATAGCATAGATGAAGCTTTAAAAAATGCCGATGTGCTAGTGGATTTTACCCGTCCTGAAGCGAGCATGACTTATCTTGCCGCTTGCCAGAAACATCAGGTAAAAATGATTATAGGGACAACAGGCTTTTCTGCCGAACAGAAGCGTGCCATAGAAGCCGCTTCCAAAAATATTGCAATAGTCTTTGCGCCTAACATGAGTGTGGGCGTGACCTTGCTGATCAACCTCGTACAATCTGCAGCTAAAGTGCTTAATGCGGGCTATGACATTGAAATTATTGAGGCACATCATCGGCATAAAGTAGATGCGCCATCTGGCACCGCACTGCGTTTGGGTGAGGCGGCCGCCAGTGCTTTGGGCCGTAACTTAGAAGAATGTGCGGTATATGGGCGTGAAGGGGTAACGGGGGAGCGTGACCCGAGTACCATAGGTTTTGCTACCGTGCGCGGTGGTGACGTAGTGGGCGATCATACTGTTTTATTTGCCGGCACAGGCGAGCGCGTCGAACTGACACATAAAGCCAGCAGTCGTGCCACATTTGCCTTAGGGGCATTACGCGCCGCTAAATTTTTAGGCGAAAAAGTCGGCGCTGAAGCTAAAAGACATGGTTTGTTTGACATGCAAGATGTGCTGGGTTTGCGTTAATTGCAATATAGTTTAATTGAATTCATCATTAACCAACGCTTAATTAAGGGGCGCTGAGTAAAAGCCAGTTCTTTTTTTGCAATGCGACGTTGAAATGTCAGCCGATTTTCGCTATAATTCGTCAATTCTGAAACGGGAAGAGTATAAAAACTCATCCCGTTTTGCGTATCCGCCATCCGTTCATGATGGAACAAGAGTATAAAAGTTATTTAAACACAATTAAAAAATTTTAATTGTTGAAAAACAAGGAGTTACCATGTCACAAAACCTGCCCGCCATACTTGTACTAGCAGATGGAACTGTGTTTCGTGGTATATCAATTGGTGCTGCTAGCCAAACGGTTGGTGAGGTGGTGTTTAACACCTCCATGACTGGCTACCAAGAAATCCTGACTGATCCTTCATACACCAAGCAAATGGTTACGCTCACCTATCCGCATATTGGTAATTATGGTGTAAACCTAGAAGATGTTGAGTCAGGCCAAGTGTACGCTAGCGGCTTGATTATTCGTGATCTGCCGTTGACGCACAGTAATTTTAGAAACTCACAGTCGTTGACGGAATATTTGCTGGCTAATCAGGTGGTTGCGATTGCGGATATCGATACGCGTCAATTAACGCGTATGTTGCGTGAAAAAGGTGCGCAGACCGGTGCGATTATTGCTGGCGAGGCGGACGAGGCTAAGGCAATAGCATTGGCCATGCGTTTAATTGCTGAGTTTCCTGGAATGTCTGGCTTAGATTTAGCCAAAGTGGTGACTTGCGCCAAGCCTTATGTGTTTACCCAAGGGGAGTGGGCTTTGGGGGAGGGGTATGCCGAGGCGCCTAGTTCAAAATTCCATGTGCTCGCTTACGACTATGGGGTTAAACGTAATATCTTACGTATGTTAGTTTCTCGCGGATGCAAAGTGACGGTGTTGCCAGCACAAACTTCTGCGGCTGAAGCCCTGGCCTACAAGCCTGATGGCGTATTTTTGTCAAACGGCCCGGGCGATCCTGCACCTTGTGATTATGCCATTGCGGCGATTAAAACAATTGTAGATGCAGGCGTGCCGACATTTGGTATTTGTTTGGGGCATCAGTTGTTGGCTTTAGCCAGCAAGGCTAAAACACACAAAATGAAATTTGGTCACCATGGTGCAAATCATCCTGTGCAGGATACAAAAACAAAACGGGTCTATATTACGAGTCAAAATCATGGTTTTGCTGTGGATGCAAACAGCTTGCCGGCCAATATTAGAACTACCCACATCTCATTGTTTGATGGCAGTTTGCAAGGTATTGCGCGCACGGATAAGCCTGCATTTAGCTTTCAGGGTCACCCTGAGGCCAGTCCAGGCCCAACTGAGATGAGTTATTTGTTTGATCAATTTATTGAAATGATGGAGAGCAGTCGTTAGTCTCTAGTCGTTAGACTGTAGTTAGACCCTGCCTCGCAGAGGTATTAACTATCGACCAACGACCAACGACTACCAATTAAAGCTATGGCAAAACGTACAGACATAAAAAGTATTTTAATTATCGGCGCAGGTCCAATTGTGATTGGTCAAGCTTGCGAGTTCGATTACTCTGGCGCACAAGCCTGTAAAGCGCTGCGTGAAGAGGGTTATCGCGTTATTTTAGTGAACTCTAACCCAGCCACGATTATGACTGACCCGGAAATGGCCGATGCGACTTACATTGAGCCTGTGACTTGGCAAGTGGTTGAAAAAATCATCGCTAAAGAGCGTCCTGATGCTTTGCTGCCAACTATGGGTGGGCAAACAGCACTCAACTGCGCATTGGATCTAGACAAACATGGCGTGCTAGCCAAATACAAGGTTGAGTTGATCGGCGCCTCAAAAGAGGCGATTGATAAAGCGGAAGATCGTCAAAAATTCAAAGAAGCCATGACCAAAATTGGTTTGGGTTCTGCGCGCTCAGTGATTGCCCATAGCATGGAAGAGGCTTTGCAAGTGCAGCCCAGTATTGGTTACCCAGCGATTATTCGCCCATCATTTACCATGGGCGGAAGTGGCGGTGGTATTGCCTATAACCGTGAAGAGTTTATGACTATCTGCGAACGCGGTCTAGACGCGTCGCCAACCAAAGAGTTGTTGATTGAAGAATCTTTGTTGGGTTGGAAAGAATACGAGATGGAAGTGGTGCGTGATTCTGCAGACAACTGCATTATCATTTGCTCGATTGAAAACTTAGACCCTATGGGCGTACACACGGGTGATTCAATCACGGTAGCGCCTGCACAGACCTTAACGGATAAAGAGTATCAAATCATGCGCAATGCCTCATTGGCGGTGTTGCGTGAAATTGGCGTAGATACCGGTGGCTCAAACGTACAGTTCGCGATTAATCCAGAAGATGGCCGTATGATTGTTATTGAGATGAATCCACGCGTATCTCGTTCATCAGCACTTGCTTCAAAAGCAACCGGTTTTCCAATTGCAAAAGTGGCGGCGAAACTTGCTGTCGGCTTCACCTTAGACGAACTCAGAAATGAGATTACTGGCGGTGCTACACCAGCATCGTTTGAGCCATCGATTGATTACGTGGTCACAAAAATCCCTAGATTTGCTTTTGAAAAATTCCCACAAGCCGATTCTCGCTTAACTACGCAAATGAAATCGGTGGGTGAGGTGATGGCGATCGGCCGTACTTTCCAAGAATCATTCCAAAAAGCCTTGCGCGGACTAGAGGTTGGCGTTGATGGCTTGGATGAAAAAACCACAGATTTAGACACCATTACCAAAGAAATGGGTGTGCCAGGCCCTGAGCGTATTTGGTACGTGGGAGACGCTTTCAGAATGGGCATGACTGTCGCTCAAGTCTATGACATTTCCAAAATAGACCACTGGTTCTTAGTGCAAATTAAAGATTTAATTGACCGAGAGCAAGCGCTTAAAGGCAAGCAAATTGCGGACTTAGACAAATCCGCCATGCTTAAATTAAAACGCAGTGGTTTTTCTGATAGACGGTTAGCCACACTACTCAATACCGATCAACATGCGGTGCGTGCTTATAGACAAGCGTTGCAGGTGCGTCCAGCGTATAAACGCGTGGATACTTGCGCGGCGGAGTTTTCAACCAATACCGCTTATATGTATTCTACTTATGAAGAAGAGTGCGAAGCTGCGCCCACCAATAATAAAAAAATCATGATTTTAGGTGGCGGACCAAACAGAATCGGCCAAGGTATTGAGTTTGACTATTGCTGTGTACATGCCGCGTTTGCGATGCGTGAAGATGGCTATGAAACGATTATGGTCAACTGTAATCCTGAAACGGTTTCAACGGATTATGATACTTCAGACCGTTTATATTTTGAACCGGTTACCTTAGAAGATGTATTGGAAATCGTTGCCTTAGAAAAACCCGTGGGCGTGATTGTGCAATATGGTGGTCAAACACCGTTAAAACTTGCACGCGCTTTAGAAAAAGCCGGCGTGCCGATTATTGGCACTACGCCAGACGCAATTGATAAAGCGGAAGACCGTGAGCGTTTTCAAAAAATGTTGCAAGAGTTAGGCTTAAAACAGCCGCCAAACCGCACTGCCAGAACGCCAGAAGAAGCGATACGATTGGCATTGGAAATTGGTTACCCACTCGTTGTGCGCCCAAGTTATGTGCTGGGCGGGCGGGCGATGGAGATCGTGCAAGAGCAGTCACAATTAGAACGCTATATGCGTGAAGCGGTAAAAGTCTCAAACGAGTCCCCAGTATTGCTGGATAGATTCTTGAATGATGCGCTGGAAGTCGATGTTGATGCGCTGTGCGACAATACTGGCGATGTGATTATCGGCGGCATTATGGAGCACGTTGAGCAAGCGGGCGTTCACTCAGGTGATTCAGCCTGCTCATTACCGCCTTATAGTTTGTCGGCTAAATTGCAAGACGAATTGCGCGATCAAACCAAACAAATGGCACGTGCCTTGGGTGTGGTGGGCTTGATGAATGTGCAGTTCGCCATTCAAGGGAAAACGGTATTCGTGTTAGAGGTCAATCCGCGCGCATCAAGAACCGTGCCGTTTGTTTCTAAGGCCTGCGGTCTACAGTTGGCTAAAGTAGCGGCGCGTTGCATGATAGGGACTTCACTTAAAGCGCAAGGCGTTACCCGTGAGATTATTCCACCATTCTATTCGGTAAAAGAAGCAGTGTTCCCCTTCATTAAATTTCCTGGGGTGGATACTATTTTAGGTCCAGAGATGAAGTCTACCGGTGAAGTCATGGGCGTTGGCACCACTTTTGCCGAGGCTTTTCTTAAGTCACAATTAGGCGCATCGACAAAGTTACCTGAAGGTGGTCGAGCATTTATTAGTGTGCGCAAAGAAGACTACAATAAAGTGGTTGAAATTGCCCATGCCTTGCATGATTTAGGCTTTGAATTAGTCGCAACTAAAGGCACCGCCACGGCACTGACAGCCAACGGGCTAAAAGTGGCCTCTGTGAATAAGGTGGCTGAAGGCCGTCCACATATTGTCGATATGATTAAGAATGGGGACATTAGCTTTATTGTTAACGTCACAGAAGATAAGCGTGCGGTAGCTGATTCCTATGAAATTCGTCGTAGCGCTTTGCAAAATAAAGTGACTTATTACACGACCTTAGCCGGTGCAAAAGCCGCTTGTGTTGGTATGGCGCACATGCAAGAATTGACGGTAGAATCCCTGCAAGACTTGCATAAAAAGCTTACTTAAAATACACTTCAGCTAGATTTTTTAAACAGCGTTATTTAATTTTAGACTTTAAAAGCCACACTCAGATTGGGTGTGGTTTATTTTTTACTCAGAGGTTTTTCAACATGGCAGTTATCCAAATACCCGTTACCGTTAAAGGTGCCGCGCAATTAAAAGAAGAGTTACAGCGTTTGCGCAGCGTGGATAGACCTTACATTATTCAGGCGATTGCGGAAGCACGCGCACAGGGGGATTTGTCTGAAAATGCCGAGTACGAGGCAGCGAAAGAACGTCAAAGTTTTATTGAAGGCCGAATTTCGGAAGTTGAAGCCAAGCTTTCTAATGCGATGGTGATTGATCCAACAACGCTACATGCAGACGGACGTTGTGTATTTGGGTCTACTGTGAGAATAGAAGATTTGGATAGTGGCACGATTATTACCTATCAAATTGTCGGTGACGATGAGGCCAATATCAAAAATGGTAAAATTTCCATCAGCTCGCCAATTTCACGTGGTTTAATTGGTAAGTCAGAAGGCGATGTGGCTGAAGTGATGGCACCAGGCGGTGTTAAAGAGTATGAGATTTTGGACGTTCAATACATTTAATAATGCTAGTTGTTCCTTTAATTGGAAGGTAGTGTTTTATGAAAAATAATTGGTCAGACAAATTGAGCTTAATTGTGATTACCTTATGGGTAGGGGCTTTGTGGGCAATAGGTGCAGTCGCTTATGTGCTATTCAACACGCTGGCAGATGCTCAGTTAGCCGGGCAGTTAGCCGGCAAGTTTTTTAATGAGCTGTCTTACTTAGGATTATTTTCTGCATTTTTCTTATTGCTGCAACGCTTGTTCGCTTATGGCACAAGTGCGCTGAAACAATCGTATTTTTGGGCAGTATTACTGATGCTTTTACTGGTGCTAGCAGGCCACTTTGGTATTCAACCGATATTGGCGCAATTAAAGGCGGATGCCTTGCCCAGTGATGTGATGCAGAGCGTATTTTCTGATAGATTTAAAACTTGGCATGGCGTAGCAAGCATTGCTTATGTGGTGCAATGCTTGCTAGGTTTTGTGGTGGTGCTTAAAAAGTAAAGATTTACTTCTGTGGGACTACGATTTTTGGTTTAGTAGACTGGCGATAGACGACCAGTTGTTTCCCAATCTGATGTACCGCCACCGCGCCAGTTTGCGTGCAAATATCTGTTAGCATTTGACTGCGGATTGCTTTATCGTCAATCATCACTTTAATTTTAATGAGCTCATGCGCGTCTAAGTTAACGTTTATTTCTTTCATCACGCTCTCTGATAAGCCTTTATTGCTAATCATGACGACGGGGTTTAAGGGGTGAGCAAGGCCACGTAAGTAGCTAATTTGTTTTGAGTTCACGTTGGTTTCTTCTTTGGGGTTTTCTTGAATACAGTATTGATTGATATGGCGAAGTTTAACAGATGAAACTAAAACCTTCCAGCAAAGCTTGGATACATGAACATATCAATGATGAATTTGTGAAGCGCGCACAAAAAGAAGGCTATAGAGCGCGCGCCGCTTATAAATTGACTGAAATTGATGACAAGGATAAGCTGATCAAGCCGGGCATGACGATTGTAGACTTAGGTGCAACCCCAGGCAGTTGGTCGCAAGTTGCTGTGCAACGCTTAAAGGGTCAAGGTCGAATTATCGCCTTAGATCTCTTGGCCATGGAGCCGATTAAAGGCGTGGAATTTATCCAAGGTGATTTTCGTGAAGATGTCGTACTAAAACAATTGGAAAATAGTTTAAATGGTAAGCAAGTAGACCTTGTAATTGCTGATATGGCACCCAATATCACAGGTATCACTATTGTTGACCAAGCAGGTGCGGCTTATTTAACCGAATTGGCGCTGGAATTCAGTAAAGACTGGTTGAAACCAAGTGGTAACTTTTTGGTCAAGGTGTTTATCGGTGAAGGTTTTGACGACATTTTACGCAATATGCGGACAATGTTTGATAAGGTGGTCACACGTAAACCAAAAGCGTCACGCGGTAGAAGTAGTGAAGTGTATTTGCTGGGCCTAGGTCGGAAATAAACCAAGACGCAGATAAGCGAGTAGCGGCTAAATATAGTGTTATTTAATGACAGCAAGCTTAGTTTTAAGCATAGAATATAAAATAAGTTACCCCTTTTAAAAAGGAATAAGATTTTGAACAACCTATTTAAGAATGTGGCCATTTGGTTAGCGATTGCCACGGTGTTATTGGCCGTTTTTAATATATCTGGCGTGAAAAATGGCGCAGATAACCAAGTTGTATATTCACAATTCATTCAAGAAGTCAAAGATGGACGCATTGCTAAGGTGCAAATTGACGGCCGCGTTTTGCGCGGTACGACACATGACGGTAAAAAATTCAACACCTATGCGCCAACAGATCCATGGTTAGTCTCTGATTTACTTAAAAACAACGTAATGGTGGAAGCTAAGCCAGATGAAGAACAATCGTTCTTGATGAGCCTTTTTGTGTCATGGTTCCCCATGATCTTGTTGATTGGGGTTTGGATATTTTTCATGCGCCAAATGCAAGGGGGCGGCAAAGGTGGTGGACCATTCTCATTTGGTAAAAGCAAAGCACGTCAGCTAGACGAAAGTAATAATCAAACGACCTTTGCCGATGTCGCGGGTTGCGATGAAGCCAAAGAAGAAGTGACGGAAATTGTTGAGTTTTTACGCGATCCAACTAAATTCCAAAAACTAGGGGGCCGCATCCCTCGTGGCGTGCTGATGGTAGGCCCGCCAGGGACGGGTAAAACTTTATTAGCCCGCGCGATTGCGGGTGAGGCTAAAGTTCCATTTTTTACGATTTCCGGTTCTGATTTTGTTGAAATGTTTGTCGGGGTAGGCGCATCCCGCGTGCGAGATATGTTTGAGCAAGCAAAGAAAAGCTCACCTTGCATTATCTTTATTGATGAGATTGATGCGGTTGGACGTAGTCGTGGATCTGGTACCGGTGGTGGCAACGATGAGCGTGAGCAAACATTGAACCAATTGTTGGTCGAGATGGATGGCTTTGAAGGTAACTCTGGCGTCATTGTCATTGCCGCAACTAACCGTGCTGACGTATTAGATAAGGCGTTGCTCCGCCCAGGCCGTTTTGACCGTCAAGTGATGGTGGCATTGCCTGATATTAAAGGCCGTGAACAAATTTTAATGGTACACATGCGTAAAGTGCCGGTTGACGCTGATGTGAAAGCGGATATTTTAGCGCGCGGTACACCAGGATTCTCAGGTGCCGACTTAGCTAACTTGGTGAATGAAGCGGCCTTGTTTGCTGCTCGTCGTAATAAGCGTACGGTAGATATGCAAGATTTTGAGGACGCCAAAGATAAAATCTATATGGGTCCAGAGCGTAAATCTATGGTCATGCGTGAAGAAGAACGACGCAATACGGCCTACCATGAGTCAGGTCATGCCGTGGTGGCTAAGTTGTTGCCTAAGGCTGATCCGGTGCATAAAGTTACCATTATGCCGCGTGGTTGGGCATTGGGATTAACTTGGCAGTTGCCAGAGTTTGATCGGATTAGTAATTACAAAGACAAAATGTTGGAAGAGATTTCTATCTTATTTGGAGGTCGGATTGCCGAAGAGCTGTTTATGCATCAAATGTCTACCGGCGCGTCTAATGACTTTGAGCGTGCCACTAAATTAGCTCGTGATATGGTGACGCGTTATGGCATGTCTGATGCGCTTGGTACCATGGTCTACACTGGTAGTGAGCAAGATTCATTCTTCGGCAACATGAGCTCTAAAACCGTTTCTGAGGCTACCCAGCAAAAAGTAGATGCGGAGATTCGACGCATACTAGATGAGCAATACGCTTTAGCGCGTAAATTATTAGAAGATCATCGGGATAAAGTGGAAGCGATGACAGCCGCTTTGATGGAGTATGAAACGATAGACGCTGATCAAATCAATGACATCATGGCAGGTATTGCTGTGCGTCCACCTAAGCCTAAACAAAGCAAAGCTAATCCACCTAAAGACACGGGTGCAACAGGACTCGGGTCTAATTCAGCGCCGCAACCAACGGCTAAAACTTAACTAGGGCTAATCAAATCAGGATTAAACCAAAAAAGGGCTAGGAAACTAGCCCTTTTTTGCAGCTTATTTTAAGTATAATTCAGCTATGAATTATCAATGTGGTAAATACCAGCTTAATCTAAATCGCCCACAGGTGATGGGCATCGTCAACGTGACGCCAGATTCATTTTCTGATGGCGGACAGTTTTCCACAACGAATTTAGCCCTTGAGCACGCACTAAAATTGATTGCAGAAGGCGCTGATATATTAGACGTAGGCGGGGAATCTACCCGCCCAGGAGCTGTACCAGTCAGTCTGGATCAAGAGCTTAGTCGGGTGATTCCCGTGATTGAAGCCTTATCTCAACTAGTCATGGTACCAATTTCAATTGATAGCTATAAGCCAGAAGTGATGCGATTAGCGATTGCCGCAGGCGCTGATATGGTCAATGATGTGCGGGCCTTGCAGGAACAAGGGGCATTGGATATTGTAGCCAATAGCAATGTCGGCGTGTGTTTAATGCATATGCAAGGCAAACCTGACACCATGCAAATCGCACCGAGTTATAGCAATGTCGTCAGCGAAGTGAAGCAGTTTTTAGTGGATAGGTTAAGCGTGGCATTAGCGCATGGCATCACTAAAAATCGCATTTTGCTCGACCCTGGTTTTGGTTTTGGCAAGACCCGTGCACAGAATATCGCGTTGCTAAAGGAGCTAGAACAATTGACTGCGATAGGCCAACCATTGTTGGTCGGTTTATCGCGAAAATCAGTGTTGTCCGTCATCTCCGGCGATGACGATAGTCAGCGCTTACCTGCCAGCATTGCGGCTGCTGTTATTTCTGCCATGAAAGGCGCTAAAATACTGCGTGTGCATGATGTAAAAGCCACGGTAGAGGCGCTCAGCGTGCTGACTGCTATTCAATAAATGGAAATTTAAATAATGACAAAAAAATATTTCGGCACAGATGGCATACGCGGCAAAGTGGGTGAGCATCCTATTACGCCAGAATTTGTGATGCGTTTAGGCTATGCCGCTGGCAAGGTGCTCACTCAGGTCGGCAGAAATTTGACTAAGGGTGCGCATCCAGCGGTATTAATTGGCAAAGATACGCGTATTTCTGGCTATATGTTAGAAGCCGCTTTAGAAGCGGGCTTGTCTGCTGCGGGAGTAGACGTTTTATTCACCGGCCCAATGCCAACGCCTGCCGTCGCCTATCTGACACGTGCTTTGCGTGCGCAAGCCGGCATTGTGATTACAGCCTCGCATAATCCTTATTACGATAATGGCATCAAGTTCTTCTCAAGCGAAGGTATAAAGTTAGGTGATGATATTGAGCATGCTATTGAGGCCGAGTTAGACAAGCCCATGCAGGTGATGGAGTCAGCTATGCTGGGTAGGGCGCGCCGCATCGATGATGCGGCAGGTCGCTATATTGAGTTTTGTAAAAGTACATTCCCTAACCATATGGACTTGCGTGGCTTAAAAATTGTTTTAGATTGCGCACATGGGGCGACCTATCATGTCGCGCCTGAGGTATTTCATGAGCTGGGTGCAGAAATCATCTCGATTGGTAATAAACCCGATGGCTTGAATATTAATGAGCAGGTGGGATCCACGCATCCACAGGCTTTACAAACAGCAGTGCTGGAACATCAAGCCGATTTAGGTATCGCCTTTGATGGTGATGGCGACCGAGTGATGATGGTCGATGCTAGAGGCAATTTGCTGGATGGTGACCAGTTACTCTACATCATTGCACTAGGCTTACATGCAAAAGGTCAGCTTAAAGGTGGTGTGGCTGGCACACTCATGACCAACCTTGCCTTAGAGCATGGCTTGCAAAAATATGATATTCCATTTGCCCGCGCTAAAGTGGGGGATCGGTATGTGCTAGCACTGCTAAATGAAAAAAAATGGCTACTGGGCGGTGAAAATTCAGGGCATATTTTAACCTTAGATAAACACAGCAGTGGTGATGCCATTATCGCCGCTTTACAAGTGCTGCATGCGCTTAGATTAAGTGGCAAAACACTAGCCGATTTAAGCGCAGATTTACGGCTATACCCGCAAGTGCTGATTAATGTAAATACGGCAAAAAAAATAGATTTAGATCATCATGCTCAAATTCAAGCGGCCGTAAGAACGGCAGAACAAGCCCTTGCTGGTCGCGGTCGCGTGCTACTGAGAGCTTCTGGTACTGAAGCCAAAATTCGGGTGATGGTGGAAGGTGAAGATCGTACCTTAGTGCAACAGTTAGCTGAAGACATTGCCTCCGTGGTGACGCTTGCCACGGCGTAATGCCATGATTTTGATTTAAAACGCGCTACCCCAGCGGTGATTCGTTTCATGTTGCATACGGGGTGGCTGACACTAAATATGGTGTTAAATAATCAAGCTTAGTCTGCCACTAGCGTCAAAAAACCTTCATATTACATTCATCAATCAGTCACACAGAAAAATTCAAAGGTTGCTATGGGTGTGGGTTGAGTTGTGAAGTGTAAGAAAAAAATCCAGCAACTGCTGGATTTTTTTGTTGATCTAGCTCAGTTTTAAGACGTAAAGATTAATCTTTATTAATCTCAACAGCTATTTCTTCCATGCTGATATGGCGAACATCTTTGCCCTTCACCATATACACCACATATTCCGAGATATTTTTCGCATGGTCACCAATGCGCTCAATCGCTTTAGCAATAAATAACACCTCTAATGACATTGAAATGGCGCGTGGATCTTCTAACATAAAGGTGATGAGGTGACGTATGGTCATTTGATAATACTCATCAAGATTTTGATCCATTTGCGCGATTTCTAATACCTTGGTCGCGTCCGAGCGGGCAAAGGCATCTAGTGCCATGTGCAACATTTCACGCGCTAAGTTAGCCATGGTTTTAATTTCAGCAAAGCGGGGCGTCCACATGCGATCTGTTTCTATGGTTTTTTGTGAGAAACGGGCAATTTTTGCCGCTTCGTCACCAATGCGCTCTAAATCGGTAATGGTTTTAATCATCATCAATATCATGCGCAAATCACCAGCAGCAGGTTGTCGACGTGCAATAATATGGCTGCAGTCTTCATCCACTTGTACTTCAAGCGCATTGACTAGATGGTCTTTTTTAATGACCATTTCCGCAAGTACGGTGTTAGATTTCACCAATGATTCTATGGCATCTATAATTTGTTTCTCAACTAGGCTGCCCATTTCAAGCACCTTGGCGCGCACCGCCTCTAATTCCGCGTCGTACTGTTTATAAATATGTTCAGATGACATCACTTAATCCTTTCAAAATCTTGTTAGGTGTTCACTAGATAAAAGCATTTAATTTTTTAGAGTTAACCGAACTTACCAGTAATGTAATCTTCAGTCTCTTTGCGCACTGGACGGGTGAAAATCGTATCGGTATCGCCATACTCCATCATCTCACCCAAGTACATATAAGCGGTGTAATCAGAAATTCGGGCAGCTTGTTGCATATTATGCGTCACGACTAATATGGTTAATTTACCACGCAGCTCATCCATCAACTCTTCAATGTTTGCGGTTGCAATTGGGTCTAGTGCTGAAGTCGGTTCATCAAACAACATAATTTCAGGGTCGGTAGCCAATGCGCGGGCAATACATAAGCGCTGTTGTTGGCCGCCAGATAAGTTAAAAGCCAAGTCGTCCAAGCGATCTTTGACTTCATTCCATAATGAAGCGCCCTTAAGCGCCTCTTCAACTTTATCTGCCACGACCCGTTTATTTTTTTCATCACGTACACGTAGGCCATAGGCCACGTTTTCAAAGATAGTTTTAGGAAATGGGTTTGGTTTTTGAAATACCATACTAATGCGCATGCGCACTTCAATCGGGTCTACACCTGCCGCTAATATATTGGTGTTGTCCGGGTGCATGACGATTTGTCCCTCATATTTATTGCCAGGGTATAAATCATGCATGCGGTTAAAGCAACGTAAAAAAGTGGACTTGCCGCAACCTGAAGGACCAATCAAGGCGGTAATTTTATTTTCATAAATTGGCATGTTGACGCTTTTTAGGGCTTGATGGCCATTTGAATAATAAAAATTCAGATTTTTTGATTCTGCTTTTAGCGGTGTTGAAGTAGTAACCATAGGTATCTCTTTTAATGTTAAGTAGGATAAAGACTCAAAAATCAGTCATTTTTACCATTTAATGTTTTTACGAATTTGATAGCGCAAGTAAATCGCCGTACCGTTCATCAGTAGCGTGACCACAATAATAATGGCACCAGTGGCCGCAGCATTGGTATGAAACGCGTGGTCTGGGCGTGATAGCCAGTTAAACATTTGAATGGGCAATACGGTAAAGCCAGAACTCAGCCACTCAAAATTCAGGTAAGGCGCAACTTCAGTAATTGGCGATGGTGGCAAAAAGGCAATAAAGGTCAGTGCGCCTATGGTGATGATAGGCGCGGTTTCACCAATCGCCCGTGACATACCAATAATGACGCCAGTTAAAATGCCGCCTTGTGAGTATTTCACCACATGGTCGCTCACTACTTGCCATTTAGTTGCACCTACCGCATAAGCCGCTTCACGAATGGCCACAGGAATACCGCGTATCGCTTCACGGGTAGACACAATCACAATCGGCAGAATCAATAAACCGAGTGTTAAGCCTGCAGTGACAATACTTTGTCCTAAACCTAAGCCATAGACAAACAAGCCTAATGCCAATAAGCCGTAAATAATAGAAGGCACGCCAGCAAGGTTAGACACGTTAATTTCAATCAGGTCAGAAAACCAATTTTTAGGCGCATATTCTTCTAAGTACACTGCCGCACCAACGCCCACCGGCACTGCTGTTAGAAATGTGATGCTCATGACCAATACGGAACCCACCCAAGCGGAGAGTAAGCCGGCACTACCAGCGCGACGTGAGGGATAGTCGCTAAAAAATTGCAGGTTGAAGCGCGGGTAGCCATCCATGACTAAGTCAATAAATAGCGTTAGCAAGGTGAGTAAGCCTAGCATCAAAGCCAGTAAGCCTATCGACGCAAACACAATATCGCTGCGCTTATGGCGCTGTATCATCTCGCGCACTGCAGTTAAATTGCCAAGTGTGGATGCGTGGGCTGGCGGGCTAGTGCCTTGAGAATCTTGCTGTGCCATTAATATTGCTCCCTATATTTTTTACGCACCACATGGCCAATTAGATTGAAACAGAGTGTCATGGCAAACAGAACTAAGCCTGCGGCAAAAATACTTTGATAACCAATACTGCCGTGTGGCAAATCGCCCATCGCCACCTGCACAATATAAGCGGTAATGGTGGCAGCGCCATCGATTGGGTTGAATGTGAGCGTTGGTTGTTGACCCGCCGCGACTGCGACGACCATGGTCTCACCGACGGCACGAGAAACCGCCAAAATATAAGCCGCCACAATGCCAGAAGTGGCAGCAGGGGTGACAACGCGAAGAGCGGTTTGAAAACGGGTTGCACCCATGGCATAAGAGCCTTCACGCATGCTCATAGGCACGGCGCGCATGGCATCTTCTGCTACTGAAGCAATGTAGGGCACAATCATGACGCCCATTACCAGCCCGGCGCTCAGCATGTTGAAGCCAGGTAAATCGGGGTATATTTTCTGTAAAAGCGGTGTGACAAAAAGCAGGGCAAAGTAGCCAAAGGCAATGGTCGGTACGCCGACTAACAGCTCTAAAATCGGTTTGGTAATTTCACGGGTTTTATGTGAGGCAAATTCAGAAAGATAAATTGCCGCAATGGTCCCTACCGGTACTGCAAGGGCGAGGGCTACCAATGAGGTGGTAAGCGTGCCGGAAATGAGTGGCATGATGCCGTAATGGGCGTCTTCAAACAGTGGCGTCCATTCTGTGCCGGTAAAGAATTCAACGAGAGAAACCGTCTTAAAGAAACCAAAGGACTCATATAAAAGAATCGCCACAATGGAAAAGGTAGTAAATACGGCTGAAAGTGCGGCTAGCATTAAGATAAACTCAATGATGCGCTCTTTAATATTTCTACGGAGATTTTTAGCCAAACGCGGGCTAATCGTCAAGTCTGTCAGGTGGTTCAGCATATTGGTGGCAGTGTTCATATAAGACTTCTATGATTGTAACGAGTTTATACGGTTAGATAAAAGGTCTAAATAAAAAAAGGATCGGTGACTACCGATCCTTTTTGCTTGCGTAACTTACTTAATTCTATTGATTAAATCTTTAATTTTAACACCTACTTCGTTTTTACCACCAAAACCAGTACCTGGCTTCATGGCTTTAAAGTGCTCTTTAACTGCTACGTAGTCTTCAGTTGGCAAAGGCACATATTTCACTTCGGCGACTAATTTAGGCGCATTTTCTAAGTAGAAGTTAACAAACGCTTTAACTTCAGGTTTAAATGCAGCAGCTGTTGCATTCACGTAAATGAACAATGGGCGAGCAAGGGGCTGATAGCTCGCATTTTTAACTGATTCAGGTGATGGCATTACTGCTGGCGCGCCCGCTTTTGCAATAATAGGGATAGCTCTTAATTTATCTTTGTTAGCTTCGTAATAGGCATAACCAAAGTAAGCCAAGCCACCTGCGTTACCTGAAACACCTTGTACCAACACGTTATCATCTTCTGATGGCGTGAAGTCAGTACGGCTTGCTTTTGCTTTGCCGTTAATTGCTTCAGTAAAATAATCAAAGGTACCAGAGGCCGTACCTGGGCCGTATAAAGCCAAGGCTTTATCTGGGTAAGCTGGGTTTACTTGTTTCCAGTTTTTAACGCTAGAACCTGGTTTCCACATGCTGTTTAATTCAGCCACGCTTAAGCTTTTTACCCAATCATTTTTTGCGTTAACCACAACAGTTAAGGCATCAAATGCAATCGGCAATTCAATGTATTGAACACCCGCTTCTTTACAGGCATCAATTTCTTTTTGTGCAATCGGGCGTGATGCATCAGAGATATCTGTTTCACCGCGGCAGAATTTTTTAAAGCCGCTGCCAGTACCAGATTCACCAACAGTCACTTTAACTTTTGATACTTTTTGAAATTCTTCAGCCATCGCTTCAGTAATAGGGTAGACCGTGCTTGAACCATCAATCGCGATGATTTTATCAGCAGCAAGTACGTGTGAACTTGCGAAAGTCATTGCCACTAAAGCTGCAATGCTCATGGATTTTTTTAGTACAGTATTCATATCACCTCCATCAAAGTTAAAAGTTGTTTCTTAAACTGAGGTGAATATTAAACAACAATTATGACAAGTTTATGACAAAGAGTGAACTAACCGTTTCAGTGAGATGTAAATGCGTCTTTACTATTAAGATTCACAGCTAGATAACACTAAAAATTATTGGCTATAAAAAACTACGTCCAAGGTGATAGCTAATTGCAGCAATTAAGCCTGCGCAAGGAATGGTGAGCACCCAAGCCCAAATAATGCGTGAGGCCAGACCCCAGCGAACGGCTGAAACGCGCCTAGATAAGCCTACGCCAATAATTGCTCCAGTAATGGTGTGCGTGGTCGATACTGGAATGCCGAGTGAAGTGGCAATAAATAGAGCAATAGCGCCAGAAGTTTGCGCGCAAAAACCGCCAGAAGGACGAATCCGAGTGATACCCATACCCATGGTGCGAACAATGCGCCAACCGCCAAACAAGGTGCCGAGTGCCATGGCAATTTGGCACGAGATGACCACCCAAAACGGCACATGAAAGTCGCCTTGCATATAACCGTTGGCGTAGAGCAATACAGCAATAATGCCCATGGTTTTTTGAGCATCATTGCCGCCATGACCTAAGCTATAGAGGGATGATGAGACAAATTGCAATTTGTTAAACATGCGTTCGGTCGGGTAGGGAGATGATTTTTCGTATACCCACAATACAAATACCATCAGTATGAGCGCGAGTAACATGCCAAACAGTGGTGAAAGAATAATGGCGGCTGACGTTTTAATGAGGCCTGCCGCCACAATTGCGCCGGTGCCAGCTTTAGCAACGCCTGCGCCAACTAAGCCGCCGACCAATGCGTGTGATGATGAAGATGGAATGCCAAACCACCAGGTAATCAGATTCCAAGAAATAGCCCCACTCAATGCACCAAAAATCACTGCATTATCAATAATTTCTTTGGAGATAATGCCTTTACCAACGGTGTTAGCAACATGTAGGCCAAAAAATAAAAAAGCGACTAAGTTAAAAAATGCCGCCCAAACCACAGCCGCCTGAGGGGTAAGTAATCGCGTTGAAACCATCAGCGCAATAGAGTTTGCTGCGTCGTGAAAGCCGTTCATGAAGTCAAAGATCAGGGCAACAAAAACGAGTAGGCCTATGATGAGAATTGCGTGATCCATAGCGGGCCCCTTAAATTCGTTCTAACACGACACCATGAATGACGTCTGAAACATCCTCGCAGCTATCAACGGCCATTTCAAATAGATCGTAAAGTTCTTTTGAGCGAATAATTGTCCGTGCGTCTGATTCTTCAGCAAACAAGCGGTGCATACCTGCACGCATCACATGGTCTGCTTCGCCTTCAATAATGTTAATTTCTCCGCAGGTGCGTAAAATACGTTCGGCATTTTTCATGTCGGACAGCATATTGACTGCATCGCGAACTTTTTCTGAGGCACGTAATAAAATTTGACCGAGCGCCACCATTTCAGGCGTAAAGTTACTGTGACCGTAAATTTTAGCGCTTTGAGGAATATCTTCCATGTAATCAATAATGTCGTCTAACGCCATGGCGAGTTCACGAATTTCACGGCGATCAAATGGCGTAATAAAGGTTTTGTGCAGGGAAGTCAGAATTTCTTTGGTGTATTCATCAGCTTCTGATTCTATTTTTCTAATTTCAGCAGAATACTCTTCGAATTTTACAGGATCATTCACTGCAGTCATCATGGCTAATACTTTAGAGCCTTTAACGGCGCAGTCTGCCAAGTTGTTGAATAATATAAAATAGTTATCACTGCGCGGTGATATTGCCGCCATTAATCGACCAAAAAAAGCATTTGCCATATTTTTTCTCCCAATTTATTACGATTTTATTTCAAAATTATTTCAATTTTATATTTCAATTAGTGTAACCGCCAGTGATTAAATCTGCGAGTAATAATGTCATAAAAGTCGTAAATTTATTAAGATATAATCTTCAACTTTATTAAGTCTGATTAACATGAAAAGTGAGTACGCCCAATGACTGAAGCCACTGTCAATACACAATCAAAAATTGGTGCTTTTGAAAAAAATTTAACTTGGTGGGTGTTAGGCTGTATTGCTGTCGGAATAGTACTTGGCAAAGGCTTTCCTAACTTCTTTCAAGCAGTAGGTAGTTTAAAAATTGCCGAAGTGAATTTGCCTGTGGCCTTACTTATTTGGCTGATGATTATTCCTATGCTGCTCAAGATTGATTTTAGTGCCATGAAAGATGTGTTGGCGCATGGCCGAGGCATAGGTGTCACGCTTTTCATTAACTGGTTTGTTAAGCCTTTTTCAATGGCCTTGTTGGCATGGCTGTTTATTCGTCATTTATTTTCGGATTTGTTACCGGTTGAGCAATTAGATAGCTATATTGCTGGGCTCATCTTGCTTGCAGCCGCGCCTTGCACGGCCATGGTATTTGTCTGGAGTAACTTATGCGACGGCGACCCAAAATTTACGCTGTCACAAGTCGCTATTAATGATGCCATTATGTTGTTTGCCTTTGCGCCGATTGTGGTGCTATTGTTAGGCTTATCTAGCATAGTGGTGCCTTGGGATACCTTGCTGATTTCCGTCATGTTGTTTATTGTGGTGCCGGTAGTAGTCAGCCAAATATTACGTAAAGCCTTACTGAGAAAAGGGCGGTATGCTTTAGATAGCGCATTTAAACGTCTGCACCCTGTATCACTGGGCGCATTGTTGCTGACGTTAGTTTTATTGTTTAGTTTCCAAGGGCAACAGATTCTTGCCCAGCCTATTGTCATCGGTTTGTTGGCTGTGCCTATTCTTATTCAAACGTATTTCAACGCCATGTTGGCATACTGGTTGAATAAGCAATTTAAAGTAGCGCACTGCGTGGCTGGCCCGTCAGCTTTAATTGGCGCCTCTAATTTCTTTGAGTTGGCGGTGGCAACGGCCATTGCTTTGTTTGGCTTTAATTCAGGTGCGGCGCTTGCCACAGTGGTGGGCGTGTTAATTGAAGTGCCGGTGATGCTGTCTGTAGTGGCGATTGTCAATGGTAGCCGCCAGTGGTATGAAACAACTTAAGGAGAAGTAGATGACGGTGACTATTTACCATAATCCCGCTTGCGGCACCTCGCGCAATACCTTGGCGATGATACGCGCCAGCGGTGTAGAGCCTGAAGTGATTGAGTATGTCAAAACCCCACCAAGCCGTGAGCGTTTGGTCGCCCTTATTAACGCTATGGGTGGTGATGTGCGGGCTGTGATTCGTGAAAAAGGCACGCCATATGCCGAGTTAGGCTTAGCTAACCCCAGTCTATCTGATGGTGCTTTAATGGATGCCATGCTACAACACCCAATTTTAATCAATCGGCCTATCGTCGTCACGGCAAGGGGGGTGAAGTTATGTCGTCCATCAGAGTTGGTGTTAGCTATTTTAGACAATCCCAATATCGGTATATTTACTAAAGAAGACGGCGAAGTGGTCATAGCGCCTCGCTAATTTAGCGAACATGAAAGCGTGCCAGCCTTTGCTGTATAATGCTTGTTTTTTTCTAATCAATAAGCCGTTATGGAAGCCGAAAAACTCAATATTATCGCCAATCGTTTAGTCGATTTAGGTGAGCGCAATAATGCCCTTAGGGGGTATCTTTGACGTTGAAACTAAAAGTCAGCGCCTAGAAGAAGTCAACGGCTTATTAGAAGACCCCAAAGTCTGGAGTGATAATGCTAAAAGCCAAGCCCTGGGCAAAGAAAAGCGTGAGTTAGGATTAATTGTAGAGTCTTTAGCCAACTTGCAAGCCGGTTTAAAAGACGCGCAAGAGCTGTTTGACATGGCGAAGGATGAGAGCGACGACGACACCTTGTTAAGTGTTGCGGTAGATTCTGAAGCACTCGAAAAACAAATTGCCGAAATGGAATTTAGGCGCATGTTTTCAGGGCCGATGGATGCCAATAATTGTTTTATTGAGTTTCAATCGGGCAGTGGTGGCACGGAGGCGCAAGATTGGTGCAATATGTTGTTGCGCATGTATTTACGCTATACCGAGCGCAAAGGCTTTAAGGTAGAAGTGCTAGAACTGTCCGATGGTGATGTGGCCGGGATAAAAGGCGCGTCAATTAAGGTGAGTGGTGATTATGCTTACGGCACTTTAAGAACTGAGAGTGGCGTGCATCGCTTGGTGCGTAAATCGCCGTTTGATTCCAATGCCAAACGTCACACGTCATTTGCCAGCGTGCAGATATTCCCTGAAGTGGATGATTCGATTGAGATTGATATCAACCCAGCCGATTTGCGTGTAGATACTTATCGCGCCAGTGGTGCCGGTGGCCAGCACATTAATAAAACAGATTCTGCGGTACGACTTACGCATATTCCGACCAATACGGTGGTGCAATGTCAAAACGATAGGTCGCAACATCGCAACCGTGCCGAAGCGATGAATATGCTAAAAGGTGCGCTATATGCCTTAGAGTTGAATAAGCGTAACGCCGATAAACAAGCGCTAGAAGATGCCAAAACCGATATTGGTTGGGGGCATCAAATTAGGTCTTATGTGCTCGACCAATCGCGTATTAAAGATTTACGTACCAGTGTTGAAATTGGCAATACCCAAGGCGTGTTAGATGGCGACCTTGATCCATTTATTACTGAAAGTTTGAAGCAGGGAGTATGAGTGTGAGTAACGAACAAAATAATGAAATAGCCCACATAGACGAAAATCACGTGATTGCTGAGCGCCGTGAAAAGCTGAGTGTGCTACGCGTAACCACAAAAAATAATGGCGCTGTGCCATTTCCTAACGACTTTAAGCCGCAGCATAAAGCTGCTGATTTAGTTGCCGCATATGCCGATAAAGAAAATGAAGCCTTTGAGGCAACGCCGGTTGATGTGGTGGTCGCCGGCCGCATGATGCTAAAACGCGTGATGGGTAAAGCCAGCTTTGCCACCCTGCAAGATGGCAGTGGCCCGAATGCCGGCAGTCGCATTCAGTTATATGTGGCTAAAGATATTATCGGTGAAGACGTTTATGAGCAATTTAAACATTGGGATCTAGGCGACTTTTTAGGCGCAACCGGTCACTTATTTAAAACCAAGACTGGCGAGCTGTCTATTAAAGTGACCGCCATACGCTTGCTGACCAAATCATTACGCCCATTACCAGAAAAATTTCATGGTCTGCAAGATCAAGAAGTTAAATACCGCCAACGCTACGTGGATTTAATCACCAGCGAAGAAACCCGTGCCACGTTTGTGGCGCGCAGTAAAGTAGTCTCGGCGATTCGTAACTTTATGATTCAAAATGAATTTTTAGAAGTCGAAACACCGATGTTGCACCCTATTCCGGGGGGTGCATCTGCCAAACCATTTATTACTCACCACAATGCGCTAGATATGCAAATGTACATGCGTATTGCCCCTGAGCTTTATTTAAAGCGTTTGGTTGTGGGTGGTTTTGAGCGCGTGTTTGAGGTGAATCGTAACTTTAGAAACGAAGGTTTAAGCGTACGACATAATCCAGAATTCACCATGATGGAATTTTATGCGGCCTATACCGACTACCAATGGTTGATGAACTTTACTGAAAACTGCATTCGTACTGCCGCCATTGCCGCACGTGGTACAGCGGTGTTGCAATATCAAGGCCGTGAGTTAGATTTAAGTAAACCATTTCAACGGTTAACCATAGTTGGCGCCATCCAAAAATACGCCCCGCAATACACCTTAGAGCAATTAAATAACGCAGACTTTTTGCGGGCAGAAATTCTAAAATTTGGCACTAAACCATTTGACCATGCTGGTTTGGGGGCATTGCAATTAGCCTTGTTTGAAGAAACGGCAGAAAGCCAATTGTGGGAGCCTACCTATATTATTGACTACCCCGTAGAAGTGTCGCCCTTGGCTAGGGCATCGGACAGCAATCCTGAGATTACTGAGCGTTTTGAGTTATTTGTCACTGGTCGTGAAATTGCCAATGGCTTTAGTGAGTTAAACGATGCCGAAGACCAAGCCGCACGTTTTCACGCACAAATGAAAGCTAAAGAAGCGGGCGACCACGAAGCGATGTTCTACGATGCCGACTTTATTCGCGCCCTAGAATACGGCATGCCACCGGCTGGTGGCTGCGGCATTGGTATAGACCGCTTGGTAATGATGATTACCGACAGCGCAAGTATCAGAGATGTGATTTTATTCCCGCACATGCGCGCAGAAAGCTAATTTTCATCTATACCTTCATATTAGGAGCGGCCATAGACCGCTCCTAATAACCCCTGCTTGTTCCCTAACCCGACCTAACGGCAACACCATCTATCGAGTGGTGGCACGCCTTTTTCCTGTGTTGCAAAAATACAACAGATTGTCGTTTACATTCACTTAATTCACTCTCTGTCATCAAATTGTCATATTTAAACCACAAAATCACTCGGGTTGAGAAAGCAGTATGATTTTTTATTTTTAAGCGAGGGAATTTCGAATGAACTTTAAACTACGTAGTTTAGTAGCAGCAACATTGGCAGGTTCAATGGTGATGGGTTTCAGTGTTAATGCAATGGCCGATTCAACAGATGATATTTTGAATGCGTTGATTGCAAAAGGCATATTGACTGAAGAAGAAGGTGCGCTTTTACAAAAAGGTCGTACTGGTGAAAAAGAAGCTGTTGCTGCAAAAAAATTAACATCACCATCTATTAAAGAAAAAGACGGTGCATTTATACTTTCAAGTGGCGATGGCAAAAATACTGTCGCTTTAACAGGTCGTATGCATTTTGATGCACGTTATAACGATTCTGGTGAATTTGGCACTGGTACTGTCGGTTATCCATACGGTCAAGACGTAGATACTAAATCTATAGCAAGTCATTTTGACGTAAGACGTGCCCGTGTTGGTATTAAAGGCCGTATCGGCGGTATTGCTGACTACTTGTTACAAAGTAACATTACAGGTACTACTTTACTTGATGAAGCATTCATTGATGTAAATAAATATGAGAAGTTAGGCTTGAAATTTGGTAAATTTAAAGTGCCATTTGGTTTAGAGCAACAAACTAGCTCAAATAACATTGACTTCATGGAAAGATCATATGTTGACCAAAATGTGCCAGCTAAACGCATGGGTGCGATGGTTCATGGTGAGCTTCCTGGATTTACTTACCAGGCTGATGTATTCCAGATGAATGATGCCGCACTATCACAAAAAGACAGTAGTGTTTCTACTGCGGGTCGTGTAACTGTAAACTTTGCAGAAATTATGGGCAATAAAGATATGGTGCTTCACGCTGGTCTTGCTGGCTATAACTCAAACTACCAATTGCAAACAGCAACATCAAGCAACACATCTGGTACTGGTGAATCGAACCCACGTGGGACAGTTTTTGCCTTCACAAGTGGTGGCCGCGGTATAGCCAATGCTTATCGTATGCAAGTTGCAGGCCAAGAAGTTGGGTCAGTTGCTTTAGGAGGTGCAGGTACAACTACCGGCTATAATTTGAATTCACCTAACACTTCTTCTGTACACACTGATAATGTAGGGTTAGAAGGTATTGCTACTTATAAAAACTTCAAGCTACAAGGTGAATTCTCAAAAGCTTCTTATGAAGCAAATGATCAAGGTGCAACAGCCCGAGATGGTATAAATGGTTCTATCATGGGTGCTGATGTAAATACATGGTATGCAGAAGCATTATGGATCCTTACTGGAGAATCTTATGCTGATGCATACAAAAAAGGTGCATTTGGTACCCTAAAACCAAAGAGCGAGTTTAATATGGACACTGGCACAGGCTACGGTTTGTGGGAAGTAGGTTTCCGTGTTGACTCGTTTGATGTAAACAATACCTATAATACAGGCTCAGGAAAATCACGCTTCCAAGGTACAACTAACACTTGGACTACTGGCAAGATTGATGAATGTACATATAGTTCAAGTGGCGCATCAACAACGTTAATAGATGGCGGTAATTGTGGTGGTGGTGCAAAATCATACACTGCAGGCATTAAATGGGTCATGAATCCAAATATGCTAGTTAAATTGAACTACACGCATACTAAATTTGACAATGCTTTCTATCCAGTGGATGTGGGTAGTAAAGTATCGGGTGTTAGGAGCACAACAAGTTTAAATGCAATTGATAATGAAGATTTGGTCATGGTTCGCGGTCAGTACTCATTCTAAGTTGTAGCTTAGCTTAGTTGTTATTTAGTTAGAAAAAACCCGCTTCGGCGGGTTTTTTCTTGTGAAAAAGTAAAGGTCATTTTATGAAAATACTACTTTCCGTTTTATTTACTACACTTCTTTATACTAATTCCAGTATTGCTGCACCGGCTTATATCTCACCCCTCGCACAAGATTGGCAAGTACAAGCTGTCATCACAGTAGGGGAAACTGCTGCTAATGGTTATGCCATGGTGGGTGTGCCAGATGGCTTAGGCGCTTATGCCAATGCAGATGGCAGGTTTACCTTATTGATGAACCATGAATTGTCGCCAGATAAAGGCGCAGTACGTGCCCACGGCCAAAAAAGGGTGTTTGTATCGCGCTGGGTGATAGATGTGGAAAGCTTAAAGGTACAAAGCGGGGCTGATTTAGTCCATGCAACCTTGCCCGTAGGCGTTGTGAAACCTTTTAACCGTTTGTGCTCTGCAGACTTAGCGCCAAGCTCAGCATTTTATAACGCCGCAACCAGTAAAGGCTATGCAGGCCAGTTATTTTTAAATGGTGAAGAAGACAAAGCCGGTGGCCGTGCCTTTGCCCGTGCACCCAATGGTATAAGTTATGAACTAGCAGATTTTGGCCACATTGCTTGGGAAAACTTATTGGCTAACCCTGCCAGTAGTGATAATACGTTAGTAATAGGTTTGGATGATATTCAAAACGGTTTGCTATTGGTGTACTAAGGCAACAAAAGCAAAGTAGGCAACGTGATACAGCAAGCAGGATTAGTGGGCGGCCAACTGTATGCGGTAAAAGTAATGGGTGAGCGGTTTGGTTTAGTGGCTTTGCCTAATATGGCTAACTTAGACGGCAAAACATTAAGACTAGAAGCGCAAAAACTAGGTGCCACTGGCTTTGCCCGCCCAGAAGATGGTGCGTGGGATACCTTAAATAGCCATGTGTTTTGGTTTAATACCACCGATAAAATAGGCGGTGATAGCCGCTTAAGTCAATTAGTGTTTGATGACATTAACAATCCACAAGCGGGCGGTAACGTCACCACTAAAATCCATGCGAGCAAAATAGGCGCAAAAATGTTTGATAATTTAACTGTGGATGGGGATGGACGTGTGTTGTTGGAAGAAGACCCAGGTGAACATGAGCATTTGGCGGCCATCTGGTTATTTGAGCCACAAACCAATAAAACCAGCAAGCTGTTTGAGGCTAACCCTAAACTATTTAAGCTGGGTACTGCCGATTTCATGACCATAGATGAAGAGCACTCTGGCATTATTGAAGTGACCGCTTTATTAAGCAAAGCTTCATGGTTCGACGGCAAGCGCCGCTACTACTTAGGCACCAGCCAAGCGCACTTGCGCCATGCGGATGAAAAATTGGTAGAGCATGGTCAGTTGTGGTTGATCTCTGGTCCGGCTTTTTAGTTTTATTGTAGGAGCAGTGTATCCGTCTCAAGGTATAATTTAGCCATCCCTAATTAACTGGAATGCCTCATGTATCAGCACCCTTTACTTAATCGCGACAAAATGACTCCACAAGAGGCGCTCGATATTTTAGTAGAAGGCAATCACCGATTTACTAACAATTTAAGTGCCAATAAAGACATGTTGAGTTTGGTGCACATGACCAAAGATAGGCAGCATCCTTTTGCTTCGGTGCTCAGTTGTAGTGATTCGCGTGCGCCGGTTGAAATCCTGTTTGATCAGGCTTTGGGGGATATTTTTAGTGTAAGGCTGGCCGGTAATATTGCTTCAGATAAATGCATAGGCAGTCTTGAGTTTAGCGCTAAGTATTTAGGCAGTAAGTTGATTGTGGTGCTCGGCCATACCGATTGTGGCGCGGTGAAAGCCGCCTGCGATAATTTTAGAGAAGGCCATATAGGCGAAATTATTAATCTGATACGACCGGCCGTGCGCATGGAAAAAACCACTTCAGCACAGCGCGATTCAAGCAATTTTAGCTTTGTTGATAAGGTCTGCGCGTTAAATGTGCAAGTACAAATGAATGAAATTATGCATAGCAGCGATATTATTCAAGACATGCTGGCCGCCAAGGAAATTGGCATGATAGGCGGTGTTTATAACTTGGCCACCGGTGAAGTGCGCTTTTTGGCCGATGCATTGATGTTGTAAAGCTGTCACTGCGAGAGCAGTGCGGCAATGACAGTAGATAATGTCAGGTATAATGCAGCCTTGATCTTTTTTAACCTATTCCCTGAAAGTTTTTAACATGAGCCATCGGCAAGATACCAGCACATTGTTGCGCACCCTCAAGTTTTATCTCAATCCTA